>CAYOYY010000051.1:0-20270 GCA_964408295.1 uncultured Desulfobacula sp. | reverse complement strand
ACCGCGTCGATATGGTGAAGAAGCTCCTCCGGGGCGGAAATTTTCTGATTCTTGCAGTCTACCGGGGCTTTCTTGTGCCTTTCAGGCTGAACCGCATCATAAAGGAAATTGAATTTATAGGGTCAAAATCCCTGCTGATTGTCTTTGTGACTGCACTTTTTACCGGTATGGTACTTGGCCTTCAGGGATATTATTCCCTTAGCCAGTTTGGAGCAGCAGCAGCCCTTGGTGTAATGGTTGCCCTGTCCATCATAAGGGAACTTGGCCCTGTTCTCTGCGCTCTCATGGTTACAGGCAGGGCAGGGTCTGCAATTACTGCCCAGATCGGTATAATGAAGATCACGGATCAGTTTCCTGCCCTTGAAATGATGGCAATTGATCCTGTGAAATATGTTGTAAGCCCGAAAATTTTTGCAGGAATCCTGTCTCTGCCTCTTTTGACGGCATTGTTCGACCTTGTGGGTGTTACAGGCGGATATCTTGTGGGTGTCAGACTGCTTGGAGTCAATGAGGGTGCCTACTGGGGCAGGATGGCGGCAGCCGTGACTTTTACGGACATTTACGGAGGGATTTTAAAATCAATATTTTTTGGTCTTATGATAAGCTGGATATCCTCTTTCATGGGAGTGTCCTGTGAATCCACCACTGAAGGGGTAAGCCGGGCAACCACCAATACGGTTGTCATCACTTCCCTTTCAATCCTGATTGTGGATTATGTCTTGACATCTTTATTGCTATAGGATTTAAATTATTCATCATGTATGGAAAAAAAACTGAAATTTCAGTGGGTCTTTTTATGATAGCCGGGATGGCCTGTCTCGTTTATCTTTCTGTCAATCTCGGCAATGTGGATTTGTTTGGATCAGACAATTTTACAATTAATGCAAGGTTCGGGTCAATTGAAGGTTTAAAGGTGGGGGCGTCAGTGGAAATTGCAGGTGTGCCGGTGGGCAGGGTCAGCAGGATTTCGCTTGATGATGATGAAGCTCTGGTGCAGATGGAGATAAAAAAAGGAACAAAAATATCAGATGATTCCATTGCATCCATACGAACTAAAGGCATCATAGGCGACAAATTTATCAAGTTGTCCCCAGGAGGCTCAGATGAATTCCTGCACGACAAAGATTCACTGACAGATACTGAATCTGCCATAAGTCTGGAAGAACTGGTCAGTAAATATATTTTCAATAAATAAAGATAAAATGGCAAAGGTATATGGGTTTTAAGATTAAAAGCTGTGAAAAACACAATATAGCGATCATAAGCATTGAAGGAGAAGTGGACATGTTCACTTCTCCTAATTTCAGAGATGAGATGCTGCCGTACTTTAAAAAGGAAGTAAAGGCAATTGTTGTTGACCTTAAAGGTGTTTCCTTTATGGACAGCTCAGGAATTGCCACTCTTGTTGAAGGCCTTCAGTGGAGCAAAAAAAAAGATGGAAGGCAGTTTATACTTACAGGGCCTGGCCCTAATGTTAAAAATGCCCTGGCACTTACAAAACTGGATAATATTTTTACGATTAAAGATGATAAAGATGAAGTTTTGCACCATTTGAGCAAAATTGAAGGAAAAATGATCTGATTTCTGGGAGGAAATAATGAAATTGTTTAAATCTGCTGCTGTTGTATTTTGTATTTTGTATTTTATGTTTCCTGTACATAATGCCCTTGCTTCGCCTGCCAGGGATCAGCTTAAGACCACCATTGACAAACTGCTTGTAATCCTCAGAGACCCTGGCCTTAAGGGAAAGGAACACACAGAACAAAGAAGGGAAGCATTGAGAAAGGTAATAAGGGAACGCTTCAGCCAGACAAAGATGGCTCAGCTTACACTGGGACGTCACTGGAGGAAAAGAACCACTCAGGAAAAAAAACAGTTTGCCGAACTTTTCGGTAAACTGCTTGAAAAAACCTATATTTCCAAGATTGAGGCATATACAGATGAAAAAGTAACCTTTGTAAAGGAATTTGTAAAAAAAAGAAAAGCCCAGATATATACAAAGGTTATTACAGATACTGTTGAAATACCCATTGATTACAGGATGTTCAGAAAAAAAGACGGCACATGGATGGTATATGATATTGTAATAGAAGGTGTCAGTCTTGTGGGTAATTACAGATCCCAGTTTGACCAGAGCCTTCAGAAGGGCTCTTATGAGGATCTTGTCAAAGACCTGGAAGCAAAGGTGCAGAGCTGATGTCTTTCACTTGATTTCAGATGACTTGTCTATATCAAGAATGGTTCCTCTGATATATTCTTTTGTTTCATACCGTGTGATATTGGTCAGTTTTTTTGTGATACTTCCAAGTTTCTGGGTGTGTGACATGGCTGTATTGATCAGATTCAGATTTGGATCGTCCTTTTTCATGTTCAGGCTGCACAATTCAAGATTGCCAAGTATCACCTGAAGGGGCTGATTCATTTCATGACAGATACCCCCTGCGGTTTCAATGGCTGCAAGCAGACGCTCGCTTTTTTTTATTTCACTGATATCATTGACAAAAACACAGATCTGTGCAATTTTGCCGGATTCGTCAGGGACAGGGTGAAGTTGCACGTCATAATGCTTTTTATTAATCTGTTTGCTGTAGTTCAGTGCCCTGCCTGTCTGTATAACTTTATTGGCAAGCATTGTAAGCTTTGAAACATCATTTTCACTTAAAAAGGATTTAAAGTTTTTGCCTGTCATCTGTTCAGGAGTCATGTTGAACAGTTCTGCGCCTGATCTGTTGAGATTAATAATTTTGCCGTCCATATCAACAAGGTATACAAGGCTGTTTGTGGCATCGATCATTGCCTTGATGGTTGCTTCGCTTTTCTGAAGGGTTTTCTGTGCACGCCTTGTTGCTGTAATATCGTGGATTATGGAATATAGAACTGTTCTGCTGTGAAATTCAATGGGGCCGGAACATATTTCAACTTCTCTTATTTCATTGTTTTTCAGAATATGACGGGAATTGAAATGATTGCATCTGCATTTTTTTACCCGCAGCATTTCTTTTTCAACCTGTTTTTTTGGCATTGCATTGATGCTGAAAATCGTCATGCTGGTCAGTTCTTCCCTGGTGTACTGATAGAATTTCTGGGCAGCCTTGTTGGCGTCCAGTATCATACCGTCATCAGGATCGATAATGAGCTGGATAAAATGTGAACTTTTAAATAAAGTTTCGTATACACTGCTGTCATTCAGCGGATCAGGAGGATGCATGATATATGGCCGTCCGTTCAGATTAAAATAAGCTTATGTCTGATAATATATCATAAGTTGGTAATCAATAAAACCCGCGAAAAATTTATTTCAGTGAATTATGAAAACATAGGTGTTGCCTGATACTTGGATTGTGTCATAATATGCAGGTTTAAGTTTTTTATAATATTTACATTTACCTGATTCACATTTCATGGAGAAGTTTAAATGTGTAAATACAACTTTTATGACGACTACAGTGAGGGAGCTCATCCATCGATTCTTGAAGCGCTTGCCAGGACAAATCTGATTCAGGCAGAAGGATATGGTGAAGACAGGTTCTGCACTGAGGCAAAACAGATGATCCGCACCCACCTGGACAATTCAGATGCAGATATACATTTTATTTCAGGAGGGACCCAGGCGAACCTGGTCGTGATTTCCTCTGTTCTCAAGCCCTATGAATCTGTCATTGCTGCTGTTACCGGACATATTGCCGTACATGAGGCCGGTGCCATAGAGGCAACAGGCCATAAAATCAATACACTCGAGACTGATACAGGTAAACTGACACCTGATGATATAAAACCTGTTATTGATATGCACTGTGATGAGCATATGGTGAGTCCCAGGCTTGTTTTTATTTCCAATTCAACTGAAACAGGCAGTATATACAACAGAAATGAACTTGAACAATTGTCTGAATTCTGCAGAAACCATGACCTGCTTCTGTATCTTGACGGGGCACGACTGGGTCCTGCCATGGCCGCGCCCTGCAATGACCTGAGCCTGCCGGGGCTGTCAGAACTGGTTGATATCTTCTATATTGGAGGAACAAAAAACGGGGCACTTCTTGGAGAAGCAATCGTTATCAACCATGAAGGCCTGAAAAAGGATTTCAGGTTCCATCTAAAGCAGAAAGGGGCTTTGCTTGCAAAGAGCAGGGTAATGGGTATTCAGTTCATGGAACTGTTCAGGAATAACCTGTTTTTTGAGTTGGGAGCCCATTCAGATTCCATGGCTCTGAAAATGGCAGACGCAATTGAAAAATCAGGATATGTATTTTTGACCAAGCCTGTCTCAAATCAGATTTTTCCTGTTTTTCCGGATAAGCTCATTGAAAAGCTGAGTGAAAAATACGGCTTTCATATCTGGAAAAAGATGGATGATAACAGCTCGGCAGTGAGGCTTGTGACTTCCTGGGCCACAACTGAAAAAGCTGTTTATGAGTTCATCTGCGATCTGAAAAGATTTGCCTGAAATAATATTTTATTTGAAAATTTTCTGTGCTGTGCGTATGAATATATGGTATACAATTTGCAACCTTAATTTCAGAGATACAGGGAAGCCTGAAAAGTTCAGAAATACATTGAAACCTTAATGGATAAAGGAGATTTAACATGAATTTTGGATCAGTTGACGAGATACTGGAATTTGCCATTGCAAGGGAAAATGAAGCTGTGCAGTTTTATTCATCTCTGGCCGGAGAAGCATCGCGGCCTGCACTTAAGGAAACCTTTGAAAAATTTGCAAAGGAAGAGGAAAAACACGCTGCTCTTCTTTCCGATATTGCGGGCAATAAGGATAAAATTGATTCCTATGAATTCAAGCCTGTGGCTGACCTTAAAATCAGTGATTACATGGACGAGACAGAATATGAGAAAGACATGCCCATGCCTGAAATTCTCAAGATCGCCATGAAAAGGGAGGAAAAGGCTGTAAAACTTTATAGTTCTCTTGCAGATAAGACAGATAATGAAGACGCAAGAAAAGTGTTCATGATCCTTGTCCAGGAGGAATCAAAGCACAAACTGGCACTTGAAACAATGTATGACGATTTTCTGGCTGACCAGGAAAACTAAGCCCGGTACAGTTCAGGCAAGAAAAGAGCGGCTTTTCAGCCGTTCTTTTCAAAAACCTGATTCTGTATTCGCCGGGATGAAAGGAAAAAAGTGAATCTGAACTATCTTTTTAAACCTTCATCAATGGCGGTCATCGGAGTATCCACCTCACACGGCGACCATCCTGCCAATGTAATCTACAACAAGAATCATTTGAGATACCCTGTTAAGACATTTGCCGTGAATCCAAAGGGCGGCATGATCAACAGGGAAAATCTTTACCGGAACATTGCCGACATAGGAGAGCAGATTGATCTTGCAGTGGTGGCGGTAAGAGCTGAATATGTGCCCGGTATCATTGAACAATGCATTGAGAATAATGTGAAGGGTGCAGTGATAATATCCGGCGGGTTTGCAGAATCCGGGAACATGAAGCTTCAGCAGAAAGTGGCAGACATGGCAAAAGAGGCATCTTTTCCCTTCATAGGGCCAAATTGTCTTGGAATATATGCGCCTGGATCTGTGGATACATTTTTTCTGCCTGGAGAAAGAATTATCCGTCCTGACAGGGGGAATGTGGGGTTTGTAAGCCAGAGCGGGGGAGTGCTGGTGGATCAGATGGTGAAATTTGCAGGCCATGGTATAGGGATATCCCTTGCAGTCAGCATAGGCAACAAAGCCTGCATCAGGGAAACTGACATGCTGGATTTTTTTGACAAAGATCTTGGGACTGGCGTTATTACATTTTATATAGAAGGTTTTGACAAAAATGAAGGCCGAAGATTTGTCAGGCGGGTGGAAAAGTGTTCCAAACCGGTTGTGGTCCTAAAGGCAGGCAAGACCGGCAGAGGAGTTCAGGCTGCCTCAAGCCATACTGCTTCCCTGGCAGGGGATTACAGGGTGTTTTCCCAGGTCATGAAACAATTCTGCGTGGCCCAGGCAGACAATGAATATGAGCTGACATCCTTTTGTGAAGCCTTGAGCTGTTATCCGGAAGGAATCAGGCCCAATGTCGGCATAGTTTCCCTTAGCGGCGGCCATGGGGTTATTGCAGCAGATGCCTGCAGCATGCATGGAATAAATGTTCCTGATATTGATTCTTCAACAGAAAATACAATAAGGGCAAAGCTGTCCCCGGGAATCAGGAATATTGTTTCACTTGCCAATCCCGTGGATCTTACAGGAAGCTGTGTTGACAGTGATATAATGACCTGTGTGAGACATCTTTCAAGGGACAGGAATATTGACTGCATAATGGCTCTGCTGATTCCCTATTCACCGGGAGTTTCTGCAGATATCGGCGCAAAGCTCAGTCAGGTTGCAAGAAACGAGGGCAAACCCCTGATTGCCTATGTGCCCAAGGAAGACAAGTACAAGATTATAATAGAAGGGTTTGAGCTTAATAACATACCTGTGGCATCATCTGTTGAAGGGGCGGTGCTCATGGCAAAGGCATTGAAGAGGTGCAGACCATGCTGAACAGAAAAATCAGGAAACTCATTGAAACAGGGCGTGAATCCGGCTGGATCTGTGAGCCAGATGCCAAGTCTGTAATGAAATCCCGCGGCTTTGATGTGCCTGCATCTGTTGTGACGGATTCGCCTGAAGAAGCTGTTCGTTTTCTTAATAAGACAGATGGCCCTGTTGTTGTCAAGGCTGTTTCAAAAAAAATACTGCACAAGACAGAATACAATGCCGTTGTGACAGGGATACGCTCTGCTGACCATCTTGATTCAGAAATGGCAAGGCTCATGAAACTTGAAGGCTGCGAAACCGTTCTTGTCGAGGAGATGATCAATGGTATTGAGGTGATCATAGGAGCAAAAAATGATTTTCAGTTCGGCCCTGTAGTTGTGTTTGGACTTGGAGGCACAGCCGTGGAGGTCTACAATGATACAGCCATACGCATGGCACCTTTAAAACCAGGAGATATTCCCTCAATGGTTGATTCACTTAAGGCTGCAGCAATCATAAAAGGGCATCGCGGCAGGCCAGGAGTGAATATGGATATCCTGACCTCTGTGCTGGTGAAATTTTCAAGGCTTGTGATGGATTTTGAAGATGATATGGCATCTGTGGATCTGAATCCTGTCATATGTACACAGGACAGGTGTGTTATTGCAGATGCGCGGATAATTCTGAATGAATCGTGATCCTGCGTGCTTTATGTATCAGAACATACCTGTATCGTGAGACATATGAAATAAATTTTCAGACCGGAGGCAGACATGAGTGATAAAAAAAGGTTCAGAATAATATCCTGGAATGTAAACGGACTCAGGGCTGTATTGAAAAAAGATTTTATGAAAAGCGTACAGACCCTTGATCCTGACATTCTCCTGCTTCAGGAAACAAAACTGCAGGAGCATCAGAGAACACAGGAAATGATTAACATGCCCACCTATGAATCGTTCTGGGCATATTCAAGCGTTAAAAAAGGATACAGCGGAGTTGCCGCCTTTTCAAGACCTGTTCCCGACAGGGTAACAACATCTTTTTGCCGGCCTGAATTTGACAATGAAGGACGCATGATTCAGCTTGATTATCCTGAATTTACACTGTTCAATATTTATTTTCCCAACGGTCAGATGAGTGATGAGCGTCTGAAATACAAACTTGATTTCTATGACTGGTTCATAAATCTTGCAGATGATCTTAAAAACAGGGGAAAAAGTCTTGTTATCACAGGAGATTTCAATACTGCACATAATGAAATTGATCTTAAGAATCCCGGGCCCAATTCAAAACGTTCAGGTTTTCTGAGAATTGAAAGGGATGTTCTGGACAGAATGCAGGATAAAGGATATGTGGATACCTTCAGGTATTTTCATCCTGACAAGGTTAAATATTCATGGTGGTCGTACAGATTTAATGCCAGGAAAAACAATGCAGGGTGGCGCATTGATTATTTTTTTGTCACACAGGATCTTATTGATAAAGGCCTTGTAACCCAGGCCTTTATCAATAATGATATCTTTGGGTCTGATCACTGCCCTGTGGGAATTGTACTTGAATTTTAATCCCTGAAAACGAATTTGCCACCAATATGTCCTGCTACACCTGTGGCTGCAAGCATCACAAGGTTGATGAAAATAAAAAGGCCTGCTCCAGGTGAGGACAGAACATCAGGAACTGCCAGGTACCATATGAGACTTGCCACACTTCCTGCCGCTGTAACTGCGGCTGCCAGTATTTTGATCCTGAAGGCAGATGTCAGATGGCCTTTATACTTGTGTTTCCATTCAAGCACTCCTGTAAAGATGACAAGCGGCAGGGATGCAACAACAAAACCAAGATCAATGGCAGCAGCTTTTGCAGGTATCTGGCTGCCTGATATCCAGGCAACTGCCCACAGAAGGACTGCAACGGGCACAAGCCCGTTGGGTGTATGAACCAGAATAGGATGGGCATGGTGTTTTACAAGCATGTCCATGATTTTGTCCATGCCGGTTTTATCTGGCTCAGGGCCAGTATTGTGTTTGTCATCTTTTTGTGTGATTTCAATGAATTTGTTTGGTCCTGCTCCGCATACAGGGCATTTGTCAGGTGGAGCAGGGCCTTCATGTATGTAATTGCAGATTGTGCACTTCCAGACTCTCATGTTTTTTCCCTTTATCTATGGTTAGTCAAGGTTTGTCAGTATATCTTTTCTGGCGGCCTTCTTTCCGGAACATAATGTGACTGCATCTTTTTGCTGTTGAGTTTTTCAGATATATAAAGCCCGCAGAAACAGGCCCCATATTCCTCAAGGTCGGCCTGCCTGTATTCACAAGGACAGATAATATCCCTGTCAGCATCCCTGTCGCCGCTTGCAAGCCTGCACGGGCAGGCCATGTATCCGTAACGTTCCTTGTTCTTGACAAGTGATTCAATAAGCTCAAACACGAGATCTTTATCCTTGTTGAAGTAGACGCCTTTGGCTTCATTAGCTTTTTTCAAAGTTTCGTATAATTGTTCAATCTTATTCATTTATTCCCAGAGCCTCCATGATCTGTTGTTCCCTGTATCCCACAATAACAATATCATTGATTTTTATGGTCGGAAATGAACACCTTGGATTCATGGCCCGTATGTCTGCAAGAATGGCCTTGCGTTCCTCGCCTTCAAGATCGTCCACTTCTATGTACTCATATTCAACATTGCATTGGTTCAGCAGTTTTTTTGTTGATTTGCAATGACTGCATGTACTTAATGCATATAATATGGTTTTATTGTTTCCCATCAGAATTTTCTCCTTTATCTTGATGTGAAATCCATGTCTGGCTGAATCATCGCCAGCAGGTTTTTTCGTGAAAATATAATATCGCACGATTTATGCCATGCTGACAAGGCCAATTTATGGCCTGAATTTTGCTTAAGTTGATTTCTGCAGTGGATTGAAAAAACGGAAAACAGGTGATATCTTAAGGAAAATCCTGAATCCCTGTTTCCATGAAAGGAGGAAAATCAATGAGCCAATGGTATTGTTCCCTGTGCTGTGAGACAATGCAAAGTGATGATAAGCCTGGGGTGTGTGAAAAATGTCAGGCAGATGCCAGAATGATCATGGAAAAGGATGAAGTTCCGGAAACCCTTGACCAGGTTCGTGATGCAGCAAGAAAAAAACTTAAGGGAATATGTGCAGCATATCCTTATTGTGATGGAGATATGGATAAAATATGCCAGCGGGGAGCATATGGCAAACCAATCGGTTTTGGAGGAGCTGGTCAGGGCAGGTCATTTCGTGCCAATGCCCTGGCACTTGAATCAATAAGGTTTAACATGTCTGTTGTCGGGAAACATTTTGAACCTGATACCAGATGTTCCTTTCTTGGTATTGATCTTGATTTTCCTGTGCTTGCATCCTCAACAGCTGGTATTGAAAAATATAATAATGTCATGGATGAAACATGTTTTTGCATCAGTATATTGAAGGGAGCGCAGCAGGCCGGAACAATAGGGCTTCGGGGAGATACATGGTTTTATACTGAAGAGCACAACCCGGCCCTGGATGCGATAAAAGCCTGTAACGGCTATGGTATTCCTATTTTCAAGCCAAGGGCACAGGATGTTTTAAAACGTCTTGTTGAAAAGGCGCAGGCCTGTGGATGCAGGGCTGCAGGAATTGACCTGGACGGGTGTGGCTCCACCATTATGGCTTCCCATGGCCAGCCTGTGTTCAAAAAAACAGCAGAAGATATTGCAGAGCTGGTGAAACTGACTGACCTGCCTTTTATCGTAAAGGGTATAATGATGCCTGACGAGGCTGCGATGTGTGTTGATGCAGGAGTGAAGGTGATTGCAGTGTCAAACCATGGAGGACGTGTCATGGATTCCACCCCCGGAGTTGCAGAAGTATTGCCCATGATTCGTAAAAGAGTGGGGAAATCAGTTTTGATAACGGCAGACGGAGGTGTCAGAACCGGATATGATGCGCTGAAAATGCTGGCTCTTGGGGCTGATATTGTAATGCTGGGACGGGATGTCATCCGGGCTGCTGTGGGTGGCGGAACTGCAGGAGTAAGGATGCATTTTGAATATATTCATAATACTTTGAAAAAGGCCATGTTCATGACCGGCACTGAAAATCCAAAAATGGCTGGCCAGCATATTTTATTTGATTTTTAATTTAACAAAGGAGTGAAAAATGGGAAAAGTGCTGATAGTCTATGCATCAAGAGCAGATGAGACAAAAGCCATTGCAGAACTTGTGGCTGAGGGAGTCCGTATTGCAGGACATGAAGCTGTCGTAAAAAAAACAAGCGAAATAAAAAAGGAAGATGACCTCAAGGCTTATGATGGCTACGCATTCGGCTCTGCAACCTATCATGGTGAGATGATTTCATCAATGAAGCAGATTCTGTTTATCGCGGAAAGGGCAGGCCTTGAGGGAAAACCGGGTGGAGCCTTTGGCGCATACGGATGGAGCGGAGAAGCACCTGGAAGGATTTTTGACACAATGGAACATATCTTTAAAATGAACATGGTGTCAGGTCCTCTCATGCTTAAAGCAAGCTGGGTCGAAGGCGGTATTCAGGCTGCCCAGTCATATGGAAAAGATATAGCAGCATTGATTTGAGGTGTATTTCATGAATAATGATTCTTTTATACTGGCGTGCCCGAAATGCGGGACAAAAAACAGGATCCCTGTATCAAGAATACATGATCATCCTGTATGCGGCAGGTGTGGAGCAGCTATGCCGGAAATTTTGACCAGGCCTGTCAATGTAACTGATAATTCATTTGACAGGGAAGTATTGAACAGTTCTCTGCCCGTGCTGGTTGATTGCTGGGCCCCATGGTGCGGGCCCTGCCGTGCTGTGGGACCTGTTCTGGATGCTCTGGCCCTGAAATATGCTGGAAGATTGAAAATCGCAAAGCTTAATGTGGATGAAAATCCTGTAACAGGGTCACGATATTCAATTTCAAGCATTCCAACCATGTTTCTGGTAAAAAACGGAGTGATTGTTGATAAACTTGTTGGTGCCCTGCCAAAGGAGCAGCTTGAATCACACATTGCACAAATTTTGTGAAATACATGATTCTGAATTTATCCCATGGCTGAATTCAACATGGAATCTGAATATTGAAGGTGTGCGCCGGGAGGAGAACATCCAGGGTAGCCCTGACCGGACACTTGCAAGGGCGGTTTTTGCAAATGATGCAGATAAGCTTTTTCTGGTTGAAAAATTTGGTGAATCCAGAGCCTGGCACCGCAGACAGATTGCACTGGCAACCTGTATTCTGAGGCAGAATGGACTCTTACAGGCACTTGGGCCTCTGAAAAGTATAAACGGGCAGTTTCTTGTGTCATATGCAGATGCATTGTTTCAGGTGACACCATTTGTCAGCGGTACCGAGCTTGTCCGTCCTGAATATCTTGAATCTGCCGATATGGGCAGAAGCCTTGCAGAATTTGTATCACAGCTTTGCAGCCTGTCATTCCATGTTGAAAAACAGACAGAGTTTTCGTTTTTTTCTGTCAGGGATTATATATACGAAATATTTAAGGATATGAAAGTTTACGATCCTGATGAACATGAAAAATTTTTTGAATTTCGTAAGTTTCTGGGAAATCATTTCATGCAGATCCATGATACACTGCCAATATGTATATGCCATGGAGATCTTCATCCTTTAAATGTGATATGGGATAAACTTAGAATCAAAGCTGTCATTGACTGGGAATTTACAGGCATGAAACCAAGAATCTATGATGCTGCCAACCTTGTGGGGTGCGCTGGCATTGAAAACCCTGAAGGGCTTTTAATGCCCATGGTTACCTCTTTTCTGGATTTTCTTGTAAATCGTGGCGTTTTTTCTGAGCTGGAGTGGAAATTTTTCCCTGAATTTGTTCTGGCTCTAAGGTTTGCCTGGCTTGGTGAATGGCTCAGAAAAAAAGATGTGCAGATGCTTGAAATGGAATATGTTTATATGGGGCTGCTTGTTGATAATATGGATCTGCTGCGCAGTAAATGGAAGATTTTAAAATAAACTTCTTGAAAAATTCATTTTTTCTGGTATTAATATTTAATTATCAGGTTGAATTCTGTTTTTTTATTTTTCGTTTTTTAATTTTTGATGCAAGACATATGTGTATTGAATGTATCATCACGATATCACTGATACATTTATTTTTGCTGGTTTCAGTACTTTTGATCCGGATATCCGGGCAGGGTTATGGTCAGTTTATTGAGATGCAGAGGTATTGATGGAATTTTCTGCGGAACGGCATGATATTTGCTACTGTTCATGGATATCAGGTTTGAATAACCATAAATTACAGGAGTAGGCAATGAGGCGATCAAAAATTTTACCCGGAAGAATCTCCCCATGCGGTGATTCAGGAAAACCAGGGTATTTCGCCCTGAGATCCCAGCTTGAAACATATTATCAGCTGGCTTCTGTTTTTCAGGAAGCTGCAGGAGATACATCGAAAATAGCAGATCTTGTGTATTGCGGGCTTATGCCGGAAGAATCATGTGGCAGCACACATGAAAATTAATTGCTGGCAGTTTTTGGAATAGATTTTTATTTGATTCAGGAGGATCCGATCCATGCAGAAATTCAGAGATTTAAAACTCAGTATAAAGTTTGTCAGCAGTTTTCTTGTCTTAAGTATTGTGCCACTTGCGGTTTTAGGATTTGTTGCCATCAATCTGTCTTCGCGTGGCCTGTCAAATGAAGCTTTTAATCAGCTCAAGACAAGCAGACAGACGAGAAAACTTCAGATAAAATCGTTTTTTAAAGAGAAAGTCGCTGATATTAAGGTTCTTGCCGATAATCCATTTACCGTGGAAGCCATGAAGGAGCTGAAAGCTGCTTTTGACGCAGGTGGAGGCGTAAATGGAGGCAAATTCCTGGGCCATGCTGAGGGCAGATTTGATGCCCCTGATCTTTATCGTAAGACACACGATAAATTTTTTTCACATTTCAAATATTTCCTGGAACAATATGGATATTATGATATTTTTTTCATGGGCCCTGATCATGGAGATACCTATTTTACCATTGCCAAGGAAGCTGATTTCGGGCAGAGGGTTGATACTATAAATTCTTCATTAAAGGATGTATGGGAGCTTGCGATAAAAAAAGGAGACACTGCATTATCAGATACCAAACCATATCCCCCGTCCAATAATGCTCCTGCAATGTTCATTGCAACTCCGGTCAGGCAGAACGGTAAAACACTTGGAGTGCTGGCTTTTCAGATTTCCATTGATGCCATCAGAAAAATCATGCAGGAACGCTCCGGTATGGGAAAGACAGGAGATGCCTATCTTGTGGGCCAGGACAGGCTGATGAGATCGGACATGTTTATTGATCCAGGCGGTCATCATTCTGTTGAGGCTTCTTTTTCTGATCCTGCAAAGGGAATAGTTGACACACAGGCAGTAAGACTGGCCCTGTCAGGTAAGACAGGAGAAAAAATAATGCCTAATTGTAATGGGGTTCAGGTATTATCTGCTTTTGTCCCTGTAAAAGTCGGAAACACTACATGGGGGCTTATTGTTGAAAAAAATAAATCTGAAGCATTTGAATCTGTAAAAGCCATGAAAACCATAATGATTATAACCATGGTGGTTTCTGTTTGTATCATAGGGTTTGTTGGTCTGCTCATAAGCAGGTCCATTGCCGGGCCCATAATAAAAAGCGTGGAAATGGCAGGAAAGATAGCAAAGGGAGATCTGACCCAGCATCTTGATATTGAGCAGCGTGATGAAATAGGTATTCTTGTCAATGCCCTTAATACCATGTCAGATAATCTGCGAAAAATGTTTGGGAACATAGCCTCCGGAACCCGTAAATTGACAGAATCTTCCAATGAGCTGTCAGATATTGCAGCTTTGATCACAACAAATTCCGAACAGAGTGCTGAAAAAGCCAATACTGTGGCAGCTGCTGCTGAAGAAATGTCAGCTAATATGAACAGCGTTGCAGCAGCGACTGAACAGACTTCGACCAATATTAATATGGTAGTATCTGCTGCAGATCAGATGACTTCCACTATAAATGAAATTGCGTCCAATACTGCAAAAGGCAGTGAAACAACAGCCCATGCTGTTGAAAGGGCAAAACAGGTATCCATTAAAATGGATGAACTTGGCTTGGCATCTTCACAGATCAGCAAGGTGACGGAAACCATTGCTGATATTTCGGAGCAGACCAATCTTCTGGCTTTGAATGCAACCATAGAGGCTGCCAGGGCAGGGGAAGCTGGTAAGGGATTTGCAGTTGTTGCGGGAGAAATAAAAGCTCTTGCCCAGCAGACTGCAGATGCAACCCGTGAAATCAATGAAAGGATTTCAGGGGTTCAGACCACTACAACAGAATCTGTTGCTGCAATTGAATCAATTGTAAAGGTGATCAATGAGATCAATGAGATTGTGACCACAGTTGCAACGGCAGTGGAAGAACAGTCTGTCACAACCCGTGAAATTTCAAATAACGTTACACAGGCTGCTGACGGGGTTCAGGAAGTCAATGAAAATGTTAATCAGGCTTCAGCAGTTGCAGGGGAGGTGACAAGGGATATTGCAGATGTAAGCCAGGCTGCAGGAGATATCAATTCTGCAAGCCGTCAGGTCGGCGCAAGTTCTTCTGAACTGCTGAAACTTTCACATGATCTTAAGGAAATGGTGGATCAGTTTAAAATTTAGGTATAATAAAGATAGCTCGTGTTTAATGAAGATAATAGAAGAGGAGAATTAAAATGGCTGAAAAAATGGGTATCTATAAGTGCAGTAAATGCGGCAATATCGTACAGGTCCTTCATGGAGAAAAACCCCCTGTGATGTGTTGTGGCCAGGCAATGGACCGTGTGGTTGAAAACACGGTTGATGCAGCCCTGGAAAAGCATGTTCCGGTAATTGAGAAAACAGATGGAGGATATATCGTAAAAGTTGGGACCACAGCTCATCCAATGGGAGAAGATCATTTCATCGAATGGATTGAGCTTGTCTCAGATGATGGCAGATTTGTGCAAAGACAGATGCTGTCTCCGACAGATGCGCCTGAAGCTGTATTTAAAACCGATGCACCAAAGGTTGTTGCAATGGCTTATTGCAATCTTCACGGGTTGTGGAAATCATGATATGAATCTTTAAAATTATAAAGCCCCTGTACAGAAAAATTGTTTTTTCCCTGTACAGGGGCTCTGGTTTTTTGGTTTGTGGAACAGCTATTCCGCTTGGTTGAGCCTTGCTGCAAGAAGTCTTATATGGCTCATTTCCTCTTTGATAATATCATCTATTTTTGATTGCCCAAGTTTTGGCGGGACAAGCTCTTTCATGCCCAGATAAAATACAATGGAATCTTTTTCTGCCTGAATCGCACAGTTCAGGATATCTTTAAAATCGCTGCCAGGCTGTTGCTTGCCTGAAAAGACCCTTGTGTCTGCCAGGGCTTTGAGATAAAGCCCGTTTTCATCTTCCGGATCAAATGCCGTGGAAAATGTTTCTTCATCACTGAGTTCTTTCTGCATTGCTGAGAATGTCTGTTCATGCTGGTCTTCCATTTCAGCCAGTTCCAGAAGAAAGGCCTTGTGACCCTCATCTGTCATCAGAGCTGCAGCATCCCGATAAAATAGTGCACCGTTCTGTTCGATTTTTACGGCAAGATCAAAAACATCTTTTGCATTGAATTCATTAGCCATTTTCACCTCCGGTCTGTCCACTGAGCCTTGTATGTTCTCATGACAGTCTGCTTTTTAGTGTTTTTGCGATTTTAACACCCAGTTCAAAACATCTGTTCAGGTCTTCTTCCTCAGGTACATATTGGACTTTAACACCTTCGTCAATAATATCCAGCTTCATTTCTTCAAATTCTTTGTTGAGAATTTTAACGGCTTCTCCGCTCCATCCATAGGAACCAAATGCGGCAGCAATTTTGTTCTGGGGCCTTAACCCCTTGATATAGGTCATTACATCTGCCACAACCGGAAAAATATTATTGTTCAGCGTGGGAGAGCCCACAATTATGGCACCAGCTTCAACAATCTCCGTCATGATATCGCTTCTATGCCATTTTCTTGTATTCATCAGCCTGACATTGACATCTTCCGATTCAATCCCGCTTGTGATGGATCTTGCCATTTTGCTTGTGCTTTCCCACATGGAATCAAAAATAATCACAACCTTATTGCCAGGTTCCTGGCGTGACCATTTGTCGTATATTTTAATTATCTTGGATGGGTTGTCTCTCCATATTATGCCGTGGTCAGGGCAGATCATGTTGATTTTGAGATCCATTTTGGAAACATCCTTTAAAAGCGCCTGTACCCTGGGGGAAAAATGCAGCAGGATGTTTGCATAGTATTTTCTGGCATGGGGAATTATTTCGTCACCAATCTGATCATCAAAGAACATGTCTCCGGCATAGTGCTGTCCAAAGGCATCACTGGAAAACAAAATGCCTTCCTTTGCAAGATATGTGAACATGCTGTCCGGCCAGTGCAGCATTCTTGTCTCAAGAAACGAAAATGTCCTGTCTCCAAGCTCAAGTGTCTCACCATTTGCCACAACCTGAAAATTGAATTCTTCATTTAAATTGCTTTTAAGGTTTTTAGCTCCCATTTTGGAGCAATACAGGGGCTTTTCAAGGCCGATTTTATGCATGACCTTGGGAATGGCACCTGAATGATCCATTTCCGAGTGGTTGCTTATTACAGCGTCAATTTTTTTCGGATCAATTATTCTGCTTATATTGGAAAGCAGCTCATTCCCGAATTTTTCCTTGACTGTGTCAATTAGGATGTTTTTTTCACCCAGAATAAGAAAAGCATTGTATGTTGTTCCTTCATAGGTGGAATATCCGTGAAAATCCCTTATATCCCAGTCCCTGCATCCAACTGAAAAAATATTGTCGGCTATTTCTATGGGTTTGTACATCTTAAGGTTTGCCTCCTTTTTTAAAAATCAGTCCAGTTTTTCAAAATTGTCCTTGGAAGCTCCGCACAGCGGGCATACCCAGTCTTTAGGCAGGTCTTCAAAAGCTGTTCCAGGCTCAATTGAGTTGTCAGGGTCACCTTTTGCAGGATCATAAACATAACCGCATACACATTCATATTTTTCCATTTTTTTTCCTTTCATGCCAAATATTAAATAATCGGTTTTTATCCGGTAAAAGAACTGCATTCATAAGCAGTCAGTAAACAGACAACAAGCAAGGATTATGCCTTAATCACCTTCCTGATAAAAAAGGTTTCCACACGCAGATTATTATAGTATTAAGGGCAGAAAATCAATGAATCATTTTTTTATGGCATGAAAGATCGTATTTATATAAAAAAAATCAAAATCAATACCTGTGCTGAAAAAACCTTTGCATGGCATGAAAGGCAAGGGGCGGTTCTGCGCCTTACTCCGCCATGGATAAGTCTGAAACCTGTCTCAGGGACAGGCAGAGGCCTGGACAGGGGCGTTAAAATTACTTTTAAGGTAAAAATTTTCACCATAC
Organism: uncultured Desulfobacula sp.; assembly: GCA_964408295.1. GTDB lineage: Bacteria > Desulfobacterota > Desulfobacteria > Desulfobacterales > Desulfobacteraceae > Desulfobacula. The sequence continues at coordinate 2,306 of CAYOYY010000051.1, read as the reverse complement.
CTGTAAAATGGGAATCAGAACATATAGAATATATAAAAAATGAATTATTCAGGGACAGGCAGCTTAAGGGGCCGTTTGCCTTATGGGATCATACGCACAGGTTTATTAAACAGACAGAATCAATATGTATAATGGAGGATTATATCATATACAGGCTGCCATTTGGATTTTTGACCGCCCCTTTCCACAGGTTTGCACAATCAGAGCTTGAAAGAATGTTCACTTACCGCCACAACATCCTTAAATATGATCTGGAAAATAATATGTCCAGGGTATCAGGCAGGCAGATACTTGTTTCAGGAGCCAGCGGTCTGATAGGAAATGCTCTGGTCCCGTTTTTGCAGACCTGTGGTTACAAGGTGCTGCGCCTGGTCAGGCATAAAAAGAACCTGGAGGAAGATGAAATTTACTGGGATCCATATGCAAAGGAACCTGACCTGGCCGGTGCAGGAAAAATTGATGCTGTCATTAATTTAAACGGACTTGATATATCAAGGGGACGCTGGACACAGGAACATAAAAAACGGATAATGGACTCAAGGCTGATACCGACACGGGTGCTTGTAAAAGCAATAAAACGCTTGCAGCATGCTCCTTCAGTTTTTATCAGTGCCTCTGCCACAGGATATTATGGAGACGCAGAAGATACAGTGCTGACAGAAGAATCAGATATGGGCGATCTGTTTATCTCAAGGCTGTGCTATCACTGGGAAAGAGCTGCGTCCCTTGGCCTGCCTGAGGCAACAAGACCTGTGCAGCTCAGGACAGGCATTGTACTTACACCGGCAGGCGGTGCGCTCAAGCGCATGCTTCCTGTCTTCAGAGCAGGTGCAGGCGTTCGTATCGGACACGGACGGCAGTATATGAGCTGGATCAGTATGGAAGATCTGCTGTATGCTGTTTTACATATCTTAAATACAGAACAGATCCGAGGCCCTGTCAATCTGACAGCTCCTGCTCCTGTTACCAATGCATTGTTTTCCGAAGCTCTTGCCAGTGTCTCAGGCGGAAAAGTGCTTTTTTGCCTTCCAGCACCCATTGTCAGGATATTGTGGGGGCAGATGGGAAAAGAAACGCTTCTTGCAAGCGCCAGAGTGACGCCTGAAAAACTTTTGTCAACCGGATTTTCCTTCCGTCATGAAACAATAATACAGGGTTTGAGGGAGATGCTGGGCAGATACCGGCAGGAAAGATGGACATGAGCTTTGGCCTTAAAATACTTTTTTCTTTTCTGATGATCACCGCACTTGCATTCGGATTTGTGCAGATTTATTTTCCGCTTAATCATTATAGTTTTGAAAGATTGCATATTTTTCTTTTCAATCTTTGCACAGGCGGCACCATCATCCTTTATTACACACGCGGACAGAAAAAAGCCTCCTGGATTATCATGAGTTTTTTTGCAGGCTCGCTTGTCTATGCTTTGTCAGCTTTTTTTGAATTATATTCCTTAACCCTTCTGGTCTCACTGGTTCTGATTTTTCTGGTGGAAAAGGTCAGAACGGAACGTTTCGGTTTTCTTCCTGTCAGGGTTTTCACAACATCAGAACCTGTTTATGAGAAATTTCATCATGCTTCGCTTCTATGTCTTTCAATCGGGCTTTGCATTGCATCTGCCGCTGTTGTGAATGATGCATATCTCCATGCTGTGACAATGGAGAAATTTACTTTAAACACATTTTTTCTGGGGTTTTCATTTCCATTGTCCCTGATAACCCTGTCTATTGTTTTTTCAATGCTGAAACATGTAAAAACTCCCGGTGTACTATGGATCATGGAAATATGCTTCTGGATCATAACACTTGGGGTCATTGTTTTTTTTATATTTATTCTTCTGGAAAAATTTGTCCCGCAGATTTTTGTCAGCTCAGCTTTGTTCATTGCAGTGGTTATTGTTCTGGTGCTTTATTCAAAATATGCCAGGAAAATTCAGCAGAAACTTTTTCTGACTTCCGGAACAGGATTTCTGGTTTTTACGGCTGTAACAGGTATCGCCTATATTGTTCTGCAGATGTCAGACACATATGATCCCATGAAAGTAAAATGGCTTGTACAGATGCATGTTTTTGCCTCTTTATACGGCTGGAATCTGTGCGGGCTGGCTGTTATATGCCGCTTCAATGATTTTCCAATAAGGCTTCACTCCATGGCAGTCATTGCTGCTCACTGGCTTACTGCCATTGTGCTGGCTCCCATGGGTGTTTTTTATCCTGTATTTGCAGTGCTTGCTGTTATGGGATATGCTTTTATAACTTTGACTTTGTTTTTCAGCACAAATACAGATAAAGGGATATTAAATGACCAGT
>CAYOYY010000050.1:0-20703 GCA_964408295.1 uncultured Desulfobacula sp. | reverse complement strand
AAAAATCAATAGGTACAAGTCCCTAGTTCCGGATATTTTTTGATATGCAGAGCTGGTGGGCTTTATATCCGATGTGTAATAAATTTCTGATTTTTCAAATAATTGGTGGATTTTTCAAAATGAAATCATTATAATCGTCTCATCTGTCTTAAATTATAATTATCTGTTGTTTTTATCCCCTTTTTCAAGGAGGCTGTTATGGATTTATCCGCATTAATCCCTCTGCCAGACACTATCCCGGTTGCATGGGGGTGGTTTCAGGTATTGCTGATCGTAACCTTTATTCTCCATCTGCTGTTTATGAACACCATGCTGGGAAGCACTGTCATCGCCCTGTTCAGAGAATTCGGGAACAGGGACAAGCCAGATGAAATATCCAGGGATATGTCTTTAAAGCTGCCTTATACTGTTGCATTTACTGTCAATATAGGAGTTGCTCCCCTGCTGTTCCTTCAGGTGCTGTACGGGCAGTTCATCTACACAAGTTCCGTGCTGATGGCGGTTTACTGGCTCTCTGTTGTGGGCCTTGTTATGCTGGCCTATTATTCCCTTTATATTTACGATTTCAAATTTGATGCTCTGGGCCAGGCCAGAAGAATCTTTATCGTCATTGCCGCGATTTTTCTTCTGGCAGTTGCCTTTATATTTACCAGCAACATGACCCTGATGATGAAGCCTGACCAATGGACAAGATATTTTACAAACCCATACGGCACCCTGCTGAACCTGAAGGAAGCAACCCTGATTCCAAGGTATCTTCATTTTGTGACAGGGTCCATTGCAGTTGCCGGTCTTTTTCAGGCTGTGATCTGGCAGGTGAGGATTGGAAAACAAAAACTTATGGCAGAAAAGGCCATAAGAAACGGGCTTAACTGGTTTTTCTGGGCAACCATTGTCCAGGCGCTGACAGGGCTCTGGTTTCTTACTGCTCTTCAAAGGGATAAAATGATGCTTTTCATGGGCGCGGACAGGCTCTGCACCGCCTTGTTTGTCATTGCTGTTCTGTGCGGGGCTTCTGCACTGATATTTGCTGTGAAAAAAAATGTCTGGGCCACTCTTGGTGCTGTCATCTCAACAATTGTTCCCATGGTTCTGATGCGGGATTGTCTTCGCAGGGCATGGCTGGACCCTTATTTTTCACCGGCAGCGCTGAAGGTAGTGCCTGATTATTCGCCCATGATTCTTTTTCTTGTCTCTTTTGGAATCGGGCTTGCCGTTATCGCATATATGCTGAAGATTGCTGCTGAATCAGGAAAGGAGGCTTGATATGAACTATCCGGTATGGGAACTTTATACTGCAGGCGGTGGATTTCTCATAGCCCTTATTGCCGTAACCCATGTTTATGTATCACATTTTGCCGTTGGCGGCGGCCTTTTCCTGATTCTGTCGGAAAGAAAGGCCTATAAAGACAACAATCCTGATATTCTGGAATATGTCAGAAAACATACCAAATTTTTTCTGCTTCTCACCATGGTGTTCGGCGGGATCAGCGGTGTCGGAATCTGGTTCACAATCGCACTTTTAAATCCGGGAGCCACCTCAGTGCTCATCCATACCTTTGTATTTGGCTGGGCAACGGAATGGGTCTGTTTCACCGGAGAAATCGTGGCCCTGTTCATCTATTTCTACACTTTCGGCAAAATAAGCCGCGAAAATCATATGAAAATAGGATGGCTTTATTTTATATTTGCATGGCTGTCCCTGTTTCTGATCAACGGTATAATAGATTTCATGCTTACCCCTGGCCAATGGGTTGCAGATCACAGGTTCTGGTCAGGTTTTTTCAACCCCACCATGTGGCCTGCCATGTTTTTCAGGACATCCATGGCTTTCATGTATGCAGGAACATTCGGGTTTGTCACTTCCATGTTCATACAAAATGACAGGGCGCGCCTGACCATGAACAGATTCTGCGCCGCATGGATTCTGATACCTTTTGTGTTCATGCTGGCATCAGGATTCTGGTATTTCAAGAGCCTGCCCCTATCTGTTCAGACCATGATACTTGGCCGCTCGCCTGAGCTTCTGCCCTATATGAAAATATTTTTCATCAGTGCCAGCATACTTTTTGTGGGAGCTGTGGTTTTTTCATTTCCAAGCCCGCTTCCTGTCAAAAAAATCCTGGCTTTTGCCGTGCTTGCCATTGGACTTGTTTACATGGGAGGATTTGAATTCATGCGTGAAGGCGGGCGCAGGCCGTTTGTCATCCACGGATACATGTATGCCAACTCCATTACCAGAGCAGACCAGAAAAAAATCAAAAAAAACGGATTCCTGAAAACAGCCCGATGGGTTCAGCACAGAAAGATCACGCCAAAAACAGAATTTGCCGCAGGCAGGGAAATTTTCAGATTCCAGTGTTCTGCCTGCCACTCCGTGGGCGGCCCAATGAACGATATTTTGAAACGGGCAGGAAAATTCAGTGTATTCGGCATGGATTCCATGCTCAACGGGCTTGGGAAAATCAACGATTATATGCCGCCTTTCATGGGAACCCGTAAAGAGCGCAGAGCGCTTGCAACCTATATTGTAACAGGGCTTCTGCACAAAAATGATGTTGCAGAGCCTGTTATTTTTCCTGCCAGGCAGAAAACCCGGATTCCTGATTATAATGGAACAGATTATGTACTGCTTGCATGGAATGATCTTGGAATGCACTGCATATCTGACAGTGATGCCTACTGGGTGCTTCTGCCGCCTGCCAATGATCTTGTGGCACAGGTAATCAGGCGGGGGCCTGTGCCGAAAATCATTACAAAAAACATCAAAATCACCTATCAGGTGGAGCCTGGATTTGAAAACCCCTCAGCCCATGTAGGTCTGTGGGATCATGCTGAATCACTTTTCGGCAAAACCCTGAAGCCCAATATCGGGCTGTCCGGAAACGGCCTGTCAGGCACCATGCATTTTACTGATGAACTGAAGGCATTTGAAGCTTCCCTGATTCCAGTGGTTCCGTATCCTGACAAGGGAGGCTACAATCCCTATCCCATATTTAATATCAAGGCAGTTGACACCAGTACAGGCAGGGTGATTGCCTCAACACGGGCCGTAACACCCACGGCCACGGAAATGGGCTGCAAAAACTGTCACGGTGGAAAATGGAGGGTGAATGGTGTGGCAGGATTCACCAGGGAAACAGCCATGGATATCTTAAAGGTTCATGACAGAAACAGCGGAACCAACCTGGCGGAAATGGCAGAAAAAGGCAGGCCAAAGCTGTGCCAGTCCTGCCATGAAGACCCGATTCTCGGCACAAAGGGCAAACCGGGTCTGCTCAATTTCCCTGCTGCAATTCACGGGTGGCATGCCAATTTTCTCACGGACAGGGGAACCCAGGCATGTTTCAGATGTCATCCATCAAGACCGGGCGGCCCCACCAAATGTCTGAGGGGAGTTCATGCAGAAAATCTCAACTGCACCACATGCCACGGATTTCTGGAAGATCATGCCCTGAGCCTCCTTAAAAAAGAAAAGGCAAACGGCAAACCCGGTGCACAGCGTCTGATGGCCCATCTTGTTCCAAGAAAAGTCAGGAGTCTGGATGATATTCATCCAAGAACCCCATGGATCAATGAACCTGACTGCCTGGGCTGTCATGTCAATTTCACCAGGCCTGACCCTGCCACGGCAGACGGATTTAACAAATGGACCCAGAAAAAAGAAGACCTTTACAGGATGAGCCATGACATGTCTTCGGGCATGCTGTGCGAAGCCTGCCACGGATCGCCCCATGCCATTTATCCTGCAAAAAACAAACGCAATCCGGATATTGATAATATTCAGCCTTTGCAGTATCAGAAGAACCGCAAGGCCATAGGATTCAAAAGGTGTTTCCTGTGCCACACAGAACCTGTGACAAAAATGCCGGGCCATCACCCCATGAGCCTTAAAGCAGCAGTGTTTACACCATGACACAGAAAGGCCCGGACAGAAATTTTACCTGGCCGGGCCTTTAATTTTTCAGGATTTCAGACAGGCTCTGGCAATCTTTGCCTCGTCAAATGAAGCCATCTGGGACATTATTTTACAGGCAGCATCAGCCATATCAATGGCAATGGCAGCACCTGTGCCCTCTCCGAGGCGCATGTCAAAATCAATGACAGGTGTCAGGTTCATATAATCAAGAGCAGCTTTCTGGGCCTGTTCCACGGATTTATGGCCTGAAATAAGATAACCTTTAATATCCGGGTTGATCACATATGCGACAAGTCCGGCAGCAGTTGAAATCACGCCGTCAAGCACGACAGCCGTCTTTTTTGAGGCAGCAGCAAGCACAGCACCTGCAATACCTGCAATCTCAAATCCGCCCATCCTGCGCAGGATTTCAAGACCGTTGCCAGGATCAGCACAATGGAATGCAAGTGCCTTTTCAAGCACTTCTATCTTGTGGGAAAGGCCCTTGTCATCAATCCCCGTTCCCCTTCCTACAGCTTCTGCCGGGCTGATTCCCGTAATGGTTGATATGATGGCAGAAGCAGAACTTGTATTGCCTATACCCATTTCGCCAAGCCCCACAATATCAATCGGATTTTTTTCATATTCATCAAGAAAGACTTTCATACCGCCTTCAAGGGCTGCCATGACCTGATCCTGTGTCATGGCATCTTCAATGGCAAAATTTTTTGTTCCCGCACCTGCCCTGCATATGACAAGCCCCTGACGGGCAGGTATCGGGGTTTTAACTCCCATGTCCACCACCTTCATGTCAATTCCGTAATGACGGCACAGAACATTTATTGCAGCCCCGCCAGCCAGAAAATTTTCCACCATCTGAGCTGTGACTTCAGAAGGGTATGCAGAAACACCTTCTTCTGTTATGCCGTGATCACCTGCAAACACAAAAATATGCTTTCTGCGTATTTCAGGTTCAAGGGTATTTAAAATCAGGCTCATGCGCACACCAAGGTCTTCAATCCTGCCAAGAGCGCCAAGGGGTTTTGTCTTTTCATCAATTTTTGCAGTTGCAGAGGCCAAAAGCTTGTCAGAAAGGGGAGTTATGCTCCTGATCACTCCGGCTGCAATACCGGAAGAACCAGCAAAATCCGACATGGTCATGGTTCTGCGTTCATGGCCTGCCTGCGCCCTGTTTTTCCCTTGTGCGGGCGCAAGCCTGAAATCAAGAACAAACTTCAGGTATTTTCCTGACAATACTTTTTCCATAAGTTCAGGCAGGTTTCCGGGATCTGTAATCTTTTCAATGAGCAGTTTCAGAAATTCTGCATTCTCCTGCATGAACGGCAGGGCTTTTTTCATGTGTTCGCGTGTCATGCCGTATACACCTGTGAGACTTACTTCCCTGTAATGCAGAAGGTTAAGCAGGTTGGTTTCTATATTCTCATTTTTGGTGATACCGCTGAAAAAAGAAATCTGCCCGCCCTTGCCTGCCTTGGCAATGGCCTGACAGAATGCAATAAAATCTGCACATGCATTGATAACCAGGGGAAATTCACTTTCATTGGTCTGTCTTGTGCATTCAATTCCGGCGGCATTTACAAATTCTGCAACACGGGCTGCCTTGGCAGCGTTTTTTTCCAGAATAACAGGCTCAAGGCCCATGCGGCGGGCATAAAGACCTGTAATCAGCCCCATTGTCCCGCCGCCTATAACAAGAATCCTGTTTCCGGGCTCAAAACTGAATTTTTCAAATGCATTCACAACACAGCCCACAGGCTCTGCAAAACACGCGACATGGGTATCAAGATCATCTGAAACAGGGATGAGGCTGGTGCGCGGCAGCACTGCCCTGTCTGCAAAACCTCCGTCTGTATGGAATCCTGTAATTTTCATGTCCTCACATAAATTTTCACGGCCCTGCATGCAGAAACGGCATTTACCGCAGCTTTTGCCCGGCCATACAACAAATCTTGCACCCTTTTCATTTTCCACAACCATTTCATGGCCAAGCACCCTTGGAAAAACAAGATCCCTGTGCCCCTGTTCCCACATTTTGGCATCAGTGCGGCACACAGCGCAGCAAACCACCTTTACATCCTCATACAGGTCATTATCTGCATCAGGGGCTCTGTTATCTTCATCGTGCAGAACGGTGAGGTTTCTTATGCCGGTCAATACTATTTTCATGTTCAGATATCCTCTTCAGTTAAAACAAGCCTTTTAATGCACACATTGGAAAATCCCTGTTTTTTAAGCTCTGTTTCGTGCTGTCTCACCTCGTCCATGAGGTTTTCAGGAAAAACACTTGCCTTGTCAAGCTTAACACATTGATACCTGTCTTCTCTCACACGTATGTAATCATTACCTGATTTCAGAATAAAAAGGTGCATATGATTTTCTCCTTTTAAGCATTCACGGCATAAGGGAATGAAGTTTTTTCAGTCCTGATCCAGGATCAGAATTCTGGGATGTCACCCATTTTTCAAGTGTTTTAAGGGCCATGCCGCTGTCAAGAAGGTCAGCTGCCTTTTCAATTCCGGATTCAAGGGAATCAACCCTGTCTGCTGCAAGAAATATAAGCCCTGCATTCAGTATTGCAGCATCTTTTCTGGCTGTGCTGTCCCTGCCTGCAATCAGGGCGGCAAAACGCTTTGCTTCTTTTTCAATATCTTTTTCAGGGACAAGCTCTTCAGGATTTTTCAACCCGATTCCAAGCTTTTCAGGATCAATTATAAATTCCTTTATGCTGCCGTCATTAAAAATTCTGGCACAATGGGTGATTCCACAGACAGAAGCTTCGTCCATGCCAAGATCAGACCCTTTAATACAGCCGTGAAGAACAATGGCGCTTTTATATCCGATTTCCTTCATTACCCGTGCCACAGGCTGTATCATGCCCATGGAATAAACACCCCTGACTCCTGTGGAAGGCAGGGCAGGATTTGCAAGCGATGCTGCAATATTCAGGGTTGATCCGAAATAAATCTGTGAGAGTATGCGGCCAAGAGCCATGGGATGAATATTCGGGCTCATCCCGTTGAAAAGCCCGATACCTGATTTTTCAATGCTTGCACCTACAATGTCTGCGGAGCATTCCACATCCACGCCAAGCGCCTGTGCCATGTCAACAGTTCCGCAGACAGATGTTATTGCACGCGCTCCATGGCGTGCCATGTGAACCTTGCCTGCTGCCGCAATAATGGAAGCTGCCGTGCTGATATTGAAAGTCTTGAAGGTATCCATGCCTGTACCGCTGTTGTCAACAGCCTGTATACCGATATCAAGCTCCACATGAACGGTGTCAAGATTATAGATGGCATCCCAGGCGCCTGCAACTTCCCGGTCTGTTTCTCCCTTGGCTGTCAGAGCGGCAAGAAATGCTCCCTGCTGCATATCTGTCACCTGATTGTTCAGCACCATGACAAAAGCGCGTTCAGCTTCACTGCGGCTGAGATTTTCCTTTGAGATAAGACGGGTGATAATGCTTCCGAATTCCTTGTTAAGTTCCAGGGACATGACAATCTCCTCCTGAATATTCATAAAATTCATAAATATATTCAACAGGATCTTGTTCCAGCAAAGAATCCTAAAGCTAAATGCATCAGGGCAGGCTTTCCGACTGACGGATCATCCTAGTCACTGCGCCTTCCCCTTTTTAAGTTCAAAAAGAGTGGCATGTTGCAGCTTTCGTCCCCGATCACGGCACCGGCTGGCATGTGGCGGATTTTCACCGCCTTTCCTTTTAACCTGGAAAAAAAATCCATATCCTCCAGAGCACCCTTAAATGCCTGAAACCAGTTTATACTCCCTGATGTCATGATCTGTCAATCCATAAATAATTTCAAGATTATCATTGTCAGAACCGATATGTTTCAGATCAGGAATATTTTTTTTATTAGTCAGAATAGCTGAAAGGAGAAACCGTGAACATCGACAAAATTATTGAAACTCTTACTTACTGGGCAACAACATATTCCATGAAACTGGTGGCAGCTCTTGCCGTACTGATAATTGGAAAATGGCTTGCCGGTAAAATTTCAAAGCTGGTTACAAAAATTCTGGAAAAAAACAAGATTGACACAACCCTTGTAAACTTTCTTGAGAACATCATATATTACACCCTTGTTATCGTGGTTCTCATAGCTGCTGCAGGACAGCTTGGGATCAACACTACTTCATTTCTGACCATCGTAGGTGCTGCTGGCCTTGCCATCGGCCTTGCACTCAAAGATTCCCTGTCCAATTTTGCCTCAGGAGTCATGCTCATATTGTTCAGGCCGTTCAATGTAGGTGATTTCATAAGCACAGGCGGAGTCTCAGGCAATGTTGTCAGCATTGCCCTGTTCAACACCATAATACATACTCCTGACAATCAGCGCGTAATTGTTCCCAACTCGGCCATCACAAGCAATGTCATCACCAATATCACTGCAAACAAAACAAGAAGAATAGACCTTGTAATAGGCATAGGATATGATGATGACATTAAAAAGGCAAAACAGGTTCTCAATGATATTTTAAAGGAAAACAAAAGAGTACTGGATCTACCATCTCCAACTGTTGCAGTATCAGAGCTTGCAGACAGCAGTGTGAATTTTGTTGTAAGACCCTGGGTAAAGACTTCGGATTACTGGAGTGTTTATTTTGAGCTTACAGAACAGATCAAGCTGACCTTTGACCGTGAAGGCATCAGCATACCTTATCCCCAGCAGGATGTTCATCATTACAACCAGGAAAAAACCGATTAAGTTTCATTGTTTTCCCCTGTTCCAGGCTGGAACAGGGGAAAACAACAGGTTTCATGTTCTATATGTCAGGCTGTGACAATTTTTGCAGCATCCTGGCGTTCCAGCATGCTGGTCGCCTGCTCCCTGAGTTTGTATTTCTGAATTTTGCCGGAGGCTGTTGCAGGATATTCATCAACAAAAAAGAAAAAAGCGGGAATTTTATGAAAGGCTATCTTGTCTGTGCAGAACTGCCTGAGCTCTTCGGAGTCTGCTGTTTCGTCTTCCCTTAGAATAATATAGGCTGCCACCTCTTCTCCATATTTTTCACTTGGTATGCCCACAACCTGGACATCAAGGATCTTGGGATGAGTGTAGAGAAATTCCTCAATTTCCCTGGGATAGATATTCTCACCTCCCCTGATTATCATGTCCTTTATACGCCCCGTGATCTTACAGTATCCGTTTTCATCCATCACAGCAAGGTCACCGGTATGAAGCCATCCGTCATCATCAATTGCCCTTGCTGTGGCTTCGGGCATTTTATAGTACCCTTTCATGACATGGTAACCGCGGGTGCATAATTCACCCTGGGTGCCGCATGGAGCATCCATGTCAGTTGCTGTATCCACTATTTTCACCTCAATATTCGGAAGTGCCCTTCCAACCGTGCTGACTCTCAGATCCAGGCTGTCTTCAGGCCGGGTCTGGGTAATGACAGGAGAGGCTTCTGTCTGTCCATAAGCAATTGTCATCTCTGTTATACCCATTTTGTCCACAACCTTTTTCATAACCTCAATGGGGCATGGAGACCCGGCCATGATGCCGGTGCGAAGACTTGAGGTGTCATAAAATTTTTTCTCCATTTCCTCAAGCTCTGCAATGAACATTGTGGGAACCCCGTGCAGGGCTGTGCATTTGTTTGCCTGCACTGTCTCAAGCACCCTGTCAGGCTTGAACTGGGTCACAGGGGACATGGTGGCACCAGAAACCACACAGGTCAAAGTTCCAAGCACACATCCGAAACAATGGAAAAAAGGCACAGGTATGCAAAGATTATCAAGGCATGAAAGATTCATACACTCTCCAATGCTTTTTGCATTTCCAATGATATTGGTATGTGTCAGCATAACTCCCTTTGGGAAACCTGTGGTGCCTGAAGTGTACTGCATATTGATAACATCATCGGCAGACAGGGATTCCTGGCGCTGCCTGAGCTGTTCATCTGAAACAGATCTACCCATTTTCATGATATCATCCCAGGTATACATGCCTTTCATCTTATCTTCTTCAGGGCCTATATAAACCACATTCTTGAGCATTGGCAGTTTTTCGCTGTTCAGCATCCCAGGTTCGCATTCATCAAGTTCCGGGCATATTTTTTTCATTATTTTAAGATATTCATCAGGTTCCCTGACACCTCCTATGAAAACCAGAGTTGTGGCATCTGACTGGGACATGAGATATTCCAGTTCAAAACTGCGGTAGCTTGTGTTCACGGTGACAAGCACGCCTCCCATCTTTCCTGTACCGAATTGTGAATAAAGCCATTCAGGCACATTATTGGCCCAGATTGCAATTTTATCGCCCTGATTTATTCCAAGGGCCATGAAAGCCTTTGCAACATCATTGCACACATCCCTGAACTGCGACCAGGTATAGTTTATTCCATATTCATAATATTCAAGTGCTTTTCTGTCGCTGAACTGGTCTGCCACAATATCAACCAGCTGCCCTATGGTGGTGCTTCCGATCTCATAATCCGGTCTGAGCATATTAACCTCCTTAATTTATAATGGAATTCAAGACTAAAAAAAGATTGTTGTTCCTGCAATCGGTAAGATACCTGATTTTCATGTAGGTTGATCAACCTACATTGATCAGGTGAAGTTGATAAGCCTTCCTTTCAGGTGGGGAATATTTTTTTCATCATCCCATAACCCGAACTCTGTAATATCCGGGCCTGATTCTGTACTGTCCTGAACATGCTCATACCCGAAGGCAATCCGGGACGGCATGAAAACAGGGCGTTTGAACCAGGCTTCAATAGTGGCCCTGTCATTTATGCCAATTTCAGCATCAAGGCCGGCAGCTGCCCTGGCAAGAGTCCACATGCCATGGGCAATGGCTCTTTTAAAACCAAAAAATCTGGCAGCAGCAGGATGAAGATGATGGGGATTCAGATCGCCTGAGACTCCGGCATATCTGCGGCCTGTATCAGCAGGCACAGAAATAATCTGTTTTTTTTCAGGAAACACAGGCTCAGATATATTTTTTATTCTCCTGGTGCCCTGTGTACCTGATTTTACACGGGCGCGGGTGAAAAAACGCGATTTTCCCTGCCAGACAACATTATCCCTGCACAAAGCCCTGAGAACAAAACCTGTTTCCACACCCTTTGCAGTTTTGCTGATGCAGTCCAGAGTACATTCAAGGTCAAGAATTTCATCTGTCCTCACAGGTCTTTCCTGTTCAAGTGACTGGAAAACATGGATAAGCCCGAGTGGAGTCAGAGGAAAAAACGGCGAAACAATGAACTTACCCAGAAGGCCGATGAACAATGTCTGTATATATGATATGGGCACTGTATCATGATCTGATTCTGAAAATCCGCATACCTTTCTGTAGCTGCGGATCAATTTTTCATCCAGGGCGCAGTTTCTCATCACTATCCTGTTTTTCTCCACAACTGCATCGTCTGCAATTGTGGCGGAGCGAAACAAAGATATAATGAATGCCCTAAAAAAAATCAGACCCATTGCAGGTTTTTTCTTAAGCTCAAGCGTAAGGGCCGGGTCTTTCATTGAAATCAGCCGGATATTTGAATATTTTTCCATGGGATGACTACTTTACATTTACCGCAGGTTCAAGTCAATAGTCTGTTCATTTTCACCGGTAACTGCCGGAAAATTAAAATTAAGGTTGACGAAGACTTTGCCAGGGTATATTAGCAATTGCGAACTTTAATATAAGGGGATGGAATAATTTTAATAAATAATTGTCATCTGATTATGAAAAATGATATTTTAATCTTAAGTCCGGTCAATTGCTTATCCATAAATTAATATATCGGAACTTGTCAGGATTTATGATAAAAATATATTTACGATACAGACAATGGGGCCTGTATCGTGAAATAAACAACGGTGTTTATGCTGGATTGAAACGATCCGCAAATTTATTTTAACAGGAGACATAAAAATGAGTGCAATACTGGATATTGTCAATGCAAGAGATCCCTTTGAAAAAGAATTTCATCAGGCTGTAACAGAAGTTATTGAATCAGTCAAACCGGTTCTGGACAAAAATCCCGAATACCGTCACGCAGGCATCATGGAAAGAATCATTGAACCTGAACGCGTAATCATGTTCAGGGTTCCATGGATGGATGATCAGGGAAAGGTCCGTGTGAACCGTGGTTTCAGAATCGAGATGAACAGTGCGATCGGCCCGTACAAGGGAGGTCTCAGGTTCCATCCGTCTGTCAATCTTTCCATACTGAAATTCCTTGCATTTGAACAGGTATTCAAAAATGCTCTGACTTCTCTTCCCATGGGCGGCGGAAAAGGCGGATCAGATTTTGATCCAAAGGGGAAATCAGATAACGAGGTCATGAGATTCTGCCAGAGTTTCATGAGTGAGCTTTTCCGTCACATAGGGCCTTTTACTGATGTGCCTGCCGGAGATATAGGTGTCGGAGGAAGGGAAATCGGTTTCCTTTTCGGGATGTACAAAAAACTTAAAAACGAATTCACAGGTGTTCTAACCGGCAAAAGCCTGAACTGGGGCGGCAGCCTGATACGCCCTGAAGCCACGGGATACGGTTCTGTATTTTTTGCCAATGAAATGCTTTCCACAAAGAACGAATCCCTGGAAAACAAGGTATGTCTTGTATCCGGTTCCGGCAATGTGGCTCAATATACAACTGAAAAACTGATTCACCTGGGTGCCAGGGTTGTTACCCTGTCCGATTCATCAGGTTATATTTATGATGAAAGAGGAATTGACGAAGCAAAACTGCAGTTTGTAATGTATCTTAAAAATGTGAAACGCGGCAGGATCAAGGAATATGCCGACAAATACCCGGAAGCCGTGTATACACCGGCAGATGCCGGCGCAGACTACAATCCGCTGTGGGATCACAAGGCTGACTGCGCCTTCCCAAGTGCAACCCAGAATGAAATAAATGCAAAAGATGCCCAGAATCTCATCAATAACGGTGTTCATGTGGTTACAGAAGGTGCCAACATGCCAACAGTGCCTGAAGGCGTTGATATATTCCTGGACAACAAAATACTGTACGGCCCGGCCAAGGCAGCAAATGCGGGCGGTGTGGCAGTTTCAGGACTTGAGATGTCACAGAACAGCATGCGCATCAAATGGTCTCGCAAGGAAGTGGAATCCAAGCTTAAGGGGATCATGCAGAGCATTCATGAGGAGTGCATTGCAGCCTCAGAAGAATACGGCACTCCAGGCAATTATGTGAATGGTGCCAATATTGCAGGTTTTGTAAAAGTTGCAGATTCAATGATGGATCAGGGGCTTGTATAAATCCTGTTTCAAAAATATTGTCTGCAGGGCTGCCTGACAGGCCTGGCCCTGCAGATATTTATTTTCATTCACATTCCATCAAGATAGGGTTTTATCAGCTCAAGTTCATTGGGTCTTACAGGGCGCCATGACACGGAATAATCAGCAGGTGACAATGCTGTCATATCAGGATGCAGACGACTTACCATGAGTGCATCATCTTCCATTTCAACCCACATGGTTTTTCCCATGTCAATTTCATATTGTTCTGAAATCTTCTTTGCAAAATTATATATATAGTTTTTAATCGAAGTGCTCCTGCCGGATTCTGTGCCTGCATTTTTAAGTATGACGGCGCAGTTGACAAGATATCTGATTTTATTGTTATCCTGTGCAAGCTTCACGATTCTGACATGGTAGGCCCCTGGCCACCATGCCACAGGAGGTTTGCCATCCCTGCTTCTTCCATCCCATTTATATATAAAATCGTGCAGAATCATTATTTTTCCGGCACTTATATTGAAAAATCATCAAGAACAAGGCGGCATGCATGTGCAAAATCCTCAGGATAATTTCCGCTTATCCATCGAAGCTGGGCCTCGGAAAATGTATCAGGAGCATGGGGAAGCCTCGGTATAAACGAATACATCAGATGCTGTCCATTGTTTTCAGAATCAAACCTGCCTGAAAACTCGATTCCTGTCACCATAGAGGCTCCCATGGCCTCAAGAATTTTTACGGCAGTCAATATGCCCGCATCCAGGGAATTGCGCATTTGTATATCTGCCCTGACAATATTTGCACACTGCCTGCGGCACATGAGCACAAGCTCCCATTCACAGATCTGCGCCTTGGGAGCAAACAGGATGACATGTTCATCTTCTTTCACCACAAGTGAAGATTCACCGCAGTCTCTGCCGTCAGTACGCATATTGTTTTCAATGGCCTCAAGATAATTGTCAAAAAATGATTTTCCCGTGCGTTCCCTGTACTCATCAATGAAATCCGCCACAAGGTCTCCGCAGGCAAACGAAGGTATCTGTTTCTCTGAGCTGGAAGCAACCTTTTTCGGCACCATGGCGTTCTGCTGATGTATCATCTGATGGGAAGCATGCAGCCTGTGTCCTGAGTGAGCATATCCATAACCGAAATTCCACCCCCATAAGCTTGCGTTGAACTCAAGCTCAGGCCTGTTTTCAAGCTTTTCAACTATCCTGAGCCTCAGATCTTCAAGCTGGTCTTCTGTAAGAGTGCAGCGCCCATATCCGGAATCAATGCCAAGCTGAGCCGCTGTTCTGACAAAGGCACGCTGATAATAAAGATGACGGATACCCTTCATGTCATGAAAGCTTAAATCCCCTGCTGAATACCGTATGGCATCATTGGCCATGTTGGCTGCAAAATGCCCCCATGGAATATAGGAATTGCGCCTTAAATATTCAAACACATGAGCTCTGCCGTCAGGCCCGGTATATTCACCGGTTATTTCATTGCTGCCCTGGACTCCCGGCCTCAACACCATGACTTCCTTATATGAATCAGGCAGATACCTGTTGTTGACCAGAACCTCAAAAAGCTCATGATCAAAAATTTCAGGGACCACTTTTCCTTTGGAATCTTTTCTGTATCCCAGGCCTTCAGGAATTCCTGTCACAGGATCAGCAAGAATCCTGCATGATTTTTCAGCAAGCAGCACAAGCTCGTCAGGGTCTGTGGATGCCTGGGCAAGGGCAATGAGAAGCTGACGGGGCAGCATGTCAAGCACAGGTCCATAATCTTTCACTTCAATGCCCTGTTTTTCAGCAAATTTTCTGAAATTTTCAGACATGGAGCAGGGCAAGGGAGGATCAATCCTGATAAGTTCAGGCCTGCCTGCCTTTTTATCTGCCCACTGGGAATTGATATAGGTTGTTCCGCGGAAGGGAAAAGGGTTTGCAATTTCATAAATCACATCAGCATCCGGCTCATAAAGGTCATGGTCTGGAAAATTTATCTTATTGTCAATAATTGTGCCGTCATCAAGCCTGCCCAGGGACGATATATATTTGTTGGGCCTTAGGTTTTTCACTTCAAACTCAGGTCTGTGAATCCCGACCACAAACCTTCCGTCCTCACCTATGCATGTTCTTGAAAAGCTCATAATTCAGGCGCTCCAGCAGGAATAACACAGATAAAGGTCATGGTATCATCTGAGGTGTTTTTGAACTGATGATCCACATTGGGAGGCACAAATATTGTGGATCCGGCTGAAATATCATGCCACCCGTCCTCTATGAACACCCTGCCCTGACCTGCATGCACAAACACTTCATGTTCCCAGTCATGGGAATGCATGGGGGTGAACCCGTTTTTTTCAATCTCAAATACTCTCATGCAGAATTTATCTGCACCGTCATTTCTGCCTATCATGACCCTTGCCGCAACATTTTTCACGGTTTCGCCGTTCATAAGAGTTGCAGCCTGATCTTTATAATTCATTACCTTCATTGTGTATATCTCCTTAATATCTGGTACAAGTGCATCAATCCGGTCTTGAATTTATGGATTCCATGGCTTCTCTTGCCGCATCGGCAAGATCAGGAGCTTCAAAACCGGGCAGCCTGTTTCTGATCCATTCTCCGGTTTCACGGTTTCCAGCCTCACCCAGTACATAAAGGATATCCCCCTGAACAGAAATATCATGATTATCAAATTGCTCAATTAGAACAGGGCATATCTTTTCTGCAAGCCGGGGCGCCCTTTCAGCCAGCTCCTCAACAGCAACAACCGCTCCAAGCCTCACTGACCACGTTTCATGGACAAGCAGCTTTATGAAATTGTCAAATATCATGCCTTTTTTTATCATCATTTCAGCAATTGCTGCTGCATCTCCCTGTTCAAGAAAATTTCTCAGGGATTCTGCACTCAGGTTTGAAGGATCGCGGTCAAGGGCTGCCCTGACAATTTCCACAGGATCTGCACTGGCTGTCCACCTTAAATCATCATCAAGTATAAGGCACGGCACGGACATGACAGAATCTTCCGCTGCCTCGCTGCCAAACAGGGATCCGTCAATAATATGAAGATGTATGTTATTGCAGTAAAGAGCAAGCGGAGCAAAATTTTTCACCACCACAGGGCAATGGGGACACATGAGGGAAACATATAATTTCATTGTTACAGGAAACTGCAACCTGTCAAGCATGTGCACAAGGCCTGAATCCTGAACAAAACCGGATAATTCATTATGGTCTGCCTGTGTCTGCCCGAGAATATGGCAGAATGCATCAACCTGCTTTTCAAGGGGCAGGCCTGACCACACAAGATTGTCTTTCAGGACAAATCCGGGCAGATCTCCGACGGTTTTCTGTTTTTCCGCAATTACAAGCCTGTCTGTCAGTTCACAGAGCTTTTCTGAAAATTCAATAAAGGATTTATCTTCTGCATGGCCTGAAACAGCCAGGCCAATTTCACATTGTTTTTCAATATAATTATCAATCCCGGCTGCAAGCTTTTTTATTCCTGAATCTGAAAACTGCATTTAAAATCTCCTTTATCAGCCAGTGTCAGGCCTGGGCTGTCTGGACCCTGTTGCCGCCTTTGTCCATGGCCCTGGTCAATGCTGCCAGAGCACGTTTTACAACACTTGAATCATCCTGGTCAACTCCGGGAAGATATGAGGTGATCCCAACGCTCACACTTAGTTTCACCACACCTGAATCAAGTTCAAATTCATGGGCTGCAAGTTTTTTTCTTATGCGTTCCCCAAGCATTCTTGCCCCGCTCAGGCCGGTTCCGGAAAGGACTATGCCGAATTCCTCTCCTCCGTACCGGCAGACAACGTCTGTCTGCCTGACCATAGTCTGAATCAATGCAGCACTGGTTGCAAGAATGCTGTCTCCTGAATCATATCCATGAATTCTGTTGACTTGTCTGAAATTATCAAAATCAATAATCAGAACAGATAAGTCAGTATTATACCTTTTTGACTTTGAAATTTCAGATTCAAGTGCCTGTTCAAAGCATCTGCGGTTATAAAGCCTTGTAAGGTAATCTTTCCTCGCAATCATTGTGATTCTGTTTCTGGCATCCTGGATATCCCTTATGATTTTCGCTTTTTTAAGGGTATTTTCCATTACAGCCAGAATGTTCCGGGTTGTGATCTCCTCCTTGATAAAATAGGTAAAAGCTCCCTTTGCAACAGCTTCAGGCCCCATTGAGGCATCCTGCCTTTCCAGGGTAAGTATGACAGGAATATCAGAGCGCATGCGCTTGAGCCTTGCTATGAAATCAAGCCCTGTTCCGTCAGGCAGAATATTGTCAATAAAAATCAGGTCAAAATCTGAATCAGACAGAAGATCAAGCGCCTGAGCCAATGTCATGGCCCTTGTCATCTCACACTGCACTATGGTTTTCATGAAATGATTCAATATACTGAAATCCTCATCTGATCCCGAGACATAAAGCAGCCTGTAAGTTTCAACCCTGCCTGTGATCTCATCCTTTCTCACTTTCACCTTTCCGGAATCTTCCCTGACAGATGCAAGCTTTTTGGTTATCTGGACTATTCTTTGAACTGCTGTCTTAATGGACACAAGCCTTGCTCTTATTTCCGGTGTAATGCCACGGGTCTGGAAAAGCTGGTAGACATTTCCCTGAATAGTTTTAAGCGGCAGCTGCATCTGATCGGCGGCAATGGATGAAGCCCCTGCTATTTTTTTTCTGGAAAATTGTTCCTTTACTGCAAGCTCATGCTGAAAAAGTATTTTCTGATAGGCTTTGTCAAGTTCATCAATGCTCTGGGCAACGGCATTCCTGTGCTGGAACAGATCAAAAAAAATATTTATTTTGGCACGGATCAGATTCCTGTCAAAAGGTTTTGCAATATAATCAATTTCAAGTGCCCTGAAATCATCCAGGAATTTTCCAGGACAGATATCATCACTGATTACAAGCAAGGGAACATTGCAGGTATCCTTGTGGCTCAACAGCATGGACCCTATTTTATACATGTCAATATGGGGCAGGGTTTCATCAACAATCATCAGAACAAAAAAATGATTGTATATAAGTTCAAATGCTTTATTTTCAGAATCAGCCTCAATGATTTCAAGGTCGTCTACATCTTCAAGGCAGCTTGATATTACAGGCAGACAATCTTCACCGGCAATCACAAGGAGTTTTTCACGGATCATTTTCATGGGCATTCCTTTTTAATTTTGATACTGAATTGATATAATATATTGTTTACCAGAATCAAGCTTTTAAATTAAGGGCAAATCGTGTAAATTATTGCTTCTGTGTAAAATTAACCCTTTAAGGGAACAGGGGAAAAAATGAAATTTATTACGGATCTGCATATTCATTCAAAATTTTCAAGGGCCACGGCAAAAAACCTGGATTTTGAAAATCTGTATTATAATGCACAGATAAAAGGCATAAGGGTTGTGGGAACGGGAGATTTTACCCATCCGGCCTGGATTGCGGAAATCGAATCAAAACTTGAACAGGCAGAGCAGGGATTGTTTGCCCTTAAACAGGAGATTGCAGGTGAAATTGACAGAACAATACCTGAAAAGTGTGCAAATCCGGTAAGATTCATGCTTCAGACCGAAATAAGCAATATATATAAAAAAGACGGCCGGGTAAGAAAAAATCACAACCTTGTATATTTCCCTGATATTGACAGTGTAAAAAAATTCAATGCAAGACTTGATGCCATAGGAAACATCAAGTCAGACGGCCGCCCCATCCTCGGCCTTGATGCAGCAGACCTGCTTGAAATAATGCTTGAGGTAAATGACAGGGGATTTTTCGTGCCTGCCCACATATGGACCCCGTGGTTTTCCATGTTCGGGTCAAAATCAGGGTTTGATTCCATGGAAGAATGCTTTGGCAGCCTTAAACAGCATATTTTTGCCGTTGAGACTGGCCTTTCATCTGATCCGCCCATGAACTGGCGTGTAAAAGACCTGGATAATGTCAGGCTCATGTCCAACTCAGACGCGCATTCCCCCGGATTTTTAGGCCGTAACGCATCTGTATTTGATACAGAACTGAATTTTGACAACATGCGCCATGCACTTGAGTCCAATGATCCTGAGCAATACAGGGGCACCCTTGACATGCATCCCCATCAGGGCAAATATCACTATGACGGGCACAGGAAATGCAATGTATGTCTTAACCCTGAAATCAGTTCTGAGATGGACGGAATCTGCCCGGAATGCGGGAAAAGCCTTACCAGAGGAGTTCTGAGCAGGGTACAGGAGCTTGCTTCAAGGCCGGAGGGATATATACCTGAAAACCGGCATGGATATAAAAGCATCATTCCTCTTGCCGATATATTGTCAGAAATTTTCCAGGTAGGGCCCAAGACAAAAAAAGTGGCAAAATTCTATCAAAAGGCTGTGGAAACACTCGGGCCTGAACTTGAAATCCTGCTGGACAGATCCCTGGATGAAATCAATGCTGCCGGAATCCCCCTGCTTGGTACTGCCATACACAAAATGCGCACCGGCGATGTCACCATAGATCCGGGCTATGACGGAGAATACGGTAAAGTCAGGCTTTTTTCTCCAGAAGAAAGGCGCAGTCTTGAAGGCCAGAAGCTTATGTTCGGCCCTGCCACAGGAAAACCAGAAAAAAAATCAAAAAAAACCAGCACCTTTAAAAAACAGAAGGCTGTGCCTGCGCCTGAGACCAGAACCTGTGCACAGGACTCAGCAGCAACAGCCCATGATCTTCTGTCCGGGCTGAACCCTGAGCAGAAACAGGCTGTTCAATCCCGTGCTGAGGCCATCATAATTCAGGCCGGCCCGGGCACCGGCAAGACAAGAACCCTGAGCGCAAGAATAGCCTTTCTTGTTTCTGAAAAAAATATTGATCCAGGCTCCATACTTGCCCTGACATTTACCAACAAGGCAGCCTTGCAGCTTGAAGAAAGGACAGCACCCCACCTGCCTGAAACAGGCGGCAGAATACTTGCTGCCACTTTCCATTCCTTCTGCCTGAAGATTTTAAAGGAATACAAAAAATTCAAAGGTGCAGTGGCAGATGACCAGACAAGAATGGAACTCATAGGCCAGGCAATTAAAGGTAAAAAAGGCAGAAACACTGCAAAAAAAACTGACCTTCTGATAAGCCTTTGCAGGCAGAACCTTGTTGAATGCACAGATGATATTTCAAAAGTCATCCCGGCTGAAGACTGTGAATGGTTCAGGCCTGTTTATCAGAACTATTGCACCCTGTGTCTTGATCATGATGTAATTGATTTTGATGCCCTTATAATGGCTGCCGTTAAAATGGTCTCGCAGGATAAAAACATTCTTTCAGATATAAGGAAAAAATATTCCCATATCTTTATTGATGAATACCAGGACCTGAATTTCGGGCAGTATGAGCTTACCCGTCTGCTTTCAGATGGCAACAATATTTTTGTAATCGGAGATCCTGATCAGTCCATATATGGATTCCGCGGCTCAGACAACAAATATTTCAGACGTTTTGAAAAGGATTTTCCAGGATGTGAAAAAATTATTTTTTCAAAAAACTACAGGTCTGCCCAGCCAA
>CAYOYY010000049.1:0-21892 GCA_964408295.1 uncultured Desulfobacula sp. | reverse complement strand
ATCTGTTAATATATAATATTGACAGCAATCAGGCAATAAGGCTTTCAGGCTTTGCTATGTATTTTTATTTTGCTGATTGATTTTTGTTCTGCATTGGTGATAAATAGCCTGACAGCCCTGAAAAACAGGTTTTGATAAGACTCCTGGCAGGATAATTAATGGATAAGCAGAAACGATATTCAGACTATAATACATATCTGCGCAGGCTGTTTGGCCAGCGTGTGCAGAAAATCACCATTGATGCCGGGCTTTCATGCCCCAACAGGGACGGGACCCTGTCACGCAAAGGCTGTATCTACTGCAATCAGAAAGGATCTGGAACCGGTATGGCTGCAAGGGGTATTTCCATTACTGACCAGATCAGGGCCGGCAGAACTGCCATGGTAAAAAAATACAAGGCAAAGAAATTTTTAGCCTATTTCCAGTCCTATACCAATACCTATACCACATGCGAACGCATGAAACAGATGTATGATGAAGCCCTTGCCTGCGAAGGCATGGTTGGGCTTGCAATCGGAACAAGACCGGACTGTATTGATGGACAGAAACTTGATCTGATACAATCATATACGGACAGGTATCTTGTATGGCTTGAATACGGGCTTCAGTCAGCCCATGATTCCACACTTGAGCTCATCAACAGGGGACATGGATTCCGGCAGTTTGCCGATGCAGTTGAAATGACCTCAGGCAGAGGCATAAACATATGTGCCCATGTGATTCTCGGGCTTCCCGGGGAAACAAGGAAGATGATGCTTGAAACAGCATCAATACTTGCAGGCACCGGAGTCAACGGAGTCAAGATTCATCTGCTTTATGTCATTAAGGGCACCATCCTTGACAGAATGTGGCAAAAAGGGGAATACACCCCAATGGAACAGCAGGAATACGTGGACATTGTGTGTGATTTTCTGGAACTTCTGCCTGAAAATATAATTATCCAGAGAATAACAGGCGATCCCCATTCAGATGAGCTCAGGGCGCCTGAATGGGCAGTAAGATACAGGCAGACCTTTAATATGATCCAGCATACACTTGAGAAAAGGGACTCTTTTCAGGGAATGAGATACAAAGGCTGATTTTTATTTTACCTCCAATGCCGTGAAATTTTTTGAAACATGGCTGACAAGCCTGTCCCCTTTTTTCTGTATTATAAGACATTCTGTATTTTCAAGCCGGTTCACAAGCCTGATACCCTTTTGTATGTCCATGACCATAAGTGCGGTTGCAAGTCCGTCTGCAAATGTGCAGTTTTCTGCGATTACAGATGCTGAAACAATATTTCCTGATACGGGAAACCCTGTCCTCGGGTCAATTATATGGGAAAAATTTTTTTTGCCTTCCCTGAAAAAATTTCTGTATGTTCCACTGGTGGCAATTGCCTTCCCGTGCAGCCGGACAATCTGATAAAGGTTCTGGTCTGCATATTTTCTGTCAGGTCTGCTTATGCCGACCACCCAGTCTTTCCCACTGATATTGCGTCCAGCTCCGTAAAGTTCTCCTCCTATTTCAATTAAAATATCTTTTATGCCCCATGACATGAAAAGTTCTGCCACGGCATCCACTCCATATCCCTTGGCAATGGAGCCAAGATCCAGGGTGACATCCATATCTTTTGCAACCATGTTGTCTGCTGGAAAATATATATGGCCAAACCCTGTTTCTGCCAGGGCTTTTCTGATCATGATCCGGTCTGGTATACGGTCTTCTGCCTTTTTTACGCCAAACCCCCATAAATCAACCAGAGGCTTGACGGTTCCATCCCAGGCTCCTTTGGTAATTGTATAAAGGGTTCTGGCTGTCATAAGCACCTTGAAGAATTCAGGGCTTGTCCTGAATGCAGCACCTGGCTTTCTGCGGTTGAAACGGGACAATTCGCTTTGGGCTATATACATTGAAAATGTCTGGTTGACCTGGTTCAGAAGTATATCAACTTTTTGTTTCCATAATACAGCAGACAGTTTTTTTCTGGAGATAAATTTTATCGTGTAATATGTTCCCATGGTGGTGCCGGAAATGGTGTATTGTGTGCCATGGTGAAATGCCATGGCCTGTGGTATGAAACCATGTAAAACCAGATTCAGGATCACCAGGGGTATGGCAAGGTTCTTCATTGTCTGTTTCCGTTTTTTTCGTGCAAAGCCCCTGCAATATCAAAACATATGATTGAAACGGCGTTTGCGACATTGATACTGTTTTTTCGGCCGAACATGGGTATATGAACAAAATCATCACAGGTTTCCATGACATGGGCAGATATCCCGTATTCTTCGTTTCCAAACACAATGACTGTATTCTTCTGCCATGTCATGTCATAAAAAGGCAGTGCACCTTCCATGGTCTCAATCCCTGTGATATGAAACCCTGCTTTCTTTTTTTCAATTATTGTAAGGGCAAGGTCATCGGTTTTTTCCTGCGCCACCCATTGATAGGCTCCCATGGAGGTCTTCTGTACTCCGGGATGCTCTTTGCCGGGACTTCTGCCGATGATGACCGAATCAAATCCGGCTGCATCACAGACTCTGAAAACAGAGCCGATATTAAAAAGGCTTCTTAACCCGTCAAGGGCTATATGGCAGTTTATGCTGGTATGGCAGCGGGGAAGCTGTGTATCGTTTTTCATGATCCTTTCAACAAGATCATGGTCGCGCAGATGCTTTCCCATGGCGCACCTGTGCAGATGAATCCTGTCGGAAACAGCTTCAATCCATATTACAGGCTCAAAGGATTCTGGCTTTATAAATTTCGGCATTCCCATCCATGAAAGAATGATATTATATTGTGAAACAAATATATCAAGGGCTTTTTCATTGATTCTTTTACAGGCAATGCGATGGTAGAAATCTGTCAGCCAGTTTATTACATGTTTGTTCTGTGTCCCCTGATCAAGGCCCATGAATTTTTTCCGGGTGAATCCAAAGGTGTCCATTTTTATCCTTTTTTATTTTTTCCTTATGCCCTGATTATCAGATTTCACAAGATTATATAATATTTATTTAAAATTCCAATATAAACCAGTCTTGCTTATTTTCACCAGCATTCAAGATTATTCTTTATATGCCGATAGTTAATATTACCTCTGGTTTAAAAAGTTTCAGTTAATATGAAGGAGAATCACAATGAGTACCATATCCAACCCGTGTTCACAGGCAGGGCTGATTCCCGGCCAGCAGACCATGCCTGATTCCAGGCTTTCAGGCTATGTGAAAAAACAGTCGCTCAGTGCATATGAAAGCCTTGATGCAGGATTGACCATTAAAACCAGGGAAGGAGACCTTGTGACTCTCACTTCCAGCACCTTTGCCCGGTTTGATGCCTCAATGTATAACAGCAGGGGTGTCATGCAGACAGATTCAGGAACAGTATCTGTTGCTGAAAATTACAGGCAGATCACATTGTCCTCAGGGGAAAGTTTTTCCTTTACCGTTGCCGGTGATTTAAGTGATGAAGAACTTGAGGACATAGAAAATATTGTAAAGGGAATAGATGATATTATTTCCAGAATGGGAAAGGGTAATCTTGACGGAGCAGTGTCAAAGGCAATGTCAATGACCATGGAAAATTATGATACCGTGGCAATGTATCAGGCAGATATAACTTACCAGAGATCATATGCCATGAGTTCTGAACAGGCATATGCTGATCAGGAAGCTGTTCAGGATACACAGCAGACTGCTTCAGTGCCGAAATCTGCGGAGCCTGAGATTCTGCCAAGGGAAAATCCCGGTACGCTTTCTTCTGTCACAGAGCCGTATCCTGAGAACCACAGCCCGAAAAAGGAAAAATCCAATTCCATCAGGGATATCAACCAGTTTGTTGAAAAAATGGTCAATCAGCTGGCAGAACATGATGACAAGATGGTACACAAGGCTGAGAAACCCCTTGATAAACTTTTCAGGCACCACATGAAAAAAATCGGGAAAAACAATGGAGCCATCAGAAGGGATCCGGCCTATGATGCCCTTGAAACTGCAAGAAAAGCAGTTTCTCAGGTCATAAGCCAGATAACGGCAGAGTTCTCATTTACAGACACTTTGGCAGATGTTCTCTAGGCCGGCCGTTCCTAGTTTGCAGGCGGGTTGAAAACCCTTGAACCAAGTTCATTGTCCAGCATGAGCAGGCCATGACCTTCTCCGCCTATTAATTTAAGCTTGTTTAAAATTGTCTCCATGGAAGCTTCTTCTTCCACCTGCTCATCAACAAACCAGTTCAGGTGATTCACTGCTGCATGGTCGTTTTCTTTTATTGCAAGGTCCATGAGATTGTTGATAAGCTTTGAAACAAGCTGCTCATGTTCCAGTGCAAGGGTGAAAATTTCAAGAGGAGACTTGAACTCGGTCTTTGGGGCCTCAATTTCCTGAAGATAAACCCTGCCTCCCCTTTCATTGAGGAATCTGTACATTTTCATGGCATGGAATCTTTCTTCTTCCACCTGAACAAGAAAAAAATTTTCAAATCCGCTCAAACCCACTGAATTGAAATATGATGCCATGGAAAGATAATAATATTCTGAAAAAAGTTCACGGTTTATCTGATGATTGATTGCTTTTTGCAGTGTCTGTGAAATCATTGTATCCCCTCCGTAGGATTCTGTAAAATTTCATCCATCATAGCTTTTTTTAAACATGGCTTCAATAAGGCAGATGGAATTTTGCTGAAAATTGGCCCGCATATTTCTGGCAAAGAATTTTGCATTTTCGCCAAAAACAATACCCGGTCCCATGGAGGTTCTGCCTGGCCCGGGTATTTTTTTACGGGATACTGATTCAGCCTTTTTCCACCATTCAAGCGCAGACATGGTTTTGTCCTCATGAAATACTGCCGTGAATCCGTACCTGGAAATTATGGATAAAATTTCCTGCCATGGCTCAAGAAATGAGGTGCAGGGGCTGGCAGCCCAGGGCACGGGAAAAGCAGGCTTCTGGCCTGTGCCTCTGGTAATCTCATGGAGGATGAGCCTGCCGCCCGGCTTTAATACCCTGTAAAATTCATTTATTGCGCCATGCTTGTCTTCTATATTCATGAGCATATGCTGGCACAGAACAGCATCAAAGCTTAAATCTTCAAAGGGCAGGCAGAGAACAGAACCCTGGCGGAAGCATATGCGGTTTTCAAGATTTGTGCATCGGGTAAGAAATTGTGCTGCCCTGATGAACTGATATGAAAGGTCAATACCTGTAACCCGGAGTCTGAAGTGTTCAGCAAGAAGGCGCGAAGACCCTCCTGTTCCGCATCCTGCATCCAGAACCATGGTGTCAGGTTCAAGTCCTGTCCTGTTTATAAGCTCAATGGTTGCCTTTGCTCCTCCTGTGTGAAGCTGATCAACAGGAGCAAGGTCTCTTGGCTTCAGATCTGAAAGCTTTTTACCTGAATCTGCAAGAGCTTTTGTGATTTTTTCCGTAAGATCGTCACAATTATAATGCTTTTCAACAAGACTGACAGAAGGCGGGATATGATTCCGGCCGCAGTTGGTGCTGTTCTGTTTTTTCTGAGTCTTCATATCCCGCCCTTTTGTCATTGGATTGTGTTCATGATTTCAGTTCTTCAAGGTCTGCAAAGAAATCCAGGGCTTCAGGATTTTTCAGTGCATCCTTGTTTTTTACTTCCTTGCCTTCAATTACTTTTTTTACAGCAAGTTCAACTTTTTTCATGTTAAGTGTATATGGAATATCAGGGCATGCAATTATTTTGGCAGGAACATGGCGCGGAGAGGCATTTGCTCTGATGTCCGCCTTTATCCTGTTGACAAGCTCGTCTGTGAGTTCAAAGCCCTGTGCCAGTTTTACAAATAGGATGACCCTGACATCATTGTTCCATGATTGGCCGACAATTACGGAATCCTCTATTTCCTCCATTGCATCCAGGCGGCGGTATATTTCAGCTGTGCCTATTCTCACGCCTCCTGGATTTAATGTGGCATCTGATCTTCCGAACATTATCATTCCGCCTGTTTCTGTCACCATGACAAAATCGCCATGTGTCCATACTCCCGGATATTCGTCAAAATATGCAGAATGATATTTTGATCCGTCCTCGTCTCCCCAGAAGAAAATCGGCATGGAAGGGAAGGGGGCAGTGCAGACAAGTTCTGCCTGTTTTCCCACTACAGGTTTGCCGTTTTCATCATATGCATAGACTTTCATGCCAAGGCCGCGGCATTGAAGTTCTCCTTTGTATACTGGGCCCATTGGATTTCCAAGGGCAAAGCATCCGTTAAGGTCAGACCCTCCTGAAATGGATGACAGCTGAAGATCCTGTTTTATTTCAGAATATACAAATTCAAAATTTTCTTCTGAAAGGGGAGAGCCTGTGGACAGAACAGATTTCAGGTTTGACAGGTCAAATGATTTCCCAGGCTTTACCCCTGCTGCTTTCAGGGCTTCAATATAACCTGCACTGGTACCGAACACAGTGATTTTTTCCTGTTCAGCCATCTTCCATAATGCTTCAGGCCCGGGGTGAAACGGATTGCCGTCATAGAGCACAAGTGTGGCTCCCACGCTCAGGGAACAGGTCAGCCAGTTCCACATCATCCATCCGCATGTGGTGAAATAAAAAATTGTGTCTTCCTCTTTCAGATCAGTGTGGAGAACAAGTTCCTTTTTCTGGTGCACAAGCACTCCGCCAGCACTTTGAACCATGCATTTGGGAAGCCCGGTTGTCCCGGATGAATACATGATATACAAAGGATCATCAAATTCTGTCTGTTCAAATTCAATTTCCTTGGCATCTGGATCCTTGAATTCATCATAGGTCACGGCATTGGGGAGTCCGCTTATATCTGAATTTTGTGAGATATAGGGAATAACGACAATTTTTTCTATGGATGGAAGCTCACTTACAATGCCTGCTATTCTTTCAATGCTGTCCAGTGGTTTGCCCTTGAAAAAATATCCGTCTGCCGTGAACAATACCTTTGGTTTTGTCTGGCCGAACCTGTCAAGCACTCCTTTGATCCCAAAGTCAGGAGAGCATGAGGACCAGATTGCGCCGAGGCTTGTGGCAGCCAGCATGGCAATAATGCTTTCCGGCATGTTGGGCACAAATCCAACCACCCTGTCACCCTTTCTGATGCCAAGGGCTTTTAAGGACGAAGCAGTCTTTGCAACTTCATCATAAAGCTCATTGTATGTAAGAGTACGGCGTACAGAGTCTTCACCTCTGAAGATAAGAGCAATGTTGTCATTTCTGAATCTTAAGAGGTTTTCTGCAAAATTCAGCCTGGAATTGGTGAAAAATTTTGCACCCGGCATTTTGGTCGGGTCGTCAATCGCCTTGTCCCACGGCTTTGACGCTTTTATGTCAAGAAAATCCCATGCTGTTGCCCAGAAATCCTCAAGGTTTTCCACAGACCATTCCCAGAGAGCTGGATAATCAGTGAAATTTGTGTTGAATTTTTCATTTATAAGATTCATGAACCTGTACATATTGGTGGATTTGATTCTTTCCTCAGATGGCTGCCACAAAAGTTTTGACATTGTTTTACCTCCTTATTCATACAGAACAGCGAGTATGGTGGCTTTAGATGTTTTTGCCGTGATAAAATGGGGAGTTGTGGACAGATAATATGCGCTGTCTCCAGGTTCAAGATCATAGGTGTCATTGCCAATGATGAGATTGACAACTCCGTCAAGTACAAATACAAATTCTTCCCCGTTGTGGACTGATATTTCCTTGTCTTGTGTTTTTTCCAGCTGTACTATCAATGCTTCCATATGCCTGCCCTGAACTTCAGGAGCAAGGCTCATATAGGAATAGACATTTTTTTTGCTGGTTTTGGAAGCAGATCTTGAGATCTGTTTTCTTTCATTTTTCCTTGTGATGGAATAAAGGCGGGTGCCCATACCGGATACCAGACGTCCCACTGCAGAGTCAAGGGCTTTGGACAGCTTCATCACAGTTCCAAGCTGAGGCTTTTCAAGACCGTTTTCAATATCTTCAAGCCTTGATTTATCAAACCCGGTCAGGTTGGCAAGGTCTTCAAGGGATATTCCCCTTTCCTGCCTGACCTGTTTGATGCGTTTTCCCACTGCTTCCTGTTCTTCTTCCTTTGCCTCGCCTTTAATGCTGCCGGTGAGGTCTTCAAAATAGTCCATGTTGATGTGCGGGACTTTTTCATTGTTGTCTTCCATAACATCTCCTTGTCGTCATTATTTGGGGAAACTTTGATCCGGTTCTTCTCCAAGTTTTTCCTTGAGCTCTGCAAGGCCGGGCCTTGCAAAATGCATGTGGCCTTCTTTCAGGGTTCTGCCGTTGATGGCAGCTTCGCTTC
This sequence comes from uncultured Desulfobacula sp., assembly GCA_964408295.1. Taxonomy (GTDB): domain Bacteria; phylum Desulfobacterota; class Desulfobacteria; order Desulfobacterales; family Desulfobacteraceae; genus Desulfobacula. The sequence goes on along the minus strand of CAYOYY010000049.1, from coordinate 13,620 downwards.
TGAGCCGCATTCCGCAGGTTTTTTCCATCTGCCTGCCAAGCCACAGGATTCTGTCAACGTCATATCCATGTTCTATACCCATTTCATCAATTTGTACAAGGGTATCCTCAAGGCATACCAGGCCGACATAACGTTCATCTTCATAGTAATAATCCCCTGTTCCCTTTATGGGCCGGTCATCCAGAAAATTGGCAGGCTGTCCGCCAAGGCCGCCCAGGGTTGCTTCAAAATGGCATATTCCAGCCTGAAGGGCTGCAAGCACGGAAGCTGATGCCACTCTTTTGGTCTCATGGAAATGTGCTATGTGAAGTTTGGGATCAGGTATCTCATCAAGTATCATGGAAAAATACCTGTACACATCAGCAGCAGATGCAGAACCGTCATGGTCTGCGTGTTCAATGTCGCTTGCCCCTATGTCGAGCCAGTATTTTGTAAATTTCACGGCATCTTTCAGATCAGTTGCCCCGCCTATGGGGCTGCCCCATATTGTACTCACCGTGCCGCACATTTTTATCCCCGCATCAGTGCATTTTTTAATGCATCTTTCAGCTTCCTTCCAGTAGTTGGGAAGTGTGGTGCCTGAATTTGCAAAATGGTGCTGTTCCTCTGTGGATACCATCATGAGCACCCTGTCCGGGCCAATGCCCCTTTTCTTGAGCTCAATTGCCCTGTCAACAGAAGGTTCCCTTATGGTTATGGCGGTTAATACCACATCATCCATGTTAATGCCTTTTTTTGCGGCACGTTTTATAAATCCATCGCTTCTGAGATGGGCCAGAAGCTCTTCAGCATCGCTGAACTGGGGCATGATTCTCGGATTTCCCAGATTTGTCACCTCAATATTTCTGCATCCTGCAAAAATGAGTTCTTCAAGATATGTTATCTTGGCCTGGGTGGAAATAAATTTTTCAAGATGCTGAAAACCGTCTCTGACAGTAATGTCTCCGATGGTAACCTTTTTAGGCATCCTGGGAAAGATTTTCCAGTAGTCATATTCAGTCATTTTATCATATCTCCTTATGGTTAAAATCTGAAGTTTCCAAATGCAGGTTCTTCAACAGGTTTCACAAGGCTTACCTCAAATGCCATTGCAAGCCAGTCCCTTATTTCGGAGAATTTGAGCACGCGGTCGTTCAAAAGCCTTGAAGCACAGAAAAACGGATGTGCTTCTCCATCATATTTGTCAATCATTTTCTGCTGGAATTCGGCGATTTCTTCTGAAGTCATGGGTTTGCCCATTGCCTTGCGTTTTGCCTGCTCTATTGTCAGCAGCACGCCTCCTGCGCTTCTTCCGCTCATGACTCCTGTTCTGGCCCGCATGGTGGAAAAAAGGAAATTGGGCCTGTATCCCCTTCCGCACATCCCGTAATTTGCAGCACCGTTATCAGGGCCTATAACAAGCTGCACCCTTGGAACCTGGGCGCAGGAAACCGCTCTTACCATGTCTGCTCCGTACTTGCCTATGCCTGCATGTTCAGATTCCGAGCCTATCATGTATCCAGGAGAACTCTGGATGAAAAGCAGGGGGATTTTTTCATTTGAACAGCGCACAACCCATTCTGCAACTTTTTTGGCACATTCATGGAAAATTATTCCTGCGGCATTGGAACATACCACCCCTATGGGGATTCCTTTGACACGTATTCTGCCCGTGAGAATATTTGATCCCCTGCCAGGAGCAAAATCTTTTTTATGTTCAATGAACTGAGACTCATCTGCAATGGCTTCAATGAATCTTCTGCCGTTGATTCCCTTGTGCGGGGATTCAGGCAGGGTATCGTAAACAGTATCAGGCGGCAGTTCAGGTTCTTTTGGCTCATATCTGTGGATATGAATTTTCTGGGGAGAGGCAAGGGAAAGAAGCTGCCTTGCACGTTCCACTGCCTGTGCCTGGCTGGTGCACAGATGGTCAGCCCCGCCTGAGATCTGTGTATGCACCTTTGCCCCGCCAAGGTCTTCTGCTGAAATCTCTTCTCCTGTTGCCATCCTTACAAGGGGCGGCCCGCCGAGAAATGAAAACGACTGCTGGTCTATCATGATGGATTCACAGGCCATGAATACAATATATGCGCCTCCTGCCGTGTTTCCCCCTGTACTGATCGTGACCTGACGCAGCCCCTTTGCAGACATTCTTGCCATGTTATAAAAAATTGATCCAAAATGCTGGTCATCGGGAAACACATCTGCCTGCATGGGCAGAAAAACTCCTCCTGAATCGGCAATATATACACAGTTAAGCCCGTTTTGTTCGGCAATGGCCTGGGCTCTCATATGTTTTTTCAATGTAATGGGAAAATATGATCCTGCCTTGACACGGCTGTCATTTGCCATGATCATTGTCCAGTTGCCGTGTATCCTGCCAAGGCCTGTGACAATGCCGGCACAGGGAACATCTTCAACTCCGGGATAGTTCATTCCAAACCCTGCCAGCACAGACAGCTCAAAAAACCGGGTGCCAGGATCAATAAGATCTGCAATCAGATCCCTGACCGGGCGCTTGCCCCGTTTTGCAAGCTTTTCCACAGCTTTTTTCCCGCCTGTATTTATGGCGGCCTGTCTGCGTTCCTCAAGTTTTTCTTCTTCTGATTTCCAGAAGGTTCTGTTATCTGTCATACCTGTTTTTATCTCCCTTTGTAACAAGGTTTTCTTTTTTCCTTAAAGGCTTTAAGGCCTTCAATCCTGTCCTCTGTGGGTATGGTTACCCGATAGGCATTGGATTCAATTGCAAGGCCTGTGGCAAGATCTGTTTCAATGCCTTTGTCTATGGCGTATTTTGCCATTTCAATGGCAATGGGCCCGGTCTGGGCTATCATTTCAGCCATTTCCAGACATTCCTCCATAAGGTTTTCAGAACCTGTCACTTTGTTCACAAGTCCTATTTCAAGGGCTTCATCAGCATTGACACGGCGGCCTGTGAAAATCAGTTCCTTGGCCTTGGCAACGCCGATAATTCTTGGCAGGCGCTGGGTTCCGCCGCCTCCCGGTATGATGGCAAGCCTTGCTTCTGTCAGCCCCATGCTTGCATTTTCAGATGCAATCCTGATATCTGATGCAAGGGCCACTTCAGTGCCGCCGCCAAGCGCAATGCCGTTGACAGCGGAAATAACCGGCATGGGAAGGTTCTGGATTGATGTCAGAAGGTTTCTTATTGTTATGATGAATTTTTTAACTTCATCCGGGGGAAGTGTTGCCCTTTCCTTGAGATCTGCGCCTGCGCAGAAGGATTTGTTTCCTGCTCCTGTGATGATAACAGTTCTTATGTCATTTCTGTACTGAAGTGCATCAATTTCATCACGTATGGCGTATAAAAGCTCGAAGTTCAGACTGTTCATCACCTCAGGCCTGTTCATGGTCAGAATCACAGCCTGATTTTTTTCCTCCCTCAGTAAAAGGTCTTGTCTTGTGCCCATTTATATATTCTCCACAATTATTGTATGTCAGCAGCCAATATACCGGGAAATTACGATGCGCTGGATTTCAGAAGTTCCTTCTCCTATTTCCAGAAGCTTCTGATCCCTGTAAAAACGTTCCACATCATATTCCTTCATCAGGCCGTAGCCGCCGTGAATCTGCACTGCATGATCAGCAACACGGGACATTACCTCAGAGCAGTAAAGCTTTGCCATTGCAGCTTCTTTTTCAAATGGGCGCTTGTTGCTCTTAAGCCAGCATGCCTTGTAAAGAAGATTGCGTGCGCATTCTATTTCCATTGCACAGTCTGCAAGCTTGAAGGCAATTGCCTGGAATTTGGAAAGGGGCTGACCAAACTGCTGCCTTTCCTTTGCATATTTAAGTGCAAGATCATATGCGCCCTGGGCGCCTCCAAGCCCCATTGCTCCTATTGAAAGCCTGCCTCCGTCAAGTGTTGCCAGCATCTGGTGGAAACCGTCACCTTTTTTACCCAGAATATTTTCCTTTGGAACCCTTACATTGTCAAAATAAAGCTCTGCTGTGTTGGAAGCACGCCACATGAGTTTCTTGTGGATGGGGACAGCCTTGAATCCGGGTGTTCCTGCTTCCACAAGTATGCATGAATATTCAGGTTTGCCGTTTTCACGCTCTCCTGTAATTGCCTGGACCGTGACCCCCATGGTCATGTCACAGGCTGCATTGGTAATGAAAATTTTGGAACCGTTTATTACCCATTCATCTCCGTCCAGCACAGCAGTTGTCTTGCTTCCTCCTGCATCTGAACCTGCTGTGGGCTCGGTCAGGCCGAAACCCCAAAGGCCCTCTCCTGCGCAGAGCTTTGGCAGGTATTTTTTTTTCTGTTCTTCAGTTCCAAAATAATAAATCGGGCCTATGCCCAGAGAATTGCCTGCAGCAATGGTGGCAGCCTGGGAACCGTCAATTCTGGCGATTTCCTCAACACCTATTATATATGAAATATAATCCATTGCCTGGCCTTCATATTCCTCTGAAACAAACATGCCGAAAAGACCTATCTCTCCCATCTTGCGGGTCAGCTCCTCTGAAAATTCCTCTTTTTCGTCAAGCTCGCCTGCGATGGGTGCGATCTCTTTCTGGGCAAACTTTCTTACTTCCCTGCGAATCATTTCCTGTTCTCTGGTAAGGTCAAAATCCACCCTGCGCCTCCTTTTTTATATTAAATTATTATTTTTTCCTGCTGGTCAGCTCCTGTATTTCAGCATCTTGTGCGCCTGATGAGCCTGAAAAACTGATCGAGCGCTCAGTCTATTTTTAAGATACTATATTTAAAGGGATTAATTTGTCAAATAAATTTTTTTATCCGTCATTGATATGCCGTTGGGATATATTTTCTTGACAAGGTATTGAATAAATGCAAGAAAATGCTATGACTGAGCGCTCGTTCAAGCGCGTTTACCCATAAATGCTATTTGGAAAGGGGTGATGGTTTGGCAAAATTTGATACATCTCAGACTCAGATTCCGGACGGGGAAGTCCCGACACAGATTAAAAATCCTGACCTGGTTCGTGAAAGACGGCGAAAAATTATTGACTCCACGGTTAAGCTGTTCATAGAACACGGATATCACAAGACCACCACCCGAATGATTGCAAAGGCATCCAATTTTTCCATAGGATCTCTTTATGAATATGTAAGTTCAAAGGAAGATCTTCTTTATCTTGTGTGCAAGACCATACATGAGGAGGTACAGGCTGCCGTGGAGCAGGCCATGTCAAAAACTGACAGGGGCAAGGAAAGGCTTGCCGGTGTTATCCGCAGGTATTTCCATGTATGTGATGAAATGGCGGATCATATCCTTTTAATGTATCAGGTTACACAGTTTCTGCCGGATAAATGGAAAAAACGCGTGCTTGAAAATGAATTGAATATCACGGATATTTTTATCAATGCCCTGTCCTTTCTTTCTGGTAAGAACAATTTTCCTGAACTGGATGACAAGGTAGTGAATCTTGCCGGCCATAATATATCTGTTCTCGGGCAGATGTGGGCTTTCAGGCGCTGGCATATGCAGAAAAATTTCACCATTGATCAATATATTGAAATACAGACCAGTTTTATTCTAGGGCTGATATTTTAACCGGGCCTGAAAATTTTTATTTATTTTTTAATTGATTTATGCCAGTTACAATATAGCGCATAAACTTTGTTTAGTTTGCTCAAACTCCCCAATTTTGCAAAAGGAGAAACGGGAATATGGAAACTGAAATTTACAAGCCTGAAAATTCAGTCAAGATTGTCACCGCAACTTCACTCTTTGACGGCCATGATGCTGCAATTAACATAATGAGAAGAATATTGCAGGATTCAGGGGCGGAAGTCATTCATATCGGCCATAACAGATCTGCAAAGGAAGTTGTGGATGCAGCCATGGAAGAGGATGCACAGGGTATTGCCGTGTCCAGCTACCAGGGCGGGCATGTCGAGTATTTTAAATACATGGTTGACCTTCTGAAAGAAAACGGGGCATCCCACATAAAAATTTTCGGCGGCGGCGGAGGTGTGATCATACCTTCTGAAATGGATGAGCTGCATGCATACGGGGTGACAAGAATTTACTCTCCTGAGGACGGGGCAAAAATGGGGCTCCAGGGTATGATCAATGATATGATACGGTCAATGGATGCTCCGTGTGTTGATTATGATGCCCTTGAATTTGACAGTCTTGGCGTTGACAATAAATACGCCACAGCAAAACTGATTTCAGCAGTACAGGAAGCAAGGGCAGATGACATGGACAGGTTCAATGAGCTGATGGCACGCATATCTCCCATGGCTTCTGAAAACAAGGCTCCTGTCATAGGCCTTACAGGAACCGGCGGGGCAGGTAAATCCTCTCTTACAGATGAGCTTATCATAAGAATACTTCATGATTTAAAGGATATAAACATTGCCATTATTTCCTGCGATCCTTCCCGGCGCAAGACAGGAGGTGCTCTTCTCGGCGACAGGATAAGAATGAATTCCATTGAATCTGACCGGGTATACATGCGTTCCCTTGCAACAAGACGCTCCCAGACCGAACTTCCTGAAGCCCTTCCTGCTGCCATTGATGTTGCAAGGGCAGCAGGCTATGACATGATTATTGTGGAAACTGCGGGCATAGGCCAGGGAGATTCAAGGGTCGTGGATCTTGTGGATATCTCCATTTATGTCATGACAGCGGAATTCGGAGCTCCGTCACAGCTGGAAAAAATTGACATGCTGGATTATGCCGATATGGTTGTGGTGAACAAATACGAGAAAAAGGGAAGCGAAGATGCTTTAAGGGATGTCAGAAAACAGGTGCAGAGAAACCGCAAGGCATGGGATACCGATCCAAAGGATCTGCCTGTTTATGGTACAATTGCTTCCAAGTTCAATGATGACGGGGTTACAGCCTTTTATCACGGCCTTCTGGATATTATTGCAGAGAAAAAGGATATAGTGTTTGAATCATCCCTGCCCAGAACCGGAATAAAGGAATCCTCTTCAAAAACCATTATCATTCCGGGAGAAAGAACAAGATATCTTGCTGAAATAGCTGATACTGTAAGGCAGTACCATAAAAAAACCCAGCAGCAGGCAGAAGCTGTAAGGCATAGATGGCATCTTGAAGAAGCTGCAAAAAACATGGAGGAAATGGGTCTGGATCAGATCCCTGAAGCTCTGGAAAAATTCAGGGCAGCAATTGCCATTGCACAGGAAAAAGTGGAAAAGGAAACAGACAGGGTTATTGAAGAATTTGAAACCTGCGTTGATAAATACAGGCAGGAAGAATTTGTCTACCATGTAAGGGGAAAAGAATTCAGAAGGCCCCTTTATACAGAATCTTTGTCCCATTCAAAGATTCCCAAGATTGCCCTTCCCAGGTTCAGGGACCCGGCAGAACAGTATATATGGATGCGCAGGGAAAATTTTGCAGGCAATTTCCCATATACAGCAGGTGTGTTCCCTCTTAAAAGGGTTGATGAAGACCCCACAAGAATGTTTGCAGGAGAAGGCGGGCCTGAAGACACAAACCGCAGGTTCAGGCTGCTGTCTGAAAATTATCCTGCCAAACGCCTTTCCACTGCATTTGATTCTGTTACCCTTTACGGTTATGATCCTGATACCAGGCCTGATATCTATGGCAAGATAGGTACTTCAGGAGTCAGCATATGCACCCTTGACGATGTGAAAGTGCTTTACAGCGGGTTTGACCTTTGCGCTCCCAACACTTCAGTTTCCATGACCATAAACGGGCCTGCTCCAATCATGCTTGCCATGTTCATGAATACTGCCATTGATCAGCAGATGGAAAAATTTAAGGAAGACAACGGCAGGGCCCCGTCTGAAGAAGAGGCAGAGCAGATACGGGCAAATGCCCTGTCAAGCGTCAGGGGCACGGTTCAGGCAGACATACTGAAAGAGGACCAGGGCCAGAATACATGTATTTTTTCCATTGAGTTTGCCCTGAGAATGATGGGTGATATTCAGCAGTATTTCATTGATCACCAGGTAAAGAATTTTTATTCGGTTTCCATTTCAGGATATCATATTGCTGAAGCAGGCGCCAATCCCATTACCCAGCTTGCTTTAACCCTTGCAAACGGTTTCACATATGTTGAATATTATCTTTCAAGGGGAATGGACATTGACAGTTTTGCACCGTCCCTGTCCTTTTTCTTTTCCAATGGAATGGACCCTGAATACACTGTCATAGGAAGGGTTGCAAGAAGGATATGGGCTGTTGCCATGAAATACAAATACAAGGGCAATGAAAAATCCCAGAAACTCAAGTATCATATCCAGACTTCAGGCAGATCCCTGCACAGCCAGGATATCCAGTTCAATGACATAAGAACCACGCTTCAGGCTTTGTGTGCGATCTATGACAATTGCAACAGCCTTCACACAAATGCGTTTGACGAAGCCATTACCACACCTTCTGCCGAATCAGTGAGAAGGGCACTTGCCATACAGCTGATCATCAACCGGGAATGGGGGCTTGCCAAAAATGAGAACCCGCTTCAGGGAAGTTTTATTGTGGATGAGCTCACTGATCTTGTGGAGGAAGCTGTTCTGGTGGAATTTGAAAGAATCACGGAAAGGGGCGGAGTCCTGGGTGCAATGGAAACAGGGTATCAGAGGGGCAAGATCCAGGAAGAATCCATGTATTATGAATACCTGAAACATTCAGGCGCCTATCCCATTGTGGGAGTCAATACCTTTCAGGATCCTGATGCTGATTATGCTGAAATGGCAAATCATCTTGAACTTTCAAGGGCAACGGACGAACAGAAGGATTCCCAGCTTGAAAGGCTCAATTCCTTCAAGACCCGTCATCAGGACAGAACATCTGACATGGTTGAGCAGTTGAAACAGACTGCATTGAGCGGGGAAAACATGTTTGAAAAGCTCATGGAAGCTGTCAGGACATGCAGTCTTGGTACAATTACACAGGCATTGTATGATGTGGGCGGTAAATACAGACGAAACATGTAAAAAGATATCAATATAAGGAGATTTTCAATTATGAATAAAGCTGTAATAGTCAGTGCCGTGCGCACTCCTCTTGGAAGTTTCGGCGGAACATTGAGCAAAACAGGAGCAACAGATCTTGGTGCCCATGTCATACGGGAAGCCATATCAAGGGCAGGAATCGAGGATTCTCTTGTCAATGAGTGTATAATGGGCATGGTCCTGCCCTGCGGATACGGGCAGAATCCTGCCAAAATAGCAGCAGTAAAGTCAGGGCTGCCCTGGGAAGTGGAATCCATCACAGTCAACAAGGTGTGCGGATCTTCACTGAAGGCTGTCATGCTCGCTGCCCAGGCAATTCAGTGCGGAGATGCACAGGTCGTGGTGGCAGGCGGCATGGAAAACATGAGCATGGCTCCGTATTATATGGAGAAGGCCAGATGGGGGCATCGCATGGGCCCTGGAAAAATTGAAGACCACATGGTGCATGACGGGCTGTGGGATGTGATCAATGATTTTCACATGGGCATGTCCAATGAACTGTGTTCTGAAAAATGGGAAGTATCAAGGCAGGATCAGGACAGGTTTGCAGCCGTCTCCTATGAAAGGGCCAATAAAGCCATTGCCCAGGGCAGGTTCAAGGATGAAATAGTTCCGGTCAGGGTTCCGCAGCGCAAGGGCGACCCGATTGTGTTTGATACAGATGAATGTCCCAAGGAAACAAGTTTTGAGATTCTTTCAAAAATGAAACCTGCATTTAAAAAAGACGGAGTCGGAACAGCAGGAAATGCGTCCATTATAAGTGACGGAGCTTCTGCCCTTGTGATAATGAACAGGGATAAGGCAGAGGAACTGGGACTTGAAATCATGGCTGAGATAGGTGCACAGGCTTCATATGGAATTGACATGAAATATGTTCTCATGGCTCCCATATATGCCATTCCAAAGGTTGTTAAAAAACAGGGGATTTCAATTTCAGACATTGATCTTTTTGAAATAAATGAAGCATTTTCAGGCAGTTCAGCAGGTATAAACAAGGTATTGGAACTTGACCCTGAAAAAGTGAATGTCAATGGTGGCAGTGTGGCGCTTGGTCATCCCATCGGAGCCAGTGGCGCAAGGGTTCTTACAACCCTTTTGTATGAAATGAAAAAACGTGATCTGAAAACAGGTCTTGCTTCCCTTTGCCTGGGAGGCGGAGAAGCTGTTGCACTTATTGTCAACCGGTGATATGAGATAAATCTGCCAGGCAGTACAGAGAACTGAACAATGGGGGCAGGAATTCTTTAAGGAGGAACAATGGAAGTAAAAAAATTCGGTGTAATAGGATCAGGCCAGATGGGCAATGGTATTGCACAGGTTGCCGCTGCCAGCGGTCTTGAAGTTTTGATGAGCGATATTAAGGAAGAGTTCTGCGAAAAAGGGCTTGCAACCATTTCTGCAAATCTTGACAGAATGGTTAAAAAGGAAAAAATCTCAGAAGACGAAAAGCAGACAATTCTTGGCAGGATATCCACAACCGTTGAATTAAAGGACATGGAATCTGTGGATTTTGTGGTTGAGGCTGCCGTTGAAAGAGAAGATTTGAAATTTAAAATTTTTGAGGATCTTGATAAAATCTGCTCTCCTGAAGTGATTTTATCCACAAACACATCTTCCATTCCAATAGGAAGGATCGCAGCAAGAACATCAAGGCCTGACAAGGTAATAGGCATGCATTTCATGAATCCTGTTCCTGTCATGAAACTTGTTGAGGTTATAAGGGGGCTTGCAACTTCTGACAATACATTTGAAATTACCTGGAAGCTTTGCCAGGATTTTGGCAAGACTCCTGCAGAAGCCAATGATTTTCCAGGCTTTATTGCAAACCGGATTCTCATGCCCATGATCAATGAGGCTGTCTTCTGCCTTTACCAGAGCGTTGGAAAGCCTGAAGACATTGATACAGTCATGCGTCTTGGAGCCAATCATCCCATGGGGCCTCTTGCCCTTGCAGACCTTATAGGGCTTGATACCTGCCTTGCAATAATGGAAACCCTGTATGACGGGTTCAAGGATTCAAAATACAGGCCCTGTCCCCTGCTGAGAAAATATGTTGAAGCTGGATGGCTTGGAAGGAAAACAGGTAAGGGGTTTTACGATTATAATAAATGATCTGAATTAAGAACTTTGGTTCATGATGCGGCAGTGCATGATAAAATTTCATGCACTGCCGCAGTTTTTTTTATAATTGATCCAGTACTTTTCTTGCCTCTTCAAATCCCTTGAAATCCTTTTGCAGGCTTAAGGCTTTTTTCAGAGCTTTTTCAGCTTTTGTGTATTTGCCTGCCCTGTTGTATGCAAGGCCAAGATGATAGAAAAAAATCGGATTCAAAGGCTCTTTTTTGACACAGGATTCAAATTCATCTATTGCCTTGTCATAGAATTTTTTTCTGTAGTAAACCCACCCAAGTGTGTCCATGATTGCAGGAACAGATCCTATGCGTTCCTTTGCCTGCCTTGCCAGATCCAGAGCTGTGTTCAGGTTTTTGTCCTGATCAGCATATAAAAAAGCAAGATTGTTTACAGCAGGGATATAATCAGGGTTGATTTCAAGAGCTTTTTTATAGTGTTTTTCTGCAAGATCAAGTTTGTTCTGATTTTCATACAATGATCCTATCATGCTGTGTGGGCCTGGCTGGTCAGGCCTGTTTTTGATCAGTTCTGTGTAAATATCAATTGCCTTGTCAATCTGGTTTTTACTGATATAAATTTTTGCAAGAGTAAGGTATGGGCTGATAAAGACAGGATTTTTTTCAATGGATTTTTTAAGCACAGCTTCAGCCTGGTTTAATTTTCTCATGTCAAGCAGCAGATTTGCCTTGAGGTTGAGAATAATTGCCGCAATAACCGGATATTTACCGCTTTTCTCCATTTGTGCATCACATTTGTCCAGGGCTGTTTTATACTTTTTTTCTGAAGCATAAATGGAAATAATGTTTGTAAATACATCCATGAGATTTGGATTTATGGCAACGGCTTTGTTGAAATTTTCAAGGGCTTTTTTATTGTTTTTTTCAATTCTGTTGATAATTCCCATCTTGAAAAACGCAGCAGGGTTTTTGGGATTCATGTCAATGAGTTTTTTTAATATGCCCTTTGCCTGGGAATAATTTTTGTCTGCCATTTTTATATTGGCCAGGACCAGGTTTGCCCTGTAATTCTGCGGGGCTTTTTTCAGGGCTTTTTTAATGCTTTCCTCTGCCAGATAAAGGTCTCTTTGACGATAGTATATATCAGCCATCATTATGTCTGCCCTGAAAAGGCCGGGATTTTTTTCAAGGGCTTTTGACAGGAACATTTTGGCCTGCTTGAAATCAGATTTCTGGAAAAAGGCAGCTCCAAGAAGAAAATTGAACATTGGAGAATCAGGTTCTTCTTTTACAAGATCCTGAAAAATTTCAATTGCCCTGTCATAATTTTTCTGCCTGGCTAAAATTTTACCTTTCAGCATTTTTGAGGGCAGAAACTCTGGCCTTTCAGCAAGAATCTTGTCAACAATGGCCTTTGCCCTGTCTGTTTTACCGTTGGTAAAATAAAACTGAGCCAGAGCATTTTTAAGCTTGAAATTATCCGGGGCTATTTCAAGGGCTTTTTGAATAACCTTTTCAGCCTGCCCGGTCTTTTTACGCATGTTCAGCAGGTTTGCCAGGCCCATATATGCATTGATGTTTCTGGGATCTGTATCAATGGCTTTTCTGAATATTGTTTCAGCCCTGTCCGGCCTGCCTTGTCCAATATAAAAATTACCCAGCAATATCATGGGCTGTGCCTGGTCTGGTTTTTTGTCAACAAGGTCTGTCAGAACCGATTCTGCATCTTTGAAATGCTTTTGTGCCATATAAAATCCAAAAAGAGCCCTGTAATATAAAGGGTTTTCAGAATCAAGGCTTATGGCCTGGCTGAGATTTTTTTCTGTCCTGCCATAGTCTTTTTGTGCAGCATATAAACGGGCAAGAGCCAGGTGAGCTTTGGCCTGTTTCGGATCAATTTTTAAAATTTTCAGGTATATTCCTTCAATTTTATCCAGAGGTTCTTTTTTGCTGGCAAGTATACCGGCATCAAGATAGAGTGCCTGGATGTTCTCAGGCTCTTTTTCAAGAACCTTGTTGACCCTGCGCTCTGCTTCACGCCGTTTTTTGCCCAGAAGATAGAATGAAGCAAGCTTCAGTTTATAGTCTGTGTTTTCAGGTGCAAGCTGTTCCAGCCTAAGATAGGTTTTAAATGCCTGCTGGGCATCGCCTGTTTTAAGATATATCTTTGCAAGAAGCTCATGGGCCGGGATGGATTTATTATCCAGCTTGACTGCATTTTTAAGCTGGATGACAGCTTTTTTATATTTCTTGTTTGCGTAATAGGATTGAGCTTCCTTTATAAAATTTTTAACCTTGGTCTGATCTGAAGAACAGCCGCAGATTATCATAATAATGCAAAAAGCAGCCACAGGATATTTCATTGACCTTAACCTGTTCATTATTATCCTCCTGAGATGGAAATTTCTGGTTGTTTTACAACTGGTTTATAAAATTTTTAATTTCCTGATTCTGGGATAAAAATCTGTAAAGAGTGGCTCTGCCCACTCCCAGCACTCTTGCTGCCTTGGATTTATTTCCGCCTGTTTTTTTTATTGCCCGTTTGACAGATTCAATATTAAGCTTGGTTCTGGCCGGCACAGGACGTACTTCAGGCAT
>CAYOYY010000048.1:0-22684 GCA_964408295.1 uncultured Desulfobacula sp. | reverse complement strand
CCGGGATATATTCTGTTGAAATCCCTGAAAAGCCCTTTCTTCAGAATGGAAGAATGCAGGGCAGCAACTCCGTTTACAGAATAACTGCCTATGATTGCAAGATGAGCCATTCTGATCACCTGAACCTGACCTTCCTGAATGATTGAAAGCTTTGCAGGAAGCAGAGGATCTTCAGGATGTTCCTGTTTCAGGGAATCTATGAAACGGCGGTTAATTTCATAAATTATATCAAGATGCCTTGGAAGAAGCCTGCTGAACAGGGAAACAGGCCATGTTTCAAGGGCTTCCGGCAATACAGTATGGTTTGTGTAAGCAAATGTCTTACAGCAGACAGGCCAAGCCTCATCCCAGGCAAGCCCGTGCTCGTCCATTAAAAGGCGCATCAGTTCTGCAATGGCGATGCTGGGATGGGTATCATTCAATTGTATGGCAGCCCAGTTGCAAAGCCCGGAAAATGACTGATGGCATGCCATGTACTGGCGCAGAATATCCTGAAGCGTGGCAGAGACAAAGAAGAACTGCTGTTTAAGGCGCAGTTCCCTGCCCTGTTCCACTTCATCGCTTGGATAAAGCACCCTGGAAATGGTTTCGCTCAACACCTTGTCTTCCACAGCCCCGATATAATCTCCACGATTAAAGAATTCCAGGTCAAATCCCCTGCTTGATCTTGCGATCCACAGCCGCATATTGGTAACAAACCCGTCATTGATTCCAGGAACCATTATATCGCAGGCCATTGCCATGACATCACTCGTATCCACCCAGCGGTACCGTTTTTTCCCCGCGATATCCGTATATGGCTCAGACCTGCCGTAAAACCTGATTCTGTAAATGTTTTCATGCCGGATTATTTCAAAGGGATTGCCGCGACGCATCCAGTTGTCACTTCGCTCCTGCTGATATCCGTTTTTCAGAACCTGATGAAAAATACCATAATCATACCGGATACCATAGCCCACCCCGGGAAGCCTGAGCCTTGCAATGGAGTCCATATAACAGGATGCAAGCCTGCCAAGGCCTCCGTTTCCAAGGCCTGCATCCCATTCTTCTTCCTCAATGTCATCGAGATCATAGCCAAAATCAGCAACAGCCCTGCGTGCGACATCTTCCATGTCAAGGGATATCAGATAATTTTTCAGAAATCTTCCCGGAAGAAATTCAAGGGAAAGATAAAAAACTCTCTTTACCATTGAATTTTCATAAAGCTGCCTTGTTGCAAGCCATTGCCTGATCAGCCTGTCCTTGATGCTGTATGCAAGGCCCATGAAACATGAATATCTGCTCATATCAGAAGGTTCCTGACCAAGGTTGAATCTTATGTGGTTGCACATATCTGCCTTCAGAGCAGCAGTTTCGTCCATGATGCCTGTCCCGTCTTCATGGTGATGATCGGTCATGGTCAGTCCTCCGTCAGGTTTCCCTCAAAATAACGGGATTTTTATTTATGATGATATTCCACGAAATGAATTTTATATATGAATTATTAGCTCCTGTATTTGTATTTGTAAACATTAAATATAAATTGTATATAAGCATATAATGAACAAAAAAATATTTAAGGAAAATAATATGTGTGAATCCAATGTATATCTGAAAAAAGACAATAACGAAGAACTTATAATGGAAAATGTCGCAGTCATCACTCCGCTTGACCAGGATACCTTTCTTTTAAAGGGCCTTCTTGGCGAAAGCATGGAAGTCAAAGCCGTGATCGAAGACATAAACCTCATGGGGCACAAAATCATTCTAAGACCTGTGTGATGACCTGTTTTTCAGATTATCTGAATTCCATAGCCAGGATCAATTGTCTTGCCCCGTCCGGTTCAGTATCAGATATTGTATGGTTTTTTCACTGCGGAATGGTTTTTTCAAGCCCTCATAAATGGTGGGCAGATTTTAAGACAAGAAAAACTGCCCACGAAGGCATTGATATAACATGGTATGCAGTAAATAACGGGCGGCTCAGACAATTTGACGAGAACATCAGAGTTCCTGCAATGGACAATGGCAGAATTGTCAATATCTGTGACGATTTTCTGGGTAAAACCATTGTTGTGGATCATACATGTTCAAAATCTGCTGGGAAGCGGTTTGTTTTTGCATATGCCCATATTATTCCTGAAAAAGGAATTGAAAAAGGCTCCTGCCTGAAAAAAGACCAGGTAATTGCAAAAATATGCAATACAGTTAAAAATCCCCTTCTGGCGCCTCACCTGCATTTTTCATGCATTGAAATTGAAAAAAATACACCGGCCGGCCGGCTTGACTGGAACCTTTTTACATCCCAGGAAAAAGTCAATCTGATCAATCCTGTTTTTCTCTGATATTCCTGGCGGGGAATTGCCGGATATTGTAAAGAAGAATTGAAAAAAAAAAGTATTTGATCTATGATCACCAGAACTTAAACGGGTTAGTGTATATAATTTTGGACATGGAGTGGATAAATGAAAACAATTAAGTACATTTTATGGCTGATAATTCTTGGGCTGCTTGGTTTGCTGATTTACGAAAACAGGGAATATTTCATGGCAGTACAACCCTTAACCCTGGATTTCAAACTGGGTTCTCTCAACTGGGAACTTCCCGGGCTGCAGAATATTGCCTATATTGGCATTGCATTTTTTGCAGGCCTGATAATAGCAGGCATCAAAGGGATTGCAGCAGTGCTGCGCCTGAAAAGGCAAATAAAAAATAACAACGCCACCATTGATTCTCTGAAAGCACAGGTTGACAGGCTGAAAACCGACCTGGAAGTATTTACCCATGATCCTTATATCAAACGGGAACTTGAGAAAAAAACACAGGAAACAGTTTCTGACAAAGAGACTGAAAATAGTGAAACTCCGGCAGACAATCCAGGGAGCGTAAACTGATTATTCCTTTCCTTGAAAAATCATGAGCAGAAAAAAAAATACGCCCATGATGGAACAATACCTGTCCATCAAAAAATCATATCCTGATGCCATTTTATTTTACAGAATGGGTGACTTTTATGAAATGTTCAATGAAGATGCCATAAAAGCATCCTCAATTCTGGAAATTGCCCTGACCAGCAGAAACAGAAACGAAGAAACACCTGTGCCGCTCTGCGGGGTTCCATACAGGGCTGCAGACAATTATATTGCAAAGCTCATTGAAAACGGATGCAAGGTAGCTGTATGCGAACAGATGGAAGATGCTTCCTCTGCAAAAGGGCTTGTAAAAAGACAGGTTGTCCGCGTCATTACGCCAGGAATGATTTTAAATGAAGAACTGCTGGATAAAAAATCCAATAATTTTCTTCTGGCCATGGCAAAGGTGAGAAATGAGGCAGGAATTGCATATCTTGATATTTCAACAGGAACATTCAGAATAACCCAGACAGAAACCAGCGGGTTAAAGATTCCCGGGCAATTGATTGATGAAGCATTGAAAATTGATGCAAAGGAAATTCTTTTACCTGAAAATTTCAGGACAGATCCGGCTTTTGCCCATGTGCGAAAGGCATTTGCAGGACGCCAGATCACATACCTTGACAGAATCGAGTTCCAGCCTGAAGAAGCAAGAAAAAAACTGACTGAAAAATTCAGGACAAGAAGCCTGGAAGGATTTGGCGCAGAAGACATGACAGCAGCCGTATGTGCAGCCGGCGCTGTTCTTTCCTATGTCCAGGATACCCAGCTTCAGGACACAAAACATATTTTCAAAATTACTGCCTATGATATCAAAAATTTCCTTGTGATTGATGAAAGATCATGCAGAAATCTTGAAATACTCAAAAATATCCAGACCCTTGATAAAAAAGGCAGCCTGATCCATGTGCTTGACAGGACCGTGACTGCAATGGGAGGCAGACTTCTCAGAACATGGCTAAGATATCCCCTGATTGACAGGAAAAAAATATGCACAAGACTGGACTGTATTGAAGAAATCTGCCAGGCATCCCATATCCACCAGCTCATTATCAATCATTTAAAATCTGTATATGATCTTGAACGGCTTGGCAGCAAAATCTCCATGGGACAGGGAAATGCAAGAGACCTGATTGCCCTTAAAAATTCATTAAAACAGCTTCCAGGTCTTTTCAGGGAATTATCATTGTTCAAAAGCCCCCTTCTCAACGGCCAGGCTCTTGAAAACCGCGAACAGACTCTGGCTGAGCTTGAAGCCCTTGCCAGCCTGATAGAAAAAGCCATAAGGGATGATGCATCACATGTCCTTAACGAAGGAGGCCTGATCAATGACGGATATGATCCTGAGCTTGATGAACTGCTTGAAATATCCAGGGATGGAAAATCATGGATAGCAAAGGCAGAAGCAAGTGAAAGGGAGAAAACAAAATTATCCTCGCTCAAAATCAAATATAACAAGGTATTCGGATATTTCATAGAAGTGTCAAAAGCCCAGGCAGGTTCTGTGCCGGATCATTATATACGCAAACAGACCCTGGTCAATGCTGAAAGATATATCACAGATGAAATGAAACAGGTTGAGTCCAGGATACTCAATGCCCAGGAAAAACGAAATGCCCTTGAATACAATATTTTCTGCAATATAAGGGATAGAGTCATTTCAAAGGCTTCTCTTATTTTAAAGGCAGCTGAATTCATTGCCATTGTGGATACTCTTCAAAGCCTTGCAAAAGCAGCATCTGAAAACGGCTATACAAGGCCTGAGATCAATAATGACGATATCATAAAAATTGAAGACGGGCGTCATCCAGTGGTTGAAAAAATGATCAAAGGCGAGCGCTATGTACCCAATTCCATTGAAATGGATAACACAGAAAACCAGGTGCTGCTCATAACAGGGCCGAACATGGCAGGCAAATCAACGGTACTGCGCCAGGTTGCACTGACCGTTCTCATGGCTCAGACAGGATCTTTCGTGCCTGCGGCCAGGGCATCCCTCTGCATTATGGACAGGATATTTACACGGGTAGGCGCGCTTGACAATCTTTCCTCAGGCCAGAGTACCTTTATGGTGGAAATGGAGGAAACTGCCAACATAGTGAACAATGCGACCCCCAAAAGCCTTGTAATACTGGATGAGATAGGAAGGGGCACAAGCACATATGACGGAATGAGCATAGCATGGGCTGTTGTTGAATATCTTCATGATCTAATGGGATGCGGGGTAAAGACCCTTTTTGCAACCCATTATCATGAACTGACAGAACTTGAAAAAATAAAACCGAGAATAAAGAATTTCAATATTGCTGTTAAGGAATTCAATGATAATATTGTATTTCTCAGAAGGCTTGTGAAGGGCGGCACAAACAAAAGCTACGGCATACAGGTGGCAAGGCTTGCCGGAGTGCCTGACAGGGTTATCATGACAGCAAAACAGGTTCTGGCCGGAATAGAGAAAACTGAAGTGCCAGGCCCGGTGCCTGAATCCACGGCAAAACGGAAAAAAACAGGAAAAATCAATACCAATAAAAATCAGATGGAATTATTTGCTCCTGACGAACAGGCCATAAGAAAAATCCTGGAAAAAACCGATATTGCCCGCATAACTCCCATTGAAGCGATAAACCTGCTGAATGATCTTAAGACAAAGGTATGTCCTGTGGTATGATGAAACAATCTGTATCCATATCAATAAAAAAAACCGGCTTTATTATTCTTACTGCTCTTGTCCTTTGTGCAGACATTTTTCTTTTAAGATCACCAGCATATGCAGTCAGCCCTAACATACAATATAAAAGGGCTGATTCATGCTATAAAGAGCTTCGCCATTCACCTGCAAAACAGAAACAGGCCGGCCAGTGGCTGAAATGCATCAACATGTACAAGGATATTCAGAAACTGCATCCCCAAAGTTCCTGGGCTGCGGCAGGCATGTTCAAGGCAGCTCATCTTTTCATAAGACTTGCTGAAAAATCAGGCAATCCCGGATTCAGCAACCAGGCAAAAGACCTGTTAAAAAGGCTTAGGGCACGCTATCCTGACAGTGCCTATGCAAAACGGGCAAAGCGTGTTCTGGCATCCCTTGACTCAGGCCGCTCACAGATATCAGTCAGGCCGGTCAGATATATCAGGTCAAAGAAAAAACAGACAAAAAAACCCAGGCCAGCCAAAAAAATCAAAGAAAAGAAGAAAAAAGAAAAACCTGTCATTCCTGACCCTCCTGCTGTCACAGAAAAGCATGCACAAAACATCAAAAATAACAGGCAGATCACAAATCAGAGAGCAGGAGACAGTGTTGTCAATGAGTTAAGGTTCTGGTCAAATCCCGATTATACAAGAATCGTTGTAAACCTTGACAAAGAAAGAGACTATTCCTACAGGCTTTTAAAAAAAGACCCAAAGATAAATAAACCTTTTGAAAGGCTGTACGTTGATATTGACAGGGCAAAACTTGGAAAATCAGTTGCATCTCATACCCCCATCAATGACAACCTTCTGCAGCAGGCCCGTGCAGCCCAGTATCTTCCACATACAGTAAGGGTTGTGGTTGATATAAAATCATTTGAAAATTATAAGATTTTTTCCTTAAAAGACCCGTTCAGGATTATTATTGATGTCTGGGGCAAGGGTTCTTCCGGCAGCAAAGCAGCTGTGGCTTCTGCAGGTTCTTCAAAAGACACCCGGAATAATACTCAGGAAAACAAAAAGCCTGTAAAACTGAACAGAATAACCACTGACAATTTAAAATCATCTGATATAGCACGCCAGTTCGCACTTGGGGTAAGAAAAATTGTTATTGATCCGGGCCATGGCGGGCCTGACCCTGGTGCTCCGGGCTATTTCAGACATGTATGGGAAAAGGATATTGTATTAAAACTTGCAAAAAAACTTGCAAAAATCTTAAGAAAGAAACTCAAATGCACGGTAATTTTAACAAGATCAACAGACAGAAAACTGACCCTTGAAGGCAGAACAGCCATTGCCAACACAAAACGGGCCGACCTTTTCATCTCGCTTCACTGCAATGCAGCAAAAAACAGGCGTGTACACGGTATTGAAACCTATATTCTGAACCTTGCAACCGATGATCAGGCAATAGCAGTGGCAGCAAGGGAAAATGCAACCTCCAAAAAGAATATATCAGACCTTGAATATATTTTAAGCGATCTTATGAAAAATGCAAAAATCGAGGAATCCACAAGGCTTGCCAATCTGGTTCATCATTCCATAATACGTGAGATGAAACACAGGTATTCAAGGATTACCGATCTTGGCGTCAAACAGGCCCCGTTTTATGTTCTGCTGGGTGCAAGAATGCCTTCCATCCTGGTTGAAACCTCTTTTATCAGCAATAAGCGAGAATGCAAACGCCTGATGAATGATTCATATCAGACAGCAATCTGCAACGCAATTGCCGATGGGGTTAAAAAATATATTGATGCAACAAATCCCAAACAATTATAACCCGATTTTAAAAGGAGAATATCATGGCTTTTGAAAACATTATCCTTGAATCAGCCCCGCCTGTCGCAACCTTGTTCTTTAACCGCCCCAAAGCATTAAATGCTCTTAACAACGCCCTTTTTGACGAACTTGACACAGCTTTGGATGATATAAGAAAAAATCCTGAAATCAAGGTGCTTGTATTGACAGGGGCAGGTGAAAAAGCCTTTGTTGCCGGGGCAGATATTGCAGAACTGAACAAAATGAACCCTCTTGAAGCAAAAACATTTTCCAGAAAAGGCCAGAAAGTTTTTTCCAAACTTGAAGACATGCCAATACCTGTTATTGCCGCTGTAAACGGTTTTGCCCTTGGAGGCGGACTTGAGGCTGCCCTTGGATGCGATTTCATCTATGCATCCTCCAAGGCTGTATTTGGGCTTCCTGAAATCACACTCGGCCTTATTCCGGGATTTGGCGGAACCCAGAGGCTTGCCAGAATTGCAGGTGAAAACCGCGCGCGTGAAATGATTTTCACAGGCAAAACCATTACTGCTGACAAGGCATTGGAATACGGAATTGTCAACAAGGTATGTGAACCTGAAAAACTGATGGAAGAGGTAATGGAAACAGCAAACCTCATTGCAACCAGAGGCAGGGTTGCCCTGCGTTCAGGCAAGGAAGCCATACAGAACGGGCTTAAAACCGATCTTGAAACAGGATGCAGAATCGAAAATGATATTTTCGGCCTGAACATGGCAAGTGAAGATGCAAAGGAAGGCACAACCGCTTTTCTTGAAAAACGAAAACCAGTATTCAAAGGCAGACTTTATTAGAGCCTGGCCTTTTTAAGGAATATAAAATGCCCATTTATAATACTGAATTTGAAACAATGCCAAGGGAAGGCATTGAAGCTGTGCAGATAAAACGTCTCAAATCCACTGTTGAACGTGTGTACTCAGCTGTTCCCTTTTATAAAAAGACATTTGACAGGGCTGGAATCAAACCGTCTGATATCAGAACCCTTGAAGACTTAAAGCGCCTGCCTTTTACTACCAAGCAGGACTTAAGGGATAATTATCCCTATGACATGTTTGCAGTTCCACTGAAGGATGTTGTACGCATTCATGCGTCCTCCGGCACAACTGGCAAGCCAACTGTTGTCGGATATACAAGACAGGATCTTGACACATGGGCTGAACTCATGGCCAGAAGCTTTGCAGCAGCAGGAGCAACCAGCAGAGATATAATTCATAATTCCTTTGGATACGGATTGTTCACCGGAGGGCTTGGTGCCCATTATGGCGCTGAAAAACTGGGAGCTTCAGTCATTCCGGTTTCAGGCGGAAACACCAAACGCCAGATCACCATAATGCAGGATTTCAAGCCGACCATACTGACAGGGACACCTTCATATATTCTGCACCTTGCTGAAGTTGCAGATGAAATGGGAGTGGATTTCAAGGATCTTTATTTTAAATCCGGTATATTCGGGGCTGAGCCCTGGTCTGAGAACATGAGAAAAGAGCTTGAATTAAAACTCAATCTCAAGGCCATAGATATCTACGGCTTAAGTGAAGTCATGGGCCCGGGCGTTGCCATTGAATGTATTGAAGAACAAAAGGGCATGCATGTCTTTGAAGACAATTTTATTGTTGAGATCATAGATCCTGAGACCTGTGAACCCCTGGGGCCCGGGGAAACAGGAGAGCTTGTGTTCACAAGTCTCACCAAAGAAGCCTTTCCTGTCATCCGCTACAGGACAAGGGATATTGCATCTCTCAATCCTGATCCGTGTTCATGCGGCAGAACCCATATACGCATGAACAAACCCTCCGGCAGGACAGATGACATGCTGATCATAAGGGGAGTCAATGTTTTCCCGTCCCAGATTGAGAGCGTTCTGATGCAGACAAGGCAGATTCTGCCTCATTACCAGATCATTGTTGACAGAAAAGACAATCTTGATACACTTACTGTCAGGGTTGAAATGGATGAACAGCTTTTCAGCGACGAAATAAGAAAGCTTCAGAGCACGGAACAGAAAATTGCCTCAGATATAAAGGAATATTTAGGGGTTACCTGCAAAATCCTGCTTGTTGAACCAAAAACAATTGCCAGGAGCCAGGGAAAGGCTGTAAGGGTGATTGATAACAGGAAATTTTAATTCAACTATTTTTATAAGGAATAATTAAAAATGTTTGCTGAACAGATATCCATATTTGTGGAAAACAAAGAAGGCAGGCTTGCGGAAGTGACAGCCATATTAAGAGATGCCCAGGTCAACATAAGGGCATTGTCACTTGCAGACACAACTGATTTTGGTGTGCTGCGCCTGATTGTAAACGACAATGACAAGGCAGAAGAAGCCCTGAGAAAAGAAGGCTTTTCAGTTGGCAGAACACCTGTGCTGGCAGTTGAGGTAAAAGATGAGCCAGGCGGACTGAATAATATTTTAGACCCTCTGTCAGAAAATGAGGTCAATGTGGAATACATGTATGCCTTTGCAAATCCTCAATGCAAAAACGCCATAATGATTTTCAGGTTTGATGATCATGACAAGGCTTTAAAAATTCTTAATGAAAAAGGTATTAAAGTGGTTTCCAGCCAGGAAGTCTGCAATCTTTAACATATGATCACCTGAAGCCGGCACAGCATAGAACGGGTTGTAGAAAACCCTGTGCCGGCTTAAGGTTTTTCATGCATCAGCAAAGGGAAGTCTGACAATGAAGCATGATCCCTTTGAGGGGGCTGAAGTTACTTCAATACTGCCTTTATGGTTTTCAGTCACAATAAAATAGCACACTGCAAGTCCAAGCCCTGTACCTTCCCCCACGTCCTTGGTTGTAAAAAAAGGCTCAAATATTCTTTTTTTCACCTCAGTTTCCATGCCGGGCCCGTTATCAATGATATCCACCCTTGCCATCCTGCCCTCGGTACAGACCCTGATTTCAAAACACGGCTGTTCTGACGAACCCTGTGATACCATGGCCTGGGCTCCATTTGACAATATATTAAAAAACACCTGCTGAATTTCACTTGCTTTGCACCGTATTTTTGGTATTGAAGGGCTGTAATTTTTTATAATCCTGATTTTCTTGAAATCAAACTTCTTTTTCAGACTATAATCACTTGCAGCAAGTTCAATGGTTTTGTCAAGAATGGCACATATATCTTCTGCCACGAATCCGGATGAGCTTTTCCGTGCAAAGGAAAGCATGTTGGAAACAATTGCAGCAGCTCTTTTGCCCGCCTCAAGAAGCGAATCAATCATCTTGTAGATCTTTCGCTGCTCCATATAGGCACATACAGAATCAAATTCTATACCTAACTGGTCTGCGACAGCCAGATTTGCAGGCAGCCTTTCCTTAAGGCGGTTTCTTATGACCTGGGCATTCTGCAGAATTCCTGCAAGCGGATTGTTTATTTCATGGGCCATTCCGGCAGCAAGGCCGCCAATGGACACCATTTTTTCAGACTGCACCATCATTTCCTCAAGCTTTGCCTTTTCATCTTCACGCCTTTTAAGGCTCAAGGCCTCCACAAGGGCAAGCACAAGTATTTCACAGGCTTTCAGGTCTTCAGAATCATATCCTCCGTCCTTGCCTGAAAAAGCAATGATTCCCTTCATTTCTGAACCAAGTTTCATGGGCACACCCATGAAAGATTCAACTGGCACATGGTGGCCAGGAAGACAGCTGAAACCTGGATATAATTCAGGCTTATTCAGGATAATGGATTTTTGTCCAAAAATTACTTCTGAGATGACACCTTTGATTTTATGAAGCTTGCCACCTTTACCAAAATAATCACCACCTGCATCTGTCAGCATAATTCGGCATTCTTCTGAAACCTGATCAGAAACTGCCAGTATATCCATAAGGGTTTCACTTTTTCCCGCAACCTCCCCTATGAATCCATACCTGCCCGGAATCACTTCAAAGGCAATGGGGAAAAAAATACGGGCAATATCCTTATAGGATTCTGCAACCATGGACTGCTGAAAAAAATGATTCACTGCATTTATGACCTTGCTCTGCCGCAGGATTTTTTTCTCATTGATCTCTTTTAACCGGATCTGTTGTTCAAGATTGGAATTGATTCTGGCAAGGTCATTGATTTTTTCCTTGATTGCATCACGCATCACAGCAAAATTGCGGGCAAGTTCACCAGTTTCTCCAATCCCTGTCTGCTCGATTTTTCTGTCAAGATTTCCTGCGGCAATCTCAGATGCTGCGCGGCTTAATTGTGATACAGGCTGCATAAGCTGATTTATCAAAAAAACAAGAACCGTTGCAAGAAGCGCAATAATCAACCCTGTAAAATACAGCATATGATTCCTGAGCCCTGCAAGTTTTCTTTCAATAAGGGCTGTTGAATAAACAATCTTCATGGTGCCAAGCTTTAAGTCCTGATAGGTGATATCAAGTTCTTTGCATATATCGGTTCCTGCATCACAGTCAAATTCGCGTTCAAGTGATATATTGATATTAATATCTTCTGCCCGCAGAGATATACTCTTCATATTTTTATCATCAAAAAAGGTTTCAAGATTGGCTTTAAGGGTTTCCTGATCCACATTATAAAGAGGTCTGGCAGAAACAAGCCTTATCATGTACAGAGATTTTTCAATCCCTGAATAAAGATTTTTAAGTTCAAACTGCCTTATTTTGCCTGTAAAATAAAAACATAATGAAAAATTAATGATACTGCAGGCAATTACAACAGCAATTATAATTCTGGTTCTTAGTCTCACTGGACTTTCCCCATAACCTTAAAACAAATTTATATATCAAAATCAAAGAAGGGCTGAATCATCAAGGGTCACTTTTCTCACAAGTGCCTTGTAATCAGCCGCAGCAGTGCATCCGGGGGCAAATTCAAAAATTGATTTTCCATAGGAAGGGGCCTGAGAAAGACTTTCACTGTAACGGATTGGTGTGCACATATACTGGGCATACAGTTTCTTCAACTGCCAGTATATGGTTTCAGGCCCTTTTATCCGCGTATCCATAAAAGTAGGGACAATATATTTAAGAGCTATTTCCTTTCTGTATTTCTGGATCGAACCCAGGCTTTTCATGAATTCTGCAAGTCCCTGTAAAGGCATCACCTCAAGGGCAACAGGCACCAGAACCTCTGTGGCATAAAAAAGCACGTTCACAATAAGCTGATCCCATCCAGGTGCTGTATCAATAATAACAAAATCATAGCGGTGATCAAGATCCTTCATAGCCTCGGACAAAGTCCATTCTGCACCAAAGCTTTTTCTGTCAATAATACGCTTGACACCGGCAAGGGATTTTCCGCCCGAAAGAAGCCATAAATTTTTTCTGGCCCTGTAAATGCATTCTTCAGGAGTCAGTTCTCTTGTAAGCAGTTCAGTAAGCCCTGCTCTTGGTTTTTTCCCCAGTATATAGGAAGACTGCCCCTGGGTATCTGTGTCGACAAGCAATACCTTATGTCCTGCAAGTGCAAGACCTGCGCTCAGATTCACAGCAGTTGTGGTTTTTCCGACTCCACCCTTGCTTAAAGAGACACATATTTTTCTTGTATTTTTTTCAGGTTTTTCAGAAGTTTCAGGCGCTGAGCCCTGCTGTGAAACAGGTTCGTCAAACTGCACCGGAAATCTGTGGCCGCATGATTTGCATCTGGCCGCAATTTTCTTGCCGGCAGGAGTATTGTTTTTCAGCCAGTCTATATCGACTTTATGCCTTTTAGCACATTTAGGGCAGACAATGGTAGCCACTATCCCTCCTTGTCATATATTTCCGGACAGCATTGAAAATGGTACAAATTATTGTTCCCTGTCAGTTCCGTCGACAGAACCAATAATATTATCCTTTAACAGCTGGGTTTTCATTTTTCCGACAATTTTTGAAAGATGACTGGCAGTTTTTTCTTCCAGTCCCACCCATTGTATTCCCCAATGAAAATTTCTGCCGGATTCAGAGGATAAATGAACAATCCTGCCATTGAGGTTCTGAATCATTACATTGGAAATTTTAAGGTTGCAGTTATTTAATATCTGTTCAACTGTGAATCCCGGGTCATCCCGGAAAACAATGCCAATACCATCCGGGCAGATATCTGTTACAGGGTATTTCTTATTGTCAATAACCACCCAGATATCCTCATTATCATCGGTCGGGACACGGAATGATTTGCGGATACCATCTGATACAGCAGAATCCTGTTTAAGATTACCCGATTCAGTGCCTGGATTATTCATGAAATCACCTCACAAGTTCCTGAGAAAACTCAATCACCGGCAGGCCGTTCCAGCCGATTTTCATCTTCTTGAGAAAAAATATAACAATAAAGAAAGAGGCAGGCAAGTAAAATCGTTTATTATCACCAATTCCAGATAAAAACCTGCTGTATGCAGCCCGCACCAGCTGGAACCGCATATAAAAAAGGGTGGAAAGACAAAGCTCTCCACCCTTTTCAAGACTGATATCTATTATGATTCAGTGTATGGCCTAGTGGCCGAATGCAGCTGCAATGGCACCTTTAAGTGCAGGATGAGCATACATAAGGATCAGGGCTACAACCAGTGCATAAATACACAGAGATTCGATCATTGCAAGACCAATCAGAAGGTTGACCTGAATTTTACCGGCTGCTTCCGGGTTTCTTGCGATACCGGTCATGGCGCCGTTAAGACCCATACCCTGACCAATGCCGCAACCAAATGCTGCGATACCAATTGCAATACCTGCTGCCCATACACTACCAACTAGAAATTCCATGTCTTACTCCTTATAAAAATTAATGAAATAATATAAAATAACGGGCTTCTTCCGGTTCCCGTAACCGCTTTATTAATGAGCTTCCTCGATCGCGCCTGCAATATACATTGTTGCAAGCAAAAAGAAAACAAACGCCTGAACCAGGGCCACAAACACGCCCAGTCCCATTATCGGCAGAGGAGCAAGGAACATGCCGCCAAGCATCAGAAGTATGCCAACAACAAGTTCATGTCCCATCATGTTTCCAAAAAGACGGAATGAAAGTGAAAGGATTCTTGCAGAATGCCCTATAATCTCAATGGGCAGAAACAAAGGAATCATTGCAGGCACAGGGCCTGTAAAATGTTTTATATATTTGATCCCATGTTCCTTTATACCGACCACATGACTCCACAGAACAGCAATTATGGCACATGCCAGTGTGGTGTTAAGGTTGGCTGTGGGCGGATAAAATGTGGGGATAAGCCCCATCAGGTTTCCAAGAAGAATAAACAGAAACAGGGTCAGAACAAGAGGATAGGATTTTCTTCCTTCTTCTCCTGTGATGGAGACAACAAACTCCTCCAGACCTGAAATAATGACCTCAAAAACATTCTGAGCTGTTTTCGGCACAAGAGAGACACTTCTTCCTGCCAGCCAGCCGAAAAATATCAGAATGATCATGTTAAGCCACATATAAGTAACATGGGGATGAGCTCCTGCCCATTCTCCCAGCCCTATCTTTTCGAACAAAGATGTAAGAATCAAATATGGATGTTCCACCTTATACCGCCTCCTTAAATAATAATCTTGTTATCGCCAGCGCCGCTGCCATAAAAATGCTTGCCACAACCACTGAAAGTCCCGCCAGAAGACCAAGTGGGTGAACAATATGTTTTGATATCAGCAGGAATATCACGATCCCGCTTATTGCAAATCTGATATAATATTTCACCATGACATTGCTTACAACAGAGCGCCCCCGCTCTGCCACAACCTCAGGGCGAAACATTTTTTTAAGCGTATTCTTCAGAAGATGAAAATTAACAGCCACAATCACCCCTCCGATAATTATGCCAAGGGCAATATTCAAAGGAGCCGCCATCAGGCTTATACTTCCTCCAAACAGAAGGATCAGCCAGTTTGAAGTTGTGACAAAATCAACAAGTTTCTGAATATCACGCATTAAAACCTTTTTCCTCTTTTTCCTGCCCTGATGATATTGCTGAACCCGGCTGCAATACCAAAAGCCAGTCCAATAAACATTATCACAGGGTCAGTTCCAAATTTCTTGTCCAGCCACCGCCCGATAAAAAGCCCTATAAAAATCGAAAGAGCCACCGACATTCCAAGACTGGCAAAATATCCAAGCTCCCTTATGGTCCTGCCGGTTTCCTTTTTCATTTTCCGCCTTTATCAAAGCCTTTATTCAGCCGTCAAAGATCATTGTTCTGAAAGCAAATAACATATGCTGATTCTCAAGTCAATGTGAAAAATCATTAAACAATTTTTAAAAATCCACTACTTGTTTTACCTGAAATCTCACCTATTATCACAGCTTCGATCCCGGCATTTTTCATTGCATCAACACAGTCCTGAGCCTCTTTTGCGTCAATGCAGATTACAAGCCCGCCCGATGTCTGAGGATCAAACATCAGATCAACAAGAGCTCTGTCAACCTTCTGATCTATACTGGTCAATCCTTCAAAAAATTTTCTGTTTTTATGGGCACCGGCAGGAACCATGCCCATGGCGGCAAATTCAAGAACATGATCCAGCACAGGAACCATTGCCGTATCAAGCGTAATCTGTTTTCCTGATCCCTTTGCCATCTCCAGAAGATGACCTGCAAGGCCGAATCCCGTAACATCTGTGCAGGCGCTGATTTTAAACCCGGTCATTACCTGTGCAGCATATTTATTAAGCATGGACATTACAGCAACTGACCCCCTTATATCCTCTTCTGAGGCAAGCCCTGCTTTGATTGCCGTTGACATTATCCCTGTGCCCACAGGTTTGGTCAGAATAACGGCATCATTCTCTGAAGCGCCGCAGTTTGTCAGCACCCTGTCAGGGTTTACAATTCCTGTAACAGAAAGCCCGTACTTGAATTCCGGATCATCCACAGAATGGCCACCGACAAGGGTTGCTCCTGATTCATTGATCTTGTCTATGCCGCCTGCAAGCGTCTGTTTTAAAATTTCTTCTTCCATGTCACAGCTTGGAAAGCAGACTATGTTCATCACGGTCAGGGGCTGCCCTCCCATGGCATAGACATCGCTCAGGGAATTGGCAGCCGCAATCTGTCCGAATTCATAGGGAGAATCTGTGACAGGGGTAAGAAAATCAAGCGTCTGAATCAATGCAGTATCATTGTTTAACTTATAGACACCGGCATCATCAGGAGAATCAAGCCCGACAATAAGGTCTGGGTGGGATTTGATCTCAAGTGAACCCACAATTCGATCCAGCGTCCCTGGATCCAGTTTTGCCGCTCACCCCGATGCCTTTACTTTCTGTGTTAAAAAAACTTTTTCCATATCTGTTTTTATAATCCTTATATACTATTCAGCCAGGGAGATCACACAGGCAAACCTGCCTGTATTTTTTTCCTTTCTATAGGAAAAAAATACATCATTATTACATACAGTGCAGATCCGCATATTCTCGATATTATCCTTTTTAAGGCCTTTTTCCATCAACTGATCTTCAGTCATTTTCCAGAAATCAAAATAATCCCTGTCTGTCTGTTTATACTTCCACAGATGTTCAGGAATCAAGGTTTTATAATCCCTGAACTCAGCACAGCAGGGGCCAAGTGAAGGCGATATCCCTGCCAGCATATTATCAGGCAGGCAGCCAAATATCTCCACCATTTTATCAATCGTTTTACCTGTAATATTGGCAATACTGCCCCGCCAGCCGGAATGCACATTGGCTACAACCTTCTTTTCAGGATCATAAAGCATGACAGCCTGACAGTCTGCCACCTGAATAACAAGAAATACATTTTTTATATCACTTATAATTGCATCTGCTGTATAGGTTTCAATTCCAGGCTCAAAAGTCTGATCCATATCATTGTCATCATGCTTAAGCACCTTGACACTATCACCATGTACCTGATTCAGAAACACAAAAGGCTTCATGCCCATCTTCAATGTAATGAGCTTTCTGTTGCGTGCGATTACAGTTTTATCATCACCTGAATTCATACCTATGTTAAGGGACTCAAACGCACCTGTGCTGGTGCCGCCAAACCTTGTAAAAATTGCATGGGCAACACCTGGTTCATGCTTTAAATGATTGAATTCATACACCCTGATCTCAGTGTTTTCCATAATAAAGCCTGCCTATGCGCTCTATGATTTTTGTTGTGGAAATATCAGGTTCAAGCCTGACCCTTTTTACACATCCGCCCATGGCCTTTACAAAATCTGCGCCTATGATCTCATCTTCTGCCCAGTCAGCGCCTTTCACCAGAACATGGGGGCATACATCCTCAATAAGCCTGGCCGGGTCAGGCTCATCAAAAACAACAACATGATCAACACATTCAAGACCGGCAACCACAAGCGCCCTGTGTTCCTGACCGGTTACAGGCCTTTTTTCCCCTTTTATCATTTTTACCGAAATATCTGAATTCAGCCCCAGTACAAGCACGTCACCGAACCGGGCAGCATGGGCAAGGTAAGTGACATGGCCTGCATGAAGAATATCAAAGCATCCATTTGTAAATACTATTGATTTACCGGCCTGCCTGTATTGTCCGCACAACTGCCTGATTTCAGCACAACTTGCAATCTTGTCCATAAACATCCTGTCTTCTGTCCTCCATGCAGGGGATCATGGCTCTGCACTGCTCTGTCAGGCCAGGATCAATCACGGCGCAGCCGGTCGTCTCCTCAGAACCTGCTGCTGCAAGCACATTACCCGTTGGATCCACAATCATGGACATTCCAGGGAAGCTCAATTCCTGATCCCTGCCTGTCCTGTTGGCACATATCACAAACACCTGGTTTTCAACAGCCCTTGCCCTGATCAGTATCTGCCAGTGATCTTTTCTCTTTTCAGGCCATTGTGCCGACACCACAATTATTTTTGCCCCTTCCACACAAAGAGACCTGGCAAGTTCAGGAAACCTGAGATCATAACAGATCATCAGCCCTGCCCTGCCAACTGCTGAATCAACCACTACCATTTCACTGCCGCAGGCATAATACATATGCTCATCGGTCGGCCTGAAAAGATGAATCTTGTGATATTCAGCCTTCAATTTTCCGTCAATATCAATAAACACCTGTGTATTGTATATCCTGCCATTTTTTATCCGGGGCAGGCTTCCGCAGACTGCCATGCCTGAGTCTGCAGCAAGGCTGGACAATTCATTCAGAATATCATCCGTATGTTTTGAGTGTTCTTTTAAATTTTCATTGTCAAAAGAGCAGGAAAACATTTCAGGCAGAACAGCCAGCCTGACATTACATGATGCCAGCTGTGCAAGATATCTGAGCGCAGTTTTAAGGTTTGCCTCAACCTGCCCTTTTCTCACATCAAACTGAACAAAACCTGCTTTAAATCTGCTATCCACAATCCCTCTTTAATTGCCTTTGCCTGTGCAATATACAGACACCTGGTAAACATATAATTTCACTGTTGCACCGTCAATCTTTTTATACTGTACATATATATATATTAATTGTATGTTCTTTTTACTGCTGTCCACTTCAACCCATATGGAGCAGATTAATGAATGTTCTGGAACTGTTAAGAAAACTTGTCTCATTTAAGACAGTGAACCCGCCTGGAAATGAATGCGAATGTGCGCAATTTATAGGAAATTTCCTGGAATCACTTGGATTTCAAACCCGGTTTTATGAATTTGCCCCTGAAAGGACATCTCTTGTTGCACAGTTTCAGGGCATATCGCAGGACCCTGAAATATGTTTCACAGGGCACCTTGATGTTGTGTCTCCTGGAGAAACCCCATGGGCCGGACCTGCCTTTTCAGCAGAAATTAAAGACGGCAAAATCTTTGGGCGCGGCACATCTGACATGAAAGCCGGCATTGCCGCCATGCTTGCCGCAGCTCACAGGATTTCAAAAACCAGTCCTGCTCTTCTTGAAAAAATTCTCTTTGTCTTTACCGCAGGAGAGGAAACCTGCTGTGAAGGGGCATATCATCTTGCAGGAACCGACAGCGCACTTAAAAAGGTAAAAGCACTGGTGGTGGGAGAGCCAACCTCCAATTATCCCCTGACAGGGCATAAAGGCTGCCTCAGATTTGACATCACAACCTTTGGAAAAGCTGCCCATGCCTCAATGCCGGAACTCGGCGATAACGCAGTATACAAGGCTGCCCGTGCAGTCCAACAGCTTGAAAATCTTGATTTTGGTATTCCGCCCCATCCACTTCTGGGCAGCCCGACCATCTGTATCGGAAGAATTTCAGGCGGGAAAAATATCAACATGGTTCCGGACAGAACCTGCATCGGGGTTGATATCAGAATCATTCCAGGGCAGAGCCATATCAGCGTAAAACAGGCCCTTGAGGCTGTCCTGGATCCAAAGATCGAGATCACCCTGCTTGAACAGGCAAAAAGTATTGTCACAGATCCGGAAAACAAGTGGATACAATCGGTATTCTCCATCATGGAAAAAATGCTCCAGAAAAAAATTGTGGCAAAAGCTGCGTCATATTTCACTGATGCATCTGCTCTTCATGATGCACTGGGCAATCCTCCGACTGTCCTTCTAGGGCCGGGAGAAGCATCCATGGCGCACAAGACAGATGAATTCTGTTATATATCAAAAATCAGCCAGGCAGTGGATGCATATACAGCAATAATCGAACAGACAATCTGAATATCTTGACTTTTTAATTTTTGTTGATTAGTTTATAAAATTAGGCATAAAAAATAAAAAAGCTAACATCCATTACCCGGACGAGGTGTTTGCAGAATAATCACAAGACAAAAACCTTAACACCTTTATAAATATTCTCTTACAAGGAGAAAGCCATGACTGTGAGCGATTCTTTTCTCAAAGGCAAACATATACTGGCAGTAGATGACGAATATGATGTGCTTGAAACCATACAGGAAATTTTAGAGCAAGCAGAGGTTGACCTTGCCCAGGACTATGAAACTGCATTGGAAAAAATAATGCAAACCAGATATGACCTGGCGATCCTTGACATCATGGGAGTAAACGGTATCAAACTGCTGGAGGAGTGTGTCAAACAGGACATTCCGGCTGTCATGCTGACTGCCAACTCCCTTAATCCGGATTCTTTAATGCAATCAATCAAAAAAGGGGCTGTTTCCTATCTTTCCAAGGAACATCTAAGTGATCTTGATTCCCTGCTTGATGAACTGATGGGAGAAAAAAGCAAGGGCAGGCCCACATGGAAAATCCTGTTTGAAAAACTGGGAAACCATTTTAATCAGAGGTTCGGAAAGGGATGGAAAAACGAAAACCGGGATTTCTGGGATGATTTTGAAAAAAACTGGGAAATCTCAAGAGGAATCCAGGAAAGACTTAGCCATAAAAAAAATATTATTGACAAGGGAATCTGAGACCTGCTGAATTCTGATTCCTCTGTTCCATGCTGCTCTGGTACTCTGCTGCCTGTATATACCTTTCGTCTGTCAAAAATTTGCTTGACTTGAATTTAAAATTCTACAATATTTAAAATTTATTTCTTAATTACGTAAATTTAATTTATTTATTGAAGAGCAGGAAAAATGACAAAATATATTTATCAGTTCGGGCCCGAACACACAGACGGCAATGCTTCACAAAACAATCTTCTTGGCGGCAAAGGGGCAAACCTTGCAGAAATGGCAAGGCTTGGACTTCCTGTGCCTGCCGGTTTCACAATATCCACTGAATGCTGCAACCATTATTTTGAACTTGGAAAAAAATTTCCAGACACCCTTGAAGCCGAGCTTGACGCGGCAATGAAAACAATTGAAAAACAGATGGGTATGCAGTTCGGCAATCCTGACAATCCTCTGCTTGTCTCCTGCCGTTCAGGTGCAAGAAGCTCCATGCCGGGCATGATGGAAACAATATTGAACGTGGGTCTGTGTCCTGCGACAATTCCCGGACTGATAAAAAAAACCGGCAATGAATGGTTTGTATATGATGCCTACCGCCGCCTGATCATGATGTATTCAGATGTTGTAATGGAAAAGGCCGAGCAGGTTGAACCTGAAGACGGGCTTGGCATCAGGCTTCATCTTGAAATGATGATGAGCAATCTTAAAAATGACAAAGGATATGAAAACGACACGGACATCAGTGTTGAAGACCTGAAGATTCTCTGTGAAAGATTCAAGAAAAAAATTGAGACCTATCTTCATGCTCCGTTTCCGGATGATCCTGAAGACCAGCTTAAAGGTGCCATTGGAGCTGTATTCAAAAGCTGGTACGGGAAAAGAGCCGTTTCCTACCGCCGCATAGAGCATATTCCTGATTCCTGGGGTACGGCTGTAAATGTGCAGAGCATGGTTTTCGGCAACATGGGATCAACTTCTGCAACCGGAGTGGCATTTACCAGAGACCCTGCCACAGGTGAAAACAAGTTTTACGGGGAATGGCTTATCAATGCCCAGGGAGAAGATGTTGTTGCAGGCACACGTACTCCCAACCCCCTGAACAATGACACAAAAAACGCACAGAACAGGCATCTTGATTCCCTTGAAGAACTCATGCCTGATATCTATAAACAGCTTTGTGAAATCAGGAATCTGCTTGAATCCCATTACAGGGATATGCAGGACATTGAATTTACCATCCAGGAAGGCGTGCTTTACATGCTCCAGTGCCGTGTTGGCAAAAGAACTGCATCTGCGGCCCTGAACATGGCCATGGACATGCTTGAAGAAGGCCTGATTGATGAAAAAACAATGGTATGCAGGATAAACCCCAAAACCCTGGATGATCTGCTTCACCCGGTTGTGGACCCGGAAACGGAAAAAACTGCCGTAAAAATTGCCGAAGGCCTGCCCGCAGGCCCGGGAGGCGCTTCAGGCCAGATTGTATTTACTTCTGAAGATGCTGTACAATGGGCAAAGGAAGACAAGGATGTCATCCTGGTCCGCGAGGAAACCAATCCTGAGGACATTGAGGGAATGAGAGCTGCAAAGGCCATTCTGACTGCACGGGGCGGAATGACAAGCCATGCTGCACTGGTTGCAAGGGGCTGGGGAAAATGCTGTATTGTGGGAGCAGGAGATATCAAGATAGATCTTGAAAACAAATGTTTTCACGTGGGATCTCATACCCTGAAACAGGGTGATTACATCACTCTGAACGGAACAAAAGGCATGGTATATGAAGGGCGGCTTGCAATGAAAGACGCCTCTGAAAACCCGAGATTCCAGAAATTCATGGATATTGCAGACTCTTACCGCACCCTTCAGGTCAGGACCAATGCCGACACTCCTGAAGACGCTGCAAAAGCCCTTGATTTCGGCGCCCAGGGCATAGGCCTGTTCCGCACTGAACATATGTTTTACGGAGCTGATTCTGAAAAAGCATTGTTCCTTTTGCGCAAAATGATACTTAGCCGCACAAAAGAAGAAAGACAGAATGCCCTTGATGAACTGTTTCCAT
>CAYOYY010000047.1:0-23425 GCA_964408295.1 uncultured Desulfobacula sp. | reverse complement strand
TTTTCTCAGTTTCTCAGCCAGCACAACAAGGCCTGATTCAAAATCTTTCAAGGCAAGCCTTGCCTCTCTTTCCGTGGGAGTCATTAGCATCATATGCCTGAATCTTGAAACATCTCCCACCTGGGAAGATGACTGGCTGTCAGCCACCATCATGACATTGTGCTGCCTGCACAAAGCAACAATATCATCAACAAGGGGCTGGGGCAGGCATCCATAATTGAAATCCGAAAAAACAATCAGGTCCTGGTCAGGAATCATATCTGCAAGTTCACTGAATATTTTTTTCTGAAGCTCACGGCTTATGGGATGCTGGCGCAGATGATTCACGCGCAAAAGGGTTTTGCCTGCACTGCGGTAACGCTGTTTTAAAATTGTCGGGCGGCTGTCATCCTGAAAGATATGGGCAGCTACTCCTGATTCATCAAGTCTGTTATTGATGAAACTGACTATTTCATCATTTCCTGTAACAGAAAAAAAAGATACCTTTGCCCCCAGGTTGCTTGCATGGGCTGCAACAATACCTGCGCCTCCAAGATAAAGTTCAAATCCAACAGGTGTCACAACTATTGTGGGATCTTCCTGGCTCATTCCCATGGCATCGCAGGTAATATATTCATCAACAATAACCTCTCCCATTACAAGCACCTTAAGCCCGCTGAAATTTTTCAACACCAGGTCAAGGTCTGTCCAGGAAAACCCGTGTCTTGCCATAAAAACCTCATTTCTGACAAAAGAGCTTGAAACAAGCCGCTGTGATTCATCCTGTAGAAGCTCGGCAAGAGAAAAACTGATGTCGCCCGAACTGAACAGGATCCTGCCGCCATATGCTTTTACCGCATCTGCTTCAGGATTATAGGAATTTTCATGTTCCTTTCCCTTGACCACAATTGCAGGTTTCAGACAGGAAATAAATTCTGCCACATCATCTTCAAGTATGAAGCAATGATCAACAAGGCTTATGGCGCGGACGCCTTCAAGCCTTGTTGTCTCATCCAGAAGGGAATCTCCTGATGCGTCATTATAGACCCCTACCACAAGATAATCTCCGCATTCAGCAGCAAAACGCAGAAGCCTCAGATGGCCTGGATGGACAATATTAAAAAAGCCTGACACAAACACAATTTTCCTGTCGCCCCGGGTCTGTCTGCGGACAGTTTCCAGGGCCTTTAACGATCTTTTGCCAAGTATCGGTTCTGTGTTCTTGTCTGTCATAAACTGTCAAGCACCCTGTCTGCTATATCCTGTGAAGTGAGCCTGTTTATCTTTCTTGCATTTTCCTGGGACCCGGATCTGTGGGTGAAATGATCCTGAATTGCAAAACGCAGAAACCTGCGGGCCGGCATGACAGAATTGTCAACAGCCCATTCTGCCACGGCAGACCCGAAACCGCCCACTATTGAATGCTCTTCAATGGTAC
Organism: uncultured Desulfobacula sp.; assembly: GCA_964408295.1. GTDB lineage: Bacteria > Desulfobacterota > Desulfobacteria > Desulfobacterales > Desulfobacteraceae > Desulfobacula. Next base: position 22,008 of record CAYOYY010000047.1, on the reverse strand, counting down.
ACACTGTGTCAAAATCTGCAAAGACATGCTCAAGCATCTCTGTATCAAGCGGCTTTACCGTATGCATGCTCACCACCTGAGGGTTTATGCCGTGCCTGCCAAGCAGGTCTGCCGCGCTAAGTGCAACCGGCATTATGTTTCCGCATGCCATAAGACATACTGATGTACCTTTTCTTACAACAATACCCTTCCCCACCTTCAGGTCAGGATCAGTCTCATGGATTACAGGCTCGTTTTTTTTGCCCAGCCTGATATAAACCGGTTTTTTCAGGGCCAGGGCCTGTCTTAAGCACAATCTTACTTCCACAGCATCGCATGGACACATTATGTGCATGTTCGGAAGCACACGCATTATGGCAATATCCTCAAAAGAATGATGGGTTGCTCCAAGCCCGGCATAGGAAAGCCCTGCTCCCACCCCCACAATCACAACAGGAAGATCATGATAGCAGATATCTATTTTGATCTGCTCATAGCATCTTGAGGTATTAAAGGGAGCAATTGTGTATGTGACAGGCAAAAGCCCGCTCATGGCCATGCCGGCTGCCATTGAGGTCATGTTTGCCTCTGCAACCCCGCAGTTGAAAAAACGGTTGCCGAATTTTTCCTTGTAAGGATCAAACAGCCTGTTGCCTATGTCCCCTGAAAGCAGGACAATCCTGTCATTTTCAGCAGCCAGTTTCTTTATCTGTTCTGCAAATGCATTCCTCATAAATTCAATATCCTGTAACCCTTTGGTTTTTACAAATCATGCAGGCTGATCAGGCACCTGCCTGAAGTCTGCCCTGTTTTCATTTTCTCAATGGCAATGTTTATATCATCAAGACAGAACCTGTCTGTTACAAGCTCATTCAGCTTAAGCCTGCCTTTTCGGTACAGACTGGCATACCTTGGTATGTCCCTGGCAGGTTCTGCCTCTCCCCCATGGGAGCCTGTAATGATCTTGCCAAAATGCAGCTCAAGTGAATATATGCTGATATTATCGCCTTTTTTAGGAACCCCCACAAGAATTGTCCTGCCATCGGGCTTTGTAAGCCTGTAGGCAAGATTGATCATTTCTGTGCTGCCGGTATTGTCGATCACCACATCTGCACCTGAAGGGCCTGTGATTTCACGGATTTTGTCCTCCAGGCAGCTTTCCTTTCCTGAATTTATCAAATGGGTGGCTCCAAATTTCAATGCCATTTCAAGACGGTTATCAAAAATATCCACTGCAACAACAGGGTCAGCAGAACACATAAAAGCGCCCTGCACAATATTCAGGCCCACTCCGCCTGCCCCCAGCACCACAACAGATTCACCTATTTTCACCCCGGCATTGTTGTTTATCACACCAAGTCCTGTTGTGACAGCACATCCCATTAAAGGGGCAATATCCATTGGCAGGCCTTCAGGCAGCTTTGTAAGCCTGTTTTCCGAAACCACGGCATACTGGTTGAACGTTGTGACAAACCCTGCATTGAGCCTTCTGCCCTTCCATGAGTACAGGGGCGGGGCCGCGTCAATACCGGGGCCTTTTCTCCAGTGCATCACAACCCTGTCGCCGGCAGACACATTTCTGACACCAGGGCCTGTTTCAACAACCTCGCCCGAACCTTCATGGCCAAGCAGATGGGGCAGGAATCTGTCTTCTCCCTTTACACCGTTTATCTCCCCGATCTGTGAGCCGCAGATCCCGCTGTACAACACCTTTACAAGAACCTGCCCCGGCTCAAGCCTTTCCGGCAGTTCAACCTCATCAACAACAAGCTCTTTTCCAAGCTCAACCAGTATGGCTGCTTTCATTTTCAAAGGAATATCCATTTTTTATCCATCCCGGGACTTATTGAGTGTTATTCAAAATAAATAAAGGAATGATCTCCGGTATACCCGCATGTATCAAACCACCACTGCCATTCTTCAGGAGTGCAGAACATCTCGCATGTCACCTGCCAGTACAGAAGGTTGACTTTTTCCTCTTCATTTCTGTATGATTCCACACATATATACTTGTTTTTCTTTCCCACCCTTTCAATCTCCATCAGGGCTTTGTGAAAATCCATGCAGTAAAGATTGTGAAGCGTGGTAATGGATACAACAAGATCAAAGCTGTTGTCCTCAAAGGGGAGCTGTCTTGCATGGCAGACCTGCAGGCTGTTCTTTACCTCTTCTTTTGCATTTTCAATGGCATAATCTGATATATCAACACCTGCAATTTCTATTCCCGGCAATACCTTTGTAAAATCATACAGCAGAAAGCCCTTGCCGCACCCGACATCAAGAACCCTGTCCCCGGGTTTCAGTCCATAATGCTCAACCATTGATCTGGCAACCTTTTCCCATCTTCCATCATACTTATATCCTCCGTAGCAGATTCTTCTGTCGCCGTCCCAGTAATCATAATCCCATTTTTTTGCTTTTTTTGCAGCCTCTGCCTTGGGATAGTCATTTACCCTTTTAAGATAATCTCTTTTTGTACTCTTATGAACCTGTGAAATAAAATCAACATATGCCATATCAGCTACCTTTTTATTCTAATAATTCAAACCTGTTCAAATGCATTGTTAAAATACATCCGAGTTTTTTTTAACTGAACCATCCGCCTGTCTTCATCAAAAAAAGCATACCGCCGTCTTTGCGAGCCTGATTTCAAAAAATCATTCAGCATGATACAGCACCATTTTATACGGAACAAAGGCATTAAAGCCTCTGCCCTGTGTGCAATATCAGTTCCGGCAATTTTGTGTATCCTTTCAGCACAATAATCAAAAAACTGCATTGATACCGGAATCTCAGGCTGACAGAAAAAATCACAGATCAGCTTAACAGGATCATCCCATCCTGCATATTCAAAATCAATGAAAAACATCTGTCCTGAACCATTGATCAGACAGTTATGGAACCCGAAATCAGAAGGAGACAATATAAGATGCAGATCAGATATGAGTGTTTCAAAAAATTCAGACCGGCAGATATTGTTTCTGATTTTCTTCCATTCAGGAACAAGCCAGGCAGTCAGAAAATCAGACAATGCCTGTGTTGCATCATCACATACCCTGATCTGTGATATCCTTTCAATTCTTTTTTCAACCCCGTCAATATACTGTTCAGTACATGAACAGAAATCAGAAGCCATGTCAATGACCCGTCCGGGTTTCAGGGCTGCGCCTCTTAAAGCCGGGCTGTTTATATCATCAATAAAATCCATGGCCTTTATGATATAATCCTTTTTAACATCATTTCTGCCGGGGCGTTTCCCTTCCACATACTGATAAAGCCCTGAATGTTTCTCACAATTTTTTGAAAAAGGCTGAGCTATTTTTCTTATACCGTTTTTCCATAAAAATTGTGAAAAATTGAATTCTGCTGCAAGCCTGTCTCTGCCGTCTTTGTCTGAAACAAAATACTTTTTAAGCACATATGAGCTGTTGCCTGAAATAACCCTGAAAACCCGGTTGTTTCCGCCTTGAAGAGGTATAACCATACAGTTTTCAGGATCAATATCAGCCTTTTCAGGCAGAATATCCAGTATATGTGCAAAGGTCATGATCTGCAATGCCTTTGAACTGTCAGAATGATCTCTTTCCATGTCCCGGCATGAATAAAATCATCCTTCATGCCTGAATACTGGTTCAGAGGATCAAACAATATCTTTGCAACCCTATTGCAAAAACCCGGAAATGACAGAAATTCAGGAAGGTCATCAATAAAGATATCACATTCAAGATTATTGATTCTTTTAACCTTGTCCTCCTTTGTCAGTTCAAAAAAGGTTTCTGCCTTAAAATCCTGTTCCTCAAGCCATGTACGGGCAGCATCATGCAGATTGTACTTCTGCCCGGAATAGGGATAAACGGTTTTATGACTGATGATGAAACATTCAATATGTTCCAGGGCGCAATAATCAAAAAATTCTTTTACTCCTTCATACGGCTGTGCATCTGCCAGCCTTGTGCCGTAAACATATCCCTGAAGCCAGATCCATTCCTTTTCCCTGTCATGCTGCCTTAAATAATCCCTGACAAACCCCTTGCCGGTTTCAAGGGATTCAGGCACAAGGCCCTTTTCAATTCCGACTGAATTGAATACCCTGTCATAACAGATTATTGTATTGTCAAAATCTATGCCTATACGCATGTTGAATCCTTAAATGCGGTTTCAATTTCAGTCTTTTCTGATGAAGGACAGGTACTGCTGCCCTCTTCCAAACCATGGAGCAAAGGCCGGCATATCGGAAAAATCAGGATCGCGTCCTGAAATAAATGAATCTATCCTGTTTTCAAATTCCTCCATTGCCGAACCTGTTTCAGGTGAAAATTGTGAAAAAATTGCTCTTATTTTCCCAAGATTTTCCTGTATTGTTTCAAGGCATGAAATTTCAGGGCCAGAATTCTGAATCTGAATGGAAAGATCAAAAATCCGGGAACAAAGCTGCATAAGCCTCTTTCCTATGTCAGAAGAACACGGCTCAAAAACATGACGGTAATCCATAAGATTATGAACATTGCTCCAGAAAACCTCCAGAGCTATCTCATTGAATCCCTGATCCCTGCCATGAATATCCTTGTACCAGCGCCAGTCTGTAAATATATGGGGTGATGACCCGTAAACATAAAAATTATCTGCAAGCGCCTGCACTGCATCTGCAATTGACATTGGAATTCCCAGAAAAGGCTGAAGAATATTATCGCAGATCCAGTCATCAACCGGCCTTGACATTCCCTTGAGATTTTCAAGATGGCCTGAAAAAACAGGACGCAGTATTTCAAGCTTATCTGAAAATCCAGTATCTGAAGGAATCCGTGCCAGCAGCAGGCATCCCATGATGCGCCTTAAAATTTCACTGAAATATGATACAGAATCAGCACATGTTACAAGCACGATACCTGAAGGGCCTGCAAAATCTGCAACAGTCCCTAAAAATCCGCATGGATTCTTCTGAAAAGGAATCGCTCCCTCGCACAGTACAATATCGAATTTTCTGTCCAGTTCAAGGTCTTCAAGGGTTGATTCAATTATTTCACAATTTGAAATATCTTCAAAAAAACTGTCAAAAAGATTTTCAAGTTTTCTTATGCTCTGCTGTGCTGCATCCACCAGCACATATTCTGCCGGGCCCAGAAAATTGGTATAAAGGGCATTATGGCCCGTTCCCGGCCCTATCTCAAGAACATGCCTGCCTTTTACAAGTACAGGCGGAATGCCGCAATGACGGTACATGGCACTGCGCCTTTGAAAGTGCACTTCAATGTCGGAAATATCCTGAGCCACAGGTATAATATTGTGACGGTTATAAAAATCTATAAAAGGTTTTTTAAAATCATTCATTTTTCTTACCTGTCAGACAGCATAGTTTAATTGTCCTTTGCCTCTGCATTACCCTGTTGTTGATACATTGAGCTTGGAATAGCCATTGTATTCTTTACACCATCCTCATACAGACGTTTTCGTAAATCAAATGCCATTTCAAAAGGAAATGGCAAATATATAATTTCATTCCCATGCAATTGTGAAATTTTTAAAACAGGTTTACCATGCAGACGATGTCCTACCCTGGACATGTCCTCATCGACAAAAAAATCGACATCAACAATAGATGATATCCAGGTCGCAGCTATAGTAGTGCCAAACACACATAAAGAATCATTCATTGTGGATAATAAAGATACCTGCTTTTTTATTTTTTCCAGCCAATTTATATATAATGCTGCATCTACCGATTCATGATCATAGGTCACCAGATCATAACTCCGGCACTGACCTACATGTTTTTCAGCAAGCACAGTTAATTCTTTAGGGATTATATCATTTCTTATATCAATTATCCTGAATCCAGTTATATTTAAAAGGTTTACCAATGAAATTTCAGTGAAATGCGAACAATGATCATAAATCAGCAGATCAAAAGGGTTATGACCCAAATCAGGAACCTCAATCAAAAGATATCCATCAGAAGATAATAATTTAATGACTTGTTGCAAAAAATACACAGGGTTACGAATATGCTCAAGCAAGTGTAACATTACAATTATATCAAATTTCTCATTGATAGAATACAAAGGTAAGGATAAAAATTTCTTTACCCCTGGGATAGCTGAAATTGTTTCCCTGTCTTTTGTATCATATTCCAGCCCGGTCAGGTCCCAACCAGGATAGACCCGGTTGAATGATCTCAGAAAATTCCCGTTGCCACAGCCGATATCAAGCAATGAACCAGACAATGAAATTTCATGATCCTTAAATATTTTTTTAATTATATGTGCAGAGCGTGGCACAGGCCCTGAATCAGTAAAAATCTTTTGTTCCTCACCATCTCCCTGATAATACACAGAATAATTTTTATAAATTTTATCACAATAACTATTGTATTCTCCGATCAATATTTTCTGGACTGTTGCACAATTACCACACACAACATAATCGGCAGGCCTGTCCACTGGTTTGCAGTCTGAAGAAACAAGTTTTGCAGGCAAAGCTCCAAGCCGATACAGAAGGTCAGAACCACAGATATGGCAAAATATTTTATTCATAACTGCTGAAAAAATTCTCTGATATTATGCTCAGCCGTATTACCGCTATCATCAAGAACTACATTATCCTGTTGATGTTTTAAGCAGGTTTGACAGGATCCAGCAATAATCCGGTCATATGGAATTTTCAAAGTCTCAGCAAGTAACAATCCAATCTGATAATAACTCATCTGTGTTGATGCTGAAAAATGTATAATTTCATTATTTACTGCAAAGGAACTTTTCAATATAAAGTCAGCAGCCTGGCCCATGGTAACCGGCGCGATGAAAAGGTCATTAAAGGCTGTAATGGTTTCACCGTTCATTAAAGCAGTTTTCCATTTTTTAAACAATATATTACTTTCATCCAGTATTTTACCAAGTCTGACTATCAGATAAGATGTGCATTCTTTCCGGATAATTTTTTCTGCTAATAGTTTCTGTCTGCCATATTCGCAAGCTGGATGACATTTAATATCCGGTGTCAAAATACTTTCCAAGCCTGAAAACACAAGATTAGTGGAAGGGAATATCAGTTTTATATTCTGCTCATTACATATGGGAATTATCTTTTCCACAGCGCCGATATTCACAGATGCAGTTTTCTCAGGGCATTGCTCACATTTGTCTATACTGGTTTCAGCAGCAAACAAATATATTATTTTCACTCCATCCGGTATAAAAATATTATCAGCTCTTTCCATATCCAGATAAATGGCATCAGCATGATTTCCACGCCGGCTCGTCACTATGGGATAATATCCGCCTGAATTTCGCATTTTTTCATATAATGCTTTTCCAAGTTTACTATCCCCTCCTATAATCATGGTCTTTATATTTTTCATATGAAATTTACATGATCCGGCGGATTCTTAAGCTCGTCAAGATATCTGTTTACTTCATCCATACGGCAGTTCATCTTGCAGGATCTGATATCAAAATCATCAGATGCCATAAGTTTCAGGTTTTCCGCCCTTTCAGGTCCTTCCCATATTTCTCTGAAACTTGTGTCATAAATTGAGCCGTAATTAAAACGTTCATCCAGAAGATGGGCTGAGCATCCCCACACATTCCCGCCTGAATCAATATAGGACCAGAACGGAAGGGCACGGCATCTGTTATAATAACGTTTCCTGTCATCCCATTTTTTCATTGCCCGTGCCCTGAAGATCACCTGAAAATCATCTGAATTGTATTGAGCAAGAGTTTCTTCAAGTTCCCTGAAATCCTGATATCTGATATCAAATTCATGGCTGTTCCTGTAATGATGAGTATAGGGTTTGACCACAAGATAATCCACACCCATGTTCTTTGCCCTCTGTGCCAGAAGTTCAACTTCATGGCTGTTCTCATCAATTAAAAGAATCTGCATGCCAAGTGTGCATCTGCATGCTGAAGACTGTCTTTTTTCAACAGCATATTCGATATTTGACAGCACCTTTTCAAAATCCTTTTCACCTGTTCTGTGAATTGCAGCATAAGTCTGTGCACTGCCGGCATTAATGCTGATCTTTATCCATTCCACTGAATCAAGAATAATATCTGTAACCTCAGGCCTCATCAGAACCCCGTTGGAGGTAACAGCAACATCTATGCCCGAATTTTTCGCATGCACTATAATCTGCGGAAGATCCCGGTGCAGAAATGGTTCTCCCTCTCCTGCGAACATTATGCTTTTCAAGCCATATTCACCAAGCTCTGAAATCCTTTTCATGAGAATGTCTGTATCAAGAAAACGTTTTTTAAATCCCATGAAATCCACACTGCAGAAAATACATCTGTGGTTACAGGTCCCGCCGGGGCTTATCTCCATATAGACAGGGCTTATGAGCTGCCCGTCAAGCCAGGATGCAACCCTTTTGACATGATATATTAACTTATGGCTGTCAATTTTAAATTTGTCTTCCATTTCAATTGTCCTGTTCAGGGTTTGTGATGATATTCAAAATCCTGATTTTTCAATGTTTCAATATTGTCTGAAATCCACTCTATGGTACTGTCAAGGCCTTTATCAAGGCTGATTTCAGGTTTCCACCCAAACATCTTTCCAGCTTTTGTACAGTCGAGCAGGTAAGCCTTGTCCTTACCAATGCGTTCTTTTGTATCCTTCACATAATCTGAAAATTCAGTCCCTGTTTTCATGGCAATGGTTTTTACAAGAGATCTTATGCTTGTTGTTTCAGAAGAAGCAAAATGATATATACTGCCGGGTTCTCCATTTACCATGGCACTCATTATCCCTTTGCATACATCATTGATATGTATGAATGACCTTATGCTCGTGCCTCCTCCATGCAGCTCAATTGTTCTGCCTGTCATGAAAAAGATAATCGCCCTTGGTATGATTCGGTACAGCAATTGTCCGGGCCCGTATACATTGGCAGACCTTACAAACACAACAGGAAATCTGAAAGCTGTGAAAAAAGTCATCAGGCTCATGTCGGCTGCTGCCTTTGATACAGCATACGGAGTGCTTGGGTTGTAGTTTGTATTTTCTTTTACAAATCCTTCACAGGAGCCATATACCTCCGGAGTTGAAATCTGAACATATTTTTTCAAAAAATCACAGTCCTTCAGAAAATGATGCAGTCTGACACAGGCAAGAGTGTTCGTACGGAACCATTGTTCAGGATTGTCCCAGCTTTGGGCCACCATGCCCTGGGCTGCAAAATTAACAATATAATCAGGCCTGAATTTCAGTATCTGTTTTTTGATATCTTCAAATTCAGTATTAAGATCATGACGAAAAAAGCTAAAATTCCGGGGGATGCCAGACCTCCACATATAAGGCAGAAAAACAGGGTCTGGCTGCATGGATCTGCTTATTCCAAGAACAGACATACCACATTCAAGTGCATGATCTATGAAACTTGCACCTGAAAAAGAATTACTGCCTATCACTGCAATTTTTGAAAATCCGTTCATTGTATCTTCACCTGAAATTTATCTGTTCTGGGCGTAATTAAGCAGGCGCTGCATAAACGGTCTTGAAAAATACTCCGACTGGCTCAGGTCGAATTGTACAGATTCAACAAAAAGGCTTTTAAATGAATATCGTAAAAAACTGCTGTTTTCCATTATATATGTATTGATCTTTTCCTGCAGAAGTTCATCATGCATCTGCATTTCATTTACAATACGATTAGTGAATTCTCCAGCATTGGAATAGATACCTGAAACCATATACTCCATATTATCATTAAAAAGGCTATTAAGATAACCAACAGATCGGATCAATTCATCATCGATATAATCTTTTATATTATTCAGTTTGGCATTCAGTTCCCTTGCGTTATTATATTCAACCCCTGACAACCCAGAGAGTTGCTCTGTCTTCATAAGGGCGGGATGGTTCAGAAAAGGCACCCTGTAAGTTAGAGCTTCAAAAACAACAGCACTGGTTTCAAGCCAGGAAAACTGCCAGTTCATAAGCAGATTAAGGGTTCTGCCGCTGGAAAGAACCTTGTCCATTTCCGGCCTGTCAAGATATGTTCTGTAATATTCAGGAAAAATTGCCTGCCAGCCTATATCTCCGTATATTTCAAATTCTCTGTCAGTTCTGATACTGTCAATCACTATATATTTAATAAACTGGGATGCATTATAGGCGAATCTGAGCAGCAGGGCATTGAAATTGAGCTTTTCAAATTCAGTAAAATCCATTGTTGATAAAATCATATGGCGTAAAGAATAATACCAGATTCCCAGTTCCTCAAAAAAACTGCCTGTTTTAAACCTGCTCAATATAAAAACAATGGGGTTAAGCATGGACAACACATCATTGATCCTTGAGTTGCTCATCACAACAATATCATAATCATCATCCAGTTCCTGAAATGAAAAATGTTTTTTATCCTCATGGGGAAATCCTATTCTACGCACATTAGTCATGTCATAATATTTATCCCAGAAAACATGAAACTGTGTATAGGAAAAACGCTCGATTTCCTCGGTATTATAAAATTTCTTGTACATATAGCCCTGAAGAACAAGATCATAATTATCAAGATCAACAATAATATAATCAATCCCCAGAAACTGGAAAACAGCCTGGATATAAACACCCTGATCCATGTATTTTTCCAGAAGATAATGATTGATTGAAACAATCTTCTTTACCCTGTTCTGTCTTACATACCGGACAAATTTTTCCACTGACATGGGAGGACCAGTTTTTTTCCACTTGCGCTCAACAGGGTCAAATCCGGGATCAAAATTAAAGTACAATGTTTTTTCTGCATCAAGCTCAGCACCACGCCTGTAAATTTTCTGGAAATTTACGTTTTCTCCGACATCAAAGAACAGTATTCTGTCATTGTTCTCACAGCAGCCCCTGTGAGTCAGGCATTGTTTAACAGCATCATTGGTGCTTTTGAGCATATTGTAGCAAAAGGAAAGCATCTGGAAAAATTTATCCTTGCATTCCTGGGTAAACTCAATCTTAATATTTTCAACAGGCATTTTGAACAAAAGAGGCTTTACAGCATTGAGCATCCACCATAAATAATACATATTTGAGCTGTTATTGGACGGGTCAAATCCAATAATCTTCTTTTCTTTTATGATAAGTTCATTTCCGGCCAGACATGTCAGGCACAGGCTGTTGTTATGGATTTCAGCATTTATACTGATATCAGGATTCTGATCATTCATTAATTTTCACATCTCCAGTTCTTTTAGAGCCTGTTCAAGTTCTGAGGCATCAGGGATTCTATAGTGCCAGTTATTGTCATCTTCCATAAAGGACACCCCCTTACCCTTGACTGTATGGGCAATCAGTGCAACGGGTTTGCCTTCCGGTTTTTTTGTATGTGACAGGGCTGCTGTCAATGCTTCAATATCATGGCCATCCACCTCAGTACAATTCCACCCGAATGACTTCCATTTAGCGACAAAAGGTTCAATTGCGGTAATTTCACGGCTTCTTCCAGTTGCCTGCCACCTGTTATAATCAATTATCACACAAAGCCTGCCAAGATTCTGTCCTGCCGACATCATGGCTGCTTCCCATACAGAGCCTTCATTACATTCACCGTCACTGCCAAGCACATAGACATTATAATTGTGCCCCTGTATTTTGCCGGCAAGGGCCATTCCCGCTCCAAGGGAAAGCCCGTGTCCCAGAGAACCTGTTGCAGCTTCCACACCTTTCGGGCTTTCAGGCCCTGGATGTTCCTCAAGTATACTGCCGGGCCTGCAAAAAGTATTAAGAAGGCTGTTATCAATAATTCCCCTGAAGGCCAAAGCAGCATAAAGAGCTGCAACTGCATGCCCCTTGCTTAAAATAATTCTGTCTCTTGAGGGCAGGGTTACATTTGTTTTATCAATATTGGCAACACCCCAGTACAACGCAACCAGAATATCAACACAGGAAAGGGCGGAACCAAGATGGGATGCCCTTGAATCATGGGACATCTGTATAATGGTTCTTCTCATTTTTTTTGCAGTCTCCCTCATCTGATCCATGGTGTATTCTTTTTTTGTCATATTTTCTCCTGGTTTGTCAGGTGCAACCTGCCTTGAGCTGTTGTCAGAGCATTTTCCATGGGCTGCAGCACTGTCCTGTCCATTGCAGGATTTCTGTAGAGCAAAAGATCTATGATTTCACGGGATTCATCTAAAAGCCCTGAATTCACAAACTGATAAAAACAATCCACAAGATATTGCCTGATTCTTTCAAACTGGCCTTTTGGCGCAAGTGCAGCCATTGTATAAGCCACATCAAAAAACTGTTTAAAATCCTTTCTATAACCTGCTGATTCCAGAAGATTTCTGTGTATATCAAGAATATCAGGGTAGGCTTCAAGCAATTGTGCAAGAAGAAAATTGGCTTCATCAAAATTTGAGCTCTGCTTTGCACGGTCTATTTTAACTGCTGTCTCGTTCAGATGTGCCTGTATCTGTTCTTTGCCTTCACGGCCTGCAAAAAAATGAAACGCCCCGGACATATTAAATAAAGGAATTCCGTATTCTGAAATTCTCTGTGCAATGGCACTGTACGCCCCGCTCAGGCCTGATAACTGAACAACTGCGTCAATATCAATAAAATCAATATCAGGGTCTGTTATGCTTTTCACCCTGATATCATGGATCTGTTTCTCGGAAAACTGTGGTTCGCAGAGAATGAACCTGACATGATTCTGAAGAACATGACTGGTATTGACAATCAGTTTTGTATTGGCATCTGCTCCAAGAATAACAAGCCTGGCACATCCTTTATTTACAATTTCAACAAACTGCATTTCAATTTCCGGCGGCAGAAAGGTCAGGCGCTGGTTACAGAATCTGCACCCGAATCCAAAGTCATGATATGTTTTAAGATTGAACTGTACATATTTTGAATGAATTGGAAAATAGTCATCTTCCATACCGCAGTACGGGCATTTTATCCGTGCTGAATAATAATATCCCTGGTACGGATCACAGCCCTTGACAGTGCATTCAGATATAATACCGGCTTTAAAATTGCCCGGCCTTAAATTACCGAGAATAATCTGAAGCATTGAATTGAAAACCTCTGAAGGAAGTTTGGTCAGGTTAAGCTGTTTCAAACCCTTGCAGCCGTTTTTGATATATTCAATCCTGTTTCCTTTGATCAGTCCTTCTTCAATGGCATAATGATAAAGGGCAGTGCCAGGATAGGCAATCAGATGGGACAGGTTGATCCTGTATTCTCTGTGCTTAAACCACCAGCTCAAGGTTTCCACAATGGTTTCAATGGTTTCTGCCTTGTCCCCGAAAATAAAATTGCCCTGGATCAGGATATCATGCTTTTTTGTTGTCTCAAGAGCATTTTCAATCTGTTTCACGCTTATTTTCTTGCGCATGCTTTTAAGAATTGTGGGGCTTGCGCTTTCAAGCCCGTAACTTATATAAATGCAGCCAGCATCCTTTAACTGGGTAATCAGTTGATCATCAACAATATCAACTCTGAGCTGAACCATCCATTTAAGATTGAACTCTTTAATTCCTGAACAAAATTGCCTGAGCCATTTTTCATCACTGGCAAACAGCTCATCATTGAGTAGTATATAATTTACCTGATAATTATCCACAAGATACCGAATCTCGGACAGGATAGAACCAATTGAGCGTTTTCTGTATTTATCCCCCACAGGGTGAAAGCAGAATGTACATTTAAAGGGGCACGATCTGCTCGCTGCAATTTCAAAAAGTCTTGGGTTGTTAAAAGGATGAACATCCTGATCCGTCAGGGTTTGCCTAGCAAGATATGAGCCGATATCAAACCCCTCATAATCAGGAAACGGGATGCTGTCCAGATCCATTATGGGTTTTCTTGGCGAAGTCGTCACAAACCTGGTGCCGCGCCTGAAAATAATACCGTCAACATTTTCAAAATCTGTTTTTCCTTTTTCAATATATTCCACAAGTTCAACTATGGTGACTTCGCCTTCTCCTATCACACCGAAATCAGCGGAAATATTTTCCATTATCACTTCAGGGTCACTGCTTACACACCCTCCTCCGATAACAGTCACCACATTATTTTTTATCTGCTTTGCAAGCCCTGTGACTGCATGAATCTGATCATACATGGCAGACAGCCCGCCCGTGCCGACCATATCAGGATCAACCTTGCAAATTTCACGCTTCAAAAGCATCTGAAGGATTCCAATATGAAAGATCGGGCTGTAATAATTGTTCAGATCAAGAACATGCACATCATGGCCTGCTTTCTTGAGCGCAGAAGATATATAGGCCATGCCTATGGGGAAATTTGTAAATCCATAAGATGTTCCCACGGTTCTCGGTACTACAAGCAGTATTTTCACTTCCCCCCCCTTTTTTTAAATTTACGCCCTGCCTCAATGTTCAGCCAGAGTGTCTCGACTATACCATGCAGCAGGGCTTCATGACCTGTTTCCACAATTCCGTAAAGGTCTGAGTCAATGAAAAATGCAACTCTGCATCCTGAATTAAACAGCCTGTTATCATCTTTCATGCCTGACAGGCTGATCACATGCGCACCTTTTTTTCCTGCAACTTCCACACATGACAGGATATTCTCAGAATTGCCTGAGCTTGAAATGGCGATCAATATATCATTTTGATGTATAAACTGTTCCAGAGGCCGGGAATAGACATTTTCATATCCAAAATCATTGGCCATGCAGGTCATCAAGGCTGTGTCGCCCATATAGAACGATCTGATTTTCAATTTATTCATAACATCCTGGGCAAGGTGGGAGCATATGGCGGAACTGCCGCCATTGCCTGCCCAGAACACGCTGCAATCATCTGATGCTGCATTTTTGAGCATATCGGCCACAAAAGCGGTTCCCTTTTCAAGTGCGACCTCACTTGAATCAATTCTGCACCTGGCAGACTTAACAGCTTGGTCAAGCCTGTCCAGCCATTCAGTTACATTTTCCGGTTTGTGCATGTTTCCATGTCCCATCATAAATCCTGCCTCAGTCCGCAAATTTAAAATGCTGCATCTTTTCCTCTGCTGTTGCACGGTATGCTTCAAGCCCCACCGTATCTTCGCCAGGTCTTGGAATGATATGGCATGTCACTTTTTCACAGAACCCCATCTTAACTCCTGCCTTATACATTCTGTCCTGGATATCCGTGTCATTGACCCTGTTCCATGACTTGCGCCAGCAGTCAATATTGTATCTGAAAAATTTCAGATAGGAGCGGTAAAGCCAGGTTTGAGTCCCGCCAATACGCGGAATACTGTCCTTTTCATCCACAATTATTTCTTTGCCGTGACGGATTGTCCTGTAGGAACTGGACACAAATTCATAATTTCCTTTAAGTGCAAAATCCAGAAGCACTTCAAGATGATCGTCAGTCCATATGTCATCATCATCTATTCTTGCTATCCATTTGCCCTTTACCATTTCAAGAGCTGTATTGGCTGCAATGACAGGGCCGGCAAACCAGTGATTCTCAGGGGTCGGAGGATAGCGGTACCCTCTTTTCGGGATGTTATAGAACCTGATTCTAGAGTCATTGACAGATTTCACAAATTTTTCAGTGTCATCTGTGCAATGATCTCCGATGATTATAAACTCAAAATTTGAATATGTCTGTTTCAGGACAGATGCAACAGCTCTTTCCATTAAAAGCTGAGCCCTGTTATAAGTGGGAACATATACACTGATCAAAGGCTTCCGGCAGGAAGCGTCATACTCCGGTGCGTGCAGTTTTCTTTCTCTTTTAAGCCGCACAGGTTCATAAAGGCTGTAATACAATGCCCTTGTCCCTGAAATCACCCTGTCCTGAAAATTTCTTCTGTGTCTGGATTCTGCCATTACAGTTCTGCCTTATATTTGCCCAGCTGAATTTTTCTTACCTCATCTGCAGTCAGGCTGCCTTCGCCAGGAGCATTGTATACTGCTGATCTGTAATTCCACGGAGTCCAGGCCGGAAATTTTGCAAAAGAACCTCTATGCGGCCCTGGCTTACCATCTGCATCCTTTACATATTCAGCCAGGGCTTTGACATCCTCAATCATATATCTTTCCTGGGCGATCTTGGGAGAACCAACTTTTTTAAGCCTTTCAAAATTCCCAGGCGATATATGATCCCTGTGCTCATGGTTGTTGGGTATCATTGGCATTGGAAGGCAGGCACTGCATCTGGGGCAATAACGCCTGACCTGTTCCATGAACTCAGGATCATCAGGAGTTCTGCGCCACCATCCTTTTTCAACTTTCCAGCCTCCAGGCCCTTCAAACAGGTGATCCTGTGCTGCTGCAACTTCACAGAAAAAGGCTCCCTTGGGAGTTATTGAAGCAGACCACCTGAGCTGAACCCAGCAGTTGTCAATCATCTTCCACATAAGTTCCCTGTCGGTGATCACCTCTTCAATGGCTATCAGAAGAGGCTGATGCCATCCTTCCTCAGGATTGGAATGATCATTATAGGCAATAAATTCCTCATTGAATACCTCATGACATAAGTCCTTATATTCATCCCATTTATATCCTGCTGTCCACAATTCTCTTCTTCCCTTCTCAGGAATCATTTCCTTATAGATATGCAGAATTTCCACAAAATCAGGATGAACCGCAGGCTCTCCACCCATAAGGCCGATATGGCCGGGAAAACCCTCAAGGGATTCAATGGCATTTCTTATCTGATCAAGGGTCATGACAAAAGGCTTTCTGTGATGGCCCACATGCCTTGTACAGTGAGCACAGCTTAAATGGCACCTGTTTGTAACTTCTATCTGTATGACAGACATTTGTGAAATGGGTCTCATGATCTTCCTCCCTGTTTATTGTACCTTATGTTTTAAATACCACTCACTGCCTTTTTTTTCCCACAGGTGAGGTGTTCTGAGGCTGTCAGTAATTTCCCGGAACCTTTCTTCGGACAAATCAAGATATTCAAGAAACTGTGAAAAATATTTTGCAGGAAACTCCCCGTCATACCGGTGCACCAGAGCAACTGCCTCCTCACGGGTTATATGGCTGCTTCTGATCTCCATGGAAGCGTCCCTTGTCGTTCTTCCCATGCCGAATTTAAGATATCCCAGCCAGAAATGAAAACCGTCTGTTTTATCATCAATACTTGCATATTTTGTATAAGTACCCTCAGATCTTTCCGGATTGGTTTCAAATCCTGTGTTTTCAACGGCATAATAATAATTTTCCTGAGGTATCCATTTTTTGTAAAATGAAAACCAGTGCATCTGTATGCCTGCCTTGTCTATCAGGTCCAGGTCAGGAGTCTTATAGATCTCAAAATTATTATTGCGGATTTCCTCATCTGAAAACACATGATGTTCATGTCCTATTTTCACAAGTTCTTCAACTCCGTTACCCCTGAAATAAATATCTTGAAAATCATTGATATCCTCAAAGGGTTTGTTCTCATATTTCAGGGTTCCGCCATATTCCAACTCCCCGTTTTCCCCGTAAAAAACAAGAGGAATCCTGAATTTAAGAGCCATCTGAAATGCAAATCCTTTCTGGCCCCATGCAAACGGATCCCATGCATCTCCGTTGCACTCAAAGGCTATGCGGGCAAGTTTCCTGTGTATGATGCCGTCCGGATAAAAAAAGATATTGTCAAAACCTGACTGAACAAAATTATCATAGTTTCTCCGGCCTATTTCAGTATACAGAAAAGGAGCCCATGTCACAGTAAGAGGATGCATTCCATATTCATGCTTGAGCTGATGGGCCACATATCCGCTGTCCTTGCCTCCGCTTGACGGAACAATCACGTCATATGAGCCATCCTTTGACCTGTGCCGGTCAAGAAGGTCTTTCAGCATTCTTTCCCGTTCATCCCAATCAAAGGCATTTTCCTTTTTCTCGGCATACCGGCAGGCCCCGCACACGCCTTTATCATCAAATACAATTCTGGGCCTCTGATTGGAAGTAACACATTTTGCGCAGAAAACAACTTCCTTTGGAAGATCAGGAAGCTGGCTGTCAATCAGAGGCATTTTTTCCGGCTGTTTTTCAAATAATTTTTTCATTTCCATACAATTCCAGGCTTATTTCATCTCAAGAAATCCTTTTAATATCCCAAGCCCTGCTGTGGCGCTCAGCTCAGGATGAAACTGGCATCCTGCAATATTGTCCTTCTGAACAGCACAGCAGAATCTGTGTGTCCCGTATTCTGTCGCTGCAAGCACACAGTCCTGATCCGCAGGTTTCACAGCATATGAATGCACAAAATATGCGCAGTCTCCTTTTCTGATACCGGAAAAAATTGTATTGTCCCAGGAAAAACCGGCATCAGCCGATTCAGGATACTCAAGTGTATTCCACCCTATATGGGGCAGTTTAAGTTTGCAGTCTGTCTGTCTGCCGCTGAAAAGAAACCGCACTTCTCCTGCAATGATATCAAGGCCGCAGCAAGGACTTATTTCATCACTTTGGGAAAACATAAGCTGCATTCCAAGACAGATGCCAAGAAGAGGCCTGCCCTTTGCCGCATGCTCCAGGACAGCCTCATCAAGCCCCTTTGCACAAAGGTTTTTCATTGCCCTTGGAAATGCACCCACTCCGGGCAGAATCACGTAATCTGCATCAGACACAAGACCAGGCTCCTGAGTAACAACAACATTGGCTCCGATTTTTTCGAGAGCACGGCATAAACTGAAAATATTTCCCATCTCATAGTCAACCACAACCACCCGGGAAGGCCCTGCCTTGATTCCGGTATCCAGATTCAGATCATTGGGCTTTTCCTTTCTGCAGGGCAGGCCTGCCCTGCACAGCTCCTGTTTTATCTGTTCAATCCCGGCAGGTTCTATGGTGCCTTTTAAAAAACCTGTGGTTTCAGATCTTTTATGGTCAATATAAGCTGTATTGCCTTCCACAAGTCTTCCAGACATATTTTTAAGGCGTTCGATTTCATTGTAATGCAGCACTGAAGCCGCTGCCACAGCATCAGCTCCATGCCCGGCAGCTTCAATAATATGGGAGCAGTTACCGTATCCTCCGTTCACGATAAGCGGGATACTGAGCTTTGTACTCAATGCATCCAGGAAATCAGTATCAATTCCCCTGCCTGTGCCTTCTGTATCAACAAAGGTGAGGAAAATCTCTCCAGCACCTCTGTCTGTTACAGTTTCAATCCATTCAAGGACTTCAATTCCGCTGTTCTCCCTTGCATTGGTATGCATGCATTCATATTGTCCTGATGCATTCTTCTTAGCTTCAATATACACCACCATGCACTGGGAGCCATATATATGCGCCCCTTTTTCCAGAAGCTCAAGATCTTCAAACAAAGCTGTATTGACAGCTATCTTGTCAGCTCCGGCCCGAAGCAGACCATGCATGTCATCAATGGTGCGGACTCCTCCTCCCACGGTAAGAGGGATAAAAATTCTGCCGGCAATACGCCTGACTATTTCAACAAGATTGTTTCTTCTGTAAAGGCTTGCCACAAGATCAATATAAATAAGCTCATCTGCACCGTCTTCATAATATTTCTGTGCAAAATCCTCAGGGTTTCCAAGTACCCTGAGCCCCTCCAGATGAATTCCCTTGACCAGGCTCGGCCCCTTGATATCAAGCTTGGGAATGACACGTATATATTTGCGTGACAGACTATTCATACTGAGCTTCAATCCTGTCGATAAAACTGATTATAATCCTGTCCTGTTTATAATCATGGGCAGGGCATATATTTTCTTTTTCAATCATGGCAAAAAAAGTCTGTATTTCCTCTTCATAGGGATTATCAAAAATAAATTCAGCATAATCTTCATCATCAATAATATCATCATATACCCGTACAGGAACCTGGGCTTTTTTTTTGTCTGAATACCGGGTCAGTGTTCCGGGCCTGCCCTCCCATGTAAAAAAACATCTGTCATTGTAGACCTCAAGATGCCTTACAGGCCTTATGGAGACGCAGTCAAAGCTTATGCTCCCCATATTGCCGTTTTCATGATTAAGGATCATATGAAGCGTATCAGGATAGTCAATATCAAGCTGTGATAATCTGCGGGCCATGCATCTATAATCGGTTACCCTGCCAAAAGCCTTAAAAATCCACGGGAACTCTATGGCCATGATTTCCCTTAATGCATTTGTTTCTTTTTCTGAAACAAAAAAACTGCGGTAATCTTCCCATGGATGCCAGTCAGGCAGGTACTGGCCTGTATGATACCTGTAGGACAGACCTGAATCATGCCTGGCCATATCTGCAATCCATATTATTTCCCGGTTATAAAGAAAAGTTGAGGATAAAAAAGCCTTTTTCCCGCTGGATGCGGCAGCCTTAATGATTTCATCATATTTTTGAGCCACAAGATTAAGCTCAGAAAATGTATGGGCTCCGTTCTCAAGGGCAAAAATCACAAAATCGCTGTGGCTGGCAGGAGGAGAACAGACAAAGACCACCTCAGGCTTAACAGCATTGAAAGTTTCAAAAAAATCATATCCAGTCGAGTACACATCCTGTTCCACTGCCCTGGTTCTTTCCCTGTCCGGGTCCACTGCAAAAATCTGTACATGGGGAAACCTATTTTTCAGGATTCTTATCCTGCGTCTTCCCATGGAACCCAGCCCGCACACAATTGCCTGCATTCAGTTGCCGCCTTTCACGAATCTTTCAGGCAGATCAAAAAAAATTTTTGTGATCCTTCCGTCAAAATCATATTCTTTAATTATATTCTTTATTGCTGCAGCAGTTCCCGGCTTATGAAAAGGGTTTTCCATATTTTCAAGGCTTTTTCTGAATTCAGGATCAAGGGCTTTTTCAAGGCATTTTACAATGGATTTACTGTCACAAGAACAGTCAATGATATTAGCCGGCCTTATTCTGCCGTCCTGCCTGGATCCTATATTAACAACAGGCAGACAGAAACACGGGGCCTCAAGAATACCGCTGGATGAATTTCCAGCCATTGCACAAGCATATTTCATTGCGCTAAGATAATTGATCTGGCCCATGGCATCAAAGGCTGTTGCCTGTTCAGGACAGGCCTGAACATATTGATCAATCAGGTCGTTGATAAGCCTTCCGCCTGCATCGGAATTTGCCTTTGTAAAAATAATTCTGAACTTTTTGAACCTTTCACAGGCCAATGCCCTGACAAGTTCAGCAAACCCTGAACCGCCATATTCATCTTCCCTTGTAACAGGATGAAATGTAACAATCAGGAACCTGTCTTCAGGGTCAAATCCTGCCATCTGAAAAAATTCATGCCTTGTCAGCAGGGGAGTTCTGACAGCGGCCTCAACTCCGAGCGAGCCGACATTGAAAACATGGTCAGGATGCTCACCCATCTGAATAACTCTTTTTTCATATTCATCAGCACAGGTAAAATGCAGAAGGCTCATTTTGGTTATGGCATGACGGAATGCATCATCCCAGGCTCCGAAACTTAGCTCCCCTCCATGGATATGAGAAACAGGAACATTGTGCAGAACACAGGCTATTGTCATTGCAAGGGTTTCATACCTGTCGCCCAGCAGCACCATAACATCGGGTGCAAGCCTCTCAAGCGCCTGTGCATAACCAATGAGGCCGAGCCCGACAGCTTTTCCGACTCCTGTGGCTGAATCTGAGCTTAAAAGGGTTTCTATTTTTTCTTTGATTTCAAATCCGTCTTTTTCAATCTGTCTGTAAGTCAAGCCAAATTCAGGAGACAGATGCATGCTTGAAACAATAAGAACAAGCTCAAGCTCTTCATCCCGGTTGATCTCTTCCATCAGAGGTTTTAAAAGCCAGTATTCAGCCCTGGCTCCTGTAAAAACTCCTATTTTTTTCATCTTTTTCAAAAACAAATCAGATCATCTGCCTTAAAATCTTTAACGGCTGTTTTCCCCAGCACATCATACCATTCAGCAGGAGAGATTCCTGTTCCAGGTCTTTTAATTGTCAGGTTAAATTGGGAAAATTTTTCCCCTTTTTTAATATTTTTCAAAGCAACAATACTTTTCCTTACAACAGCCCTGTTCCTTATTTCCGCAGCACAGGGTTGTTTGACTCCGCTGCCGAGAGCTTTCTCTATATTTCTTATTGCACAAACCATGCCTTTGAGTTCATCAGGTTCAAGACTTGCCTTATGATC
>CAYOYY010000046.1:10748-24080 GCA_964408295.1 uncultured Desulfobacula sp. | reverse complement strand
AAACATGGTAATTAATGCCATTGCCGCCTTTTTTAACCAGGCACAGGCATGCCGTACCCATGCAAAACAACAGAAATGATCCTGGAGCAGGGACAGCTGCAACATTTATGGAATCAAGACTGCCTTTAAAACCTTCCTGAAGAAAAAGCCCGGAGTGTCCTGCCTGCCCCCGGATATAACTGAAACCTGACTGAGTCATGCAGGATAAATCAGGATCAGCTGAAATCTGATATATATCTGATATCATACCTGCTCCTTTGAAATACAAAACAAAATTTTCCTGAATATCAGGAGATACTCCATTATATCCTGATAATTCAAACTTCATGGAATAACTGCTGGTATCCGGATCAAGACTCTGGGAAACAAGATTCCAGGAAACATCCTCTATTGAGTGCCCGTCCAAAACAAAATTCATCACTCCGCCTGCGAAATCCGCTTCTGACGGAGGCCAGCCTGAAGGCCACCTGGAAATACGTGTATCAGGGTCATAGACAAGAAAACCTGAAATTTTATCCCCTGTCTCACGATCTCCTGCCATGCACTGGTCAATGGTGCCGCTGAACATGATTTTTATTGTCGAGGCATGGGATATACATGGAAATACCACTATCATGATTATTAAAATGCCAAATACCGCCTTTTTCATCATTCACCGTCCTTTCCCGTACCGGCCTGCTGTGTTGCTTTATATACAGCTCCGCTCCTTTGGTTACATATGATATGCATCCAAACTGTTTCATATGTCCGCAGAGAGCATGGAACCTGGCATGATAAAAGGAGCCGTGCATTGCTGCCGGCAAGGCACGGCACCCCTGTCATGCCCCCCCCCGTGGGCATTGTATGATAATTATCCAGAGGCATGGGATCTTATGTATTTTGAGCAGTTATATCAGAATAAAAAATCCCTCTGCTGAAAATTCAGCAGAGGGATATCCGTTTTTATATCCGTCAATCAACACAGCATCCTTTACCTCGAGGATATAAGCTGTTCTGCCCAGGTAGGTCTTCTGGCTTTCGCTTCATCCTAATGGCCGGGCCTTCCCAACCCTGATTTTAGGGGTCAGTGGCTTTTTTCCAGCTTTCGTCCACGATCACAGTGGCGGGTCCGCTCCCGATTCAAACGGGATTCCCTGTTATGCTTGAAAGCACCTGAACATATTTTCAACTTTTACCTAATGTTAAAATTTTTGAAAGTCAAGATATTTTTCATGATGCGCAAATTATCAATAAAAAAACTGTCTGATCAGAACACAATGCACGTGCAGCTGTACAGACAGGCTTAATTATAATATATAAAGACTCATGACACTGATCATTCTTAAAAACAATTAAAAAAATATCAATGAAAGGAAAATAAATGGAACATCAGAAATGTGCAGGAGATTCAAGCGTGACCATCTCCAGAATAATGCTGCCGGAAGATGCCAATCCGGCAGGAATTGTTCACGGCGGGGTCATTATGAAGGAAATTGACAATGCCGCCGGTGTAGTTGCGACCAGGCATACCCGGCGGATATGTGTCACCGCCTCCATTGACAGACTTGATTTCCACAATCCCTCATTCATCGGCAATCTCGTCACCATCAGGGCAGCGGTCAATTACACAGGAAACACATCCATGGAAATCGGAGCAAGGGTGGAGAGTGAAGATCTTCTTACCGGAACCGTAACCCATCTGGCCTCTGCCTACCTTACCTTTGTAGCTCTGGACGAAAACCGCAAACCAGTGAAAATTGCACCGCTGAAGCTCATCACTGAAGAAGACAGGCGCAGGAACAGGGAAGCTGCTGAAAGAAGAAAGCTCAGAATTTCTGAAAAGAAAAAGGAACTGGAATATCAGTCCGAGGATCAGAACACTGAGCCTGAGCCAGAATAAGATTAAAGCATGGATCTGAGCTTTTTCTCAATAATCTGTTCTGCATCTTTCATGATCCTGTCCACAAGCTCCCGGCAGGTCGGAATATCATGGATAAGGCCTGCAACCATCCCGCAGGACCATACCCCGGAATCAATTTCTCCGTTCATCATGATTTTTGGATATACGCCTGCCACTTCTTCAATAATATCTTCAAATTTAAGCTCAGGCCCGAGTTTTCTCTCCTTTTCCAGCAGTTTTCTGGCAGCATCATTGTGAATAACCCGTTCTGTATTGCGAAGCGGCCGCATGACCAGCCTTGTATCGGTTTCCCTGGCTTTTAAAATTGCCTGTTTGACATTGTCATGTACAGGGGCTTCCTTTGTGGCAATAAACCTGGTGCCCATATTAATGCCGTCAGCACCAAGGGCAAGGGAGGCCACAAGGCTCCTGGCATCAGCCATACCTCCTGAAGCCACAAATGGAATTGACAATTCTTCAGCCGCTCTTGGCAGAAGGATCATGTTGGGGATATCATCTTCACCAGGATGGCCCCCGCATTCAAACCCGTCCACTGACACGGCATCACACCCTGTTTTTTCAGCTTTAAGAGCATGTCTTACTGAAGTGCATTTATGGATTACCATGATCCCGGCATCCTTTAGAACGGGCAGATAAGGTTCAGGGTTTCTGCCCGCAGTTTCAACTATTTTAACTCCATTCTCAATGATAACCCTGATATATCCCTGATAATCAGGCGATGCAAGCGTAGGCAAAAAGGTCAGGTTGACCCCGAAGGGTTTGTCTGTCATTTCCCTACAGCGCTTGATTTCCGTATCCAGATCCTGGGGAGTTTTCTGGGTCAGTGCCGTAATAATACCCAGGGCACCGGCATTGGAGACTGCGGCAGCAAGCTCGGCAAAAGCAACATAATGCATCCCGCCCTGGATAATCGGATGTCTGATTCCAAAAAGCTGTGTAATTTTTGTCTTCATATTAATTCTTTATTTCCTCACTTCTTCTGAATGATGAAAACACCAGCATATTTTCCAGGCTTTAAAGACAGCCTGGTATAATTTCAATCTATCTGCGCACAGATAGAAACATACCTGCTGCGGCACTGCCGGCAGACAGCCTGCCCGGACGGGTCAGACAGGAATTGTCATAATTCAGGCTGTCCCGCCTGAACATGGACTTATGACCTGATTCCTCATACATTGTTTTGTACATTTTTTCCATCTGCTCCTTCAATTCCTTTATGCGCTTTAAAAGTTCCATCAAAGGATTGGAAGCAGGTTCGACAGTACCGCTGCCAGACATGTCATAATTTACAGGGCCTGTCTGAGGGAGGCTGGTCATGATTCCAGAAAACAGGTCATGATCTGGTCCGGGGTTATGTTCCGGTTCCACCTGTTCTGAAACATCTGGTGTTACGGAATCATTGGATGGGTCAGAATCATGTGCTGCAAGATCAATCTGATGGACAGAACCGACGTTACCGTTTTCAAAAAGGAAAACACCTGTTGTTTTAAGACGGCCTTCAAGACGGTTGTCAGTACGGGTAATATCAAATCCTGTGGCAGAATGTTCAAGTGCAATTGCCCCGATTCCGGCTTCCTTTAAAGATATGATCCTGTCCCTGCCTTCTGCATCCTTTGTCCATACTGACAATTTTGAGAACACGGCATCATTTTCATCAATCCACATATTATGGTCATCATCAAAGGCTGCAAGTTCTTCAAAACCATTGCCGGTTGCAGGGCCGAAAAGCTCGGATCCGTTATTGATCACATTGTCATTATTTTTGTCCAGGGCAAGAAACCCTGTTCCTGAGGCTGCAAAATTAATGTTTTCTTTGATGCCGTCAGAATTCAGATCAAATTCAAAGGTCATGTCAGACAGCCCCGGAGTTCTGCCTTCCAGATTGATTACAAGCGGATCTGTAAGATCTATCTTGTCCTGCCATTTACGTATCATGATATTCTCATGTTCCCTTGACAGAAATTTTCTGTCAAGGGACATGCCCATGGAAAAATCTATAACCCTGCCGTCATCTGTCGTAACCTTTCCTGAGGATTCAAATTCCATTTTTTCCTGTTCAAAATGGATTCTGGTGGAGTTCACAGAAATCTGCGTCATCATGCTACCACCATTGCCTGAGTCAGCTCTCTGATCAGCAGCTGCACTGCCCTGATCAGAGGAAAAATCCTTGACCATGGTGTCTGATGCCTGCTCTTTTTTCTGCCGGATATTTTTAAGCACAACATCATTGTCAATAACACTGCCCACAAGTTTTTCCACAGCAGATTTATTGTCATGTTCTGCAATATCATCATTCTCCACTGATTTCACTATGGAATGCGAATGCATGTCTGCACAATAGCCTGACTGATATTCAAGCTTTTTATTTCTTGAAATGCTGACCCTGTCAATATAGACAAACAGACCGTCTGATTCAGGGTCTGTATGCCGTGCATTGTCATGCGAGGCCAGAACCTGTTCCCTTG
Source organism: uncultured Desulfobacula sp. (assembly GCA_964408295.1). Lineage (GTDB taxonomy): Bacteria > Desulfobacterota > Desulfobacteria > Desulfobacterales > Desulfobacteraceae > Desulfobacula. The sequence goes on along the minus strand of CAYOYY010000046.1, from coordinate 19,715 downwards.
TTTTTTCATTTACCAGCAGGTTCTGCTGCTCAAATAAATTGTCAGAGGCAAAAAACAGGCTTGAATCCGAAATCTTCATGGCAGTCACCGTTATATATAATGGTTAATCCCTTGTGTATTTAACATATATCGGCATTGTATTCAGATCCTTTATATTTCAATACATCATAACCGATATTTTCCAGAAACATACAGGATTTCAACAATATCTCAGATTTATGGTTATTTAAAGTAATTATAATATTTTATATAAATAATAACCAAGATATATTGACAATAAACAACTTATATGTATATACCCTTTTGTCTGCTCCGGGAAGGTGAAATGGTCAGCACCAGAAAGGGTAACCCGGAGCTGCCAGGGATACGGGGAAACAATTCTTGTAACGGAGGGAAATAAAAGATGAAACCGATCAGACATACCCTGGTGTTTATGTTCTTTCTGCTGGTGATTTCAGGCGGACTGGCTGCTGCAGAGGAAACTGCCAGTCCTGAAGTCTTTGATCTGGGCCAGGTGGTGGTGACCGACAAAGGCGAGGAAACCGGGAAAATTACCACAACCAACACCATATCCGCTGAAGATCTTAAAATACAGGGAGCCACAAATGTTGCCCAGGCACTTGAATTCATTCCTGGCATAGACATTGAAAACGGGAAGAAAGGCCAGGCAAGCCTGAAAGCAAGGGGGTTCAACCAGAACGGAGTCAAACTGCTGATAGACGGAGTTCCTGCCCATGAATCCTATTTCGGATCCCTGGATTTAAGTCAGATATCAATTGATTCCATAGCACAGATCAAGATCATGAAAGGGGCCTCATCCGTATTATACGGCCCCAACACCCTGGGCGGAGTGATCAACATAATCACAAAAAAAGGCACCAAAAAACCTTATACAGAAATTACCACCTCCTTTGGCGAAAATGATACCAGCAATTTCATTGTCAATCACGGCGCAGGCATTGGAAAATTCAACTACTGGATAACAGCAAGCCACAGAACAACAGACGGATTTGACCTGTCAGACCGTTTCGACCCTGCCAATACAAGGACAGGCATAGGCACGGCTTTTAATGAAGACGGCGGAGTCAGGGATTTAAGCTATTTCACAAAAAATGCACTGAATTCAAAAATAGGGTATGAATATGATAAAAATTCAAAGATCTACCTGTCTTTCAATTACCAGCAGAATGAAAAAGGCTGTCCCACTGAAGACAGCCGGTACTGGGAATTCACAAAATGGAACCACTGGCATGTGAACCTGACAGGCCAGCATGATTTCACTGATATCCTGACAATGAAGGCAAGGCTCTATTATGTTGACCATGAAGATACCCTGGAAGATGTAAGCTGGGATGCAAATCATACAACCGCAAAAAAATGGTTCGAACAGAGCACATGGGATGATTATACCCTTGGAGGAGAGATCCAGGCATATCTGGATTTCGGGGACAAAAGTCTTGTCAGGATCGGGGCAAGTTACATGAAGGACAACCATGTTCAGCAGGACTATTATGATGCTTCCACCCGAAGTGTGGTAAAAGGATGGGCTTCAGAAGGACTTCAGACTCCTGAGGAATATGAAATTGATATTTATTCATACGGTATTGAAGACAGGATCAGGCTGTTTGACAGGCTTACACTCAATGCCGGGGTCAGTCTTGACATCCATGACCCTGTGAAAGCATACGGCGGGGTGCAGAGAGATTCCACAAGTGTATGGAACCCACAGGCAGGAGCTTCTTTTGACATTGACCGCGATTTTACTGTTTATGCATCAGTTGCCAAAAAAACAAGATTTCCGCAGATGGGAGAGCTTTACAGCAACCTTGCAGGAGGCAACAAAAGTCTGAAACCACAGAAAACCATTGCATGGGAACTGGGTATAAAAAAACGTTTCAATGACATGGTGAATATTTCCCTGGCAGGTTTTCTTGACAATGTGGATGACAAGATTGTCCAGGAAAGAATCGGAGGCACAAAGCAGTATGTCAACAAAGGAGAAAGCAGAATCCAGGGTATTGAGGCGCAGATGGACATTACAACCCCCTGGAATCTGGACATGGGGCTGTCATACACATATCTTACCTCAGAAGACAGAACCGATGCGGCAAGCCCCTGGCTGGATTCGGAATATATTCCCACACACAAGGCAGTGTTCAGGGCAAAATACATGTTTGATTTCGGACTGACAGCAGCCTTTCAGGCAATATACACAGGCGAACAATTTGAATATGACGGATCAGACAAGATCACTATTGGAGATTTTACAGTATGCAATGCAAAACTGATCCAGAACATACCAGTATCAAAAATGTTCAACTGCAAAGTTTTTCTGGAAATAAAAAACATGTTTGATGAAAATTATGAAGAAGGACACGGACCCACACCCGGCAGAAGTTTTCTTCTGGGCCTTGGTGTGAACTTCTGACAAAAGACATTCATGAAAAACATACAGCGGCAGGCACATGCTTTACTGCCTGCCGCTTTCAGGAGATCCAATGAAAAAAAGCACCATTATTCTGACACTGATTCTTGTTTTTATGCAGGCAATATCTGTGTCATATGCATATTCAGGCAAAACCGCAAAAGTCATCACTGATTTTGCAGGACGCAGGGTTGAAATAACAGGGCCTGTCAGAAAAATTGTCACAACTTTCAAGCCTGCCACCCTGTGCGTGCTTTCACTGGGCCTTGCACACAGGCTCGTGGGTGTTGATACTTCCTCCAAACGGGACAGGCTCGCAAAGGCAGTTTTTCCGGGCATACAAAACATAAGCGGCATAGGAAGCAAGACAATGGGCATCAATTTTGAGGCACTTGTGGCTCTGAAACCGGATCTTGTCATTCTCTATTCACAAAAGGACGGATTAAAGCTTGCATCAAGGCTGAAATTTTTACACATACCTTCGATCATCATACTTCCTGAAACCTTTGACACCATAAAATCATCGCTTAATCTAATCATACAGGCAGCAGGCGGCAGTGACAGAACCACAACCGTTGACAAATGCATGGACAGAATCATCAGCCTTGTGCAGGACAGGGTAAAGGATATTCCGCCAGAAAACAGAAAAACAGGATATTTTGCATCAGCGCGCGGAGTGTTTTCAACGGCAACAGGCAACATGCTGCAGAACGAAATATTTGCAGCCGCCGGAATCCGCAATGTATCTGAGCATCTTAAAGGATATTTTCAGGATATTTCCCCTGAACAGCTTGTGAAATGGGATCCTGATATGATTGTGTTGTCCAGGCACATGAAAAAATCAGCTGCCCGCCCCCTTTATGCAAAGGCGTTTACTCATTTAAAGGCTGTTGCCGGCAAAAAAATATACCGCTGTCCGTCCAGACTTGCTCCCTGGGATTTTCCTTCTCCTCTTTCCGTGCTTGCAAGCCTGTGGCTGGCAAAAAAAGCATACCCTGAAAAGTTCATGGATATAAGCCTGGAAGATCAGGTAAATGAATATTACAGGGCTGTTTTTGGCAAAACCATGGAACAGATGGGAGAAAATCTTGACGACAATGACATCTGACAGGTTGACAGCATGAATTTCAGAAGAATGAAAAATCCTGTTCCATGGCTGTGCCTTGCCCTTGCATGCCTTTTCATCATTTCCGTATCAGTCGGCAGGGTCTGTGTCAGGCCTTCGGATATATTCAGGTTCATGCATCATCTTTTTTACGCCAAAGGCATCAGCCCCGGATCCATGTCAGAAGAGCTTGTGTTCTGGTGGATCAGGGTGCCAAGATGTGTCATGGCGGTTCTTGTGGGGTCATCCCTTGCAGTATCCGGAGCCGTGTATCAGGCATTGTTCAGAAACCCCCTTGTTTCCCCTGATATCCTGGGTGTTTCAGCAGGATGCACTTTTGGAGCTGCACTGGCACTTGTCCTGCCATTTGATTCATTCTCCCTTGTCAATATCATGTCCTTTTGTTTCGGGCTTGCCGCAGTCACCATGAGTGTCAGCCTTGCAAGGGTTATTGCCGTGAAACCAGTTATTGTGCTTGTGCTTGCAGGCATGGTTGTGCTGTCATTTTTCAATGCAATGCTCATGGTGCTCAAATATTTCTCAGATCCCTATGATGAACTGCCCAGCATTATTTTCTGGGTAATGGGCAGCCTTTCCCGTGTAACTTGGGACAATGTTCTTGTCATGGCTCCTTTCACCCTGTCAGGGCTTGTCCTTTTCATAGTAATAGGATTCAGGCTCAATATAATTTCGCTTGGAGACATTCAGGCAAAATCCCTTGGAATAAACCCTGTTTTTTTCAGAAGGCTGCTTATAACAGCTGGTTCATTCATGGTAGCAGGCTCGGTTGCAACCTGCGGGCAGATAGCATGGGTGGGTCTTATCATTCCGCATATGGCAAGGGCTCTTGCAGGCCCTGAACACGAAAAAATGATACCGGTCACAGCTCTTCTGGGTGCAATTTTTCTTCTGGGCGCTGATTCAGCAGCCAGAACCATGTCAACAGCAGAAATTCCCGTGGGCATAATCACAGCCCTTACAGGTGCTCCTGTTTTCGGGTATCTCATGTTCAGAAACAGGGGGGCAGGATGGCTGTAAGCCTTGAATGCAGAGGGCTTTATTTTTCCTACAGACATCTGCCTGTGCTGAAGAACCTGTCGCTGTGCGCCAGGGCCGGGCGTTTTTGTGCCGTGCTTGGCAGGAACGGTTCAGGAAAAACAACATTGCTGCACTGTCTGAACCGGACTCTGACGGCAGATGCAGGAAGTATTCTGATTCACGGCACAAGCCTTATGTCAATGTCCCAGAACCAGATTGCAAAAAAAATCAGTCTGGTACCACAGGAACATATGGATATCTTTCCATACAGGGTACTTGATGTGGTGGTCATGGGCAGAGCGCCTTTTCTTAAAATATCGCAGAGACCAGGGCCCAAAGATTATGAAATGGCACACAATTCCCTGAACAGCCTCAATGCAGGCAGGCTTGCCATGAAAAACTTCAACAGGATATCAGGAGGAGAGCGGCAGATTGTGCTTCTGGCAAGGGCTCTGACCCAGGCAAGCCATATCATGCTTCTGGATGAGCCTACCAACCACCTTGATTTTAACAACCAGTACCATCTTCTGTCCTCCATCAGATCATTATGCCGTGCAAAAAACCTGTGTATTCTGGCATCCATGCATGACCCGAACATGGCAGCCCTTTTTGCCGATGATGTCATAATGATCAGCAAGGGCTCAATAATGGCCTGCGGCCCTGCCTGCGAAGTAATGACTGAACACAATATTTCAGCCTTATACGGCACAGGCATAAACTCAATTCAACTGACTTCCGGTAAAAAAGCATTTTTCCCGGACAATATTTTCATGGACACAGAACAATGACAGAAAATCTGCTTTTAATCATTTTTTACGCAACTGCACTGACAGCAGCAGCCGGATTTGTGTCCGGGCTTCTGAAAATGCACAGATACCCCATGATCTTTCTTGTTTCAAGAACCTTTGTCTGTCTTGCAGGAATCATATATATAATTTTTGCTGCAAAAAGGCTTCCCCTGTTCGGAAGTTTTGAGGCAATGGTGCATATTATTTTTGTCATGGGAATTCTGACAATCATATTTTATGAAAACCATGAAAAACCAGGATTTCTTCTGAAAATGGATGCTGCTGCAGCATTGCTGATTGCTGTGATGCTCCATGGCAGGCCCATGGCTCTCAATGCAAATTATTATATGTATTCCAATATATGGGTTATCCTGTTTTTCAGCTTAAGGCTGCTTGCAGCAGGATTTTTTGTCCACAGCGCAATATTGTGTGCATGTTCTGCCTTCAGCAGAAAACAGGATGATATGACATGGTATGGTGCCAGAAATGCCCTTCTTGCAGCAACCTGCATATATCTTGCCGGAGAATGGGCAGGTTCCCTGTGGTGCCTGAACTGGTTCGGAGATTCATGGCAGTGGAGCCGGGGATTTTTCAGGTCTTCCATTCCTTTTCTTGCAGCCATGGCAGCATGTCATATATCAGGCCCTGCTGCCCGCACCAGGATATTAAAAGCCTGCATCGGATGCCTTCCAGGTATTTTTATTTTATGGATGATATTTTTTCATTAAAGGGATTTTAACATGATTAACCGACTGGGATCAGTAAAACTTGGATTTTATTCCCTGATTGTCCTGATTTTATTAATGGGTACAGGGGTTTTTATTTCCCCGCATTTTAAAAATGAATTCACCCTGATGAATGACACCCATTTTATCGATGCTTTCATACATGTCCTTAAAAACGCTCCCGGCCTGTGGATATGGATTGTACTGATCTTTGCGTGCTCGGGATTTATTTTCATCAATTCCCTGTGCTGCATTATCACACGGCAAATTCCCATGATCAGACGCAGGGGATTGAAAAACTGGCTTTTTTTTGTTCTTCACTGCAGTTTTGTTCTGGTTCTGATATGCCACGGCCTTATTCTTGTGGAAGGAAAAAAGAAAACCGGGATAATCCTTGACAAAGGTCAGAGCGTTGATTTCAGCCATTACACAATAATGGTATCTGATATTGAATTTAAGGACAATATTGATATACTCAGAGTGCCGAAAGAAAAAAGGCACAAGCTTATGACCAGCAAGAATGTTCATATCAATGACAATTATGCAAAAATAATTCTGATGGAAAACTCTTCACAGGCTGCATCAGAAACAATAAAAATGCTGTCTGTAATGCGGTATAAAAATATTCAGGTCACATTGACGGATTTCATACCTGACAGCAATTCAGACAAAGTCAGGATAAAAATCACCATAACAGAAAGCAGGCTGACTTTCCTGTTTTTCATGTCATATGTAATAATGATCATAACCCTTGCAGGATTTACAATTTTAACATGGAAGAAAACAGAGAAAAAACAATGAAAAATTCAAAACATTCATGCCATGGCAGTCACGATATACAGTTACCTTCTGTGGCCCCAAAGGGCCGGGAAAAAGAACTTATCCAGGATTTAATATCCAGTATCAAATCACCTGAAACACCAGTGGACAAAATAGTGCCTGGTCCGAAATTCATGGCAGTTATTGCAGGAGGCCGCATGGGAATTGCAGCCACCCTGGGAGCAGAACCAGATGAAAATGATCTTGCCATGTTTGAATCAGCACCTGGCAAGCCTCTGAAAACTGTTGCCGAATATGCGTACATGGCGTCTCCTGGTGCGGCTGTCCTGGGAATTGCAGCCATAAATGCAGGGTGCTCACCTGACCCTGCCGGGGTTGAGCCGTGCGATTTTCCGGCAGACGATCTGATTGCAGAGCTTGGCAAAAACAGAAATGTCGGCCTTGTCGGGGATTTTCCATTTGTGCAAAGCCTTGGCTTGCGCGTGGGCACCCTGCACCTGTTTGAGCTCATGGACATAAAAGGAGCCGTGCCCAAGGATCAATGGGAAAAAACCCTTGCACAGCTTGATGTTCTGGCTCTTACAGCCACGACCCTTCTGACGCGGCAGGCAGCCTGGTATCTTGACAAGGCAAATCAGGCAGATATCGTGATCCTGGGCCCCACCACACCTGCATCCCCTGTATTGTTCCAATATGGAGCAGACTATCTTTGCGGGTCTGTGGTAACAGATGCTGACAGGGTCGCACAGGGCATAAAGGCAGGACTGCCATTCAGCAGGGTAAAAAAGAACGGAGGCATAATATTCACAAGATGGCAGAAAAAAGATATTGCAGGTGCATAGCGCCTGAATGCACTGGTTTTTACTCTGCTGTGCCCCGTAAAAACCAGTGCAGCAATTTGCTCTGTTTCTTTTTAATTATGCTGTTTTAAGAAAATCATTTTCCACAAAAGTGACAACAAAGGCACAATTCTCAACTTCTAATTGACATATTTTTTTTGGTTTGGGTGTCATTATATGTCCTGATTCAATAGTACACCCTATTGTTGGACCACTTCCTGTTTGTCTTTCATACTTAACTTCTTAAGTTCTGCCTGTACTCTTTCTGATAAAAACATCTTTAATAAAGACTGATAGGGAACATCCTTTTTATTAGCCAATAATTTCAATTCATTTAATAGGTTCTCTGGCAATCTAAGAGAAATATTTTTTAACGATGGCTTGAGCTTAGGCAAGATGACATTTTCAGCATTATTCCAATTTATATATTCGGTTGAATCATGCGAGTGCCAAAATTCCCTTTCCTGAGTTTCATCTTTAAATTTTGGTATGCTTTTCTTTTTCATTGCATTGCCTCATATATTTTTCTTTCTTTTTTGCTCAAATCTCTGGCTGAGATAACCCTTATTTTTTTGTTTCGTATAGTGAATACAATAAATAGTTTTCTATTTAAATCAGTATGACCCAAGGCATAAAATCGAATTTCCACGTTAGAATGTTTATCATCAAGATTAATAATAAGAGGCTGATTAAAAAATATCTGTTCACATTCACTATTGGTTACATTATGCTTTATCCAGTTTTTATCTTTATTACCTTCATCCCATTCAAAACCTGTACATTCCAAAAGTAATTTTTCGAATTTTTCATCCATATTTTCAGTATATGTAAAAAATATACATCGATCAAGATAAAAGAATTCTTATACATTCACCATTATCGAAGATTCTCTATCTGTTGAATTAAATCTTCAATTTTGCAAGGTCCTTCTTTTTTTGAAGTGAGATCCAATAAATCCTCTAACTCTTCAATTATTTTATAAAAATCATTAGCGACATTGTTGTTTTCTTGAAATATTTTTTTAGCCCGGTCAAATGCTGCCCATTTTTCATCTGTCATAATTTTAGGAACATACCTGTTACGTGCCAAATAAAATCCATACCAACGCAGCACGAAAAAAATGATAATAGAAAAAACAAGGCATCCAAGCACAAAATACGGACAGGTATAAGGTAAAGCCCTTTGAGATGTGCCATTTAAAAAAAAACAACACAATATTATCTGCGTGACCATTCCTAATGCGGGGGGCAATAAAAAAAGCCTCACC
>CAYOYY010000046.1:0-10648 GCA_964408295.1 uncultured Desulfobacula sp. | reverse complement strand
CCTCACCTTAAGTCTAAATTTTCGATTGGCTGGTAAACACCGAACGAATCTGCAGAAAAAGTAATAGTGTTTATTTTAAAAAAAACTGGTTATATTATTTCAGCGTCACCGGGTGCAATCCAGCCTGTCTTGTCCTTTGAAAATACTATCTTAAGACAGCCGTTCTGCCTTGCCTTAACTGTTACCTTTGTGCCTGCATGCAGGACAAACAATTGTGTTGCACTGTCTGCCATACCTGAGCGGACAGGGGCCTGTTCGGCCACAATCACGGCATTCACGCATATAATATTCCTGCACCAGTGAGCGCATACAAGGGAAGAGAAAAAAACAAGCCCGGACAGAAGAACCACGCCTGGAACGGCAAAGACCTTGTGTTTTCTCAGGGTCTGAACACCTGCCCATGTAAAGAACATAAAAGAGAAAAAAACAGCAGCATATTTTACCCACAACAGAGGAACCAGGTTTTCCCAGGAAAAAAGGATTTCCATGATATCCATGGATTCATCCCTTTTATCCTTTACAAGGGAAGCGGCATATTTCAGGTTATATCTGATATCAGGGTCACGGGGATTCAGGCGTTCTGCCCTCTCATACCATAAAATGGCATGGCCGAGGTCATGGGCTTTGAAAAATGCATTGCCAATATTATAAAACAGGCCGGCATTTTTAATGCCGGAATCTGCGGCAGCCTTGAAATCATCAGCAGCCTGTCTGAAACTGCCTGCGCAATAATTGTTGATCCCGGCCTCAATACTGTGTGCAGGGGCAGCAGCTCTTGCGAGACTCACCCCGGTTACGGCAACAAGGGTCGAACTCACAATTACAATACATGCAAGTTTCATGATATGTACTGCTGTTTTCAAAAGCTGGTCTGCCATGTTCCTGTCAATTTTTTTACCGCCAAACCTTACGGCATCAATGGTTTCAAGCATCTTGACCACCCTGTCAGTGTCACCTGGTTTAAACCCTGCCTGTGTCAGGATCGTACGGGTTTCCTGTGCTGTAAATGTTTTTGCTTTTTTACCTGCTCTGGACGATACAAATGATACAAGCGCGGAATAAAGACATGATAAAAATTCAGGATCTTCAAACCCTTTTTTCCGGGCCTGTTTAAGGTATGATTTTGCCTGTCCTGCCATGAGCTTTTCAACAGGCACATGCCTTCTGCCTGCAATGGTAAACAGTCTAAGGATAAAAAACAATAAGCCAGGCCCTGCAACCAGGGCAAGAAAAACAGATATTTTCATCTGTCTGCAGTTTTTTGCAAGCTCTGGGCCCTGTTTTATATCAAGAATATCCCGATGCATAACCGGAACTGCTTTTTTCACAATCCCTTTACCCGATGAACCGGACGGCAAAGGAGCAGATACCTGATGGATTTTACCTGACGGAGCCACATCAAGGGATATGGGAGGTGTTGATATTGTCACAAACCCCTGCCTGTCCACATCAAAATATACAAGGCTAAACGGGCCGAGCCTGTAATGGCCCGGCTTTACCGGAACAATGGCGCGCCTGAACACCCTGTAGCCCTCATATCCTGTTTCTGTCATGCGTATATTTTCTTCAGGCGTGTCATCATAGATCTTGAAATCACCGGTATCAGCCCCGGTTTCAGGCAGTCCTGCATCCATGATATTGCCGGATCCTGAAATCCTGATGGAAAGGGTGGCTGATTCTCCTGCCCTGATACTGTTTCTGTCCATTTCAGCTTTTATGTCAAACCTGCCCACAAGACCTGAAAATTTGGGTTTTCCATTGTAAGGAGGCAGTGCAGATACATTGATAACAACCTTGTTTGACACTACACGCACAGGTTTTGACACACCAGAAGAAAAAAACGGGTCATTGAAAAATGAGTCATTGAAAAACGAATCAAATCCTGAGGAAGGCCGCCTGTGCCGGACAACAACATTGGCAATGAGAACGGCAGGATCAATTGTGAACTGACCTGCAGTCCTTGGAATAATCATGTAGTTCACCTGGGTTACCTGATAGGAAATCCCGTTAATTGTAATTGAATAATTTTTCTGTTTTTTAAACTGGTTCACACTGAATCCTTTAAATTCAGGTGCCTTCTCAAATTCAAGTCCGGACAGCCTCTTTGATGTAAAAAATTTCAATGTATAAACCGCAGGCTGGCCTGTAAAAAGATCAGTCTGAGAAACATCAGCTCTGGCAAATATCTGTTTTCTGGTGTCTGAGTTTTCAGAGGCATCCTGCCTGGTCACATGAATTACAACAGGATTTGTAAAAGCGGTTTCCCTGCCGCGTGTAACTTTTATGGATGGAATTTCAAGATCACCTGGTGAAAGCGGAAACAACAGATAAGTTAAAGAATATTTCCTCTGGGATCTGCCGTTTATATAATTATAGCTTGAAGAGCTGCCCCTTGGAATCACCTTGAAATCCTTTATCACGGATATATCAGGTTCAGCTTTTCCTCCGCTGATTTCTATGGTCAGAAACACGGATTCCTGAATGGAAACCGATGTCCTGTCCACATGGGCTGTGGCCTTGAAGCAGAACCCGTTTCCCTGCATTGCACATATTATCAATACAATTGATATGAAAGAATATTTAATGTATTTCATCTGGTTACCAGTCTTTTTCAACAAATTGTTTTTGCACACCAGACATCATGGCACGTCCGGGCCTGTCTTTAAGCCTGTTCAGCATATTCTGCCGAAGTTTTGCAAGGCTTTGTGCCTGTGCCTGATTCCGGTTTTTCATACTATTGCCCCTGTCAAGCCTGCCCTGATTTCTTCCGGGTCTTGTATTCCGGGTGTCCAGGGTTTTCTGCCCTGCTGTGTTCTGCTGTTTTTTCTTATGCTGCCCTGGATCTGCATCATTGGAATTCATGGTCTGTTTTCTGACCTGCCTGTCATTATCAGGTCTGTTCTTCCGGCCTGAATTTCCAGACTGTTTTTTTTCAAGTTCCTTTTTTCTTTGTTTCACAAACTCAAGGTTTTCCTTTGCTTCACGGTCATCAGGAAAATCCTTTAAAACAGATTCATACTCCTTTATGGCTTCATCAAGGTTTCCAAGCCTGTACTGGGTATTTGCAAGATTATACCTTGCATCATGACTGAGCTTTTTATCCTTTGACCTGGCAGCCTGCATGAAATTCTGCCTTGCCCTTTTATATTCCCTGTTCATATAGGATGCTGTTCCTATGTCATAATACAATTTTACATTGTCAGGATCTTCAAGCTGGGCATCAATAAAATGTTTTTCAGCCTGTTCATAATGACGGGCCCGGAACTGGTCAATTCCCTTTTTCACACTTGAAAATACGTTCTTTGCCATACATGGCCCTGGAAAAACAGACAGGGAGCCCAGAATAAAGCAGACGAAAAACAGAACAGTCAGGCCTGAGCCTGACTTTCTGCGCAGAAAAAGAAAACACTCCACACCAAGCACAAGTACACCAGGAAAAAGAAACCACTGGAACATGTTCTCCCATATCTTTTCTCTTCCTGACACAAGTTTTTTATGTTTCATGCCCTTTTGTATCCTGTCCTTGTAAATCACATCAAGGTCCATATCTCCTGCAACTGACCTCACATAGGCTCCACCTGTGACACCAGCAATTTTCTCAAGGGTTTTTTCATCAATACGGGCCATGATGATATTGCCGCTGCTGTCCTTTTTAAATCCTGAATTTTTATCAGGTATGGGAGCGCCCTGCCTGCTTCCCACCCCAATGCAGAAAATCTTTATGCTTTTTTTTGCCATCTGTTCTGCTGCCTGCATTACATTGCCTGCCGTGGCTTCACCGTCTGTAATGATTATAATGGCCTTTTCAGTATCAGCATCTTTTTCAAACCCGCTGTAACAGGTTCTGACAGCATCTTCAAGATTGGTTCCGCCAACAGGCAGACAGCCCGGCCTGAGAGCATTCAGAAATATGTTAAAAGCCTCGTGATCAAGAGTCAGAGGACATTGAAGGACTGCTTTTCCTGAAAATGCCACAAGACCTGCCCTGTCTGACTTCATCATGTGCATCAGATCAATAATTTCCCTTTTTGCCCTCTCAAGCCTTGTGGGCCTGATATCCTGAGCAAGCATGCTTTTGGAGCAGTCAAGGGCGATCATGATATCCACACCCTTTCTGGTGACTTTTTCCCATCTGTATCCAATCAGGGGACCTGCCAGGGCAATGACAGCAAAAGCTGCTCCTGCAAACACGAGCAATGCCTGTACCTTTTTTCTGCCCACACTGAATTCAGGAGCTATCATAGGCAGCATATCTGATCCTGCAAAGGCATTCATGATTTTTCTGCGTTTTGAAATACCCCTGGCCATGATCATGCCGACTGCAATCACTGCCCATAATAAATTCAGCATATAGGGATTTTCAAATTTCATATCAAGGTATCCTCAGCAAAACAGTATTGGCAAGAAAAGCCCATGCAAGCAGAAAACCAAGGCCTGCTGCAAGGGGAACAGGATACAATTCCCTGTACTGCACCCATTTTTTCACCATGACCTTTGTCTTTTCAAGACGGTCTATCATTGAATAAATTTTTTCCAGGGAACCTGTGTCATCAGCCCTGAAAAATGCTCCTGATGTCTGATGAGCAATTTTTTTCAATGCATCAAGGTCAACATCAACTTTCTGAAAAACATAATGTTTCCCAAAAATATCGTTCACCAGAAACGGAGCCCTGCCCTTTGTACCCACGCCTATGGTATAAATCTTCACTTTTCTGTCTGCGGCAATCTTTGCTGCATCCTGCCATGACAGGCTGCCTGCATTGCTTTTGCCGTCAGTTAAAAGAATAATTACATTTGATCTGCTTTTAATGTCCTCAAGCCGTTTAAGACTGATCCCTATTGCATCTCCTATGGCAGTGTTCGGGCCTGCCGCCCCGATTTCAAGCCTGTCAAGGATAAAGGCAATTGTATTGTAGTCACGGGTCAATGGAACCTGGGTAAATGCATGTGACCCGAAAACAACCATGCCTATCCTGTCACCCTGTCTTTTCATGATAAATTTCTTTACCACAGCCTTTACTGCCTCAAGGCGGGTGACAATTGTGTTGTTCTTTTTAAAATCAAGTGCGCGCATGGATTCGGAAAGGTCAAGTGCCAGGATAATATTTATCCCGTTTGCTGCCACATTGATTTTCCTGTCCCCCCATTGCGGCCTTGCAAGGGCAATAATAAGCAGACCAAGACCAAGAATCTTAAGGCCCGGCAGAAAAAATGAAAGTTTCACCCTCCAGGTTTCATGCAGGTTTTCAAACCCGGCAAATGAAGAAATCCTTATCCCGCCATGATCCCTGTGCCTGAACCTTGCAAAGCAGGCAGAAGCAGGCAAAAGCAGAAGAACAAGAAACCAGGGAGAAGCAAACCTGAACATTATTGTTGCACCTCCTGTGCCCCGGTCTCAGGATTGCGTTTCCTGACAGCCTGTGCCTCAATATCTGAAATAATCTCACGTACACAGGCAAGATCCTTTCCGGCACGCCTTTTTTCAGGAATTTTTCCTGCATATTTAAACGGGTCAGATGATTTCACAAATTCATTGAGTCTTTTTCTTATACTTCTGTCAATATCAAGCCTGCCAATAAGCCTTATAAATTCTGCCGAGGTTGTTTCAGGGGCGTTTACCCTGAATGTATCTCCAATATATTTTTTAAGAACATAAGTGAGTTCAAAATAGAAAAGCCTGACATCTGTATCCATGTTCTGCTCAAGCCCGTCCAGAGCCTTTAATGCTGCATCATGGGGAGGCACGGCCATGACATGGGCCTCAACTTCCCTGATGCTGCTGCGTTTTCCAAGATATTTTCTCACCAGAAAAAACACGGCCAGACAGACAAGGACAAGACATGCTGCTGCAAGCACATACCAGAACACACAAGGGTCTGTTCCTACCTGTACAGGCGGCCTTATTTCATGGATATCCTTCATTTATGCCGACCTTTTCTCCCGGTACCTGAAATATCTGATAAGAACATCTGATACTGAATCCTGTGTCCCAAGTTCTATCACATCAGCCTTTGCCTTTGAAAAGGACTGAATTGTCATGTCATGGCGCGATCTGATACAGGAAGAGAACCTGTCACGTGTTTTTCTGTCAAAAGCGTCAAGCATGATTCTGCTGCCTGTCTCAAGATCAGCCAGGCTCACCACAGCCTTGCCCGGAAGCTGAAATTCGTTTCTGTCATGAATCAGAATTCCTATAATTTCATGTCTGCGGCGCACTGTCTTCAAAGCTTTAAGATAAGAGTCATCCAGAAAATCAGATAACACAAATGCAATGCAGCGTTTGCGGCTTATCCTTGCAAGATAGTCAAGAGCTGAGCCTATGCTGGTTCCGCGCCCTTCAGGACAAAAGGTGAAAATTTCCTTTATAACCCGCCATACATGGGCTGAACCTTTCTTGGGAGGAATATATTTTTCAACCCTGTCAGTAAAAAATATCACCCCAACCCTGTCATTGTTTCTGATTGCATTAAAGGCCAGCACAGATGCTGTTTCAGCAGCCTTTTCCAGCTTGGAGCCTGAAAATGTTCCGAATTTAAGGGAAAAACTCATGTCAACAAGCAGCATCACAATGCTTTCCCTTTCTTCTCTGTAAACTTTTACAAAAGGTTTGCCAAGCCTTGCAGATACTTTCCAGTCAAGGGTTTTGATATCATCTCCGGGACAATATTCCCTTACCTCCTCAAATTCGATTCCAGAGCCCCTGAATACTGACCTGTACTGCCCTGCCATGACAGTATTGACCATGCGGCTGGATTTTATATGTATGCGCCTGATTTTTTTTATGATGTGCGCAGGAATCATGGAAACGCGCCTCCTTGTCAGGGCACCTCAACAGAATCAAAAATGGCCTGAACAATATCATCACTCAGGATATCTTCTGCTTCAGCCTCAAAGCTCAATATCAGCCTGTGCCTGAGCACATCAGGCCCCACAAGCTTGATATCCTCAGGGGTTACATAGGCACGGCCCGCAAGCAGGGCATTTACTTTTGCAGCTTTCACAAGGAAAATCCCGGCCCTTGGAGATGCGCCGAAATCAATGAATTGTGCCATATCCTTTATGCCGTATTTTTCAGGATTACGGCTTGCAGATACAAGATCCACAATATATTCCATGAGTTTTTCATCCACATAGATTCCGGCTGCAAGCTCTCCCATTTCAGCAAGCTGATCACATGTGACAACAGGGCCGGCAGTTCCGGTTCTGCTGCATGTGTTCTTTTCAAGGATTTCAAGTTCCTGGTCCCTGTCAGGATAATCCACCATAACCTTGAGCATGAACCTGTCAACCTGAGCTTCAGGCAGAGGATATGTTCCTTCCTGCTCAATGGGGTTCTGGGTTGCCAGCACAAGAAACGGGGACGGCAGTTCATAGGTTCTGCCGCCTATTGTCACCTGCTTTTCCTCCATGGCCTCAAGCAGGGCGGACTGAACCTTGGAAGGGGCACGGTTTATTTCATCGGCAAGGATAATATTATTGAAAAGAGGGCCTTTGCGCGTGATAAAATCCGCTGTTTCAGGGCGGTAGATCTCGGTTCCTGTAAGATCGGCAGGCAAAAGGTCAGGAGTGAACTGAATCCGCCTGAACCCGGCCTGAACCGTGGAGGCAAGGGCCTTGACAGCACTGGTTTTGGCAAGTCCGGGCACCCCTTCGATGAGCACGTGCCCGCCGGTCAGAAGTCCGGTCAGAAGACTGTTGACCAGCCTGTCCTGACCGACAAGTTCCTTTGCAATTTCATTTTTGATGCTTCTGATCAGAAGATGAGCCTGATTAATTGATTCTGATGAGTTTTCCATTCTAATTTGAGCCTGTGAATCTGAAAATTATTACAAATGCCAAATCTGATTTTTTTCTAAATATGCGGGCAAAAATCAAAATGTCAAGGCAGGTTTGCAGCCATATTTTGCTTGACAAATATCAGCAGAATTTTATTCTGTGGCAATATATTTACAATATATCCGGAGATAATATGCATTCAGATAAAAATGTCAGAATCACAGGAATAGGAGCAGCACTGGTGGATATCCTGGTCAATGAATCAGACCGGTTTCTTGCCGGGCTTGGCAAGGAAAAAGGCGGAATGACACTGGTGGAGGATAAAGATATTGCCAGGATTCTTTCAAAAACACAGAACAAGCCTGTCATAGTGCCTGGAGGCGCTGCATGCAACACCATAATGGGTGTGGGAAAACTTGGCGGAAAAGCCAGATTCATAGGCATGCGAGGAGATGATGAATACGGAAAAATATTTGAAAGCCAGGTTATAAAATGCAATACAGAACCTGTTCTTTCCATCTCAGGCTTACCCACAGGCAGAGTTCTGTCTGTAATCACACCCGATGCCCAGCGTTCCATGTTCACATTTCTAGGTGCATCAACACAGCTTATGCCAGAATCAGTCACCGCAGAGATGTTCGCAGATACAGCCATAGCAGTGATTGAAGGCTATCTTCTGTTCAACCCTGAACTCATGGATGCTGCTCTCATGGCGGCAAAAAAGGCTGGATGCCTTGTTGCTCTTGACCTTGCAAGTTTTGAAGTTGTCAATTCATCAAAAGACAGGCTTGATGAAATAATAAAAAACCATGTGGATATTCTGATTGCCAATGAAGACGAAGCTTTTGCCTATACCGGCCACAGGGATGAAGGCAAGGCCATAAAAGCATTGGCACAAAATGTTCTGTATGCAGTCCTTAAGGTTGGCAGGCGTGGCAGCTATATAGCCCATGACGGCATCATAACAGCAATCGAGCCTGTAACGGACAAACCAGCCATTGACACAACAGGGGCAGGCGATCTGTGGGCAGCAGGTTTTCTTTTCGGTATTGCCCATGGTCTTTCCATTGAACAAAGCGGTAAAATAGGTTCTGCCTGCGGATATGAAGTCTGTCAGGTGATTGGAGCCAGAATTCCTGATGAAGCCTGGCAAAGGATTAAGGCCATGATCAAAAATTTTGATCTTGACTTGAAAGATTAAGTTTTATATAGCATTCGCAGAATGCGATGGTATGAGTCAAGGGAAGACGGTTAGAATCCGTCGCGGACACGCCGCTGTGACTCCCTGTGCTGAAAAAGCACGACTTTTTTGATCTTGGCATACCACTGTTCCGGGAAACGGAATGGGAAGGTTATCAAAAAAAGGGGAGAAGCCAGAAGACCTGCTCATATCCTGTCATGCTGCACAACCCTCGTGGATAAGGGAACGGCATGAATTGCGGTGGATAGAAAACGTTATCCCCGGATCATCACGGACATGCTGATGATCCGGGGATTTTTTTTGTTCTAATCAAATCATAAATGAGGTTAATGATGAAAAAATTGAGTTATTGTGGTATCGCACTTGTATTGTCATTTATGCTTGCTGCATCTTCCTTTGCAATGGGCCATAGAAAAGACAAAAAAGCCATCGTGCTTGCCGGTTTTGGAACAACCTACCTTTCTGCTCTGGTTTCATTTACAGATATCATGCATGAAACCCAGAAAGCTTTTCCAGGAGTTAAGGTAAAAGTTGCCTTTACTTCAAATATCATAAGAAATATCTGGCACAAAAGGCAGAACGACAAGAAATTTCTTGCCGAACACAAGGATATTCCAAGGGAATTTCTCTTTGTAAAAGGCCCTCTTGCAACAATTGCCGATCTTCAGGATGAGGGATACAATATTATTATTGTACAGCCCACCCATATCTATGACGGTGAAGAATATGCAGATCTTACCTCATATCTCAATGGTCTCAATGCCATTAAAACCGTAAAGAAAAAATACATGCCTTTTAAAAAACTTGTTCTGGGCAGGCCAGTGCTTGGAGCCAAGGGCCCTGTACATGATTACCATGAAGACATGGAAACAGCAGCAAAAGCAATGGCATCTGATGTGGCACTTGCAGCAGAAAA
Organism: uncultured Desulfobacula sp.; assembly: GCA_964408295.1. GTDB lineage: Bacteria > Desulfobacterota > Desulfobacteria > Desulfobacterales > Desulfobacteraceae > Desulfobacula. The sequence continues at coordinate 755 of CAYOYY010000046.1, read as the reverse complement.
CAAGGCAGCCCTTGTGTATATGGGCCATGGCAATGAATTTCTTTCCACAGGCGCATATGTGGAATTCCAGCAGACAATGAGACAGATGTATCCTGACACTCCTGTCTTTATAGGCACTGTTGAAGGTTATCCTTCCCTTGACAATGTTGTGAACGCTCTTGTGCATACCGGAACCAGAAAAATTGTTCTCAAACCTTTCATGATAGTTGCAGGCGACCATGCCAACAATGACATGGCAGGCAGTGAAAAGGATTCATGGAAAAATGTTATCCAGGCAAAGGGAATCAAGGTTATAACAGAAATCAAAGGCCTTGGTGAAAATCCTGAAATAGGCAAGATTCTGATTCAGCATATCAGGGATGCTGCAAAGGACAATAAAATCAAACTCTGATGGTTTTATGTCTTAATAAATACCCGGCCATAAAACCGTGCAGAAAAAGGTTTTGATTTTCATATTGACATCCTGAACTTAACAGGTTAATTAAACAATCGTTAAGTTCAGGCAGAAGTCTGAAAAATATAAAATTTTATAACTGAAAATTTAAACCACGAAGGTTTCACAGGCCGGCATATGCTGGCTTGAACTTTCGTGGTTTTTTTATTTTCAGAGGTTTTTTAACAATTATTTTAATTAAAAATCTTAACAGAAAACTTTAAGGAGAAAAAATGAAAAAACTGCTGTTAATCTGTGCTGCCGTTGTTCTGATGGCAGGTTCCGCCTATGCTGCTGCGGAGTGGAATTTTTATGGATCTGC
>CAYOYY010000045.1:0-25420 GCA_964408295.1 uncultured Desulfobacula sp. | reverse complement strand
TTAAGGCCAAATTCATGTATTCTTTCAACAATCACCTGCTGGGCATCGGCAGAACATGAAAAAAGATTATTTTCAACATAGGTGACAAATGGAAGCCCTGCTGCATATGCAACCACCTGGTCAACATCAACGATTCCTGCAATATTAACTCCGCATGAACATACAAATACTCCAACCGAAGGAGTTTCATTGCTGATATCACGTTCCCTGGGATATTGTTTCTTTCTTGCGGCAGAGCCTCTTTTTCCTCCCAAAAGCCTTGCTGCACTGGCAGCGGCAGCAGATGCCTGAACCACGGATCTTGAAATTGCTTTCGGGGTCTGAAATGCTCCGATCACATAAATCCCGTTCCTGCTGCTGTTCACAGGCTCCATACAGGAAGTTGCGGCAAAATTATGGGAATCAAGCTCAATATTGAACAGGCGGGCAAGTTCAGGGGCGTCTGACGGTGCTTCAAACCCTATGGAAAGAACAGCAAGGTCAAATGATTCCCGGATGACCTCACCCTGTTCTGTCACATAACGCATCCTTACACCTGTACCATCATGACCAGGCTCCATTGTATGCGGCAGAGCCCTTACAAATCTGACCCCTGCTTTTTTCGCGCTTTCAAAATACCGTTCAGATTCCTTGCCATGGCTTCTTAAATCGGTAAAAAAGATTGTCTGTTCAAGCTCTCCTGCACTGACATGCTCAGGAGAAATCAGGCTCTGCTTTACCGCAGCCATGCAGCAGATATTTGAGCAGTATGAATTGCCGCAATTGTTATGATTTCTGGACCCGACGCACTGAATCCATGCTATCTTACGCGGTTCGGTATTGTCAGAAGGCCTTGCCAGAGTGCCTTTGCCCGGCCCTCCAATGGAAAGCATGCGCTCATATTCAAGGCTTGTTACAACATCCTTGACCCTGTATCCGAAAAAATCATGTCCAGAAGGATCAAAGGGCTTAAATCCCGGAGCAAGGATAACAGCTCCCACATGTATTGTAATGAGCTGACCGGCCTGGCTGAAATTAACAGCTCCGGTTGAACAGAATTTCTCACATGCTCCGCATTTTCCATGTGTCAGATATATGCAGGCTTCAGGGTCTATGGCATATTTCAGGGGAACTGACTGGTCATACCTTATATATACTGCCTTGCGCCTGCTGATGCCGAAATTGAATTCATCCTGAACATTGATGGGACATTTCTGGGCACAGATTCCACAGGCTATGCATTTGTCAGCATCAATATAACTGGGATTTTTTCTTATGTTTACAATGAAATGGCCTGCCCTGCCCCTGACTTTCTCAACCATGGCAAGGGTAATCAGCTCAATATTAAGATGCCTGCCGCATTCCACAAGCTTTGGAAGGATTATGCATGAGGCACAGTCATTGGTGGGAAAAGTCTTGTCAAGCTGAGCCATGGTTCCGCCGATACCGGCAGTTTTTTCAACAATATAGACATAATAGCCGGCATCTGCAAGCTCAAGTGCAGCCTGAATGCCTGAAATCCCCCCGCCAACCACAAGCACTGAACCGATCTGCATATCAGAGCCTGAATCCATATCAGTTTCATGCATGGTTTTTGGGGACATGAGATTTTCTGCGTCCCTGTCTTCAGGTAAATCAAATTCCCGGATAATTTTATCCATTACCGGACCTGCAATATGCTCTCTTTTACAGAAGGCAATGAATTTGCTTCTGGAAACAGCATATTTTCTTCCGGCATAGGAACAGGCCTCAAGCTTCCCTTTCTTGATCCAGTTGGTAACAGTATTGCGGTGCACTCCAAGCATGGAAGCAATGGTACCAACCTTAAATATAAGCATGTTACAGATTCCTTTCAGGGCAGTTCACAGTCTGCATTCTTACAATGGATAAAATATTTGAGTCAACCTAAATTTATGGGGCTTATAGACTTCATCAATAACAGGCCTGAAAAATATTGATATTCTCTTTTTTTATTGACAATAAAAACCGGGCGTTATATGCATAATAAATCATATTTTGCACAATGTAAAGTTTGCATATTTTGCACAAATTAAAGGCTCTGCAAAAAGGACATGGAGCCTATGGGAATACGAAGTATGGTGTTATATTAATTTTTGTTTTTAACAGCATCAAGGAGGTGCCCGTGAAAGACGAACACATGTTGCCTGATGAGCAGCAAAAGAAAACAGGGGTTTCAAGAAGAACTTTTTTGAAAACCGTTACCGGGACAGCTGCCGGCATCGGTATTTCTCAGGTGTTCAACCCCGCCCTTGTTTCAGCAATGAAAAAGGCTCTGAAAAACCATCCGGTTCTCTGGATTCAGGGACAGGGATGCACAGGATGCTCTGTTTCACTGCTGAACAGCGTTGATCCGTCCATAGCAGATATCCTGCTTAAAATCATCAGCCTGCAGTTCCATCCCACAGTCATGGCAAGTGAAGGCGAGACCGCACTTGAAAACATGTATGCAATTGCAAAAGAGTATAAAGGCAAATTCTCTCTTGTGGTTGAAGGTGCCGTCCCCATGGCTGCAGAAGGCAAGTACTGCATTATTGGCGAACTGAACGGCAAAGAGATCACCATGGTTGACCTGACAAAGGATCTGGGAGCCAAGGCAGGCAGTGTTCTTGCTGTGGGTACCTGCGCAGCATACGGCGGTATTCCGGCTGCCGAAGGCAATGAGACCGGAGCCTCCGGAGTACAGGAATTATTTAAAACCTATGGTATCAAAACTCCGCTTGTAAATATTCCAGGCTGCCCCTCACATCCTGACTGGATCGTGGGAACCATTGCCCACCTGCTCACAAAAGGCATTCCTGAGCTGGATGAAAACGGACGTCCCACAATGTTCTTTGGCAACAATATTCATGATAACTGCCCGCATCTGTCCCAGTATGAAGCAGGAGAGATGGCAGAAAAACTTTCAGATGCCAATGGCTGCCGCATGGATTTAGGATGCAAAGGGCCTGACACCAATGCAGACTGCTATAAACGCAAATGGAACAGCGGCATGAACTGGTGTGTGGACAATGCTGTGTGCATCGGGTGTGTTGAACCAGGATTTCCTGATGCATCTTCACCTTTCTATGAACCCGCATAACATAAGTACCTGAAACTTATCAAACCTGAGGAGGTTTTATTATGGCAGGCTGTAAACCACAAGCTGTTCCGGCCGGAGCCGGAAAAAAGATAAAGGTTGCCATTGACCCGATCACCAGGATCGAGGGTCATCTTAAAGCAGAAGTTGAAGTTAAAAACGGTGTTGTCGTGGACGCAAGAATCCATGGCGGCATGTACCGCGGTTTTGAACAGATATTGATCGGCAGAGACCCGAGGGATGCCACCCAGATCACCCAGAGAATCTGCGGAGTATGCCCGACTGCCCATGCAACTGCATCATCCATGGCTCTTGATGATGCTTTTAATGTAAAACTCACAAAAAACGGCAGAATTGCAAGAAACCTGATTCTGGGTGCAAACTTTCTGCAGTCCCATATCCTGCATTTTTATCATCTGGCAGCCCTTGATTATGTCAATGGCCCGGAAGTTGCTCCGTTTGTGCCAAGATACGCAAAAAACGATGTCAGGGTTTCAAAAAAAGTCAATGACATTGCTGTGGGACAATACCTTGAAGCACTTGAAATAAGAAAAATATGTCATGAAATGGTTGCGCTTCTTGGAGGTAAGATGCCGCATGTTCAGGGTGTTGTTGTTGGCGGAACAACTGAAATTCCCACAAGGGAAGCCCTGAACGCCTATGCAGAGCGTTTCAAGAAAGTCAAAAAATTTGTAATGGAAAAATATGTCCCCATTGTATATCTGCTTGCTGGTCCCTATGGCGACCTTCTGAAAACAGGCGGCGGATATCACAATTGCGTTGCATGGGGTGTGTTCCCGATGGATGATGCAGGCAACACTCTTCTGAAGAGAGGAGTTTTCACAGAGGGCAAAGACTACCCCCTTGATCCTGCACTCATAAAAGAATATGTAAAATATTCTTATTTTGCAGATTCCACAACAGGGCTTAACCCCCGCCAGGGCAAAACCATTCCCGATCCGTACAAGGAAGCTGCATACAGTTTCATAAAAGCTCCAAGATACAACGGCAAACCCCATGAAGCAGGCCCGCTTGCAAGAATGTGGGTTACCAATCCCGAGCTTTCAAAAACAGGACAGGACAAACTTGGTGTTAAAAAATTCCGTGATATCGGCGACGCTGCATTCTCCATCCTTGGAAGACATGTTGCAAGGGCAGAAGAAACAGCCATGGTTGCAGATGCTGTTGAACAATGGCTTACTGAAGCTGAACCCGGCAAAGAAACATTTGTTCCTGCACCGATTCCTGATTCAGCAGAAGGCCTTGGACTTTCCGAAGCACCGCGCGGCGCTCTTCTGCATTATGTTAATATCAAGGATCAGAAAATTTCCAATTATCAGGTTGTTTCAGCAACTATCTGGAATGCAAACCCAATGGATGATATGGGCCAGAGAGGCCCTATGGAACAGGCTCTTATCGGAGTTCCGGTTCCTGATCCTGAGAACCCGGTCAATGTGGGACGGCTTATCCGTTCCTTTGACCCCTGACTGGGCTGTGCCGTCCACGTGCTGGACGCAGATACAGGCAGAAAAATCAAAGTTGAGGTTCCTTTATAATTTCAGCCTGATTTTATAAGCCATTTCAAGAGGGGATGAAAATTTCATCCCCTCTTTGCTTGCAAGGAAATATTTTTTCTGATATCAGCTCTTATTTACAATTTAAAATTAAAAAACAGGTATACATAAATGAAAAAACTTCTGGTCCTGGGAGTGGGCAATATTCTGATGATGGATGAAGGAGCCGGGGTTCATGCAATCCATGAATTCTGGGAAAAAAAACAGGAATTTGATGAAAACCTGGTTGATTTCATTGACGGGGGCACATTTACCCAGGATATATTTTATCTGTTTGAAAAATATGAACAGGTACTTGTGCTTGACATTGTACGCGCAGGTCATGCACCAGGAACAGTTTACAGCCTTGATGAGGCCGACCTTGTGCAGAACCATAAGCAGATGCTGTCCCTGCATGATGTGGATCTCCTTGACTCACTTGACATGGCTCAGATGAGAGGGCACAGGCCCAAACTGAAAATAATCGGTATTGAGCCTGAAACAATAAACTGGGGAACCAGCATGACCCCGACCCTGACAAAGGCATTTCCTTCATTCATGAAAGTGGCAAGAAAGCATATTGAGCAGATGCTGAACTTAAACTTGTAATTTTCCTGTCAGCAGATACGCGGCAATTGTTCTCCTGCCAGCATGTCAACTATTCTCAGGCCTCCTATGGCAGTTTTAAGACAGACCCTTCCCGGATCTTCATCCGTTACCCTGCCTATGATAACTGCATCACGGCCAAATTCATCCTGACGGATGATCTCAAGCGCTTTTTGTGCATCCTTTTCCGGCACAAATGCGACAAGCTTGCCTTCATTTGCCAGATAAAGAGGGTCAAATCCAAGAAGTTCACACACACCCCTGACAGGCCCTTTAACAGGTATGGACTGCTCATCCAGCCTTATTCCGACCTTTGACTGTGATGCAATCTCATTCAAGGTTGTGCCAAGACCTCCCCTTGTCGGATCCCTTAACACATGGATATCACAGTTTGAATTCAGAAGAGACTGCACCATTGTGTTCAGGGGTGCGGAATCTGTTGTAATGTCTGAATCAAATTTAAGGCCTTCTCTGGAACTTAAAACAGTGATCCCATGATCTGCAATGGTACCGCTTATAATAACCGCATCACCTGGTCTGGCATTGGCGCCTGAAACATCGGTGGAAGGATTTACAACACCTATTCCCGATGTGTTGATAAATATTTTATCAGCCTTGCCCTTTGGCACAACTTTTGTGTCACCTGTGACAATTTTAACTCCTGCTTTTTGTGCAGCCCTTGCCATGGTTTCAAGAATCAGCTTAAGATCTTTGATCAGAAAACCTTCCTCAATAATCAGGCCCACACTTATAAACTTAGGAATGGCTCCGCACATGCTGATATCATTGACTGTGCCGTTAACTGCAAGGTCGCCTATATTGCCGCCCGGGAAAAAAACAGGATCAACCACATAGGAATCAGTTGAAAATGCAAGTTTTGCTCCGTCCACTGCAAGAACAGCTCCATCATCCTGCCTGCCCAGTTCCTCATTTGAAAACAAAGGCAGAATTAAGCGTGAAAAAAGCTCATGGGAAATCTTCCCTCCTGATCCATGATCCAGTAATATTTTTTCCTGTGTCATATCCTTTCCTTAAAACTTAAACATTTTAATTATAACCCCGGTCTGATCCCGATATTACAGACATGCAGAACCAAAATTCCATGCAGGGCCGGGTTGATCTCAACTGTATCTGTAAAATGCAGCGCATGATCCCTCGCTTGACACCATGCACGGGCCGACCGGAGTCATGGGAGTACATTTCTTTTTGTAAAGCGGGCATTGAGGCGGGGTTTTAAGACCCATCAGGATCTGACCGCATGCACATCCTGCAGGTTCAGGTACATCAGGCAATGCCATATCAAATTTTACTGCAGCATCAAATTCAAGATAATCCTGTTTAAGCTTCATACCGCTTTGAGGTATGCTGCCTATTCCCCTCCAGGAAGTGTCACAGACCTCAAAAACCTGATTCATCACAGCCTTTGCCCGTACATTTCCCTGATCTGACACAGCCCTTGGATAGGCATTTTCAAGGGCAGGCTTTCCTGTCTCGTTCTGCTGAACAAGCATGAGTACTGCCTTTAATATATCAAGGGGTTCAAATCCTGCGATTACAGAAGGCATTGAATATTTTTCAAATGTACCGCGATAGGCATCTGTTCCGGTGATGACCGAGACATGACCCGGCAGAATAAATCCGTCAATTTCAACACCTTTTGTCTCCATTAATGCGGCAAGCGCAGGAGGAGTCAGCTTGGTGGCTGAATATATGGAAAAATTGTCAAGCCCTGCCTCAACTGCCATGAGAATGCCTGCTGCAATTGTCGGAATTGTTGTTTCAAAGCCCACCGCACAGAACACAACCTGGCTGTCCCTGTTGGACTTTGCAATCTCCACGGCGTCAAATACAGAATAGACTATTCTTACATCAGCGCCTTCCGCCTTTTTTGTGCCAAGGCTTGAATCAGAACCAGGCACCTTGATCAGATCTCCAAAAGTTGTGACAATCACATCATCAAGGCCTGCAAATTTCACAAAAGCATCAATATCCTTCTGAGCTGTAACACATACAGGGCATCCAGGGCCTGAAAGCAGGGTGATGGTTTCAGGCAGCACACTTCTTATTCCATGCCTGAAAATGGACATGGTATGTGTTCCGCAAACCTCCATCAACCTGAGTTTTTTTGTATTTGTCTGCCTGATTTTTTTTACAAGCTGCTGCGCAATGTCAGAATCCCTGTATTCCTCAACATATTTCAAACCCATGATTCAATTTCCCTCCATGGCAGCTGCAATCACAGCCTGCCCAAGCGATATGCCGCCATCTCCTGCCGGCACCTTTGAATGTGTATATACCTTAAATTTCTTTTCTTCAAGACACCCTGTCATTCCTGCAATTATACGATCATTATTGAATACTCCGCCTGAAAGCACAACTTTCCTGATACCTGTCTTAATGCTCACGTTTTCAGCAGCCTGTACAAACCCTGCAACAATGGTGCTATGAAATTTTGAACTGATCAATGGCACAGGTGTTTTATGAATCAGATCCTCAACAATCTGACGTATACAGGGCAGCATATTTATCTCAAGACAGGCTGAGGCACCTGCAATAAGCTCAAAATCATAAGGTTCTGTTCCTGATTTTTCCTGTGCTGCTGACTCAAGTTCCATTGCAGCCTGGCTTTCATATGAAATTTCGTGGCAGATGCATAAAAGAGCTGCAACAGCATCAAACAGCCGGCCTGTACTGGAAGTCAGAGGAGAATTAAGTCCCTTGTCCATCATCTGGCAGATAAGGGACACAGCTTTTTTATCAAGCCTTTGCACAAATTCAATGTCAATGTCCCTGAAACCCATGCCAAAGGCATGATAAAGAACTGAAATTCCCATACGCCACGGCTCCTTTACTGCTGCATCCCCACCCGGCATTCTGATATATGAAAGATGTGCCTTTCTTTCAAACCCTGAAGGAGTTCCGCAGAAAATCTCACCTCCCCAGATATTGCCGTCCAGCCCATATCCGGTACCATCAAGGGTCATGGCAATCACAGGCTCATCAAGGCCGTTTTCAGCCATGCATGAAGCAGCATGGGCATGGTGGTGCTGAACACCGGTCTTTTTTATTCCCTTCTGATCCTGAGCATATTTTGTGCTCATATATCCTGGATGAAGATCAAAGGCTATTATCTGAGGTCTTATATCCAGAATATTTTTCAGATGATCTATTGTATCTGAAAAAAAATCAAACACCTTTATATTATCAAGATCACCAATATGCTGACTTAAAAAGGCCTGATTGTTTCTGGTCAGGCATATTGTGCTCTTAAGGCCTCCTCCGCACGCAAGCACAGCCGGCATCTGCGAATTTAAAACAATGGGCAGCGGAGCATAGCCCCTTGATCTCCTTATAAATCTTGAACGCCCGGCCTGAAACCTGACAATGGAATCATCAGCCCTGAAATAAATATCCCTGTTGTGCATAAGAAAAAAATCCGCAATATGGGAAAAAGCGTCAAGAGCATCATCATTATCTATGGAAAGCGGTTCTCCTGACCTGTTTCCACTGGTCATGACAAGAATTTCAGGGCCCTTTTCAAGCAGAAGATAATGAAGAGGTGTATAGGGAAGCATGACTCCAAGGCAGTTATTGGCAGGTGCAAGCCCGGGAGCCAGTACACAGGCGTCTGCATTTTCCGGCCAATGCTTTTTTTGCAGCAGCACAATGGGCCGATGAAAAGATTCAAGTGCCTGTTTTTCCTCCTGGCTCACATGAACATATTCATCAAGAACAGATATATTTTCCGCCATCAGGGCAAAGGGTTTATGTGGCCGGTTTTTTTTGTGGCGAAGTTTTTCCACTGCCCCTGAATCTGCTGCATTACAGGCAAGATGAAATCCGCCAAGCCCTTTTACTGCAAGTATTTTACCCTGATTTAAAAAATCCGCTGCAAGCTTTATGGCACGGGAAGAATCAGAATCAATCACCCTTCCCGTGTTGTCAGTCAAAAACACCGTGGGCCCGCATTTAGGGCAGGCATTGGGCTGTGCATGAAACCTGCGGTCAACAGGATTATCATACTCCTGTTGGCACAGAGGGCACATTTTAAAATTCTTCATGGATGTTTTTGGACGGTCATAGGGAATATCTTCAATAATGGTAAATCTTGGCCCGCAATTTGTACAATTGATAAAAGGATATTCATACCGTCTGTCAGACGGATCCCTCATCTCCTTCAGACAGTCACGGCATATGCTCACATCAGGAGAAATCAGGGTGGTGCGCACAGACATGGCTTTGCTTTTCACTATCTGAAAACAGGAAAAGCCACGGGGTTCAATAGTTTTCTGTCTGACAGCGGTCACACATGCAAGCAAGGGGGGCTTTGCAGTAATATCATGCACAAAGGCATCAATATCAGCATCTTTGCCCTCAACTATTGCACAAACTCCTTCTGAAGTATTGGATACTTCCCCTTTCAGGTCATACTGCCGTGCCAGAACAAATAAAAAAGGACGGAAACCGACTCCCTGAACCACTCCGCTGATATCAAGCTTTCTTGCAGCAACAGGGTTTTTCATAATATTTCAGGAAGCGCCACCGGCTTTACCGGGCTGGTCTTTTTCAGCCATCAGTATGCCCCGCATGTCTTCAATGGTCTGAATGGCTGCCGCCTCATCCACTTTGCTTATGGCAAATCCTGCATGAACAATGACATAATCTCCCAGTTCAACATCATCAAGAAGCATGATACTGGCCTCCCTGACCACCCCGTCCACATCAACTTTTGCAACATTGCCGTTGATCTCAATAATTTTTGAAGGTACTGCTAAGCACATATTCCAACCTTTATTCATTTTTAGTCGTAAAAGGTGAATATAACACAGGATTTATTTTGAGCAATCTTTATTTTAAAGCTGAAAGATTATTCTGCAGCAGGTGGTTGACAGCCTGGGCATAAACCCTGTTAAGGCAGGGCTTGGAGAGAAAATCAATAAATTTGCTGTTTTTAAATTCATCAATTGATTCTAAAAATTCCAGGTTTCCTGAAACAAAAAGAACAGGAACAGTTTTTGATATTGTACGTATCTGTTTATACACATCCATGCCGTTGATCCTGCCGGGAAGCTGATAGTCAAGGCTTACAAGATCATAATGGTTTCTGGAAAACAGGTCAATTGCCATCTGGCCGTTCATGGCAATGTCAACTTTATGACGAAACGGAGAATGGGTTAGAATACGATATTGAACGTCTGAAAGTGCTGTTTCATCTTCCACAAGCAGAATATACCTGCCTGTCACAGGCTTCATGGCTGAAAGCTGCTGCTTTTCCTGGCTGGTCAATTGTCTTTTAATAAGCGGGAAACATACCTGAACCCGTGTCCCCATGTTCACCTGTGATTCAACAAGAATCCTGCCGTTATGCTGTTCAATATATTTTTTCACATTGGACATTCCATAACCTGTGCCTTTTATATGCCCTGCATATGAGCCTGTTGTATCCCGGCTTCCCTTAAGGGTAAATGCAGGCTCAAAAATTTCATCAAGATATTCCTCAGGTATGCCGCATCCATTGTCTTTTATCTCAAAACATATATGGCTGTCATCTGAAAACGTTTTTATAACAATTTCTGGATTATCAGTAAGGCTCAGAGCATGAACAGAATTCTGCAGAAGATTGATCAGGATATGTTCCATCATTCCATGATCACCCACAAGATCGGGAAGATTCTGATCATAGTCTTTCACCAGACTGACAGGCTCAAGATCCTTTTTCAGAATATCAATGACAAGCCCTATTATATCATTGAGTTCCAGAAACTCATGTCTTGGGGCCTGATCCTTGGCAAATGCAGTCAGGTTTTTTGTAAGGTTTTTCCCTTTTATGGTCTGGTCATATATCAGCTCCAGTGTTTTTCTCATCTCATAATCTTCACAGTCAAGCAGGGCAAGCTCTGCATTTCCCATTATCACACCAAGAATATTATTGAAATCATGGGCCATTTTTCCTGCTATTTTCCCCACAAGCGCATGCTTTTCCTGTTCAGCAGCAAGCTGGCTTATTCTCCGTTTTTCTTTTTCAGCAAGTTTCTGTTCCGTAATATCTCTCATAACCGTATGTATAACCTGATTGTCCGGTTCATTTGAAATTACGGTCAACGACACTTCAACCGGAAAAACTTCACCGTTTGCCCGGACATGTGCCCATTCAAACCTGTGACTGCCGTTTTCAAGCGCAATGTCCATCATCTCAGCAGCCTTGGAAAAGGATTCATGACCATCCGGCTGAAATTCAGGTGACAGTTCTCCGGGATGTTTTTCAAGCAAAGATTCCCTGCTGTCATAGCCCAGCATATCAATGGCTGTCTGATTACAATCAATAAATCTATGATTCCTTATTATGAGAACAGCATCCATTGATTTTTCAAAAAGCGTCCTGTATCTTGCCTCGCTTGCCTGCAGTTTTTCTTCTGCCTGTTTTCTTGCAATGGCAATGGCAATATGGTCTGAAACAGACACCAGAAAATCAAGATCATCCAGTGTATAACACTCGGGATCTGTATAGCTCTGCACAGCAATAATCCCTATCACATTTCCTTCAACTCTCAGGGGAACTCCCATCCAGATAAGCGGTACAGGCCCCCATACTTTTCTCTGACGGGCGCGTTCTTCCAGTTCATCTTTTTTAAGCAGCATGGGTGTTCCCTGCCGCACAACAAGCCCTGTAAGGGATGAACCCGTGTCAAAATCATCAATGGGGCAGAAATCATCATCCATAATATCACTGTGGTAGGGAAAGAATAGTGTTCTTTTTTTCTCATTGGCAATGGCAATGAAAAAATTTTCAACTTCCATTACAGGTTTCAGGGATTTATGTATGGCTCTGTAAAGCTCATCCAGGCTTGATGATGTATTCACAGCCTTGGCAATTTCAAAAAGAGACTGTGTAACCTGTTTTACGTGTTCCAGTTCACAGGATGGCTGTGCCGTATGTTTTCTCAAATCGTTTCCTCCATCGGCCTTGACTGTATGTATTATATATATTAATCTTCTATACATTCACAACCATTGTCAAGCCCTTGCTGTTCACAAAGGTGTTTAAAATACAATAATCGCACAGCATGAATATTGTCTTATGAGAAAAATCCTTTTATATGCCCTGACTGTATATAAAAAATTACCGGGACAGTCCGTAACATCTGCAGCAATTAAAACATATTCCATTCTGATTGCAATGGTATTGCTGTATCTGCCCTGCCTGTGTCATGCAGGGAAAAGCATCACAATTGCAACCCTTGAATGGGAGCCATACATTGGCACTAGGCTTGAAAACCAGGGTTTCATGGCACAGATCACACGTATTGCATTCAAATCACAGGGATATGATGTACAATATGTTTTCCTGCCATGGAAACGGGCTGTGGTCATGGCGGAAGCTGGAATATATGATGGATATTTCCCTGCATACTGGGCCCGCAGGAGGCTGAAAAAATCAATATTTACCGATGCCATAATTGCCGGAACCATAGGGTTTTTCAAAAAAAAATCAGACACAATTGTATTTACAGACCTTAAAGATCTCAAACCATATCGCATAGGTGTGGTACGTGGTTATATCAATACAGTAGAATTCGATGCAGCAGATTACCTTACAAAGGAGGAGGCTGTAAGTGATCTTCAGAATTTACAGAAACTTGCAGGCAACAGGGTTGACCTGATAGTTTGCGACAGATTTGTGGAACAGTATCTTGTAAAACATTACCTTCCTGACCTTGCATCCAGGATTGAATTCATGAAACCAGCTCTTCAGGTGAAAAACCTTTATATATGCATTTCAAAAAAAGCAGAAAATGCTCAGAAAAAAGTGGCTGTTTTCAATAAAGGCTTACAGCAGATAAAGAAACAGGGCATATTTAACAAAATTGCACACAGATACGGATTTGGCGAACCTGTATCCCACCCATGGTCCCATAAGGAAAGTCGATAATTCTTCCATACTGAAAAAATTACTCAACCGGCATATTGGCAAGGCCAGACTGTTCTGATATATCTTTCAAAAACTGACAGGAGGTAAAGAACATCACCTATATAAATAAAAATATTCTGACAGCTGTTGCAGCAGCGGAAAACGGAGAAATCTTTGAGCTTGAAGGATATGGAGCAGTCGGCATGTCAGGTTCAACACCTGTTGTTCTGACAAAAGATACAAGCATTCCCATGCCGTACGGCAGCGAACTCATGATGCTGCCTGCAAGAACACCTGTTGTATATAATATTGCAAAAAAACAGTTTGAAAAAATTGAAACCAACCCTTTCAATCCTGAAGAAAAAATTTTTCCTGTGGCTGTATTTAATTCGCCCGGTTATGTAAACCGCCATTTCTGCGCCTATGATGACACGGGCACAGAAGATTTTCTGCCCCTTTTCTCATACGGAGCTGTAGGGTTCGGGAAAAACAGTTTCAGATCTGCAGCAATTCTGGTGGATTCCGAGCCGCGTCAGGATTTAAGACAGATGCCCGTCAAAAAAATTGAAAAAGGCATCGCCCTTATGCAGAAAAAATATCCAGATAACCGGCTGATCCGCCATCTTGAGACATGCGCCCTGAAATATGGATGCCCTGCAGGAAAAAATTTTTTCCTCAGACGCTATGAAGCCCCTCTGCCCACATCGGTTGTATGCAATGCAAACTGCCTTGGGTGCATTTCCCTTCAGACTGAAAACAATCTTTGTGCATGTCAGGAAAGAATAAGCTTCATGCCTGACCCTGAAGAAATAGCCCAGATCTGCCTTGAACACATTGGCCATGTTAAAAGGGCTGTGGTAAGCTTTGGTCAGGGGTGTGAAGGAGAACCTCTGACAGCTTTCAAGGTTATTGAGCCTGCTGTCAGGCTCATCAGACAAAAAACTGACAGAGGAACCATAAACATCAACACCAACGGCAGCCTTACACACCATATTGATGCCCTTTGCAGGGCAGGAATAGATTCAATAAGGGTGAGCATGAATTCTGTCAGGGAAAAATGCTATAATGCATATTTCAGGCCCCGGTCCTATGAATTTTCCAATGTTCTTGATTCCATAAAAACAGCAAAATCACATGGCAGATTTGTCTCCATAAATTATCTTAACTGCCCCGGTTTCACTGATTCTCAAATGGAATCAAAAGCCCTTGAAAATTTTATTCAGACCTTTAACATTGATATGATTCAGTGGCGCAATTTAAATTTTGACCCTGTAAAATACTGCCGTATGATGAATCAGGTTGAAGCCAGTGGCCCTCCCGTTGGCATGGAAAACCTGATCCAAAAATTGTCTGCAATGTTTCCAGGCCTGATTCACGGGTATTTCAACCCGCCAAAGGAAAACCATGGAAAAAAGAAGAATTCTTGTCATTGATGAAACCATAAGAGAGGGCATGCAGTACAGGGCTGTCATGTTCTCCCATGCCCAGCGCCTGAAAATACTCGAATTTCAGGAAAAATTGGGTGTTGACATATGCCAGGCAGCCTATCCTCCTGCACATGAATCTGAAATAAAGGCAGCTGAAGCGCTTATTTTACATGCACAGAAAAACAGGTTTCAAATCCGCATTGCCGTCATGGGCAGGCTGCACAATAATGATGCTGAGATTCTTCTTGATACAGGGGCCTTTGACCTGCATTTTCATATCAATATAAACCCTGAAGCACCTGATCCCCTCCCGGGCAACCTGCCTGTTCTGCTTGACCATATAAAATCCAGAAACCCTGACTGCTGTATAAGCCTTGCAATGCTGGACATGGGCAGGTTTGAAGACTGCATCCTGGAAAAATACATACAGATGCTGCCCCTGGAAAAAATTGATATCCTTTCCATGCCCGATACCTCAGGTATGATGGCGCCTGTGCATGTTTTTGAAAAAATTCACAACCTTGTACTGAAAAACACAGATATCACCATCTCCGTGCATTGCCACAATGATATGGGAATGGCGTCCGCAAACACGGTCACAGGTATTTATGCAGGCGCAAAAATAATCGAGGTCTCAGCACTTGGAATAGGAGAACGCAATGGAATAGCTGACCTTTACACCACAGTAAAAACCCTGAAAAACATGGGATTTGAAACCGGGGTGAATACTGATGATATGGACACCTTCCGTCAGTATTACAGGTTCATTGATTCCATTGTCCATGAACAGACAGGAAATCACCTGCTTACTCAGGACACCCCTGTATTCGGCAGTTCAGTGAACACCCATGTTGCAGGCACCCATGCACAGAGCAGTTTCGGCCTGACCACCAGACCGCGATATGATCTTAATGTCCTGTGTGGAAAACATCTTGTAAAAAAATATCTCAAAGCTCATAATTTTGAATGCCCTCCTGAATCCATTGATGGGCTTACAAAAACCATAAAGGGCCTGAGCGCAGCCATGAACCGCCGCATAACCCTTCAGGACATAAAAAAAATACTCGCCGCTAATTGATATGTCACAGGGGTTTGTATTTGACTAATCCCAACTTAATAAATATATTAGAAGGATTGGGTATCTTTTAAATTCAGAGGAGCAGGCTTGAAAATTGACATCAAAGGGATAGTGGTTATCTGCGGAAATTATGGCAGCGGCAAAACAGAAACTGCCATCAATCTTGCCATTGCGCAGAAAAAAAGCGGAACTGATGTGAAAATTGCAGATCTTGATCTTGTTAATCCTTATTTTCGCACCAGGGAAGCTAAAATCCCGCTTGAAAGCATGGGAATTGAAATTGTGCTGCCGGACAGCCGTTATATGTATGCTGATCTGCCCATTTTAAGCCCTGCTGTTGCAGGAATGATCATTCAGCCTTCTGAACTGACCATTCTTGATGCAGGAGGAGATGACGTGGGGGTTACAGTTCTTGCCGCACTGCATAATCATATCATGGATAAAAAAATTCACATGCTTCAGGTGATCAACCTATTCAGGCCTTTTACAGAAGATGTCAAAGGATGTATCAGGATAAAGGAAGAAATAGAACACAGCGCAAAACTTAAGATAACCGGGCTTGTCAGCAATGCCAATCTTCTTGATGAGACCACGCCTGACCATATCTACAAGGGATATGATCTTATAAAACAGGTCGCAGAAGAAACCGGTCTTAAAGTTGAATTTATAACGGCAGCTTCATATCTGATGCCGCAACTTGAGCTGGATCGTTTTACCTGCCCTGTACTTGAAATTGACAGGAAACTGAATCCACCCTGGAAACCTATTTAGCAGCAAAGGAGTATTTTTTTATGGCCTATCAACACAGGATTGATTCCGAACGATGCAAGGGATGCGCCCTTTGCGTCAATGTCTGTCCTAAGAACGTACTGGAAATCTCAGACAAGGTAAATGCAAAAGGGCATTTCCCGGCATTTCAGGCACGGCCTGAGGACTGTATTTACTGCACCATGTGCTGTATTGTATGCCCTGATGTTGCCATCAGCATCGTTGAGACCAAGGAACAAACCGCTTAATTTATGAACGAGGATAAAACAAATGGCTAAAGTATTAATGAAAGGAAATGAAGCAATCGGCGAAGCTGCAATCCGGGCAGGATGTAAGAACTATTTTGCATATCCAATCACCCCGCAGTCTGAAGTTGCTGAATATCTGTCAAAAAGAATGCCGGAAGCAGGAGGAGTGTTCCTGCAGGGAGAAAGTGAAGTTGCAGTGGGTTACATGATATTCGGGGCTGCTGCGGCAGGAGAAAGGGTGATGACAACATCTTCAAGCCCTGGAATCAGTCTGATGAGCGAAGCCATTTCCTATATTGCGGCGGCCCAGTGTCCTGCGGTCTTTGTCAATATAATGCGCGGCGGTCCTGGTCTGGGCGGAATTCTTCCCTCACAGGGGGATTATTTCCAGGCGACCAAAGGCGGCGGTCACGGGGATTACAGGCTTCTTGTCATGGCTCCTGACGGGGTTCAGGAAGCCGTTGAAATGACAATGAAGGCATTTGCCCTTGCAGAAAAATACAGGGCACCTGTCATGGTCATGGGAGACGGCCTCATAGGGCAGATGATGGAACCTGTTGAATTTCCCGATGACCTTAAGGTAGCGCCCTCCAACAAGGATGACTGGGCCACAAACGGGATGGATACAAGAAAAAGCAATAAAAAGAATATTGTAAAATCCCTTTTTCTTGATCCAAAAGAGCTTAATGACAACAATCTTGCACTCAAGGCCAAATATGACCAGATGAAAGAACAGGAAGTCATGTATGAAGAATATAATACAGACACTGACTACAAGGTTCTGATCACAAGCTATGGTACAATGAGCAGGGTATGCAAGACAAGCATTGACATGCTGAAAAAAGAAGGAATTGAAGTGGCACTGCTGAGGCCGAAAACCCTTTTCCCGTTTCCTGAACAGGAAATTTTCAAGGCAGCCACAAAACAAAGCTGCAAATCTGTCATAAGCATTGAAATGAGCATGGGACAGATGGTGGAAGATGTGGAACGCTGCGTAAAAGGACAGCGCAAGGTTGATTTCTATGGTGAATGCGGAGGGGATATCCCTTCTCCGGAAAAAATTTGCGATATTATTAAAGGGCTGCTCTAAGCGCAGAATTTAGGAGAAAAATAAAATGGGAAAAACATTTTCAAAGCCGAAAAGTTTAAGCGACAATATGACCCATTACTGCCCCGGCTGCACTCATGGCATTGCCCACAGACTTGTTGCTGAAGCCATTGATGAACTGGGAATTATGGGAAGAACCGTTGGCATCGCCCCTGTGGGCTGTGCGGTTCTGGCATATAATTATTTTAATTTTGACTTTCAGGAAGCTGCACACGGCAGAGCCCCTGCCATGGCAACAGGAATGAAAAGAGTGCGGCCTGATCTCATTGTCTTCACCTATCAGGGTGACGGCGACCTTGCAAGCATAGGAATGGGTGAGATCATACATGCAGCCAACAGAGGTGAAAAATTCACAACCATTTTTATAAACAACGCCATATACGGTATGACCGGCGGACAGATGGCACCCACAACAATGCCCGGCCAGCGTGCCACAACAGCTCCAAATGGCCGTGATCCAGAGCTTACAGGCATGCCCATAAGAATGGCAAACCTTCTGGGTGAACTTGTGACTCCGGGATATGTTACCCGCCAGGCCCTGTTAAACCCCAAAATGATCAACAAGGCAAAAAAAGCCATCAAAAAGGCCTTTGAATATCAGATTGAAGGAAGATGCTTCAGCTTTGTGGAGCTTGTCAGCACCTGCCCGACCAACTGGGGACTGACTCCTGTTGACGCATTGAAATGGGCTGAGGAAAACCTTCTGCCCTATTATGAACTGGGCGATTACAAGGTACCTGAAGAACAGAAAGCATAAAAACAGGTTGTTATAAAATTTACAAATATAATTGTTCTGGAGAAACCAATGCAAACCGAAATCAAATTTGCCGGATTTGGCGGCCAGGGAATTCTGCTGAGCGCAAAGCTTCTGGCCTATGCTGCAATGAAGCAGGATTTTTTTGTGGCATGGGTACCATCATACGGGCCTGAAATGCGGGGAGGAACCGCATACTGCACCGTTGTGATTTCCGACAGGAGGATAGGCTCTCCCATCATCAAAAACCCCACACATCTTGTGGCAATGAACCGCCCTTCCCTTGAAAAATTTGCAAAAGATGTCAAACCGGACGGGATCATCATGATAAACAGTTCGCTTATTCCCACAAGAAGCGGAAGAAAGGACATCACTGAGCTCATAGTTCCTGCAAATGAAACTGCTGTTGAGCTTGGCAGCGTAAAATGCGCAAACATCATTGCCCTGAGCGCCTTTGCGGCAAAATCAGGGGTGGTTGATATGGATATTTTAAGACAATGCATAAAAGACCAGTTTGCCGCCAAACCCAAAATAATCCCCCTGAACATGGATGCCTTTGACAGGGGCATAGCAATTGCAGAACAGGGTTGAATAAAAACAGTGTGAACAAATCCGGAAAGGAGGGCAAAAAATGATCAGAACAGAAATATCCCTTTTTCTCAAGAATGTACCGGGTCAGCTTGCAGAGCTCACCGATCTTCTGGCTGGCGCAGATATCAATATTGATGCCATCACCATCCAGGATGCTTCTGCCTATGTCCAGAATCTTTTTGAGGCAAGGGGAAAATCCCTTAAAAGGTTTGCTTCTTCTGCAAGCTACAGCTCAATGAGAAGAGATTCTGCAGAATTTGCCCTGATCCGGCTTGTTGTCAACGAACCTGACAAGGCAATGCAGCTTTTAAGGGAAAACAAGTACCTGTTTGACTCACAGGAAGTTGTGACAATTGATATCACCAACAAACCAGGTGAATTTACCAAAATCACCAGAAAATTCGGTGAAGAAAAAATCAATATTAATTATGTTTACGGTTCTGTATCAGAGTCAGACGGCAAATGCCTTTTTGTGTTCTGTCCGGAAGATGTGAACTTAGCAGAAGAAATCTTTAAAAACGGATACTAGACAAATTTAAATATTTTTTTGCAGAACCGGAAGATCATAGGATAAGATCCCGGCAGCAGACATACAGGGTCTGAGGTCGGGATCCTGTATTTTCATCAGGGTTTTCTTTTGTCTTTCAATATCTGGTTTGAAATGACTATTCTCTGGATTTCGCTTGTGCCTTCATAAATTGTAAACACCCTGGCATCCCTGTAAAAACGCTCCACATCATAATCCTTTGTAAAACCGTATCCTCCGTGCATCTGAATGGCCCTTGCCGTGACCTCATTAACCATTTCAGAGGCAAAAAGTTTGGCAATGGACGCTTCCTTTGTATAGACTTCACCCCTGTCTTTCATGGAAGCGGCTGAAAAAATCAACTGCCTTGCAGCTTCAATCTTGGTTGCCATATCAGCAATCTGGAATCTTATGGCCTGATGCTTTGAAATGGCGCACCCGAACTGCTTTCTTTTTTTTGCATATTTGACAGCAGCATCAAAGGCTGCCATTGCAACCCCGTATGACTGGGCTGCAATGCCTATTCTGCCACTGTCAAGGCCTGCCATGGCAATCTTGAAGCCATCGCCTTCCTTTCCAACAATACTTGAGGCAGGAACCCTGCAGTTTTCAAGGATAAGATCAGTGGTATCTGATGCCCTGAGCCCCATTTTATCTTCTTCATGACCCACAACAAGTCCTGGAGTGCCCTTTGGGATCACAAAACAGCTTATACCCCTGTGCCCCTTGGATTCATCGGTCTTTGCCGTGACAAGCACAACCTTTGAATTCTTGCCTGATGTAATAAACCGCTTTGTCCCGTTCAGGATATAATAGTCCCCATCCTTTACAGCAGTTGTCTGCTGACTGACAGGGTCTGAGCCTGCGTCCGGCTCGGTCAGGCCAAAGGCTCCTATCATCTCGCCTGAAGCAAGGGGAACAAGAAACTGGCGTTTCTGTTCTTCTGAACCGAATTTATAAAGGGTCTCACATACAATGGAATTCTGGACAGACATCACAACAGAGGTTGATGCGCAGGAATATGCAATCTCTGACAGGGCAAGCACATAGGAAACCGTATCAGCGGCTTCCCCGCCATATTCTTCAGGAATCATCATTCCCATCAGGCCAAGCTCACCCATCTGCCTGAAATTTTCTGCAGGGAATTCCTTGGTCCTGTCCCTTTCAGATGCAGTGGGCGCAACAACTTTTCTGGAAAATTCCCTGACCATATTCTGGATCATCAATTGTTCATCAGTAAGTTTGAACAGCATGGTTTTCTCCCTTATCTGCCTTTAAAACTAGGGCGCATAAACAACAACAATGAGTTCCGCATCGGTTTTTCCGGTATTTCTCAGGTCATGCTTGATTCCGGAATTAAAATGAAGGGAATCACCTTTTTTCAGTTTATTGACATTATCACCCACCTGAACTTCCACCTGTCCTTTGAGAACATGGACAAATTCCTCGCCCTCATGCTGAAATCCCACACCACCATGGCTTTTCTGGGCTTCCACCACAATTTTGAATGCTTTTAAATGTTTATTTTCAGCATTCGGGGTCAAGGGGCTGTAGGCATAGTTGTCAGTCCTCATTGTATAGGCTTTTGATCTTTCCTCAGCAGCCTCATCCTGCTCCTTGAAAAGAAAGCTGGAATCAATGTGAAGAGTGCGTGAAATCTGCAGCAGAGTTCCCACTGAGGGCCTTTGTTCGCCTGATTCAATCTTTTTGATGAACTCCTTTGACAATCCGGTTTCATTGGCCATGGTATCAAGGCTGATTTTCTTGTCCAGCCTTGCCCGCCTTATGCGCTTGCCAATGGGAGTGATTCCCTTCTTTTTTGCCATATTGTCTCCTGCGGTTAATTGATTATATCAATCCAGTTCTCCGTATCTTCAACCTTGCCATATTGTATGTCAGTCAGTGCATTGTAAAATTTCATGGCAGTCTCGCCTGGAGCGCCGTCACCTATTTTGATAAGCTTATCTCCGTATTTAATTTCTCCCACAGGAGAAATAACCGCTGCCGTGCCTGAACCAAATACTTCCGTCAGCTTTCCATCTTCATGGGCTTTGAAAATCTCATCAATGCTTATTCTTCTTTCACTTACATTCATACCCCATTTTCTGGCAAGATCCAGAACAGAATATCTTGTAATTCCCGGCAGGATACTGCCTGAAAGATCAGGAGTCACAAGCTCATCTCCAATGAGGAAAAATATGTTCATGGCCCCGACTTCCTCAACATATTTTCTTTCAATTGCATCAAGCCATAATACCTGTGCATAACCTTCCTTTTTGGCTTTTTCAGAAGCAATCAGGCTTGCAGCATAGTTTCCTGCTGTTTTGAACTCACCCACCCCGCCTCTGACTGCTCTTACATGATCCTTTGCAACCCAGATCTTAACAGGATTAAGCCCTTCTGCATAATAGGCGCCCACAGAAGACAGAATAATGAAGAACCTGTATGTAAATGATGCTCTTACTCCAAGGAAGGGATCAGTAGCAATTATGGTCGGCCTTATATAAAGCGAGGTTCCAAGAGTTTCAGGAATCCATTTTTCTTCCAGCAGAATCAGCTGTTTTAAAGCATCCATGACAAAATCAACATCAATCTGCGGAATACACAGTCCCTTTGCAGACCGGTTCATTCTCTCAAAATTATCCCTTGCACGGAAAAGGCAGATTTTTCCGTCAGGGTTTTTATATGCCTTCAAACCTTCAAAAATGGCCTGGCCATAATGAAACACCATGGCAGCAGGTGAAATCTGAAAATCAGCATATGGCACAATTGCAGGGTCATGCCACCCCTTTTCTTCAGAATAATCCATTACAAACATATGATCGGTAAATACCCGGCCAAATCCCAGTTCAGAATCTGCAGGCCGTTTCCTGCCGGTATCGTTCCGGGTAATTTTAATTTCCATTTTTATCCTCCATAATCTTCTGATTAAAATTAAATTTGTCTGTTCAGGTTATATGACCGCCAAGACAGGATTTTGTCAAGATAATTTTGTACATGTGCCCGGCAGATGGCAGGGCGGCCTGCAATCACCCAGCCACAAAATATTTTAAAACAACTCTATTCAAACTCTAAATTTACCCCTGCACTAGGGACTTATACCTATTGATTTTTTAAAACCAGCATTATATGAATTAATACAATAAACCGTCAGAAATATAACGGATAAGGCGGAACATACAGGAAAGACCCCGGGAATTTGATTAAACTTAAGAAGTTTCATCATGATACCCATAATCCAAATTTTAATAAAAAATACATAGAATCCTAAAAGATGGGCAGGCCACTACACAGCCTCCATCACGCTGATCAACTCGACAGCAGCTGGCCAAACAAATTTGCCCGCTTTGCGACTTATCCGCGGGCCGTTACTGCATATAATCTTAACAAACTAAGGAGGATGTCATGATTAAATCTTATTCATCAATACGAAACGAACTCAAAACAGGTGATATTGTACTCTTCTCTGGAAAAGGCGCATTTAGCGACATTATAAAATATGGGACGCTGAGCAAATGGTCGCATGTTGGAATGATATTGCATATTCCAGAATACGATTTTTTAACTGTCTGGGAATCAACGACGTTAAGCAATGTTAAGGACTTGGAATCCGATATGCCAAGAAAAGGAGTCCAACTTGTGCCTTTAAGTGACAGAGTGCAGAAGTATAGCGGAGATATTACAGTAAGGCAGCTTAAAGGTGCCGACTTACCAGAAAATAGTCTCAGAAAACTGATGGAGTTAAGAAAAGAGTTAAGAGGAAAACCCTACGAAAAAAGCAAAATCGAATTATTCAAGGCAGCTTATGATGGCCCTTTCGGTCATAATATCGAAGATCTTTCATCTGTATTTTGCAGTGAGCTAGTTGCTGAAGCCTATCAACGCCTTGGCTTACTTACTGAAGAGAAGCCTTCCAATGAATATACACCGGGAGATTTTTCAGAAAAAAGGATGAAAAAACTATTAGGAGACTTCTACCTATCCGAGGAAATTACCCTTAAGGACGAATAATGCACAAATCCCACATCAAGCGTGGAATAAGTAATAAAAAATGAAAAAAAAGCTTGAAATGTCTATCAATAAAGTGTGTAAAGACAAGAGGACCTCTTTACATCATCAACCGTTCAGGGAATAGCTAGTCCTATCTGGGTTCTGCCCAGTGGGTGGATAAGGTCCTTGATCTGGTGTAAAAGACTTTTTAAAAAATATATGTTCGAGGGAATACAGATTTCAGCCTCAGTAAAAATTTTGACAGATGGGATCAACGCTGCCCATTTATTTTTCGCATAGATGCCACGGTAAATCTAAAAAAATAGCTGGTACTATCCTGGAATCCGAGTGGCAGGTTGACGGTTGAAAAATCTGCAGACAGCATGTGAGCATATATCCGAGTTTCAATATAAACCTGGTAATTGCCAGAAACTTGACGGAATAATTGTCCTGCGCGAGACAATAAATGAGTTCAAGGGAGAACGCCTTTATTGCAAATGGGTTGTAATGGCGAGTTCAAACACTGTAGCCGATAAAAGGGGAACAAAAGATAAAAAATATAACAAAACTGGCAGAAATCAAAAATCAGGGAACTCGCATATCTCCGGAATGGTGTTTTCTGTTGGAAACAATTGCTCATACGGCCAATTGTTCAAAAGTAATTTTTTGATGGAAATGCGCTTATTTTGAAATTAACTACTTTACCGAAAATACTAAATATGCCAAATAAAATTTTAGATTGTTCAACTTCTAATTCCACTATTTGTTCCGCATCAGCCTTATTAGGTGTAGGTACAAATCACTTTCAAGATATTCTTAAAAATATTGGGCCAATACCCGATTCGGAAAACGAAGAAGACTATATTTCCCAAAAAATATACTCAATTGTCAAAAAACCTACGTTTCCGAAAAAATCCTTATGGTTTCACGCAAGTAGAGTTGAACAGCCGGATACATTCATCAAAGAAGGCATCCTTACTAAAAACGAAATATATGACAAAATATATAAATTTTTAAAAAATTTAACCCAAGGGTTGAAATCATATGGTGAATATCCCAATGAACTTTCTGTAACAGGGAAATCTTGTATTAATGATGAAGGCCCATATGCCTTTTTGTTCAAAAATGTAGCTATCAAAACTCCTGGATTCAATCATTCATATTCTGAAACTCCAGAATTAGTAGAAGATATCGCAGGGGTGTTATTAGGAGAGAATTACACCCAATTAGTTTCAAAATTCCAAAGTGTAACAGTACCATGTATTGTTACTTTTTTGGCATCTATTGATGAATGGAGTTTTAATAAAGTTCTTCGATATGCCTATCTAGTGGCCATTGGCAATAAAAGCTTAATGGCAGCAGATGCTGTTAAAGCATATTATAATGGGTATGGCCTCTTCGTCCCACCTTCAGATATATTGAAGGTTGAGGCCCTTTAATAATGCATAAAATCCTAAAAAAGGTCAAAAATACTTTAACCAGAATATTGCGTGAAATAGCCATAATGGACATCTGAGCAGCAATTTTAATGAGAAAAATAAAATTTTGATTTCAGCATGCCCAGAACTCAGAAAGATTATATCCTTTCAGCCATAATTTTTTTAAATCATTTAAAAAGTATGGTTTCAAAGCGCACCTATCCACCGGTATTGAATTTTTTACCAGTTTTTCAATCCTTTCGGCTCAGGTTGTGCCCAACCGATATGAAATTTTATAAAACATTTTTTGGTGTGGATAAGCATTGGATAAAAGCATTTGAATACGACGGGTATTTTTTAACACAATC
>CAYOYY010000044.1:0-25496 GCA_964408295.1 uncultured Desulfobacula sp. | reverse complement strand
GCCATGAATCAGAACAGTGGCCCTTGAGTTTGCAGCAGCATGGATTGCATCAAAAACATTCTGCATTGCAGCGCTTTTTCCAATTATATTTCCGACCCTGTAGATCTGCCTGAGTTTTTTTTCCGCCTCTTCTGCGGTTTTTCTGGCTTTTTTCAGTTCAGTAAGATCGGTAACAGTTTCAACAATTCCCAGTATCCTGCCTTTTTCATCCCTGGCAAGCCTTGCATTTTTGATCACAGGAACATCATACCCGTTCTTATGCCTTATGGAACATTCCTTGGGCTCAGTTTTCCCCTTTTTGATCACTCCGCATTTATTTATATCAGCAGGACACATTTTTCCGAAACACTGGCTGCATTCAATGAGGCTGCAGGTTTTTCCAAGGGCTTCCTGTTCAGAATATCCGCTGATTTTTTCCATGGATCTGTTCCAGGAAGTAATAACTCCCCTGTCGTCAAGAGTAAAAAGCCCTTCTGCCATTGTGTCCAGAATCTGGTTCAGAAAATTTACGTTCCATAGCTGGTAGGTTTCCATGGCACCTCATATTATAAATTTATGGGAGGTTGTTCTGTATTCTATATATAGTAACGTTACCGATAGTGTCAATATCCGGATGAACAGGTTTTAAAGAGTGAAATTATTTTTTGCCGGATTTTCTGCTGATTTTTTTGTTGTCTGTCACCTGACAGGCATCTTTCATTCATGTGGAAATTCCAAGCTTGGGCAGGATATAAACCTGCAAAAGAATATAAACTCCTACAAAGATCAGGACATAAATCATTTCTTTCATTTTATTCTCCATAATTTGTTTTCAACAGATTATACCTGTCTGAGTCAAAACACAAGATGCAAAACAGATGCCATTGTATAATATACGATAAAAATGTTAAATTAACGTTACAAACCGAAACCTTGTAAAAAACTGGTAACGTTCTGCAGTATCTTTCATATCTTTCAATGTGAAAAACATAGGTAGTATAATAAAATATAGCTGTAATTTCAATACGATATATTATATAATTCCTTTGTTAAAAAAATGGCATGGTTTTTGTTTATATTAACTTTATATTTGTATATTTTAAAATAATTTATGGATATGGAGGTTAATGAAAAATGAACATGAATCAATTTGAGCAGGACATTAAAAACGGTGTGACACTCATAGACTTCAATGCAGCATGGTGTGCACCATGCAAGGCCCAGGAACCGATTATCAAAAAATTGAAAACCTTGTATCAGAACAGGGCATCCATTGTTGAAATTGATATTGATGAACACAGGGATCTTGCGACACGCTATATGGTTCAGAGCATTCCCACATTGATTATTTTCAAGGATGGAAAAGAAATTAAACGTTTTGTCGGACTTCAGACTGAAACAACGATTGCAAAAAACCTTGATGAACTGCTATAATCACCAGAATCTTATAATTCTCTAAATAGTGCGAGGCTGAAATGGGCAAGTGTTTAAATCATCCTGATCGTGAAACCAATTATATTTGTATGAAACATAATATTTATCTTTGCGAGGAATGTCTTGAATGCCGCGACCCGGATATTTATTGTAAATTCAGATCTTCATGTCCCATTTATTTCATCTCAAAAAAAGGATTTGATTCCAGGGAAAAAAAAACTGATCAAAAGGAATTTACAATATTATTTGAACCGGAAAACAGGCAGGTCAATGTTCCTTCCGGCACCACCCTGCTTGAAGCAGCATCAAAAGCAGACGTTTATATAAATGCATCATGCAATGGCAAAGGATCCTGCGGCAAATGCAGGCTCATTGTCAAATCAGGGAAAACAGATTTTACAGATTCGCCGCTTTTAAGCGAAAAAGAAAAAAGCAACGGTTATGTTCTTGCCTGCCAAACCAGGGTCATTGAAGACATTGTTGTAAAAATTCCCGAAGAAACCATTGAAAAGAAATTAAAAGCAGCAGGCATGGGAAATGAGGCCACCAAAAAACTTGTGGGCCTTGTAAAAGAGATAAGCCCCATTGTTGAGAAGGTAAGTCTTCAGCTTGACCCGCCAACCCTTGAGGATTCGGTCAGCGATCTTGACAGGCTGAAACGCACATTGAAAAAACTTGGATATGACACATCCAAAATGAGCACCAATATCAGGGTAATGCGCCAGCTTGCGAAATCTTTGCGGGATGAAAATTTCAATGTTGTTGCATCTTTGCTGTGGAAAAAATGCTCTTCTGAAATTGTTGATGTAAGCCCTGCCCATGCAGTGCAGAAATCCTTAGGACTTGCCATTGATCTTGGAACAACCTCAATTGTTGTCTATATCGTGGATATGGATAACGGAAATGTGCTCGCTGCAGCATCCGGCCACAACAGTCAGGCAGCCTGCGGAGATGACGTTATAAACCGCATCGTATGCTCTGAAAGGGACGGGGTGAAAAAACTGAAAAAAATGGCTGTTTCCACAATCAACAACCTGACCAGAAGAGCATTGGTTTCAATCGATGCAGATTATAAACAGATAGAAAATGTTGTTATTTCCGGAAACACCACCATGACTCACCTTGTACTTGGAATTGAGGCAAAATACATAAGACGTGAGCCATATATCCCAAGTGTCTCAGAATTTCCCATTATGAAGGCCGGAAACATAGGCATCAAAGCTGCACATTATGCAGGTGTTTTTGTAATGCCGGGCCCTGCAAGCTATGTTGGAGGCGATATTGTTTCAGGTGTATTGTACGCAGGTTTCAACAAAGATGAGGAGATTACCCTTTTCATTGATATTGGAACAAACGGGGAAATCGTTGTGGGCAATAATGAATTTCTTATGACAGCAGCCTGTTCAGCAGGCCCTGCATTTGAAGGCGGAGGCATCAGATGGGGGATGCGTGCCGAAGACGGTGCCATTGAAAAAATAAGCCTTGATCCTTCAACACTTGTTCCTGAATATTCAACTGTTGATAATAAACCTGCCCGGGGTATCTGCGGCTCCGGCATGATAGACCTTTTGTCTGAAATGCTTAAAAAATCCGTAATAGGACAGGATGGAAAATTTCTGATTGATACTGATCATCCACGACTTACGCTTTTCAATGAAGAACCTGCTTTTATACTTGAATTTGCGGAAAATTCAGATACTGAAGAAGATATTATTTTTACCCAGTCTGATATTAAAAGCCTGATCTTGAGCAAAGCTGCCGTTTACGCAGGATTCAGCATTCTTCTTGATCAGGTCGGGCTTGATTTTTCTTCAATAAGCAGAATGATAATCACAGGTGGATTTGGACAGTTTCTGGACATTGACAAAGCCATAACCATAGGACTTTTACCTGATATTGAAAGGAAAAAATTCAAATATATGGGCAACAGCTCCATTGCAGGCGCATACATGGCTTTGCTTTCCAATACCCATCGTCAGGAAGCAATTGCCATATCCAATGCCATGACCTATCTTGATTTTTCAAGCAATGCAGGTTTCATGGAAGAATTTACAAGGGCACAGTTTCTGCCCCATACTGATATGGGCCTGTTTCCAAGCGTAAAAATAAATGAGTGAAAAAGAAAAGCGGCACCCGTCATGAGTGCCGCTTTTTGTAATTACAGGTTTATATTACAATTTTTCAATCACCTTTTTTAAAGCTGCAAGATCCTGGTCATTGGGATGGCCGACAGCCATGTCGGCATCTCCTATCCATACAGGAGGTTCCGGCTTCTGTTTTACTTTTTCAAGCACCTTTGGATTAACTTCACCCTGACATGTAAATGTACCTTTGAGCTGGGCACCATCTGTGAGGCTGACAGCATGGTTCACGGCATTTTTAACATGATCTGAATCAGCAGCAGCTCCATGGGTTGCAAACAAAAACAGGGAATTATTCTTCCCGAGTCTGCCAAGGAATTTGCTGGATTCAGGATCAGGCTTTCCACCCATCAGCCAGAATCCAAGAGCAACCATATCATATCCTTCGCAGGAAGGAGCGTCCTTGACAGCAAACATATCCCTTTCCCCTTCCAGGGTATTATAAATCACATCAGCAAGCTTTTTGGTATTTCCTGTCTGGCTGGAATAAACAATCAAAGTTTTCATTAAATTTTCCTCCTGATTATTTTTATAATTTCTTTACAACCTGATTTGCAGCAGTCAGCAAAGGATCCCAGACCGGGCCAAAAGGCGGGGCATATGCAAGATCAGTCTGGGAAAAATCCTCAATTGTCATTCTGGCGTGCAAAGCAACTGCAATTGCATTTATTCTATGGGCAACACCCTGCCTGCCCACCATCTGGCAACCAAGCAGGCGGCCTGATTTTCTGTCTGCAGTCATGTTTATAAAAATCGGAGTTGATCCTGGCTGGCCATGGGCAATTGACCTTGTTTTAACCACATTCCGGACAGGATCAAATCCTGCTGTCAGAGCCTCGTCCGCATTAAGTCCTGAACTTGCAACTTCAAGTGAAAACACCTTGAACACACTTGTTCCTGCCACACCTTTCAAAGAGCTAGGAATGCCGCATACATTATCAGCCACAGCCCACCCTGCCCTGTTTGCCCGCAGTGCAAGCGGAATCCAGCATTTTTTGTCAGTAACCACATGATATGCATCAGCACAGTCTCCTGCTGCAAAAATATCTTTATCGGAAGTCAGAAGATGTCTGTCCACGGCAATAGATTTTGAAATTCCAAGTTCAAGCCCGGCATTTTCTGCAATTTCACTGCAGGGTCTGACTCCTGCCGCAACCAGTACAAGATCAGCTTCAAGATCCAGGTTTTCTGCAACGACTTTCACACCAGAACCGAAAGGCACAATTTCTCTAATGGGATGTCCCGGGTATATCTCAATACCCTTGTCAGTCAGTTCCTGGTGAATCACATTGGAAAGCTCATCTGCAAGCCATGGCATGAATACCGGGCCGGGCTTGATCATTGAAACCTTTACTCCTCTTTTTTCAAAGGCTTCACACATTTCAAGGGCAATATATCCCATCCCTATGATCACAGCTTTTTTCACATTGTGTTCAAGAATATATGATTTTATCATTCTGCCCTGTTCAAGGCTTTTCAATGTCATGACCTGAGGCAGGTCAAATCCGGGCAGATCAGGAATGACGGGGGATGCCCCTGTTGCTATCAAAAGCCTGTCATAGTCAAATTCAAAGGTTTTTCCATCCATTGCAGTACCGGTTACTTTTTTTGCTGCACAATCGATTGCTTCAGCTCTGTGGCCTGTCAGAAGATTAATTTTGTTTTTTTCTATGAATACCTGAGGCTTTCTTACCACAAGCACGTCCATATCCCTTTCAGGGGCAGCAATATTATAAGGCATGCCACACGCACTGTAAGAAACATCAAAACTTTGTTCCAGAACCATAACTTCCATATCAGGATTTCTTCTTTTGGCACGGCTTGCAGCACTCATTCCTGCAGCATCGCCTCCGATAATCACAAATTTCATGGAATCTCCTTAATTTTTGCTGGTATCTAAATTTTCAACTGCATCAATGCATCTGTTAAAAGTTGTTTGAACCTGTCCAGAGTTATGGGATAAGCCTGCATTGGAATTCCCATCCAGTCACAGTATTCAAGGAACTCTTCTGGTTTTTCAGTCATATATTGATCAAGAAATCCTATGGCATCAAGAACAATAGCACCTCCGGTATGTCTGGGAAAATTCTCATTGGCAACGCCTTTATCCCATCCTTTAAATACCTGGGTACGGAATTTAACCCAGCCCGGAGTCATGAACCAGACAGGTTCCCCGCCTGCAACTTCATCTGCGATATTTTTCATTTCTTCATCACTTGCCAGCATTCCCATGCAGTGGCTTGCCTGTATCCTGGCGACATTATCGCCTGATAACGCAATAATATCGCTCATTAACCTGGTCGGTTCATCAGGATTAACATAGCAGAATTTGCCTCCGTATACAACGATTACCCCTTTGGCAACTGCTCTGGCTTTTTCCACAGTCTGGATCAGTTTTGTTTCAAGTTCATTGATATTCTGATGCAGTCCTGGAGTTGTGAAAAATATATGAGATGTATCAAGAAAGCCTGTGGTTTTGAGATAATTGATCTCAGGACTTAAAGTGCCGCAGGATACAATGGCCGTATTTGAAAATGATTGATTTTCCACAATTGACCTCCCTAGCAGAAAAGTGAATTTTCAGTGCAGGCCTGACCAATGAGGCCTGCACTATTGTTTAACTGCATTAATTTGCAAGGGTATCTGCTGCTGCATCCTTTTCCAGGTGTTCAGTCCATTTTTCCCCCCAGAGATCAGGAACAGTTTCTTCCACAGGAATGATGGATTCCCAGCTTATACCGATTTCAGTAAAAATGTTTTTCAGGTCTTCTTCGCTTGGAGCCAGCCAGATACAGAACCTGACGCCTTTTTCATCATTGTAATAGGTTCTTATCCAGGTAGCTGTTTCAACCTGGGCAAGTTTTCTCCAGTTTGCCTGAATTTCTTCGCAGTTGATACCTGGATTGTTGTGAACCATCATAAATTTATTCATTTTAGTCATGATTATTCTCCTTAACCTAAAGGTTGTTCATGGCAGACAGGCAAATGCGCATTGGATGTCCTGGATGAAAATATAAGTATCAAATTCAGTGCCACCAGGCGGATATTTTATATATTAATTTGTAACTCATTGATAATAAAATAAATTTTTTATAAAAAATACCGGGATTATTAATTATTGAAATTCCTTTATTGCGTTACTCATAGTGGCGTGATAGAAAGGTGGCGCCACCAGTAGCGCTGATATACTGATCAAGGAGGTTTCATGAAGTCCATTGAATTTGAGATACAGAATAATGAATTTGTGAAATTATTGCTGGAATCAATGGGTGATGGAGTTTTTGTGCTGGACCCTGACGGATCCATCATTGCCTGGAATCCTGCTATGGAGAAAATTACTGGTTACTGCTTTGAAGAAATAAAGAATAAACCATGCAGGATTTTGAATTTTACCCAATGCTTTGACCGTGAGTGTCCGGCAGGAATAAATGACTGCGGTATCTTAAAATCTGGCAGGGTTGCCCCCACTGAATGCCTTTTAACCCACAGGGACGGCCACCTTCTTTCAGTATCAAAAAACGCAAGAGTGATAAAAGACAGACAGGGTAAAGTGATTGGTATTGTTGAAGTGGTAACGGACCTGACAGAACTGAAAAACACCAGGCTGAAAATGGAAGAGGCAACACGACGCCTTGGAGAACTGAACCGTCTTGGGGGCATAATTGCAAAAAGCCAGGTCATGCAGAATGTATTCACCTTCATAAAGGCTTCTGCAGCAACTGATGCCACCATTCTGATACAGGGAGAAAGCGGCACAGGCAAGGAGCTTGTTGCCGGAGCAATTCATTCCATAGGAGAACGGAGAAACAAACCCTTTGTCACAATAAACTGCAGTGCTCTTTCCGAACCCCTGCTTGAAAGTGAATTATTCGGGCATGTCAAAGGGGCTTTCACAGGAGCCGGTTACACACGGATCGGCAGGTTTGAGCAGGCAGATACAGGCACAATATTCCTGGATGAGATAGGAGAAATTTCACCATATATCCAGATAAAACTTCTAAGAGTGCTTCAGCAAAAAGAAATAGAACGTGTGGGAGATTCGCGCAGGCGCAAGGTTGATATCCGCATTATTACGGCAACTAACAAGGATCTCAAGGTTCTGGTTGACCAGGGCAGGTTCAGAGAAGATCTTTATTACAGGCTGAAGGTATTTCCCATCTATCTTCCACCTTTAAGAAACAGAAAAGAAGATATCCCGCTTCTAGTGAATCATTTCATAAAGCTGAACAACGAGAAAGCTGCCCGGAAAGCCAAGGGGATTTCAACCATTGCCATGAAAGCCATGATGGATTATTCATGGCCGGGCAATATACGCGAATTGTCCAATGCCATTGAACATGCCTTTGTCCTGTGCCAGGGCAGACAGATTGAAATTTCAGATCTGCCTCTTGAAATCAGAGAGCCTGAAAAAGCCGCTGGATTCCATATCCAGCACAATAACAGACGATCATCCAGCCCGCCCCTTACACGGGAAAACCTCATTGATCTTTTAAATTCCCTTGGCTGGAACAAGGCAGCCGTTGCAAGGCATCTTGGAGTAAGCAGGGCTTCAATATGGAAATACATGAAAAAATGGTCGATTCCCCTTCAGCCTGACAATGATATTATCTGAAATTGCTAATCAGAATCACTGTTCAATTCTCCATCAGGAATCTCTTCGCCGGGTTTCCATGTGGAAAATTCACCTGTCTCAAGGGTATCTCCCTGGCTTATATCTTTCTGAGTCCATACAATGCGGGTATTGCAGTCATAAACCCTTTTTCCAAGTTTTTTCTGCCTTTCCGCAAGGGCTTTTTCAGATTCCTGCCTGGTCTCATGTATTGAAATGACTTTTTTCCGGGCCTGGTTTAAATGGTGATCATCATAGATTAATGCGTACATGGTTCCTCCTTTCCTTGTTAAAAAATTATTATTTTTACAGGTCAAGGTTTCCGGAGCCTGATGAAAACTTAACATTCAAAAATTATACCTGAAGAAAAGCAAAAAGAAGAGACTGCATTTAATAGTTTGAAAATATTAGATAAATACAATTTATTAAAAAAAACAGATTATAAAAAGATAACGTTCATGGTAACGCTGGTACCTGTAAAAAAACGGGACAGGTACTTTGTTGACCTGTCCCGCAAACAGAAAAAAAATAAACAGGTTGTTAAATCACTTCATCTGATATGCTTATTTGCATTTTGCAGGAGTGGGAGAATCAGCAGCATGGGAGTAAAGGTATGAATATATATCATTAATCTGCCCGGGTGAAAGTTTGCTCCACTCATTTGTGCACCTGAAAATTTCAAATTTTTTTCTGTCAAAAATGCGTTTCCATTGTGCCATTGTCTTATCGCTGGGGCTTACAGGAGGGGTTTTAGATTTGACTTCACCTTTTTTTGCACATTCCTTATATATATTTCTGTATATGTATTTGCCTTTTCTTTTATTTCCTGAAGGAGCTTTTGCAAGGCAGAATCCTGCAGAAAATAAAAGAACCATTATTACTGCCACCAGTATTTTTAAATTAGAATACATTGTGTTTTTCCTTTCTTAAAATTAAACGTTAAAATCTCATTGTAATGGATGCGGACAGATCCCAGACTTTGTCCATGACCGGAAAAATCGCATCAAGTGAATTCACTTCGGAAATCTTGATCGGGGCTCCAAGAGGATTGCCGCTTCCGGTATATTTATAGTCATAATACTTCATGCCAAATTTGACGAAAAAATTATTGGAAATAACCGGCTGCAGGTAATAGGTTTCAAATACACTGCCCCTGGTTGCAAGCTTGCTTCCGGTAATGGAATCTTCTGCACCGGTAAAATTGAACCAGTATTTTGAGCCCCAGTTATATTCAAATCCCCATTTTGCATCAAAAGGCATGGGAAACAGTATTCCGCCATAAATACTGTATCCGTGACGTGCCTGAAGATTGCCGTCAGAGCTTAAAAGCCCCTGCCCCATGAGTTCATAATATGGATTTTTTGAAATACCGGACGGGTCAGTATGGCTCCAGGATAATGCCAGGAAGACATCAACATCTGCGTCAAATTTTTCGCTCAGATTGGACCGAAGCAGAAGACTTGCACCATCCCAGTCTCCGATTGCACTGGCAGGCTCCATTCTTCCTATATATCCACCATAATTTTTTTCAAAATAATATTTACCGTCATCTTTCTTGTAGGAAATAAACGGCATGACCGTAAGTCCTGTGAACCCGTCAGTTA
Organism: uncultured Desulfobacula sp.; assembly: GCA_964408295.1. Taxonomy (GTDB): domain Bacteria; phylum Desulfobacterota; class Desulfobacteria; order Desulfobacterales; family Desulfobacteraceae; genus Desulfobacula. Next base: position 15,729 of record CAYOYY010000044.1, on the reverse strand, counting down.
TGTCCCAGGCATGGGCATAGTTTACAAGGGCGCTGAAGGATTCATCATCATCGTACAGGGTTGCAATTATCCCGAACATATGAACATCCTTGACATCAGCAGATGCATTCTGAAGAGAATAGGAATTTCCCCAACCCCCTTCAAACCCGAGCCCATAACAGAGTTTGAATGCAGAGCCTGGAACTCCAGTGACATCCTCAAGTCCGAAATTAAGAGAAGCTCCGTCAAACTGCCAGTTAATGATTGTGGCAAGGGGGGACCCGGCAACAAGGCTGTTCCTCTGATATTCCATGGGTGGTCCGTCTGTTGACGGTCTTCTTCCGAGTGAAAAACTCATAGGAACATCACTAAGAATTTTTGAATATACAAAATATGCACGTTCAAGAACAATCGTGTCTCCATGGGGGATTGAAGATGTATTGCCGTCAAGAGTCACATCCCCAAGGCTGCCTGAGTTGGTCTTAACACCGGAGGAATCACCCCATACTTTGTAAGCTGCAAGCCTTCCTGCAAAATTCAGATTATTGTTGACCTTTGCCTTCATATCAATATTGAATTTGTTGGTGGGCAGAAAATCATTTTCAGCATCATATTTTTCTGCCGCAGGAACCAGTCCATTTGCCTTCATTGCAGCTATCTGTCCCTGAATAAAACTTTTGGTGTTTCCGCTGAATCCCAGGAACTGCTGAACAAATGAAGAAGGAGCAGCTCTCATGTCATTGTATTGGATATTATGAGCTTCTGTACGAAGCCCCACGCTCAATGAAACTCTGTCAGTTGATGTGTGCAGCTCAGTTTTATCAACCCGGTTGCTGAGATACTGCACTTCTTCCCTGTCTTCTTTGGTTTTGTTTTCCAGGGCCTGTATTTTTTTCTGCAGAGTCTTCATGGTTCTTGCCATTTTTTCAAGTTCATTTTTCAGCATCTTGACATCATCGGATGCAAATGCAGGCGACCATGAAAAAAATATTAATAACAAACCCCATACAATCAGTTTTTTCATCAGTTTTTCCTTTTTTGGTTTAACCTGGTTTTTATTCCTGTTTGATTTTATCTCCTTATTATTGTTGTTTCTGCCTGATAATTCTGATTTATCAACAAATATGCCAGTGGAAGACTCAGGATAATTTTTATATAACATCTTGAAATAAATGAATAAATCAACAGAACAACTTTTCTGGTCTTATGGGTGGTGTAAACTTTATATTAACAAAATATTAAATTTACAAAAAAAGTGTTAACATTATTAACAATGAAATGATCCGAATTGGATAAAAAAAATCCGGGGCAGCTACTGGCGGTATTAATGCTGCCCCGGATGACGGTGAGGTGGTTAATCAGATTCTGGAGGTAAGTAAATGCCTTTACTTGTATCTGATCGCCAATCTTTATATGCATTGTTGGTGCCAGAATACAATATTTTTTTATATTTTTCTCTTTTCATGGCTGAAGTCCCATTTAAAAAGGGTTTTATAATATAATTTTTTTCATGATTTTTTATTGTTAATTTTTTCAAGCTCCTGAGTAACGTTAATTTATGTCCAGTAACGCATTAATAACGTTACCAAACATTATGATATGTTTCATATATGGTTTAGCATATTTATAAAAACTCTGATTTTATAATAATTATACCTTGTTGCTATTGGATATCGACCTTGTCGCAACTGAGCTGGCACCAAGTTTGCTATACCATGGAATTAAATGATCACGGTGCATTCTGCAATATTTTTGGAATGCTTTTAAAACCCATAAATGGAGGACTGACAATGAGTGATTTAAATTCAATAGAAGTTGCAGATAAGGTTGACGCAAGAGGCAGTGCATGCCCGGGACCCCTTCTTGAAGCCAAAAAAGGCATTGGCAAAGTTCAGGTTGGCCAGACCCTTGAAATTCTTTCCAACGATACTGGCACCAGAACTGATATTCCTGCCTGGGCAGGTAAAGTCGGACATGAATACCTTGGTTTTCTTGAAGCTGACGGATATGACAGGCATTTTGTAACCAGAAAGAAATAGGCAGGTGATCATGTCACCACTGGCAAAAAAACAAGAAAATAAAATCCTGATCCTGGCCACTGAAAGCTGTGCCTATCCTGGTGCGGATTCTGTCGGCCAGGCCCATTCGCCTTATCCTGCCAACACTTATATACTGAGGGTACGGGCTCCTGTCCTTTTTCCGGAATCCTTTTACATTGATTGTTTTAAAAAGGGAATAAGCGGTATCATTATTATGTCATGTGGAGAAGAATGCCCATACGAAGGAGCATATAAAGCCCTTGCAAAAAGGCTGGATGCCGTTTTTGCGAAAATGAAGGCCATGGAAATTGATTTGCGGCGCCTTCGACTGACTGCAATCTGTACAGTCTGCAACCGGGCATTTTTAAAGGAAGTGAATCAGATGGACCAGCTGGTACGGGAACTTGGCCCGCCAGAATTCAAGACTGCAGTTTAGCCTTTTATACTTGACTTAAGTTTACTGCCTTATACCGGAAGTATAAGGCAGTAAACCTGAATACAACAGAACTTTCAGGAGGATTTAATGGTCTCCACAAATATAAAAAATTTTGACACTCTTGTTGTGGGCGGGGGTATTGCAGGCCTGCAGACAGCGCTTGACCTTGGCGATCAGGGTTATAAGGTGGCTGTGGTGGAAAAGGATGCATCCATTGGCGGGAAAATGATAAGACTTTCAAAGGTTTTTCCCACACTTGACTGTGCAAGCTGCATTACCACCCCTAAGATGTCTGCTGCCGCACATCATGAAAATATAACCCTGTTTACCTATTGCAACCTTGATTCCCTTGACAGGGAAGGCAGCAGTGTCAAGGCTGAAGTAACACAGAAACCAAGATATATTGATCCAGACAAATGCATTGGCTGTCGCCAATGTGAATATATATGCCCTGTCCTTGTCCCTGATCAGGAACAGGGAGGGTTCAGTGCGAAAAAGGCGATTTCAATTCCGTTTTCCAATGCAATTCCACAATTGCCTGTGATGGATACACAGTATTGCATGCTTTGCGGACAATGTGAAAAAACCTGCCCTACCAATGCCATTGATTATTTTCAGCAGCCTGAAACCTTTACGATAATGGCAAAAACTGCCGTAGTCACCACTGGATTTGAGCTGCTTCCGGTAAGAAACAGCTTTCAATACGGAAACGGGAAAATCCCCAATGTAATTGATTCTTTGCAGATGGAAAGGCTGCTTGCTCCCCACGGGCCCTACAGCAGGGTTTTAAGGCCTTCAGACGGAATGGAGCCTGATTCCATTGCATATGTGCAATGTGCAGGTTCAAGGGATAAAAGCATGGGAGTTCCATATTGTTCCAGAGTATGCTGTATGTATGCGATTAAACAGGCAATGCTGCTTTCAGGTTCCCTGCCCCTGGCTGATATAACAATTTATTATATGGATATAAGGGCTTTTGGAAAAGGATATGAACAGTTTTATCAGAATGCAAAAGCCATGGGCATTGAATTTGTAAAAGCCAAGGTTGCACGGATCGACCAGGGTGAAAACGGAAGTGTACAGGTCCGGTTTGAAAACCAGGACGGCTCAGGCATTGCAACAGCAGAGCATGATCTTGTGGTACTTTCCATGGGAATGATTCCTGGATGGAATCCTGAGTCAGTCTGTCCGGTTTCAAAAGACGATGATCAGTTCATATATTCTGCTAAACCTAAAATATCCCCTGTGCTGACTGATATGGACGGTTTTTTTACTGCAGGAGCTGCAGCAGGCCCCAAAGATATCGTAGATACCATTACAGAATCGGGATCAGCTGCGATGGAAGCTGCCAAATTCATGTCCAACAGCAATATGGAGAACTAAAAATGAGTGAAAATGATAAAAAAGTCGGTGTCTATATTTGCTATTGCGGGGGTAATATTTCTGATCATGTGGATGTGGAAGAAGTCCGGAACAGAGCAGAAAAAATGCCTGGAGTCACCGTTGCCAGAACCAATATGTTCATGTGTTCAGATCCTGGCCAGGCAATGATTATAGAAGATTTGAAAAAAGGTAAGATCAACCGTGTTGTTGTGGCTTCCTGTGCTCCAAGCCTGCATGAAACCACATTTCGCGGCGCCATTGAAAGAGCAGGGGCCAATCCTTTTATCTATGATCACGCCAATATAAGAGAGCAGGTTTCATGGGTGCATCATGGAGACGAAGCAACTGACAAGGCCAGTATTCTGGTTGCATCTGCCGTTGCCAAGTCAAAAAAACTCACTCCCCTGGATCCCATCCGGGTTGATGCAAAAAAACACACAACAATTATTGGCGGAGGAATTGCCGGTATCAAGGCAGCCCTGGATATTGCCAGCAAAGGCATACAGGTTACTCTCATTGAAAAATCTCCTGTTCTTGGCGGGCGTTTAAATCAACTGGACCGGCTTGCCCCTTCCGGAGAAAAAGCATCAGATGTCCTGAATGAACTTCTTGATGCACTTGAAAACAATAAAGACATAAAGGTCTATACAGATACACAGATCAAAGGTGTAACAGGATATGTGGGAAATTTTTCCCTGGAAGCTGTAAGGCAGAAAAACGGAAACAATGTAAAATTCAATATTGATACAGGTGCAGTGATCATGGCAACCGGTTCTGTTTCATATGTTCCGTTTAAAGGTGAATTCGGGTTTGGAGTGCATGACCAGGTAATAACTCTCCAGGATCTGATTTTATCCCTAAAGGAGAACACTGGTTCAGGGTCTGTTTTTGAATTTAACGGAAGGCCTGTCCGCAATATTGTCATGATTCATTGTGTGGGCAGCCGTCAGATACCAGGTATTCACCAGCCCAAGGAAGACGGCTCCTTAAATGAATACTGCTCCAGAACCTGCTGCGCTGCCATGTTGAATGCATCAAACATGATACGTGAGCAATTTCCTGAAACAGGTATCTATGAAATGTACAGGGATATCAGAACGTATGGCAGAGGGCAGGAGGAATTATATAACAGGGCTGCTGCCAATAATGTGGTTTTCATGCGCTTTGAACCTGATTCTCTGCCTGAAGTTGTTAAAAGCACCGCACCTGACCATCCTTTGCAGGTAAAGATCAAGGACACACTGACCTTTAATGAAGAATTTGAAGTCCCGGCCGACCTTGTGGTTCTTGCAACCGGAATTGAGCCGGAAAATATCAGTGATCTGGCTTCCATGATGAAACTTCCCATTGGAAATGACAGATTTCTGCTGGAAGTCCATCCCAAGCTCAGACCTGTTGAGCTGCCGGTGGCAGGAATCTTTCTTGCAGGCACATGCCAGGCACCAATGGATTCAGGAGAAGCATGCAATGCTGCCGGAGCTGCTGCTGTCAAAGCATCTGCACTTCTTAAAAAAGGATATATCGAGCTTGATCCATTTGTTGCACAAGTTGATATTGATAAATGCAAGGGTCATGGTGCATGTGTACAGGCCTGCATAAATGAAGGTGCCCTGAATCTGGTTGAAATGCAGATAGACGGCCAGACTCTTAAAAAGGCCAAAGTCACTCCTGCCATGTGTCTGGGTTGCGGCGCCTGTGCAGCAGTATGCCCTGAAAAAGCCATTGATATTAACGGGTGGGCATTGAAACAATATGAAGATATGGTTGATGCCATTGTTTCAGACGGTTTCAGTGCATGATGAATTTACCGGTTTGAATAGGAAAGATAACATGACTGATAATAATAATAATCAGGATAAAGAGGCCAGAAAAGAAGCAATGAAAAAACTTCGTGCCAGCCGCAAGGAGAGTATTGCCAGGGCTTCAGCCATGATGAAGGAACAAAAAAAAGATATCAAGGCAATCAAGGAGTTCTTGACGGGCAGGGATGCAACTGTCCCTGAGATTGCCGGAGAAACCGGCCTGCCCACTGATAAAACCCTTTGGTACATTGCAACCATGAAAAAATACGGCCAGATAGTTGAGGCCGAAAAAGAGGGAGCCTTTTTCAATTACTCTCTGAATGAATCCAATTAACCATAATCAGAGGTTTATTTATTATGAATTCCATAAGCTTAGATTTTGCAGAAGAGCTGAAACAATATTCAGAAGACAAGGCTCTTGAATGCTTTAACTGCGGGACTTGTGCTGCCATCTGCCCTCTTGTGCATGATAATTTTCCAAGAAGAATGATCAGATATATTCAGGTCGGAGCCAGGGAAAAGATTCTTGAAAATTCAAATGAACTCTGGAAATGCCTTCACTGTGGCCTTTGTACTCATACCTGCCCGAGGCAGGCAGATCCCGGAGAAATAATTCTTGGTCTGAAACGATTTGTTGTCGCAAACTGGAGGTAACCACCATGTTTAATCCCAAAGATATAATTGAAATTCTTGCTGCCAATGTAAAGCAGACAAAAAGTCCCTTTGGCATACCAAAATCAATGGTGAACAAATGGCATAAAGGGCTTGATCTTCCGGACAAAGGTGAATACATGCTCTTTACAGGTCTTATGTATCAATTTTCACCTTTTATTGAAAAATCGACCCAGTATCTTGAAAAATATGAAGACACAAAACTGGCCGGATATCTGAAATATGTCAGATATATTCCTGGTTATGTTTCAGGTATCGGCCTTGCCCTCATGACTTCCGGAAAAGAAAAGAAAAAAGCAGGGACCTGTCTTAAGAATATTGTTTACCTGCTTAAAAAATCACAGGTAAGTTTTGGATACAGGCCTGATCTTGATAATTATTCCGGTATTCTGCTCTATGACATGGGAGATATTGACGGATTCATTGCCCATGCAAAAAAAATTGCACAAACTCTGGACAGGGCCGGGATAAGGAAAATCATCACGGTTGATCCCCATACAGCATATGCTTTGAAAAAACTTTTTCCAAAGTACACTGGAATCAGTTTTGAAGTGAAAGCTTATTTTGAACTTTTAAATCTGAACAAAAAAAACTGCAATCTTGAAGTAACACTTCATGATCCATGCTTTTTCGGAAGGTATCTTGAATTATCTGACCATCCGAGAAAACTGCTGAAAAGCCTTGGAATTGTCAATTCAGAAATCAGGAACCAGAAAGATTTTACAAGTTGTTGCGGAGGACCTGCCGAGTCAATTTCTCCTGGTCTTTCAAACGAGATAATGCAAAAACGTATCAAGGAACTGGAAGAACCCGGGAAACCGATAATAGCTTATTGTCCGATCTGTCTTGGCAATCTGAGAAAGTCGGGAGCCAATGTTGAGGATCTGTCAGCATTGCTCGCAAAAAATATTTAAAATTAATTAAGGAGAAAAATATGTCGGAAAAGGTGGAAAAAATCATTTATTTTTGTACCCATGGCGGAGAAGATGCAGAAAGAGCCTCCATCTGTTTTGCCATGGCAGGTGCTGCAGTTGCGCTTGATATTGAAACCACGGTAGCTCTTCAGGGTAAGGCAGTATACCTTGCCCAGAACGGATATATTGATCATCTGGCTGCCACAGGAGGGTTTGCGCCCCTGTCAAAACTGATAGGAGATTTTCTTGAGCTTGGGGGTAAAATTCTTGTGTGCAAACCATGCATTGAAGAACGCAATATCAAGGAGACAGACCTGATTGAAGGTGCAAGCGTAACTGCAGGTGGAACATTGAACCTGCTGGCACTGGAATCAGATGCCCATCTGGTTTATTAAATATTGCTCAAGATCCTGAGATTTAGAAAGGAACAAAAAAATGGCTGATACGCAACACAAAATTATTTATATGTGCACCTGTGGAGGAGAAGATGCGGAAAAGGCATCCATATGTATAGGACTTGCAAATGCAGGTCTTGCTCTTGAGGAAGATGTTTCTCTGATTCTCATGGGCAAAGGGGTATATCTTGGCCAGAAAGGATATGCAGACCATATACACAGGGCCGGAGACCGGGCTCCTTTAAAAAAATTGATTTCCGATTTCATGAGCCTGGGCGGAAAACTTTTTGTCTGCAAACCCTGTATTGAGGAAAGAAACATGGGATTATCAGATTTCATTGAGGGTGCAGAACTTGCAACAGGCACCACCTTGAACATGCTTATCCTGGAATCTGACAAGCAACTGGTTTTCTGACTGATATTTTTGTTTATGTATCAGCCATTATAAATTTATTTCAACAGATAGAAAGAGACTGAATAATATGAGTGACATGGAAGACAGAATAAAACAACTTGAAAACAGAATAAAACAACTTGAAAACAACCAGCCTGAAGACAAACTTTCCATGATTGTCTTCAGCGGCGATCTTGACAAGATGCTGGCAGCTTTTATTATTGCCACGGGTGCTGCTGCAATGTATGAAAAGGTTGTCATGTTCTTTACTTTCTGGGGCACTTCAGTTCTAAGGGATCGTGACAAAAAAATCAGAAAACAGGATCTTATGAGCGCAATGTTCGGCAAGATGCTTCCAAAAGGCGCTTCAAAGCTTGCCCTTTCAAAGATGCACATGGCAGGCATGGGCACTGCCATGATGAAAGGTCTGATGAAGAAAAAAGGAATAATGTCACTGGAGGATCTCATGAAAATTTCAGCAGATTCAGGGGTTGAAATTGTCATCTGCGAAATGTCCATGGACCTTATGGGATTTAAAAAAGAAGAAATGATAGATTATCCCGGCATGATCCTTGGAGGAGTTGCAAAATTCCTTCAGGAGGCTGCAACCAGCAAGGTTTCTCTTTTTATTTAAAATTTCTACCCGATGGGGAACTGCTCCCTGTATGCCAGTTCCCCTCTGATTCCTTCCTTTGAGAATACTATCTGCCACAGCTGATTTCTTCGTGACCGAAAGCTTGCTGCGCATGAAAGCAGATAATATGTCCACATCCTGAAAAATCTTTCATCATATATATCCTTGAGCTTATCCCAGTTTTTAACAAAATTGCCATACCATTCCATAAGGGTTTTGTCATAATACTGACCAAAGCTGTGCCAGTCTTCCATGACAAACAGCCCTTCCACGGCCTGTGCAATCTGTTTTGCAGAAGGAAGCATTGAATTGGGGAAAATATATTTATTTATCCAAGGATCAGTCGATTTTACAGAAGAATTTCCTGCAATGGTGTGAAGAAGAAAAAGCCCGTCCTGTTTAAGACATCTGTTTACAACCTTGAAATATGTTCTGTAATTTTTATATCCCACATGTTCAAACATGCCGATTGACACAATTGCGTCAAAACGTTCATCAAGACTGCGGTAATCCTTGAGCTCAAATTTTACATCCAGACCTTTGCAGAAATTTTCTGCATATTGCATCTGTTCCTTTGACACTGTGATGCCATGCACTCTTGCTTTGTATTTCTTAGCTGCATATTTTGCAAATCCTCCCCAGCCGCAGCCGATATCAAGGACTTTCATGCCCGGCTCAAGACCTATCTTGCGGCATATCATGTCAAGCTTTGCTTCCTGGGCTTCATCCAGAGTTGTGGCGTTTTTCCAGAAACCACAGGCATAATTCATCCCCTTGTCAAGCATCAGGGAAAAGAGACGATTGCCAGTATCATAATGTTTTTTTCCTATGATATATGCTCTGGATCTGCGCTGGGGATTGAAAAATTTATCCTTTATTATGGCCCATGCCACCAGCATGGGATTGATTTTTACCTTTTTATCAAGCCTTGCCTGCAGAATTTTTGTAAAAAACTGGTCCAGAGCCTCACAATCCCACCATCCATCCATATAGGATTCACCAAGGCCGATTGACCCTGCTGACAAAACTCTTTCAAAAAAATCAGGATTATTGACTTTTATGTCCCAGGGCCGAGATCCGTTAATTTCTATATCCAAAGGAGAGATAATTTTCTGAATATCTTTTTTTACTTTTGAGTCCATAAAGCAACCACCTTATAAAGTAAAAATTCATCAGTATCTTCTATGAATTTTGCTTAACATAAGCTAGGCATTAAAACAAGCAGTTGATAAACGTGAAAAAGGAATTATTATTATTTTAATTGGCACAATGCAAAAAAATCAATAAAAACAGGGAGCTGAAATAATGCCTATTTTTGAGTATCAATGCCGTAAATGTAAAAAAAATTTTGAGAAACTGGTTTTTGCAGGAGAGGACAGGGATATTGAATGCCCTGAATGCAAAAGCCGCGATGTTGTAAAAAAAATGAGCGCAACAAGCTTTATGGGCCCAAGCATTGGAAAATGCGCAACAGGATCGCCAAAGGGTTTTTCATGAGCAGGATAATAATCCTTCGGTCTGAAGGATATGATCCTGAGTTGGACTTCCATGACAGGTAGAAACAGAAATATTTTCTGCCTGTCATGGAGTGCATGGCATCTGCCTGGCCCTGATTTATCCGTGAACAGGGGTTTTGCATGCCTTTAAAGCAAGTTCGCCCATTATTTCCCCAAAGGTCGGGTGAGCATGGATGGTATGGGCAATCTGTGTGACGGTCAATTCATTGCGCATTGCAAGGCCGGCTTCTGCAATAAGGTCGGTGGCGCGGGATCCTGTTATGTGTACTCCAAGAACCCTGCCTGATTTCTTTTCCACAATCATTTTTGCTGATCCTGCAAGCTCTCCTGTTGCATGGGCCTTTCCAAGGGATCTGAAATTCATGGAAAATGTTTCTATATTGTATCCCCTGTCAATGGCTGTTTTTTCACTCAGCCCGACAGTGCCGATTTCAGGCATGGTAAAAACAGCCCCTGGAATTACATCATAATTCATTGTTTCTTCAATCCCCATGGCATTGGCAGCAGCAACCATGCCTTCATGTGATGCCACATGTGCAAGCATTGCCTTTGAAGGCCCGAGAATGTCTCCTATGGCATAAACATTCTTGAGTTTTGTCTGCATTCTTTCATCTACTTTTATCCAGCCCTGTTCATCAGTTTCAAGGCCGATATTTTCAAGCCCAAGATCTTTTGCAAGAGAGGATCTTCCTATGCATACAGCCATTTTTTCCGCCTCAATCACCTCTGCCTTGAGTTTAGAAGGTTTTGGATTGTCAGTAAATTCAGAAAGGCCAAGATGAACTGAAAGGCCATTCTGCCCCTGATGGGCTGATTTTACAATTGTATCGCAAAGCACTTTGATCTTTTTCTTTTTCATTTCCTTTAACAGCAGTTTTGAGCATTCCTCGTCAACCATTGGAAGGGGCAGCACCCTTGACATGGCTTCAACAATGGTCACGCGGGAACCAAGGGCTGAAAATATAAAGGCAAATTCACATCCTATGACTCCTCCGCCCACAATGACAATGGATTCTGGAATTTTTTCAAGACAGAGCATGTCATTGGAGGATAAAATATTTTCATGATCAAAAGGAAAAGCCTTTACATTCAGCGGGCAGGTTCCGGCTGCAATGATCAGTTTATCATATTCAACCTGTTTTGACTGGTCATTGTCCATTATTATCTGCACAAGGCCGTGGCCCTTTATCACTGCCCTGCCCTTCTCAACTGCCACGTTCCTGGAATTCAGCAGGCTGTCTATCCCCTTTCTCTGAATCTGCAAAATTTTATTCTTTTTTTTCATCAGAGCCTGCATATCAGGGTTTAAACTGCCTTCCAGGTTTATGCCGAATTCCTTTGCTGTCTTTAACTGCATCAGAATATCAGCACAATGATTCATGATCTTTGACGGAATGCACCCATGATTCAGGCATGTGCCGCCCAGATTCTCCTTTTCCACAAGCGTGACCTGTGCCCCAAGGTCAGCAGCTCTTAAAGCGGCTACATACCCTCCGGGACCTGCCCCTATTACCACAACCCTTTTACCCATATTTCATACCTCCTTTAAAATAAATCAGTTTTGCATCCGGGCTTTGAATATTTTGCGACTTTCTACACACAATTTAAGGTGATTGCACTAATTTTTATAAAAAAATTGATTTTTTTATAAATTTATTCAAATATTATTTGACAATATCATTATCGTAAGATATTTTTCAATAAGAATTTAATTAAATTTATTTTTCCATTGAAATTTTTAGCTAAAAATGAGGGAACCTTATGAAAATTGATGATACCAATATTGATATTATCAGGGAATTAAAACAGGGAAAGAAATCTTTTAAAAAGATTGCTGACAAACTTTCCATTACAGAGAACACGGTACGTTCAAGAGTTAACCGGCTCCAGGAGGAAGGCGTGCTTGAGATCTGCGGTCTTGTTGATCCGGCAACTTTGCCCGGTCACAGAACCGTTATCATAGGCATAAAGCTTTCTGAAATGAATCTTGTTGAAAAAGGAAGGGAAATCAGCAAGTTAAAGGGAGTTATTTCCGTAAGTGTTGTAACCGGAAGATATGACCTTATGGTTCTTATCCTGTTTAAAAAAGGATTCGGCCTGCTTGAATTCTATACCGAAGAAATCTCAAAGATTGACGGCATAAGCTCGGTTGAGACCTTTGTTGTGTATAAATCCTATAATTTAAAGGTTCCCTATATTTTTTAATTCATCAAAAATATGAGGACTATCTGTTATGACCACCTGTCTTAAAACCACTCCCCTTAACGGATGGCACAGGAACGCCGGCGCCAACATGGCGGATTTCGGCGGCTTTGACATGCCTTTATGGTATGAAACCGGAGTCAGAAATGAGCATCTTGGCGTGCTGAAATCAGCAGGCATATTTGATACCAGCCACATGGCCTGCATTTATGTAAAAGGTGAAAATGCATTTGATCTTCTAAACCTGTGCTTTACAAGGGATATTTCATCGCTTGCCAGGGGAAGATGCGTTTACGGGGCTTTTCTTGATGCAGAGGGGTTCTGCATTGACGATGCCATTGTCTACAAATTCACTGACACTTCTTTTATGGTATGCGTCAATGCCGGTATGGGAGAGACAATTGCAAGGCATCTTGATGAAAATAAACAGGAATTTGATGCAGACATTAAAGACATGTCAGAAAAACTTGCAAAAATGGATATCCAGGGAATCAATTCAGCACGCATACTTTCCCGGCTGATTAAAGACCCTGATCAGGTTTTTCAGAACATGCCCTATTTTTCATTCAAGGGCCATCCTGAAAACGATTCTGAAGTCAGGCTTGCCGACGGCACACCCATTCTGCTTTCCAGATCAGGTTATACAGGTGAATTTGGATTTGAAATTTTTCTTGGGCCCGATGCAATTGTAAAATTATGGACTGACATACTTGAGGCGGGAAAACAGTTCAATATCACTGCCTGCGGACTTGGCGCCCGGGATTCACTGAGAGCCGGAGCCTGTCTTCCTTTGTCCCATCAGGATATCGGGCATTGGAAATTCATCAACCATCCATGGGACTTTGCACTTCCATGGGCTGATGACAAAAAATCATTCACCAAAAAATTCATTGGGGCAGATGCCCTTCTGCCCTGCCCTGAAGATTCTTTTACCTATGCTTTTGCAGGAGATTCCCTGCGCAAGGTTTCTGCCGGTGAAAAAACAAAGGTAAAAGATGAATCTGGAAATGAAATCGGCAAGGTTCTGACCTGCGCCACTGACATGGGAATTACCTGGCATGATGGTAAAATCTTAAGCATCGCCTCAAAAGACCTTCCCCCTGACATCAAAATCAAGGGGATAAGCTGCGGATTTGTAATGGTCAACAAAAAGCTTGAGCCAGGCACTTCTCTTATACTTGAAGAAGGCAGGCGCATTGTCAGGGCAACCATTGTCACGGATATACGTCCTGACAGAACTGCAAGAAAAAAACTGAGCAATTTTATTTAACCATATGACAGGAGGCTGACATGAAAGAAATTAACGAACTTAATTTACCGGATGATGTAAAATACACCAAGGATCATGAGTGGGCAAGACAGGACGGCGATATCATCACCATTGGAATCAATGACTATGCCCAGGATCAGCTTGGGGAAGTTGTTTTTGTTGAAATGCCTGAAGTGGGCGACAGCTTTTCCCAGGGAGATGAATTCGGCAGTGTTGAATCTGTCAAGGCTGTTTCAGAAATCTATATCCCTGTTTCAGGTGAAGTGGTTGAAATAAACGAAGCTCTTGAAGATGAGCCTGAACTTGTCAACAATGACTGCTACACCGGCGGATGGCTCATAAAAATCAAACCTGAAGATCCTTCTGAGATGGACGGTCTGATGGACAAGGCAGCATATCTTGAGATGCTGAAAGGATAAGAGAATCATGCGTTATCTTCCACATACCAAAGAAGATATTGAAAGTATGCTCAAGGTGTCGGGAGTTTCAAGCCTTGACGGGCTTTTTGCCAGCATACCGGATGATCTGAAAACAAAGGACGGTATCAACATCCCCAAGGGTCTTTCAGAATGGGCGCTTGATGAGCATATGGAAGAGCTTGCATCTGCAAACTATGCCTCAAAAAAAAGCAGATGCCTCATTGGAGCCGGAAGCTATGATCATTATATTCCGGCCATTATTCCATATCTCATATCCCGTTCAGAATTCATGACAGCATATACTCCATATCAGCCTGAGGTAAGCCAGGGAACTCTTCAGGGAATCTATGAATTTCAGACCATGATAACCAGGCTGCTTGAAATGGATATTGCCACAGCTTCCCACTATGACTGTGGAACAGCTCTGGCAGAAGCAGCTCTCATTGCCCTGAGAAAAAACAGAAAAGCTTCAAAAATAGCGATTTCTTCCCTTGTTCACCCTGCACACCGTGAGATTGTAAAAACCTATATCTGTCCCAGCGGATATGAAATTGTTGAAATTCCATATACAAAGGAAGGCCTGACCGATATAGAGGCTGTGAAAAAAATGGATGACATTGCAGGCATTGCAGTCCAGTCTCCGAACTTTTTCGGCAATATTGAGGATCTTCAGGCATTTGGAACAATTGCACATGATAAAAAAATCCTTTTTATCACCTCGTTTACCGAAGCAATCTCATACGGACTTTTAAAATCTCCTGGCAGTTCAGGCGCTGACATAGTTGCAGGCGAAGGCCAGAGCCTTGGAATTGCCAGATCATTCGGGGGCCCCGGCCTGGGTCTTATGGCAGCCACAAAAAAACAGATGAGAAACCTGCCAGGCCGTTATGTAGGGAAAACACAGGATGCCAACGGAGAAGAAGGCTATGTTTTGACCCTTGCCACAAGAGAACAGCACATCAAAAGGGAAAAAGCTTCTTCCAATATATGCTCCAACAATGGTCTCAATGCAATGACCGCTGCCATTTATCTTGCCACTGTGGGAAAAATCGGCATAAGAGAAATTGCCCAGCAGAACCATGACAAGGCAGTATATCTCAGACAGGCCCTTGAAAAATCAGGTTTCACACCTGTTTTTGATTCACCGTTTTTCAATGAATTTGTCCTGAAGGCTCCGGCAGATTTTGAAAAGAAAAGAAAAGATATCATAAAAAAACACTGCATATTTGCAGGAATCAGTCTGAAAGATTTTTATCCTGAATTAAAGGATCATTACCTGTTCTGTGCGACTGAAACCGTTTCAAAAAATGATATTGATCTTCTGGCAAAGGAGGTGCGCAAATGATTAAACAGCCGGGAACAAAAGGCCTTGTTTTCAATGAACCCCTGCTCTGGGACAAAAGCCGTGAAGGCAGATGCGCCGTGTCTTTGCCTGAATCTGATGTTGAAACAGCACAGCTTGACGCAAAACTTGTGGGTGATGCTCCTGATCTGCCCCAATTGTCCGAACTTGACGTGGTACGGCACTATACCAGGCTTTCCCAGTGGAATTTCGGTGTTGATTCAGGCATGTATCCCCTTGGTTCATGCACCATGAAATACAACCCCAAAACCAATGAGGTTCAGGCATCACGCAAGGGGTTTGCATCTGCCCACCCTCTGGCAGGGGAAGA
>CAYOYY010000043.1:0-26193 GCA_964408295.1 uncultured Desulfobacula sp. | reverse complement strand
CCAGGGATTCTCTTATGGCTTTTCCCGAAGTTATCACATCATCAACAAGAATCAGCTTCTTGTCCGGGCCTGTGTCCATGCCCACAACAAGACTTTTGTCTGCATAGGTCTTTGCTTCCTTGCGGTTGAACACATAGCCCTTGTCCATGCCCATGTCAGCAAGTGCCTGTGCAGCAGAAATGCAAAGGGGAATGCCCTTGTAGGCAGGCCCGTAAATTCCGTCAAAATTATCTGCAAAATGCTCTTTCACAGCTTTTGCATAAAATTCTCCAAGTTTTTTTATCCTTGCACCTGTGTTAAACATTCCGGTATTGATGAAATAAGGTGCGATTCTGCCGCTTTTCAGTTCAAAACGCCCGAATCTGAGGGCATCACACTGAACAAGAAACTCAATAAATTCTTCTTTATAATCCATGCTGATAATCCTTTAAGTTCTGAATAATGATCCATATCACAGGCTGCGCCATGCAAAATACTGCGGCAGATCAACTTCCCTGCCTGATTTTAAAAAAGCCTTTTTATTAAAATCCTTTATGGACCGGAGCTGCTCAGACCCGAACACGGGGCCGTCAACACATACAAGCCTGGAGCCGCAGATACAGGCTCCGCACACTCCAAACCCGCATCTCATATACCTTTCCAGGCTTACCTGGCACGGGACATCATATTGTTCACAAAGCCTGAAAACATTATACATCATTATCTCAGGGCCGCAGGCATAGACCATGTCAAATTTTTGGCCCTGTTCAAACTGTTCAAAAAGAAGATCCGTTACAAGGCCCTTATGGCCGAGGCTGCCGTCATCTGTGCATATCAGCCGCTGCCTTTCAAAACGGCCTGGATAAAGAATATAATCCTCTGATTTTGCACCGTTAATGAAACAGACATCCTTATCAAGCTGTTCCACAAGGGTGGCAAGGGGAGCCATGCCGCAGCCTCCTGCAACCACAGCGCATGAACCGTGCTTCAGTATTTCAAACCCATTGCCAAAAGGCCCTCTTATGCCCACAATATCGCCTTTTTCAAGCTTTACTGCCTGTTCTGAAAACCTTCCCTTGGCTTCAATTGTAATGCCGAATCTTTTCTGTGAATGAAAAGAAAGGGTATATGGTTTTTCATCAAGCCCCGGTATCCACAGCATAACGAACTGACCGGGTGAAAAATCAAGGGACCAGTTGAAAAACAGGGTCGCAAATTTTAAATTTTCCACCTGTTTTTCATCAACCCTGAGCATTATATGTCTTTTGCCGGCAATCTGATTCATCTTCTGTCTTCCCTGTGTGCAGCGCCTTTGACCTGTTCCAGGGTCATTTTGTGATCCTCAAGCCAGGCGTCCATTTCCCTTGTTACTTTTTCAAACACATCAATGCCCCTGTATCTCACCCCGGTTCCGATACCTGCAAGGCTTGCGCCTGCCATCATCATCTCAATGGCATCCTTTCCTGTGGTAATGCCTCCAAGCCCTATGACGGGAATTGATACAGCCCTGTAAATATCAAAAACACATCTCACTGCAACAGGCCTTATCATGGGCCCTGACAACCCGCCTTTTTTAAATGCAAGCACAGGTCTAGACGATTCAATGTCAATCACCATGCCCGGGCCAAGGGTATTTATGGCGCAGATGGCATCTGCGCCTGCATCCTCGCATGCCCGCGCGATTTCAACTATATCAGGGGCCTGGGGCGTGAGCTTTGCAATGAGCGGGACATCAATCACTCTTTTGACCGCAGATACAACATCATGGGATGCTTTTTTGTTCACCCCGAATATCATTCCGTGTTTTTCCGAATTGGGGCATGAAATATTGATCTCAATAAAATCAGGCTTTTTTGAGGACACAAATTCCGCAACCATTTCAAACTCAGCCACACTGCCGCCATAAATACTGGCGATCAAAGGAAAATCCCTCTGTTCAAGAGCTTTCCATTCCTCTTCCATATTAAGGTATCCGGGTGTGGGCAGGCCGACTGCATTGATCAGCCCTTCTCCCAGGTCAATCACTGTCGGGTTGTTATGACCGTCCCTTGGTGCCGGGCCTATGGATTTCATGGTAACAAGGCCGCACCCGTTTTCATGCACCCTTTTCAAGATGTCCATGCTGTTGCCTAAAACTCCTGAAGCAAGCACTGTGGGAGTTTTCAGATCTTTTCCAAGAAAATTTACCTTCATGCAGGATCCCTTCTGAATTTCAAATATTTTACACGTCTTATTATCATATATTAAAGCTTTTGAAAATCAGTAGGCCGGATATAAAAAGGGCCTTTGCATTTTTTGTGCAAAGGCCCTTTTTTTACAGAAATATCAGACCGGATTATACAAGATCTGCATAAAAATCATTTCCCTTGTCATCCACAATAATGAATGCAGGAAAATTTTCAACTGTGATCATGTAAACGGCTTCCATTCCAAGCTCTTCATATTCCACAAGCTCGACCTTTTTGATGAAATCCCTGCCCAGCCTGGCAGCAGGGCCTCCTGGAGAACCAAGATAGAATCCGCCGAATTTTTTACAGGAATCTGTCACCTGCTGGCTTCTGTTGCCCTTGGCAAGCATGATCATGGAAGCGCCCTGTTCCTGGAACACAGGCACATAGGGATCCATTCTTCCTGCCGTGGTGGGCCCGAATGCTCCTGAAGCCTGGCCATCCGGTGTCTTGGCAGGGCCTGCATAATAAATTATATGATTTTTCAGGTAATCCGGCAGACCCTTGCCTGCTTCAAAGCGTTCCATGAACTTGGCATGGGCAATATCCCTTGCCACAATGATTTTACCGGTCAGAGAAAGCCTTGTTGCAACCGGATATTTTGAAAGCTCTGCCCTTATTTCGTCCATGGGACGGTCAAGGTCAACCGGCACAGCTTCTTTCATGGAAGGCTCGGTTTCAGGAAGATATGCGCCTGGATTCTCCTCAAGCTGTTCCAGAAAAAGCCCTTCGCGGGTAATCTTTGCCTTTATCTGCCGGTCAGCCGAACATGACACTCCGATTCCCACAGGGCATGAAGCCCCATGTCGCGGCAGTCTTATCACCCTTATGTCAAGGGCAAAATGCCTGCCACCGAACTGGGCGCCAAGCCCGAGATCCCGTGATTTTTTCAATACCTTGTCTTCAAGTTCCCTGTCTCTGAAGGCATGGGCTGTTTCACTTCCTGTTTCCGGCAGGGAATCAAGATATCTTGCTGAAGCAAGTTTCACAGCCTTGAGATTAAGCTCCACAGAGGTACCGCCTATTACAAAGGCAATATGATATGGAGGGCATGCAGCAGTTCCAAGGCTTTTCATCTTTTCCAGCATAAAGCTGATCAGGGTTTCTTCTGAATTAAGAACAGCCTTGGTCATCTGGTATACCATGCTTTTATTGGCAGAGCCTCCGCCCTTTGCCATGAATAAAAACCTGTATTCATCTCCCTGAACCGCGGCAATATCAATCTGTGCGGGCAGGTTGGTCTTTGTATTCATTTCCTTGTACATGGTAAGGGGGGCGTTCTGGGAATATCTCAGATAATTCTGCGTGTATGCATTGAACACTCCCCTTGACAATTCCTCTTCATCATCAGACCATGTCCAGACCTGCTGTCCCTTTTTACCCATTATAATGGCAGTTCCAGTGTCCTGGCACATGGGATATACCTTTTCTGCAGAAATTACTGCATTTTTTAAAAGTTCCAGGGCAATATACCTGTCATTGTCGCTGCTTTCAGGATCATCAATAACAGCACGGAGCTTTTCAAGGTGTTCACTGCGGTAAAGATGGGCCACATCCTTGAAAGCCTGCTGGGCGATCAGGGTAAGCGCCTGGGGCTCCACCATAAGAACCTCTCTGCCCTCAAACTCCTTTACCCTTACATGTTCCTTTGTCAGAAGCCTGTAGCCGGTTGTGTCCTCACCCAGAGGAAACATGGTTTCAAATTTGAATTCACTCATTTTCTTCCCCTTATCTTACCATGGCCATTTTTCTTCTAAGATAGGCAATCTGGGTCTGATGGGGCAGATCCTTGGGGCAGTAATCCTCGCACCCCAGAAGGGTCATGCATCCGAACACACCGTCATCATCGCCTATGATCTCATAGAATTCCTCATCGGTTCTCTTGTCCCTGGGATCAACTGCAAACCTTGCAAGACGCATGAATCCCACTGCGGACAGAAAATCAGGCCTCATTCTTTTTGTGGCACATGCAGACACACAGCATCCG
This sequence comes from uncultured Desulfobacula sp., assembly GCA_964408295.1. GTDB lineage: Bacteria > Desulfobacterota > Desulfobacteria > Desulfobacterales > Desulfobacteraceae > Desulfobacula. The sequence continues at coordinate 21,999 of CAYOYY010000043.1, read as the reverse complement.
CATTCAACGCAGCGTTCAAGCTCATAAATCTCGTCAGCCACATCAGGGTCCATGCGTTCCTCAAGCCTGTCAAAATTGACTTCATCGGCTGATTTGTCATGGATCCAGGATTCCACCCTTTCTGACATGGCTCTCATGAATTTACCTGTATTAACGGAAAGATCGCCTATCAGCTCAAATCCGGGCAGGGGCAGAAGCGTGATCTCCCCGGTTTCGTATTTTGAAGTAAGAGTCCTGCATGCAAGGGTGGGCTGACCGTTTATAACCATGGCACATGATCCGCAGATCCCTGCCCTGCACACAAAATCAAACTGAAGGGACGGGTCCTGGTGTTCTCTTATGTCGTTCAATGCAATGAATATTGTCATGCCCGGGGCTTCTGTAACCTCATAGGTTGCCATGCGGGGCTTGTCTCCCTTTTTCTGGGGATTGTATCTGAAAATATGAAATTTTAAGGTTCTTCCCTGATCACTCATTATTTAAACCCCCTGCCTATACGCTCGTTTTTACCTTTAAATTTTTCCGGAATTTCAATTGGATTCAAAAGATTCTGAAGTTCATACCTGTCAGCACCAGGATTCTTTTTCATGATTTCCTCTATTTCCTGTTCCCGTTTTGGTGTATCAGGATGATGAATTGTATTGTCAACACCATATCCCCTTGAACCCGGAGGCATTTCCATCTTCATGACATCAAGGTCTTCATATGTGACTTCAGGCAAATCTGAGGATTCATCCTGCCAGGTTGTAAGTGTGCGTTTCAGCCAGTCCCTGTCATTTCTCTCAGGGTAATCCTCCCTGGCATGGGCGCCGCGGCTTTCTGTTCTCAGCATTGCGCCATAGGCCACGCACTGGGCAAGTTTTATCATCTTGGGAACCCTGATCGCTTCCACAAGCTCAGGATTGGAAGAGCTTATCCTGTTTCTCAGGGCGATTCTCTTTGCCCGCTGATTCAGTACCTTGAGTTCTTCAACAGCCTGTTCAAGATCTTTGCCGTTTCTGAAAATACCTACCTTGTCCATCATGATCTTCTGCATTTCAGCCTTGAGCTGGAACGGATTTTCTCCAAAATCCCTGACCAGAAGATCGGTGATTTTCTTTTCTTCACGTTTCATGAAATGTTTTATGGCTGAAGTGCTGATCTTAAGTGAATTGTTCTCGCAATAATCAGCAACATATTCACCAATGATCATGCCTGCCACAACTGTTTCTGCAACTGAATTTCCTCCAAGGCGGTTAAATCCGTGCAGGTCCCAGCATGCAGCCTCGCCTGCAGCAAACAGGCCCTTGAGGCTTGGGCTTTCACCTGTGGCCTTTGTTCTTATACCGCCCATTGAATAATGCTGGGTGGGACGTACCGGGATATATTCCTTGACAGGATCAATACCAAGAAAGTATTCACATATTTCTTTGACTTCCCTCAGGTTCTTTTCAATATGCTCACGTCCCAGAAGTGTGATGTCAAGCCAGAGATGATCTCCATAGCGGGAAGGCACTCCCTTGCCCTTTCTCATGTGCTCTGTCATTCTTCTTGAAACAACGTCTCTTGAGGCAAGTTCCTTTTTATCAGGTTCATAATCAGGCATGAACCTGTAGCCGTCCTTGTCCAGGAGAAGCCCGCCGTCACCGCGGCAGCCCTCGGTTGTCAGAATACCCACAGGAACGATTGCAGTGGGATGAAACTGGACAGCTTCCATATTGCCAAGGGTTGCAATCCCGGTTTCAAGCGCTATTGCGGTTCCGATTCCTTCGGAAATGACAGCATTGGTGGAAATGGCGTATATCCTGCCGTACCCGCCTGTGGCAATGGTTGTTGCCTTGGCGATATATGCCATGAGTTCGCCTGTGATAAGATCCCTTACAACAGCGCCATAACAGACGCCATCCTCATGGATGAGCGCAATGGCTTCTTTTCTTTCATGCACGGGAATTCCAAGCTGGATGGCCTTGTTGTCCATGGCATAGAGCATGGTATGCCCTGTACCGTCAGAGGTAAAGCAGGTCCTCCATTTCTTTGTACCGCCAAAATCCCTTGATGAGATAAGGCCGTGGGCTTCCTGTTTTTCCGTTATGGTCACCTTCTTGCCGTTGATGATAACATCCCTGTCACCGCCCCTGACCCTTGACCATGGCACGCCCCATGCTGCAAGCTGGCGTATTGCCTTGGGAGCTGTATTGACAAACATTCTTGCCACATCCTGGTCACAGCCCCAGTCGCTGCCCTTTACCGTATCTGCGAAATGGACATCTTCATCATCCCCTTCACCCTTGATACATGCTCCAAGGCTTGCCTGCATGCCGCCCTGGGCTGCTGCGGAATGAGACCTTTTGGCAGGTATCAAAGACAGGACAATGGTATCAAGACCTCTCTGCCGGGCGGCAATTGCAACTCTCAGCCCTGCGAGCCCGCCGCCGATAACAAGTGAATCTGTATATATGATTTTCATTTAGGTTACCCCTTATTCTTTTATTAACTCTTCTGATTGATGATCCGGCAATGCTTCTTCATCCGGTGCCTGCGGTTCAGGTGCTGTTGCTTCTTCAGAATGTCCGGCAGGTGCGGCCTGTTCCATGTCCTGATTTTCCACAGGCCTGCTCTCTTCCTGAAGAGCCTGAGGTGCAGCAGCCTCCTGAGCCTGTTCAGATATTGCAGCACCGGTATCATATCTTTGTCCCACTGCATTTCTGTGATTGAATCCGATCACGATAAATACCAGAAGCGCAAGAACACCAATGCTTAAAAAGAAAATTGTTGCCCTGTTCTTTATCTGTTTGAGTCTTTTTCTTGACTGTCTGGGATCCCTGCCTCCGAACCATCCCCATTTCATGCACAATCTGTAAAGACCAATGGTGCCGTGAAGCTCCACGCATGCAAGCAGAATAAGGTAAAGCGGCCACATATTGGCAGAAAAAACCCTGTCCGCAGAAATATAGGGATCAATGGAAGGATGGGTCAGCAGGATATACAGATGGACAGAACCTGCAAAAAACATGATAAACCCTGTCACCACCTGGACATACCAAAGATTTGTGTCAGTGTGATTCATCATCTGCATCTGATCCCTTATAATTCTGTGCTGTTTCCATGAGATGGGGAATTTTCTGACTCCAAGCATTGCATGGATGATAAAAAGGGAGAAAACAACAAGAACAGCAAAAAACACTGCAACGGGAAAGCCATGCCCTGTGTCGGACAGAAAGGCAAGCTCCATCATTTTTGCCACAAAGTTGAAAGAGCCTTTTCCAAGAATGATACTGGCCACAAGAATCATGTGAACCCACATGAACAGTCCCAGTATCAGGCCTGTCCCGCTCTGGGCAAAATCAAGCCTTGCAGGAAGCCTGCTCTTTTTTTTCTTATTTGATTCAATAATATAACTATCCAATTTACTTGACCTCCTTATCGGTTATTTAAATACATCCCTGCATATCAGGCCGATACGGCCCAGATTTTCGCAGACATGAACTCCGTTTTCCCTGAAAGCGGCAATCTTGGCCGCCCCTGTACCGCTTGACCCTGAAATGATTGCGCCTGCATGGCCCATGCGCCTGCCCGGAGGAGCGGTAAGCCCGCTTATGAAACCTACAACAGGCTTGGTCATGTTCTGTTTTATATAGACTGCTGCCTCTTCCTCTGCACTGCCGCCTATTTCGCCGACCATGACAACACCAGTGGTTTCCTCATCCTGTTCAAAGGCCTTGAGCACATCAATGAAATTTGTCCCGTTCACAGGGTCTCCGCCTATTCCTATGCAGGTTGACTGGCCCATGCCAAGCTTTGTAAGCTGATCAACCACCTCATATGTAAGTGTGCCTGACCTGGACACAACTCCTATGCTTCCCTTTTTGTGTATATTGCCCGGCATTATACCTATCTTGCACTCACCCGGAGTTATGATGCCAGGACAATTGGGCCCGATGAGCCGGCAGTTTCTGGAATCCAGAAATTTTTTAACCCTGACCATGTCCAGTATGGGAATTCCTTCTGTAATGGCCACAATCAGACTTACTCCTGCATCAGCAGCTTCCATTATTGCATCAGCCCCGAAAGGAGGGGGCACAAAAATCAGGGAAGCTGTGGCAGAGGTTGCATCAACTGCATCCTTTACCGTATTGAAAACCGGCACATCATCCATTTTCTGCCCGCCCTTGCCCGGAGTTACACCTGCAACAATCTTTGTTCCATATTCAATACAGGCCCTGGCATGGAAGCTGCCTTCATTGCCGGTTATACCCTGAACAACAACCTTTGTGTCAGCATTGACAAATATACTCATTTCAAGATCTCCTTAATTCACTGCCTCAGCAATTTTCAGGGCTGCATCGGCAAGATCAGCCGCACTGGTCAGATTAAGACCTGCTTCCTGTAAAATTTTTCTGCCCTGTTCCACATTGGTGCCCTCCATTCTGACAACAACGGGAATAGTAATGCCTGTCTTTTTTGCAGCTTCCACTATGCCCTGTGCAAAAATATCACAGCGCAGAATCCCGCCAAAAATATTAATGAGAACAGCTTTTACCTTGTCATCTGCCAGAATGATCCTGAAGGCGTTTTCCACCTGCTGTGCACTTGCCCCGCCTCCCACATCCATGAAATTGGCAGGAGAGGCCCCTGCATTCTTGATAATATCCATTGTGGCCATGGCAAGGCCGGCTCCATTCACAATATTGCCGACATTTCCATCAAGATTTATATAGTTCAGATTATACTTTGAAGCTTCAACCTCAAGGGGGTCTTCCTCGTCAAGGTCGCGCAGTTCAAGAAGTTCCCTGTGCCTGAAAAGGGCGTTTGAATCAAAATCCACCTTGGCGTCCAGGGCAATTATCTTTTCATCTGAAGTAAGGATAAGAGGGTTTATCTCCACAAGCGAACAGTCATTGGAAACAAAAAACCTGTAAAGATTTGACAAAAGCCCTGAAAAGGATTTCAGTGCAGCAGGGGAAAGTTTGAGGCCAAATCCCACCTGACGGATCTGATATCCCTGAATACCCATGAGAGGATCAACATGAACCCTGATAATCTTTTCCGGGGTTTTTGCAGCAACCTCTTCAATATCCATTCCGCCTTCCCTGCTTGCCATTATCACGATGGAAGCGGTTGCCCTGTCAACAAGAAGGCTTAAGTAAAACTCCTTTTCAATGTTCTGGCCGGCCTCGATGAGAAGTTTTTTCACAAGTTTTCCCTCAGGCCCTGTCTGATGGGTGACAAGGGTCATGCCAAGGATACTGCCTGCAAGTTTTTCAACTTCTTCCATTGAAGAGGCAAGTTTGACACCTCCGCCTTTGCCGCGTCCTCCTGCATGAATCTGGGCCTTGACAACCACAGGCCAGCCTCCCAGCGTATCAGCAGCTTTCACAGCCTCGTCCACTGAAAATGCCACCTTGCCTTCAGGAACAGGAACATTGTATTTTCTGAACAATTCCTTTGCCTGATATTCATGTATTTTCATTTAAATATCCTTTCAAGTTTCAAGCATTTCATATCAGGTTTTACATTACAGGTATGACAGAAGCTTTTCAGCTGCTGCAAAAGGCGAAATCTGCCCGTTTTCCACCTGATATGAAATCGCAGGTATGGTTTCATTGATTTTTTTATTGCCTGTGAAAAGTTTTTTAAGCCCTTCTTCAACCAGGGTCCACATCCATTCAAGGGACTGTTTTCTGCGTCTTTGTTCAAATTCACCTGAAGCCTTAAGCAGACTGTTGTGCTTTAAAACCGTCTGCCATATATTTTGCGTGCCTCCTTCCATAATGGAAGAACAGGTCAAAACAGGAGTAGTCCAGGTGGGTGATTCAGGCCGGATAAAATGCATGGCAGTTTCAAGGTCAAGCCTTGCCCTTTCAACAGCTTCAATATTGCTGCCGTCTGCCTTGTTTATGGCAATGGCATCAGCAAGTTCCAGAACTCCTTTTTTAATGCCCTGAAGTTCATCTCCGGCTCCGGCAATCATGAGAACAAGGAAAAAATCAACCATTGAAGCCACGCTTGTCTCGGACTGCCCCACTCCCACAGTTTCCACAAGAATCACATCAAATCCTGCTGCCTCGCATACAAGCATGATTTCACGGGTTTTGGCCGCAACCCCGCCCAGGGTTTCTCCGGCAGGAGACGGCCTTATAAAAGCATTTTCATGGGCAGACAGCTTTTCCATTCTTGTCTTGTCTCCCATGATGGAGCCGCCGCTGCGGCGGCTTGTGGGGTCAACCGCGAGAACAGCCACCCTGTGGCCTTTATCAGCAAGAAAAACTCCAAGATTTTCAATGAATGTACTTTTGCCAACCCCGGGGACTCCGGTTATGCCAAGGCGTATGCTGTTGCCTGTACGGGGCAGAATTTTTTCCATTATGGCAAAAGCAGCCTGCTGGTGAGAGGCAAGACTGCTCTCCATCAAGGTGATTGTCTTGGCAATCATCCTGCGGTTGCCTTCCAAGATACCCTGTACATATATATCAGGGTCTGGCTGCTGGATCATAACCTTTATGCACCTATGATGTTCAAAGTCCTGTTTGCAGAATCCGTAACTATGGTTCCCGGGCCGAAAATCTCAGCTGCTCCTGCCTGTTTCAAAAATTCATAATCACCCGGCGGAATAATCCCGCCGACCACGACCTTAATATCAGAAGCTCCCTGTTTTTTCAACTCCTCAATCACCTTTGGAACCAAAGTTTTATGGCCGGCTGCAAGGCTTGATACTCCTATCACATGGACATCATTTTCCACTGCCATTCTGGCTGCTTCCTCAGGAGTCTGGAACATGGGACCAAGATCCACATCAAAACCAAAATCAGCATATGCTGTTGCAATGACCTTGACCCCTCTGTCATGGCCGTCCTGACCCATCTTGGACAATAAAATCCTTGGCCTGCGCCCGGTTTTTCTTTCAAAATCAGCAGTGCGCTTTCTCAATGACTCAATTATTTCCGAATCCGAGCTTTCCGCTGCATACACCCCTGAAATGCACTGGGTTGTGGCAACAAACCTTGTAAACACCTTTTCCATGGCATCACTTATCTCTCCCACAGTTGCCCTGGCGCGCACGGCAGGCAGGCAGGCTGCAAGCAGGTTTTCTCCTGATTCACAGGCCTTTGTTATATTATCCAGAGCCTTTTTAACAGCATCATTATCCCTCTGTTTTTTTATCTGGTTCAGCCTTGCTATCTGCTCGTCCCTGACCTCTTCAGACACTTCCCTTACAGGGATCGGGGTTTCATCTTCAATCTGATATTTGTTCACACCCACGATCACGTCTTTTCCCTGATCTATCCTTGCCTGACGGCGGGCAGCAACCTCTTCTATCCTCATCTTGGGCATGCCTGATTCAATGGCCTTTGCCATTCCGCCAAGATCCTCTATTTCCTTTAGAATCTTTCTTACTTCATCAATGATATTCTGGGTCAGGGTCTCAATATAATATGAACCTCCAAGGGGATCGACCACATCACATATATGGGTTTCCTCCTGCACAAGTATCTGGGTGTTTCTTGAAATCCGCGCAGACAGCTCAGTTGGAAGGCCCACTGCCTCGTCAAAGGAATTGGTGTGAAGGCTCTGGGTTCCGCCAAGCACAGCAGACAGGCATTCAAGGGTTGTTCTGATGATATTATTATATGGATCCTGCTGGGTAAGGCTCCAGCCGGAAGTCTGGCAATGGGTCCGCAGCATGCTGGATTTTGGATTTTTCGGATTGAACTGGCTCATGAGCTCTGCCCACAGAAACCTTGCAGCTCTGAGCATGGCAATATCCATGAAAAAATTCATACCTATTCCAAAGAAAAAAGAAAGCCTGGGAGCGAACTTGTCAATGTCAAGGCCGGTTGCCAGGGCTGCTCTTACATATTCCAGGCCGTCTGCCAGGGTAAATGCAGTCTGAAGCACAGAATCTGCTCCTGCTTCCATTATATGGTATCCGCTTATGCTTATTGTATTGAATTTTGGCATATGATCAGAACAGAATGCAATTATATCGGAAATTATCCGCATGGAGGGCTCAGGAGGATAAATATAGGTATTGCGGGTAAGGTATTCCTTTAAAATATCGTTCTGAATTGTTCCCATGAGCTGTTCATGCTTTACGCCCTGTTCTTCTGCTGCAACAATATATCCTGCAAGAATGGGCAGCACAGCTCCGTTCATGGTCATGGAAACCGACATCTGATCCAGAGGGATCTGGTCAAACAGAATTTTCATGTCCTCAACCGAATCAATGGCAACTCCTGCCTTGCCCACATCGCCCGCAACCCTGGGATGATCAGAATCATATCCCCTGTGTGTGGCAAGGTCAAAGGCTACTGACAGGCCCTTCTGGCCTGCAGCAAGATTTTTGCGGTAAAATGCATTGGATTCCCTGGCAGTTGAAAAACCTGCATACTGGCGTATTGTCCAGGGCCTGCCTGCATACATGGTTGCCATGGGACCTCTTACATAAGGTGAAAAGCCGGGCAGATTATCAATGAATTCAACTTTTTCAAGATCTTTTGCCGTGTACAGGGGTTTTATGTCAATCCCTTCCGGGGTCTTTTTTATCAGGGATTCAAGGGGCCTGCCCCTTAGCTGTTTTGTGGCAAGTTCTTCCCATTTACTCAGATCAGACATTTGAGACATGGTTATCCTCCGGTCTAATTTTTTTCAGATTAAAATTATCTTTCACATAATTCCACAAGCACACCTGCTGTGGCCTTGGGATGCAGAAAGGCGATCTTCGCCCCTCCTGCCCCTGTCCTGGGAGTCTGGTCTATGAGCTTTATTCCCTTTTCCTTAAGCTCTGCCAGGGCCTGTTCAATATTTTCCACCCTGAACGCAACATGCTGAATGCCTTCGCCTCTTTTTTCAATATATTTTGCCACAGGCCCATCGTCTGAAGTGGACTCAAGAAGCTCGACCTCGCTTTCGCCAACCGGCAGAAATGCAGTTGTCACCTTCTGGGCGTCAATGGTTTCCTTTCCCTCAAGACTCAGGCCCAGAACATCTGTCCAGAAATTTTTCCTGTCATCAATACTGGAAACCGCGATTCCCAGATGATCTATCTTAAGTATTTTCATCCTGTTATCTCCAAAATTAAATTTGTCAAATCACAGTCATTATCTATAGTTGGTTCAACTGCTGAAAGTCAACCATAAACTGATACATGATACCGATTGCTGCATATTTTGGATATGACTTGTGCTGAAACATATTGAAGTGTATATATTATATATTCTAAAATTATTGAGCATTATCTTTTTTTCACAGATATTTTTATGGGGTAAAATATTGGAAACTGCTCAAACACCTGCCATTTTGATTGTGGATGACTCAGGGTTCATAAGAACAAACGTTCGCAAGGCCCTTGAATCAGAAGGAATCAGGGTCTACACAGCCAATGACGGAGAAAAAGCCCTTAATTTTCTTACAGAAGCAGATGCACCTGAGGTAGATATTGTACTCACAGATCTTAACATGCCAAACATGAACGGAGAGCAGTTGTGCAGAAGCATAAAAGCCAACCAGCGTCTCAAGTCCATTCCTGTTATTTTTCTGACTTCCCAGGCAAACCAGTCCACAGAATCACTCATATTCAAGGCAGGAGCCAGTGATTTTATTGCAAAGCCTTTTATCCGCGAGCTTCTGGTGGCAAGAATCCGTGTTCATCTTCAAAGTCAGGTTTCAAAAAAATATCTTGAAAACCAGATAGAAAAACAGACCATGTACTTAAAAAGGGCAAAAGAGGAAGCAGAAGCCGCCAATATTGCAAAAAGCACCTTTCTGGCCAATATGAGCCATGAGATAAGAACTCCCATGAACGGAGTTCTCGGCATGACAGACCTGCTGCTTGATACGGAACTTACAAAGGAACAAAGAGATTATGCAGAATCCATACGCCAGAGTGCAGAAGCTTTGCTTAAAATAATAAATGATATTCTTGATTTTTCCAAAATAGAAGCCGGTAAAATGGAGCTTGAGATAATTGATATTGATCTTGGCCGCACCCTGCATGATATAAGCCAGATCATGGCGACAAAGGCACAGGAAAAAAACATCGAGTACATCTGCCTGATAGAAGAAAATGTGCCTGGCTTTCTTAAAGGAGATCCCACAAGGCTGCGCCAGATTATTATGAATCTTTCAGGAAATGCCATCAAATTCGTTGAAAGGGGTGAAGTTCTTCTGAGGGTTTCCCTTGTGGAGGAAACAACCGACAAAGTAACCCTGAGATTTGAGGTTATTGATACCGGTATAGGTATCCCAGAAGAACAGCTTGGAAGACTTTTCAAATCATTTTCTCAGGTTGATACATCCACCACCAGAAAATACGGGGGAACAGGCCTGGGACTGACCATCTCCAAACAGCTTGCCGAATTAATGGGAGGAGAAATAGGAGTAAAAAGCAGACTCGGCGAAGGCTCAAACTTCTGGTTTACTGCCTGTTTTGAAAAACAGACCGGCGTAGAAGCAAAACAGCCTGAAATTCCTGATGCGATCAAGAGCCTCAAATGCCTTGTTGTGGATGATACAGATTCATGCAGGAAAGTGATGAACCTGCATCTTTCCGCGCTTGGATGCAGGGTTGACAGTGCACAGAACACCACCATGGCAATGGAAAAACTCATTGATGAGCTGCATAGGGGCAAACCCTTTGATACAATTTTCATTGACATGGAAATGCCAGGCACCAATGGAAAAGAATTTGCAGGACTTCTGACAGAAGACGACAGGTTCAGAAAACTGCACCTGATACTTATGGCCTACACAGGAAAGCATCTTGACAGGACAACCCTTGCATCACTCGGTTTTTCAGCCCAGATCGCAAAGCCTGTATACAGATGTCATGTCCTTGAATGCCTTAAGGAAGTTTATAATCTTGAAACTGACAAAGCAGAAACTGCAACGCGTTTCGGAATTGAAGAACCTGCAGCAGTCAATGAAACCATTTCAAGGCCCCTTAATATCCTTCTTGCAGAGGACAATCTGATGAACCAGAAAGTTGCCTCAAGAATGATAGAAAAAATGGGGCATTCAATTACAATAGTTCAAAACGGCAAAGAGGCAGTAAAAGCCTTCAGGCAGAATAATTTTGATCTTATACTGATGGATGGGCAGATGCCTGTAATGGACGGACTTGAAGCAGCAAGGGCAATAAGAAAATTAGAAAGAGACATGGGTGAGGGCCATCATATTCCGATCATAGCATTGACTGCCAATGCCATGAAAGGTGACAGGGAAAGATTTCTGGCCTCCGGCATGGATGATTACATAACCAAACCGATAAAAAGCAGGTCACTTGAAGAGACCATTATTGCATGTTATTCTGCCAGTCTGAAACATGACAGGCCAGAAACCTTTTCAGGCAACATCATTGATCTGGATGAACTGATCAGAACAATGGGTGGTGATAAAAGCCTGGTAAGGGAATTATTTGACGATTTCTACAATTCACATGAAACCATGCTGCAAAATATACGTAAGGCCATTGAGTCGGACAATTTGACAGAAGCAAGAACTCTGCTTTCAGATTTCCGGGATGCTGTAAAGCCGTTTTCCTGCGAAACATTTATGGATGCTGCATTTTCCCTTGAAAGAGCCCTTGATACCAATGACATTATAATGATTGAAAACAGGATAAAAGAACTTGAGCATGTCTGCAGGGAGCTTGCCAGATTTATTTTAAAATACTCTGTAAAAAATCTTTTCATGAAATTCCTTGTTGTTGACGATGAATTCAATTCAAGAAAAATTTCAAGCAGGATTCTGTCCCAGTATGGGGAATGCGATCTTGCGATCAACGGGCTTGAAGCTCTGAACGCCTTTGTAAGGGCGCATAGTGAAAACGACCCCTATAACGCGATTTTCCTGGATATATCCATGCCCGATCTTGACGGCAGCATAGTATTGGAAAAGATACGCAAATGGGAGCGTTCAAGAAATATTCAGGATCAGGACATGGCAAAAATCATACTGATGGCAACCCAGGATCAGCCTGTAATACCTGAGGACATGCTTAATCCGGGATATGAATCCTGCCTTGTGAAACCGGTTGACCGAGACAAGCTTGCACGTATTTTCAAAGAGCTTCATTATATATAGTTTTTTTCAGGATATCGTGTTATATTCGTAAAATATTTTATCAGATTCCCGAACAGACATTATATTACGACAAATTATAAAAAACACAAAGGAGGCGACAATGACGATTTTTAAAAAGCTTATGCTGATGATTATCATTACAATTACAGCATTCTGCATAATCGGGGCCATTCAGTTCCGGGCAGCTTTCCTCATGCAGGATTCAATGTTGAATGTAAAAGCTGCTGCAAGAAACCAGCGTCTGGTACAGGTGATCCAGTCCCAGTTCGGATACGGAGGTTTCATACATAATTTTAAAAATCATGTGCTCAGGGGGTCTCAGAAATATCTGGACAGGTTCGAGCAGAACAGAATCAAACTGACAAAGGCAATGAACCGGCTGGATCATTTTCTCATACGCAGGCAGGATAAGGATGCACTTAAAACCATTTCCAATACAGCTCAGCAGTACATCGCCGCCATTGCAGTATCGGTACGAATGCATAAAGAGGGCAAAACATCCAATGAAATTGACAAAATGGTTAAAATCAATGACGGACCAGCCTTCAAGGCACTTGCAACCATAGAGCAGGGCATTGAACAGATAGAAGCCAAAGCTGAGCGCCAGATGACCAATGCCCATAAACAGCTGATCATTGCCATGGTCAGCGGATATATAATTATTGTTCTGGTTTTCGGCGCAACTTTTATGATTTTCCTCAGAATGCTGAAAAACCTGAATTCACTTGTCAAAACCACTGAAATTCTGGCAAAGGGCGATATCACGGCAAGGGCCATGGTTACAACAAAGGATGAAATCGGATGGGTTGGTGCAGCATCAAACAAACTTGCCCAGCATCTCGACCTTATGCTGTCAAAGGTCAGAGCCTCATCTTCAACTATCAATACTGCCACCTCGCTTTTGAATGAAATATCTGAAAGATCCCTTCACTCGGCACAGGATATGGCTGGAAACTGCAACAGCGTTGCAGCGGCAGCAGAAGAAATGAGCGCAAACATGTCTGCCATTGCATCAGCTTCCGAGCTGACTGCAACCAATGTTACCATGGTGGCTGCAGCAGCCGAGGAAATGAGTTCAACCATAAATGAAATCTCAGCCAATGCCCAGAAAGCAAAGGAGATCACAGAAGTCTCAGTTCAACAGTCAGAGCAGGCCACCAGAAGTGTTCAGGAACTTGGCAAGGCAGCCGAACTCATAAGCAAGGTCACTGAAACCATTAATTCCATTGCAGAGCAGACCAATCTTCTGGCTCTTAATGCAACCATAGAAGCTGCAAGGGCAGGAGAAGCAGGCAAGGGTTTTGCCGTGGTTGCAAACGAAATCAAGGATCTTGCAGGCCAGACTTCAAATGCCACCCAGGAGATAAAAAAACAGATTGAAGATGTTCAGGCATCAACGCGCAGAACAATTGAAGAAATCAATACCATCACAGGCACCATAAATGATACCAGTGATATAGTTGCCACAATGGCGGCTGCTGTTCAGGAACAGGCAGCAGCCACAGGTGAGATTTCCACCAATATCAACCAGGCATCTTCAGGAATAGAAGAGGTAAATGAAAATATTGCCCAGGCTTCAACTGCAAACTCAGAAGTTACAAAGGAAATTTCCAATTTAAGATCCCAGGCAGATGAAGTGGCTGTCAACAGCCTTAATATAACCGAGCTTGCCTGTGAGATGCAGTCTGATACAATTGAGCTTGGCAAACTTGTAAACCAGTTCACCTTCAGGCCTGAATATTTTGATATAGGAGAGATAAAAGCTGCGCATTTCAACTGGAAACTGCGCCTGACATCAGCCATTGAAGGTATAAGGCAATTAAAGGCAGAAGAGGTGCCTGATCACCACCATTGCGAATTCGGCCAGTGGATGGATAAAGCTGACGACCACCTGAAAAAAAGCCCTGTTTTTTCCGAGCTTGCAGGCAACCACAAGGCAGTCCATGCAATCCTGCATGATATAATTGAATTGTTTGAAAAAAATGAAACAGGACAAATTCAGGCAAAAGTGGAAGAATTTGAAACAACACGCAAGAAAATGTTCAAGAACCTTGACCAGTTGTATCTTGTATAATCCATCATAACAACCCCGGTACGGGCATAAAACGGTATTTAATATATGGAATTATTACAATGGCATGAAGCCTTCAGAGTAGGTATCAATCTTATTGACCGCCAGCACAGAAAATTATTTTCCCTTATCAATGAGCTCATTGTACAGACTGGCGGCAAAGGCTCCATCGATATGACTGAAAAAGTTTTAACCAGCCTGCTTGATTATGCGGAAAATCATTTTGCAATGGAAGAGGATCTGCTAAAGATACATCCGCAATTCCAGCAACACAAAGCTGCCCATAAAAGCTTTTCTGACAAAATTGCAGGATTTGTCAATGCGTTCAGGCTTGGCAATACAACTCTGAAGCCGGCACTTGTGGGATTTCTGGTCGACTGGCTCAAAAAACATGTACTGAATATGGACAAAAATTTTTTTCAGGAACTTGGTTATTATGCAGATACTTCAGAACATGCAGGCTCAGACCAGATTCCCTTCAAACCAATGGCATGTGAAAAAATTCTGGTTGTTGAGGATTCTGCAGACCAGAGGTTTCTCTTAAAAACCATTCTTGAAAAGGAATGTTACAGGGTTGTTGAAGCTTCAAACGGCAGTGAAGCCCTTGAAATATGCAGAAACAGCCCTGAAATCCATATTATTGTAACCGATGTCAGAATGCCGGGAATGGACGGATATGAGCTGGTTAGAGCACTGCGGCGCCAGCAGGTCAGATATCTGTATATCATTGTTGTAACTGTTCTTGATGATAAAAAAGCTGTTATCAGGGCCCTGGAAGCAGGAGCTGATGATTTTCTTTCCAAGCCTGTGCTGCCGCGGGAACTGCTTTTGAGAATCAGGGGAGGACAGCAGCTTTTAAGGCTTGAAACCCAGGATGAGCTTATATTTTCCATGGCAAAACTGTCAGATTACAGAAGCCCTGAAACAGGACTTCATCTTGAGCGGGTTCAGCAGTACACCCTTGAAACAGGAATGTATCTTGCCCGCCATTATCCTGAAAAAGGAGTTACAAAACAGGTGGCCACAGAAATATCAAGGGTAAGTCCCCTGCATGACATAGGCAAGGTAGGTATCAGTGACAGGATACTGACAAAGCCTGGACGCCTTACCCATGAAGAATTTGAAATCATGAAGGATCATGCAAGAATAGGCGGGGATCTGATCAGTGATATTTATCTTAAGACCGGGTCTCCAGGCCTTCGCATTGCATTTGAACTTACAATGTATCACCATGAAAAATGGGATGGCACAGGTTATCCTGCAGGACTGTCAGGAACCGGTATCCCGGTTGCCGCAAGGATAATGGCTCTTGCCGATGTATACGACGCCCTTACAACTCACAGGGTTTACAAAAAAGCTTTTTCCCATGAAAAGGCAAAACAGATCATACTGGAAGGCAGGGAAAAACATTTTGACCCTGACCTGGTGGATACTTTTATTGCACTTGAAGAAACATTCATTAAACTGAAACACAAACTTGCAGATGAATCAGCCTGAATTTCCCCATATAATACCCATGCGCAGGCCTTCAGGTTTGCCACTCGTCATTCTGGCAGTTCTGACTGCGCTGATCTGGCTTGCCGGAATCTTGAATGCAGGTGCCTCAAACCTGAAAAACCCCATACCTGTAACCCTTCAGCTGCCATGGGTTACCCAGTTCCAGTTTGCAGGATATTATACTGCCCTGGAAAAAGGATATTACAGGTCTGAGGGTCTTGATGTCACGATAAATGAATGGAAACCAGGCCAGGCCCCTGTGCATGAAGTTCTTTCAGGCAGGGCGGATTTTGGTGTCACAAGAGGAGACCTTCTCCTGCACAGGCTCAAGGGGCAGCCCCTGGTGGCCCTTGCAGTGATTTTCCAGCACTCTGCAAGCATACTGCTTGCCAAAAAAGACTCCCGCATTACCTCGCCCCATGACATGGCAGGAAAAAGGGTCATGATGCTCAAAGGAGATGAAGCTGCTGAATTCACTGCCATGTTTAAAAATGAAGGTGTCAGAATGGACATGATAAAATATATTCAGGTCAGTTCTGATATCAATGATCTTATTTCAGGAAAAACCGATGTATTTTTTGCATATTCCACCAATGAGCCCTATCTGCTGCAACAAAAAAAAATTGACTTTGTCTGTATAAGCCCCAGATCATATGGAATTGACTTTTATGGGGACTGTCTTTTCACCTCTGAAAAAACCATAAAAAAACACCTGTCAATGGTAAAGGCTTTTCGCAGTGCATCCCTCAAGGGATGGAATTATGCCATGAAGCATCCTTCAGAAACAATTGAATTTCTGATAAAAAAATACCATGCCCGCAAAACATATGATCAGCTCATGTTTGAAGCAAAGGCCATGAAAAAGCTGATCCTGCCTGACCTGATCCAGATAGGGCACATGAATCCCGGCAGGTGGCAGCACATGGCTGATATCTATTTTGCACTTGGCATGGCAGATTCTCCCCATTTTGATGCTGATTTCATTTTTAATCCAGACAAGGACAGAAAAATCATATGGACCAGCACTGCCATTGTATTCACAGTAAGTATAATCCTGGCAGGATTCCTTGGCCTTGGGATTCTCTGGTTCTTCAATTACAGGCTCAAACAGAAGGTACATGAAAGAACACGTTCCTTAAAACAGATAAATGAAACACTGATGCAGGAAATTGAGCAGAGGCAGAAACTTGAAAAAGAACTGAAAGCTCATCAGGAAAACCTGAAAGAAATCATAAAAGACAAAACCAGGCATATTGAAGAAGAGAAAAAACGGGCACAGGCTGCAAACCGGGCAAAATCGCTGTTTCTGGCAAATATGAGCCACGAAATCAGAACTCCCATGAATGCCATAATAGGCATGAATCAGCTTGTGCTTGAAACAAAGCTCACTGAAAAACAGCGTTCCCTTCTTGAAACCATACGCAATTCCTCAGAACATCTGCTGGGGCTGCTCAATGATATACTTGATTTTTCAAAAATTGAGGCTGGCAAACTCGAAATCCAGCATGACACCTTTTCCATAACCAGCCTTTTTGATGCAGTATTTTCCGCAATGAATCCACTGGCGCAGAACAAGGGTCTTAAGCTTGAAGTCGGCCTTGCAGAGCCTGAACCGCCGAAATGGCTGACAGGAGACGCATTCAGAATAAAACAGATTCTTTTCAACCTCATAGGAAATGCTATCAAGTTTACAGACAGCGGAAAAATTACTGTTAATGCAGCCATGGCAGACAGACAGACCGGTCTGCCTGAAAAAGCCGATATTCTGTTCACTGTCTCTGATACCGGCATGGGAATACACCCTGACCAGCAGAAAATGATTTTTTCAGGTTTTCAGCAGGCAGATGCATCCATTGCAAGAAAATTCGGAGGAACAGGCCTGGGCCTTGCCATAAGCAGCCAGCTTGTTCATCTGTTCCATGGTTCCATAAAACTTGAAAGCACTGTGGGCAAGGGAAGCTGTTTCAGTTTTGTCCTGCCCCTGGGCATTGGTGAAAAACCTGATGATAATACTGAGAATACTGATCTTACAAAGTGTATTCAGAATCTTGCCGTACTGCTTGTGGAAGATAATTCCATCAACCGGGAACTTGCGACAATGATACTGGCAAAGGACAGACACAGGATTTCAGAAGCTGAAAACGGCATTGCAGGGCTTAAGGCACTGGCAAAAAATGATTTTGACATAATCTTCATGGATATCCAGATGCCTGAAATGGACGGACTGTCAGCCTGCCGCATCATACGGAAGATTGAACAGGGACTGCCCACAGCAGAAAACCTTGATCCCGGGCTTGTCCGCAGCCTTGAAAACCGCCTGCATGGAAAACATGTTCCCATAGTTGCCATGACTGCCAATGCCATGGGCGGAGACAGGGAAAAATGCCTTAAAGCCGGCATGGATGATTATATCACCAAACCGTTCAAATTTGAAAAAATCAGACAGGTCATTGCCGAGCTTGCAGGCAGATCATTGATAAAAATCAGCAAAGAGTGTGCCTATAAGGGGTCAGAAGCAGAACATTCTGATACCCTCATAAATATCACAGACAGGGTAAAAAAACATCTGCGCACAAATTTTGAGCTGGAAGAAGATCAGGCAGAACAGATCCTTAAAGCAGCATCCCAAACCCTTGCGGAAAATTTTAAAAAAATATCGTCCGCACTTGAACAGCAGAACTATCAGCAGGTCAGCGAATATGCACATTCAATCAAGGGAAGCCTTTTAAACCTTGGGCTTGACAAACCTGCCGCACTGGCAAAAAAGGTGGAAATCAGCGCAGGCACCCAGGATTTTACAATTGATCTTCCTGAGATAATAAACCGGCTGAAAAAAGAAACTTCCGGCCTGTTCTGAACCAGGCCCGGATCAGTATCTCATATCAGCATATTCCACCCAGCCTCCTGCCCTGACAAGGGCTTTGTCAAATTCTGAAATCTGAAACCCGATCTGTTCTGTTTTTTCACCTGCACTTATGATGATATGGCCTGCCTCAATATCCACTTCCCCATGGGCGTCTGTGCCTGAAAACCTGTTAAATACGGTTTCAATGGCATCATCGTCAAGTTCAATGGCAAGCATGCCGCAGTTGAACATGTTCTGCCTGAAAATTCTTGCAAACCCGGATGCGATCACAACCTTGATTTCGTTTACCTCAAGTGCCCATGGAGCATGTTCCCTTGAAGAGCCGCATCCGAAATTGCTGCGCGTCACAATAATGGATTTTCCTGCAATATCCTTTTCAGGATCAAAGCCTTCAAGCTTCAGATCCTCCAGCAGATGAGGTTTTAAGGCCTGTTTATCAATCTCTGTAAGATATTTTGCCGGAATGATTTCATCTGTGTTGATATCTGAACGATCAAGAAATAATATACTTCCATTGAAGTTTTTCATGATTTTTTTCCTTATCTGCAAAAAAGATCTGAATTTGAAATTTCCCCTTTAATGGCTGAAGCTGCTGCTGTTGCAGGGCTTGCAAGATGCACCATGCCGCCTTTTCCCATACGCCCGTTGAAATTTCTGTTTGTCGTGGAAACTGCAACCTCACCTTCTGCCAGCACTCCGTTGCTCATGCCGAGACAGGCTCCACATGTCGGATTGGTCACACAGAATCCCGCATCCATGAAAATTTTCAGAATTCCCTCCTGCATTGCCCTGGAAAAAATTTCAGGTGTGGCAGGAGAGACAATCGCCCTTACATGGGGAGCAATGGTATGGCCTTCAACCACACCGGCAGCAATTTTCAGGTCTTCAAACCTGCCGTTGGTGCATGAACCTATATAAACCTGATCAATTCTCACCCCTTCCATCATGGATACCGGCTTTACCTCATCCGGCCTGTATCCGTATGTGACAAGCGGTTCAAGACCGGTAACATCAAGCACCATCTGCCTTGCATATACTGCATCATCATCAGGCCAGAATTTTTTAAAAGCTTCAAGTGCATCTTCCCTTGTTTTGTAATCATCTTTTATGAACTTCCACAGATAACCCACCGTTGTCATGTCAGGGCGGCATATTCCGCTTGTGGCACCTGCCTCGACAGCCATGTTCGACAATGTCATGCGCTCATCCATGGTCATCTGATCAACAATATTACCGGAAAATTCAATCACCATGTCCGTTGCTCCGGCAACACCTGTTTCACTTATTATCTTCAGAATAATATCCTTTGCATACACTCCTTCCGGCAGGGTTCCCACAATTTCAATACTGAATGTCTCAGGCTTTTTAAAAGCACACACGCCTTTTAAGATACCGACTTCAAGATCAGTTGTGCCCACCCCTGCTGCAAATGCCCCGAATGCACCATGGGTACAGGTATGGGAATCGCCCATGATGATTGTGAATCCAGGCATCACAAAACCCTTTTCAGGGAAAAGTGCATGGCAGACTCCGTTTCTGCCTATGTCAAAGAAGTCCCTGATTCCGTGACGCTCTGCCCAGTCTCTTAAAACCTTTCCCTGCATGGCAGTTGCAGAATCCTTGGCAGGGCTTACATGGTCAATCACAGCCTTGATTTTTTCAGGGTCAAACACCCTGTCCTTACCCCTTGCAACAAGGTCAAGCACAGCCGTGGGCGTGGTAATCTCATGGCAGAAAACCCGGTCAAGTTTCAATACACTGACATCGCCAAAGGGCTGATCCACAAGGTGAGCCTCAAAAATTTTCTGTGCAATGGTCTGTCCCATTTTCTTTCTCCTGATATCTATGATATTTTATCGCCGAAATAATCTTCACCGTCAGCAGGTGTTACAACCCAGTAGGCCTGAAATACACACTCAGAATTATTATGGATCACATGGGGAATCTGAGAAAAAAAAGACACAGAATCCCCTTCATTGATCTCATATTTTTCATCGCCGTACAAAAGTGTTGCAGAACCTGTGACAACTATGCCAAGCTCTCTGCCCAGATGCCCGTCATTCGGGTCTCCGCGTTTCTGGCCAGGAGCCAGTTCAAGGAAAAAGGCATTAAAAGAATGATTTCCCCTTGCCTGGCTTTCCCCGCATAAGGTTTCATATTTAAAGCCTTTGCGCCTGTAAATCTTTCTGTCATCCTTTCTTACGATCTCAACCCTGGATGCTGTTTCATAATCCTTGAAAAATTTATCAGGAGGCACTCCATATACTTCCAGAATCTGAAGAAGAGTATCAAGGGACGGGGAAATCCTGTTTCTTTCTATCTGTGACAGCAGGCTGGAACTGATTCCTGCCTTTGACGCCACATCCTTTATTGTAAGATTCCTTGAGCTTCTGATTGCCCTTAGAAGTGCACCAAGCCTTGGTTTCATGGGGTCTCCGTATTAAGTATAATTAATTTAACTTTAATAATACTTAAATTATTTCCATTGTCAACACCCTGCACCAATAAAAATTGCCTGATGCTGCGAATTCAGTCACGCTGTTCTGAAACAGAAAACAAAAGATGGCCGCGTGACTGACAGGCTTTCAGCATATTTTCCACCCTGCCATATTTTTCAAGTGCAACCTCAATGGTATGAACAATTGTGTCCGTATACACGGTCTGCCTTATACCAAGAATGTCATTTCTCAACTGATTGAGCATTGTGTCATTGAACTCATAGGAAACCTCAACCCTGACAAGACAGCTTGGAACCAGTTTTTTCAGCTCTTCCTGCTCAATTGTCATCTTCACAACCTGGGAATAGGCATCCATAAGCCCGCGTATTCCAAGCTTAACTCCGCCAAAATGCCGGGTTACAACAACCGCTGTATTAGTCATGTCATAAGACTGCATTGTATTGAGCATTGGTCTGCCTGCGGTCCCTGATGGTTCTCCTGCATCTGAACTGTGGAAAATCCCGCCCTGATCACCAAGTATATATGCCCAGCAGTTATGGGTCGCTGTTTTATTTTCCTTTGAAACACGCGAGATAAACAGTTTTGCACAATCAATACTGTCAACATGCTCCATGGTACATATAAAAACAGAACGTTTCAGTTTCAGTGTCTGCACCCTGGGCTTGTCTATTGAATAAAAATATTTCATTTTAAATGCATATAATACAAATTAACGGAAAATAAAAGCAGCCTTCAGAATATAAACCACTCCAATGGTTTCCCCCAAACCTGCGACAGGCTCAACTTTGAAAAATATTTTTTAACCAGGGTGGATCAAATTTAAGTTATAAAAAGGGTCATTTTTAGGTTGTAAAAAACAAAGTTCCCAGGACAGACGACTATGCCAATAAACAAACCCACCAGATAACCGAATATATGTCACAGTGTACCGCACCTGGTCTGTTCACATCAAAATATCTTAAAGGATAAGAGATAAATTTTATGTTTCAGATCACATTGCCTTTGATTGCTGCCTGTGCGACCTTGCTTTTTAATTCTTTACTGTA
>CAYOYY010000042.1:0-26325 GCA_964408295.1 uncultured Desulfobacula sp. | reverse complement strand
ATTCAGAGCATTTCCCCTTTTGAACATATATGATCCGATCTGTCATTTCAGCTAACCCGTTTAAATTATGGGAGACAATCAAAAGAGTTTTATTATCAGCTGCAAGAGACTTAATTGCTGACAATGATTTTTTTTTAAAATCTGCGTCTCCAACTGCCAGTATTTCATCAAATAAAAAAATATCTGCTCTGCTGTGTATTGCAATGGAAAAACCAAGGCGCAGCTTCATTCCTGAAGAATATTTCTTCACAGGAGTTAAAATAAAATCTTCAAGTTCTGAAAACTGAATGATTTTTTTCAGCTTTGATTTTATTTCACCTATTGTCATGCCGAGGATGGCTCCGTTCATATAAATATTCTCTATCCCGTTAAGGTCAGGATGAAAGCCTGCGCCAAGCTCAATCAGAGGAGCAATACGGCCTCTCACCGTTATCCGCCCCTGTGTTGGAAAAATAACCTTGGCAATCAGCTTTAAAATTGTACTTTTACCCGATCCGTTCGGCCCGTACAATCCTATGCTCTCTCCCTGATAAATTTTAAATGATACCCTGTCCAAGGCCAGAAACTCATCTTTGTTCAATGTTTTGTTCTGTTGTTTTCCGGCAGAGAAAAAATATCTCATGATATCTTCTCTTAATGTGCCATAGTGTTTTGAAGTTTTTGAAAACTTCTTGGTTACACCGTCAAAATTTACAAGAATATCAGATAACATCGGCAAATGACCTTTCCATATAAATAAAACTTCTATAGCAGATCATAAAAAGGCAGAGTATGAAAACGGTTTCAATTGCCAGCTGCCAGAAAACAACACCACGCCCCTCAACAAGCACTCTCCTTAGATTTTCGACCAGAAATGAAAGAGGGTTTAAAAATAGCAAAAGCTTGATTTTCATGGACAGGCGGTCCAGTGAATAAAAAATTGGTGTGGCAAAAAACCACAATCTTAAAAGAAAACCTGAAGCAAGCCCCACATCCCTGTAATATACATTGACAGTTGCAAGGATAATCCCCACAGAGGCAGTAAAAACAAACAGCAGGAAAAATAATGGAATTGCCCACAGCATCTCCCAGGTCAAAGGGATATGATAGACAAAAAGCAGAACAACAAGCAGAACAAGTGAAACCAGAAGATCTGCAAGAAAAACCATGATTCTTGAAAAAACAATCAATTCCCTTGGAAAATATATCTTTGTTATAAGATTTCTGTGAGAGACAAGACAATTGATTGAAGCTGTAATGGAAGAAGAAAAAAAAGTCCATGGAATCAGCCCTGAAAAATAAAACAATGCCTTTGGATAACCATTGGTTTTGATATTGAGAATAACTCCAAAGACCAGCACAAAAAGCAGCATCATACTCAAAGGCTGAAGAATTGCCCAGAAAACTCCAAGAGCTGTTTGTTTGTAGCGGATAAGAAGCTCCCTCCACATAAATATCAAAAAAAGATCTTTATGTTTTTTCAATCTTGCCACTATGGGAATATCTGATATTTTCATAAATTTAAATCTTAATCATAAAATACAGGCCAGGCCGATTCTTTAATTAAAGCATATGCCATACCATTGGAAAACCATACAGAAAAAAACACAAAAATTAAATGACATTGCCTGTTAAATATAAATTTAATTGTTTTATTTAAATAAAAAATATTTATTTTTCATCGGAAAAACCCACAGACAAACTCTTGACCATGTCATATTAAGTGTTTTATTAACATTTTCCGTATAATAAATTACATTTTTTGTCATATCGTAGCAGCAGCAAAGTTAAACTGATTACATTTGGTGTCACATGAACCCGGTAAATACAATATGTTTAACATAACAACAAAAAAAATATGGGTATTTAATATTTAAGGTGCAATTCTTGTATGGCAATTCTTGCATAACGTATATAAGATAAAGGTAAAAATGTGGTGTGAACGTTTACAGTATACATATAAGAGAAAGGATTGTAATCGCATCTTGAAAAATCATAAGGGATTTACTTTTATCGAACTTTTAATTGCCATTGCCGTGGTTGCAATCACAGCTGCAGTTGCCTTCCCGCACATCGTGGGATGGATGCCCAACTACAGGTTGAAATCTGCTGCAAAGAACCTGTATTCTGATATGCAGAAGGCAAAAATAACAGCTCTGAAACACAATTCAAATGTAATTATTGTTTTTACCACAGGCAGTTATGCGCCTGCAGGCAGAGTAGGCGGGTATTTTATATTTATTGACAATTCCCCTGCCAACGGAAGTTTTGACACAGGAGAAACCATTGTCTCTCAGGTATCCATGCCTGCCAATGTATCTTTGTATTACAGCAATTTTACTTCAAACACCACTGGCTTCAATTCACGCGGCCTGCCCTGGAGCAACAGATGGGGCAATGTGCGTATGCAGAACAATAATTCCAGATATTATAAAATTACCCTGTCATCTGCAGGATCGTTCACAATGGCAATGAGCACCAATGGAACAACCTGGTTTTAAAATTTGAGGATATAAATGCAAAAAGGTTTTACATTAATTGAAATTCTGATCGCCATGGCCATCACCGGCATTATTGCTGCTGCCATCTTTACGGCATACCAGTCCCAGCAGACAAGCTATATCACACAGGAAAACGTTACTGCCATGCAGCAGAATCTCAGGGCTGGCCTTGATATAATGATAAGAGAAATAAGAATGGCAGGATCAGATCCCCAGGGAATCGGGGGACTGGGAATATTGGACATCAGGCCAAAAAATAAAAATAACAGCATAGATACGTCCATAACCGGCAACGCTGCCATACAGATTTCTGCTGATTTCAATGGAGACGGAACCCTGGGAGGAGATGAAACAATTGCATTTTCAGTCTTTGATTTCCCTGTTGCAACTCCTGATGGAGATACAGATCTTGCACGGGACAACGGAAGTGGACGCCAGTTACTGGCCTCAAACATAGTGGCGCTTGGAATGGCCTATGCATTTGATGCAGATTCAGACGGGAATGTTGACACATATGCCGCAGGCGGCAAACAGCATATCATATGGGCCATAGATAAAAACGGAGATAACAGCCTTGACACGAACCTCGATACTGACGGTGATGGTGATATAGATGCTGCAGACGGGCCCGGAACCGGAGGCAACGGCCTTATAACAGGACAGGCCCTAACCAGCCCTGTACCGCTCAGCGACATACGGGCTGTGCGGATATGGATTCTTGCAGCAACAGGAAAGCAGGATAAAAATTTTTCCAATACCAGAACCTATGTTGTGGGTAAAAAAGTTATAAGCCCGGCCACAGATACTGACCCTTCCAATAACAATATGAGAATGCGCATACTTGAAACCATTATAAAATGCAGGAACCTTGGATTATGACAAAACTGCTTAAAAACAATCAGCAGGGTTTTTCTCTGATAGAAATCATGATTGCTGTCACAATATTTACCATAGGTATTCTTGCCACAGGAGCCATGCAGATGAAAGCTGTCAGCGGCAACTCCTTTGCCAGCGGATTAACCGAAGCAACCACAGTTGCACAGGCCCAGATGGAAAAACTCATGGCCTTAAGCTATAACGACAGCGCACTGAATGATACAGACAACGACAAAACAGCAGGACTTAATGATGCGTCTGCAGCGACTGCGGACGGTTCATCTCAGTATACAGGCCAGACCGGCACAGTATACAATATATTCTGGAATGTTGCTGTTGATTCACCTGTCACCAATACAAAACAGATAAGAATCATCGTAAAATGGACAGCAAAAACATCTGCCAGGCAGATTACACTTAATTTTATAAAGGCCCTGAGCCAATGATGAGGAGACTGTATATAATGAGAAATCGCAAATATTTTTCTTTAATACATAATGAAGACGGATCTGCCCTCATCATATCTGTATTGATTTTAATGCTGCTTACATTCCTTGGTATTGCTGCAACAAACACAACGAATATAGAGACATATATTGCAGGAAATGAAAAAACATACAAACAAAATTTTTATATGGCAGAAGGCGCTGTGCAGGAGGCAATTCAGAGAATAGAAAATGAGACCATAGCAGACCAGTTGCGAGGAACCACAAGCTCATATGTGTGGCTGAATACGTGCTCTGACCTTAAAGATACAGACTGGGATAATGATGGACAGTCCGGAACAGTCAGTTCAAGTGCATCGGCTTTAGGAAGCAGTTTTGAAGTCTTTGACGGAGGAATTGCAAAGGGAAGCAAGGCAAGCTCCATTAAAATAACTTCAAGCTCAGTGCATGAATATGCTGTATATGGACGCTCAACAAACAATAATGGCCAGGTGGTTGTTGAGGCTGGATTTAAAAAAAGATTTTAGAAAAAGGGGCAGACCATGAATTTATCATATAAAGGCATATCTATTTGCAAAAAGTCAGTTACCCTGATTCTTGTATTTGTATTATACATGACCTCTTCAGGCATGTGCATTGATATAAGCAACGATCCAATGGATACCAAGGTACAGGCAGCCCCTCCCAACATAATGTTTGTACTGGACAATTCAGGAAGTATGGACTGGGAATTCATGACACAGGAAAACGACGGGACCTTTACTGTAAGCGGCAACTCATATTTTTATCTTTTTGATGATCCAGGTGACAATGTATACTGGTCAAGTTATATCCTGCCCGCTACCGCGCGCGGATACTGGAAATCACAATGGTCAGGCTATAACAAGATTTTTTATAACCCTCTTTCAACATACAAACCATGGCCCGGCATGGGAGATGCCAAGATTGACTATCCATGGTCAAATCCCATACACCATTCTACAGGCGACCCGCACATTGACCTGGCAGCCACATATTATTCCTTTGTTGCCTCTGGTGACACTGTCATTGTGGATAACAATGACACCGGTTTTTCAAAAAGTTCCACAGGCTGGGATACAAATAATACTGGTGACTGTTATGGTTCCAATTATTATTTTACAAATGCCAACAGCGATGGCACCAAATGGGCAAAATGGACTCCAGGTCTCACCACTGCCGGCAATTATGATGTCTATGTATGGTGGAGGGAGACTTCAGCGCGTATAACCACTGTATCCTACAAAGTAATCCACAACGGAACAACCGCCACAGCATGCTGCTATGACCAGACTGCAAACGGAGGGCAATGGCATCTGCTCGGCACCTATTATTTTTCAGCAGCCGGTTCTGAGTATGTTCAGCTTGATGCAAGTGTTGCAGGCTCAAGCAAATACTGTGCTGATGCAGTAAAATTTGTCAGATCAGGTACCTCAGGCACTGTCAATGTCAGAAATGCACATTACTATATATTAAATGATACCAATTCAAACAAAGCCTATGACAGTGGAGAAGATATTTATCTTGTAACATGGGAAGACAGCGATTCAGACGGAGCCCTTGATAACAGGCTTTATTACAAGATAAGCGGCGCAGGGGATACTGTTTCTTCCGGCACAGTGATTCAGGTAAGCTATGCAGACCTGCCTGATTCTGTAAAACCTGCCTTATACAAGGAAGACGGAACCCTTGATCATTACAAGACAGATGCGGAGGATCTTCAGAATTTTGCCAACTGGTATTCCTATTACCGCCGCCGTGAACTTGCAGCAAAGGCTGCTGTGGCAAGTTCCATTGTGGATCTGGACTGGGTCAATGTGGGGTTTTACACAATCAACACCCCCGGAGTAAGGCAGACCGTACTGCCCATTAATGTTAAAACCAATGCAATTATCGTGGACAACAAGGACAGCGGTTATCAGGAAACAGGCCTATGGTATGAATCAAGTGTATCCAATGAATATGATAACAGCTCAAGGTATACCACAGGAACAGGCAATCAGGCAAAATGGACTCCGTACATACCTTCTGCCCAGCAATACAAGGTCTATGCATGGTGGGATTATTACAATTACCGTGATACCAATGCCCTTTATACTGTCCATTATAACGGAGGAACAGATACAATAAGGGTGAACCAGCGCGATACTGCTGTGTCCAATCAATGGGTATTACTTGGTACCTACAGTTTTGCACAGGGCACTTCAGGCTATGTAACAGTGACAAGGGACAGCGGCAGCACAGGAAGTAGCACCAGCGCAGATGCAGTAAAATTTGAACCTGTTTCAGGCGGGGTCAATGAAGACGATACAGACACCCTGCTGACCCTTCTTTACAGCATAGATTCAGACGGAGGCACCCCTTTGAGAACTGCCCTGCTGAACGTTGGCCGCTATTTTGATCAGGATGACGGATATACCGGTAATCTTGGCACCTCACCATACCTTGCAGCCGACAAGGGAGGAGCATGTCAGCAGGCATTCACCATTGTGATGACAGATGGTTACTGGAACGGGCCCAGCCCGGGAGTCGGAAACACAGATGGTTCTCAGGGTGCACCATATGCAGATTCATATTCTGATACCCTTGCTGATGTGGCAATGAAATTTTATAATGATGACCTTTCCTCCAGCCTTGATGATAATGTTCCCACAAACAATTATGACAAGAAGAAAACCCAGCATATGGTAACATATACCATATCATTCGGGGTTACAGGATCAATCAACCAGCTTGATATAAATGGAGACGGGGTTGCAGATGACCCAAGCTATACTGATGATCCATATTTTCTCAATCCTGCCACGCTTCATCCTTCATGGCCCAATCCAACCTCAGGATCACCTGAAAAAATTGACGATTTATGGCATGCAGCAGTAAACGGAAGAGGACAGTTCTTCAGCGCTGACAATCCACAGGCACTGGTAAACTCCCTGAAGCAGGTTTTTGAAAATCTTCAGTCACGAATAGCATCAGGAGCTTCTGTTTCAGTTAACGGCGATGAACTGAACACAGGAACCATTGTATATCAGTCAACCTATATGTCAGGGAACTGGACCGGTGATGTTGTTGCCTATCCTGTGAATCCGATCACAGGAGAAATCCTAAAAGAAGAAAGTAATGTAAAATGGCATGCAAGGGATAAACTTCAGGAAGTAAACTGGGATACCGGAAGAAGGATAATTACCAGCGACGGTACTGGAACAGGGCTCAGGTTCAGATATAGTGACCTTAGCACAGGCCAGAAGGCTGCCCTTGAAAACAATTCCAGTGCTGTGGATTATATAAGAGGCAAGGAACTCAGTGGATTCCGGTCACGTGAAAAGAAACTTGGAGATATTGTTCATTCTGCCCCGCTTCTTGTGGTCAAGGATGGAAAGGATAATGACGGAGACTCTCTTGTTGATGAACCAGGAGAAGTAAACGGAACCATTTTTGCAGGTGGAAATGACGGAATGCTCCACGCGTTTAATGCAGCAACAGGAGTCGAGCGCTTTGCATATATACCTCATCTTGTATTTGATCATCTGATGAATCTTACAGACATTGATTATAAGCACCGTTTTTATGTTGATGCGACCCCATATGCCAGAGCCCTTTATTTCACTGCCGGAGATATGTCCCATGACGGAATTGATAATGATAATGACGGAACCGTTGACGAGCCTGATGAAGACTATTCAGACGGAGTTGACAATGACAAGGACGGAAGCGTTGATGAGCCCGGGGAATACAAAACAAAAGTCATTCTTGTGGGCGGCCTTGGCAAGGGAGGCAGAGGGTATTATGCGCTTGATGTCACAAACGTTGAATCAATTGACAGCTCATCTTCAGAATCAGATCTCACTGACATGGCCATATGGGAATATCCTTCCCTGACAGATAATAGTTTTGTATATGCAGGCGATCAGACCGGTGACGGAATTGACAATGATGGAGACGGATCAGTTGATGAAGCTGATGAAAATTATTCTGACGGAGTCGATAATAATGGAGACGGAAACATAGACGAGGCAGGAGAGAAAAAATTTGACTATGATGACGACGACATGGGGTACAGCTTCAGCAAGGCATTTATTGTCAAATCCTATATAACCAGCAATCCTTCCTCTGAAACCAGTCAGCCTGGTGTTGTCATCTTCGGCAACGGATATAACAGCCCCAACGGACATGCTGTGCTGTACATACTCAATGCCCTGACAGGAGATCTTATACGCAAGATTGACACGGACGCAGGAGGAGATAACGGGCTGTCTTCACCTGCCATAGTGGATGTGGATAATGATGGAAGGGCAGATTATGTATATGCAGGGGATCTTAAGGGGAACCTGTGGAAATTTGATATAACAGATTCTGATCCATCCAAATGGGGAGTGGCTTTTGGCACTGACGGAGACTCAAACGGACGAATTGACGGAGCCGATGCAGGAGACCTGCCTAAGCCTTTGTTCTCATCTGCTAACCAGCCAATAACTTCTGCTCCTGATGTAATGTTTCATTGTGAGGGAGACGGTTATCTTGTATTATTCGGTACGGGTAAATTTCTGGGTGAAACTGATAGATCAAATACTGACAAGCAGACAATTTACGGAATATGGGATTTTGGTTCTTCCCATTCGGATTATCTTGGTACCTGGAATGAAGCTCTTGGAACACTCTCCAACTTATCTGCCACCACCAAGGAAAGCCTGCTTGAACAGACCGTCATAAATGAGCAATATATAGATGACTATTATATCAGAACCATAAGTGCCAACCATGCTGACTGGAGCCTGTGTCATAACAAAAAGGATGACGATAGTGATACAGTCACAGACGAGATAGATGAATGCGGCTCCCATATGGGATGGTATTTTGATCTGCCCCTTGCAGGAGAAAGGGTTATTGAGGATGTAATGATAAGGAACGGGAACCTTGTTGCCATAACCTTCATACCCAATGATTCTCCCTGTTCAGGAGGAGGCATGTCAATAGTCCATGAAATGAATGCATGCGATGGAAGCAGGCTGTCAACCGCCCAGTTTGATATCAACGGTGACGGCAAAATTGATGCCAATGATATGATCACGATAACTGTTGGCGGCGTTCCCGTCAAGGTTGCTCCGACAGGCAAGGGATTTGACGGCCAGCTTCACCCCCCTGTAATTTTAACCATGCCTGATAAAAAACGTGAAATCAAGATTCTAAGCAGTTCTGCAGGAACTACGGAAACTTTGTTTGAAAAAGCAGAAGATCTTGGAATCTTTTACTGGCGTGAAAGAAATTAGGATACAAACCAAGGAGACATACATGTTCAAACATACAAGGATGCTGTCAGTTATTTTCTTAACCTGTTTCACAATGATTCTGATACCATCATGGCACTGCAGTCCTGCATATTGTGCAGGCAATGATGCAGGCATAAGTTTCATGGATGAAAAGCCTTTATATCCCGGATACCCTGTCATGTTTGATATTCTTGGAAAAATCTATAGAGTGTCAGAGTCTGAGATTGTAATTAATGACACCCTGTTAAAGCTGACCAGGACAACTTTATTTGTTACACCCTACACAAAAAATGCAGGGATTAGCCGGTTTCAAAAAGGAGATATTGCAGGGATAAAATTGGGGAAAAACAGACAGGTTATATCAATATGGCTTATTAAAAAGCATACATAAAAAACATAAAGCCCCTGAAAATTCAGCCGATATCCAACTCGCCAGCCTTGTCGAGACGATAGCGCATTGACCTAAGGCTTATGTTGAGATAATCTGCGGCCTTGCTTTTGTTTCCTCCTGCAATCTCCATGGCTTTTTTCAGATATGCCTGCTCAATTCTTGCAAGTATATCATCAAGGTCAACTCCCTGCTCCACATCATCAAGGTCAAAACGCTGTCCTTTGATTCCTTCAACCCATCTGCGTTTTTTATGCATGGAAATGGTAAGGCTTTCAGGCAGAATAATATTGGTGGATGAAAGAGCAACACTTCGTTCTATTAAATTCTCAAGTTCTCTGACATTGCCCGGAAAACTGTATTTATTAAGAAAATCAATGGCATAAGAAGACAGTTTGACAATATCCTTGCCCATTAAAAGCGAATATTTTTCAGCAAAGTGTTTGGCAAGAAGCTCAACATCTCCTTTTCTGTCTCTTAACGGCGGCACTTTAATGGGAATGACATTCAGTCTGAAAAAAAGGTCTTCCCTGAAATTGCCCTCAATCACTTCCTGTTCAAGTTTTTTATTGGTTGCAGAAATGATCCTGACATCAACTTCAATCTCCTTTGTTCCGCCAACGGGTTTGAATGAGGTTTCCTGCACTGCCCGCAAAAGTTTGACCTGAAGAACAGGAGACAGCTCCCCTATTTCATCCAGAAAAATAGTGCCGTGATTTGCCGATTCAAAAAGCCCTTTTTTATCGCTTACAGCACCTGTAAAAGAACCTTTGACATGGCCGAAAAATTCACTTTCAATAAGTGTATCAGGAATACCTCCGCAGTTGACCACAACAAAGGGTTGATCCTTTCTGTCGGAATTTTCGTGAATTGCCCTTGCAATCAGCTCCTTTCCTGTGCCGCTTTCTCCTGTGATAAGAACATTGGTTTTTGTCGGCCCTATCTGCTCAATACGTTTATAGATGGCCTGCATTCCAGGGCTTTTGCCGATAATACGGTTAAAATGCATATTATCGCGCAGTTCCGATGATGTGGTAAGACGTTCCCGGTCAAGGGTTCTTAATTCAAGGGCCTTGTTTATGGTATGCTTAAGTTCTGTATTGTCAAAGGGCTTTGGAACAAAATCATAGGCACCCTCATTCATGGCCTCAACCGCAATCTCTGTTGTGGAATAGGCTGAAATCATGATCACAACGGTATCAGGGTTGTTTTTTTTTGCTTCCCTTAAAACATCCAGGCCTGTAATATCTCCCAGACGTATATCAGACAGCACAAGATCGTAATCATGTTTTCTGATCATTTTCACAGCCTGCCGGCCGCTTCCGGCATTAAAGACCTTGTAGCCCTCCTTGGACAACAAGACCTCAAGAAACTCACGCATGCTGGTTTCATCATCCACCACAAGAATCGTATGTTGTGTGCCCATCATTCCTCTTTTGATCAGTCTGAATTTCTTTTATAGACCACCTGCCCTTCAACCATGGTCAGGAATGCACTGCCTCTTACCCTCATTCCGGCAAAAGGTGTATTGCGGCTTTTTGACCTGAAGGTTTCAGGGTCAATCACATGATCATAATCAGGGTCAATAATGGTCAGGTCTGCAACAGCACCGGGTTTTATTGTTCTTTCCATGCCCAGCAGTTCTGCAGGATTCTTTGCCATTTTATTGACAAGTTCCTCCATTGTAAAGACCTTATCATGTACAAGCTGCAAAGAAAGAGGCAATGAGGTTTCAAGCCCTACTATACCGAAAGCTGCCCTGTCAAATTCAACATCTTTTTCAACAGGGCTGTGCGGAGCATGATCAGAGGCAATCATATCAATTGTTCCGTCAGCAAGTCCCTGAATAACAGCCTGTCTGTCTTCCTGTGAACGAAGTGGAGGGTTCATTTTAAATGATGTATCATAATCATGGATATCAGTATCTGTCAGGGTAAAATAATGGGGAGCAGTTTCGCAGGTCACATTGACTCCGCGTTCCTTTGCCTGGCGTATGGCCATGACAGATTCCCTTGTGCTGATATGGCAGAAATGGACATGGGCGCCGGTAAGCTCTGACAGGCAGATATCCCTTAATACCATTACAGTTTCAGCTGCATTGGGAATACCCTTGATTCCCATTAATGTGGCAGCAGGCCCTTCATTCATTGAGCCTCCGTCCACAAGACTTAAGTCCTCTGCATGCACCAGTACGGGCAGGTCAAGGCCTTTGCAGTATTCAAGGGCACGGCGCATGAGATTTGAATTCTCAACCGGTCTTCCATCATCGGTCACGGCCACGATCCCCGCCTTTTTCATGTCATAAATTTCAGCAAGAGTATCCCCTTTCTGACCTTTTGTGATGGCCCCTGAAGGACATACCTTTGCCAGGCCAAGCTTGTCAGCCCTGTTTAAAATAAATTGTGTGACCTGGGCATTATCATTGACAGGTATGGTGTTCGGCATGGAGCATACAGCAGTGAATCCCCCACGTACCGCAGCCATGAGCCCTGTCTCAATGGTTTCCTTGTATTCATGGCCAGGCTGCCGCAAATGTACATGAGCATCAATCAGCCCGGGAACAATTATCATCCCTGCGGCATCAATGATCTCATTTGATGAATTGTCTTCTTCTGTACAGGGTTCTTCCGGATCAACAATTGCCTCAATAATACCATTGGTGATTATGATATCCTTCTGAGTATTCAGGTTTTCCGGGTCAACCACCCTTGCGCCTTTAATTCTGATCTGCATGTCCGCCACCTCCTGCAAGCAGATAAAATATGGCCATTCTCAATGCAACTCCATTGGTAACCTGGTCCAGGATTATTGATCTGCTGCAATCTGCAACATCGTGTGATATTTCAACTCCCCGGTTCAAAGGACCTGGATGCATGATTATCACGTCATCTGAAGCTTTTTCAAGCCTTTGCCTGTTCAGTCCGAAAAGGCCTGCATATTCCCTTTCACCCGGAAAAAGTATATTACCCTGCCTTTCTTTCTGTATTCTCAGCATGATGATTACATCAGCACCTTCAATACAGGATTCAATATCAGGAAAAACCCGGCATCCAAGCTTCTCTATTCCAATTGGAATCATGGTCAGAGGGGCACATATTCTGACATTTGCACCCATTTTGGAAAATCCGGTGATATCTGACCTTGCCACCCTTGAATGTGCAATATCTCCTATGATTGAGATATTAAGCCCTTTGATCCTTCCTTTTTTTTCCCTTATGCTCATCATATCAAGCAGCGCCTGGGAAGGATGGGCATGGATACCGTCTCCTGCATTGACCACAGAAGCATTGACATGTTTTGAAATCAGATGGGGAGCTCCTGATGAAGAATGGCGCAGAACAATGATATCAGGCTTCATTGCATCAAGATTTCTTGCAGTGTCAATAAGGGTTTCACCCTTGACCATGCTTGAAGAACTCGAAGATATGGATATGGAATCAGCTGAAAGCCTCTTGGCCGCAGTATCAAAGGATAATTTTGTCCGTGTGGAAGGTTCCTGAAAAAACAATACAATTGTTTTTCCCCTAAGGGTGGGCACTTTTTTTACAGGGCGCTGGGAAATCTCCTTCATGCCCTGTGCTGTATCAAGAATCATGGAAATTTCATCGGGTGTCAGCGATTCAATATCCAGAATATCCTTTTTTTCAAACCGCATTATTTTTTTTCCTCAGTGTAATAAATGACCTATCCTTGACCACCTGGGCCTGAATCTTTGACTGTTCCACGACCAGTAGATAATCAAGGCCTTGCCTCTTACGGCCTTGAGATCCACAAAGCCCCAGAACCTGCTGTCATAGCTGTCATCCCTGTTATCGCCCATGACAAATATCTTGTGGGCAGGCACAGTGAATTTCTCCTTGTTGTCCCTCGGGCTCATGAAGCCTGGAAGAATTCTTTTATCGGTATGAATGGCATAGGCATCGTCTTTTAATAATTTACCATTTATATAAACATGTTTGTCGATAATTTCAACGGTATCACCTTCAGTTGCAATCACGCGTTTGATAAAATCCTTTGACGGGTCTTCAGGAAACTTGAAAACAACAATATCTCCCTTTTCAGGGTTTTCAACCGGAATCAGGGTTTTACCGTCAGTAAAAGGTATTTTGACTCCATATATGAATTTGTTGACCAGAATCTGATCTCCTATCTGAAGGGTTTCAAGCATTGACCCGGATGGAATCTTAAATGCCTGAATGATGAAAGTTCTGATGAACATTGCAATAATGACTGCAATAACAACAGCTTCAACATTTTCTCTTAATGCACTCTTTTTTTTCATTTTCCGTGTCCTGGTGTGTTAAAAAAACATATGCTGAGGCTGTGTTAAAAAAAACTTTGCATTCAAAATTGATTTTTTCAGTATATCAGCGATCTTTCTTGCCTTGACCATGGAAGATAAGGGAACTGTCTGCACTTTTCTGCCCTTGATCATTATGAACCCGCTTTTCAGTTCAGCATAACTCACCTGGCCGTATGATTTTGAAATACCCTGGGGGTAATCATATCCATAATCAATGATCTGTGTGAACAATTCCTTGTCAGAAACCGAAGTGTATTTAAGGATTTCCTCATTTAAAATGGGAATGGGAATACCGATACCCACTGAAAGCGAACATCCATAACCACGTATGCTCTGACCCACAAGCCACTCAGGCGACATCTGCTTTAAATCTCCTGTAACGGCAAGGGTTCCGGCTGGGCCCAGAGGGACACCGTTCAGGCCTCTGTCCACATCTTTCTTGTGCTGGGTTCCTGTCCATATCACATAGCCTTGAGCACCTCCAAGAAATATTCTTGTGCCAAGGCCGATTGTCTTAAGATAAGGATCATTCAGCAGAGGGCTGAGCTCTCCTGAGGTAGAGTAATTTGCATTTCCAATATCAGGTTTCAAAGTACCCATATAGGTATAAATGATCTTGTCTGACCTGTTTATGGCGCAATTATAGTTCTGATAGGCATTTCGCGGATTGCACAGCATTGCATTGACAAGCTCGTCAAGGGTGACGTCCTTTTCTATCATGCGATTGGGATAACAGTCTGTGCCATAACTTTCCGCTCTTATATGAACTTTTTTGCCGGCAACAAGATCCTGAATGACATGACCGCCCCCGTAATTGAACTCACCAGGATGTCTTTTATTTAAAGGATCATCATCACAGGTCTGAGTTGCGCCGAGATAGCAGTCAACTGCGGCAATGCCTGAATATGCAGGAACGTTGTTAAACCAGGTTTTTGTGGTTCTGACAAGTGGTTTTGACTGACCTATGTTAATAAATGCCCCTGAAGAACACATGGGTGCAAATGTACCTGTGGTTACCACATCAACCTGTTTTGCAGCTTCTACAACACCTTTTTTTTCAGCAATATCAACAATTTCTTCCGCAGTTACAACAACAGCACTTCCATCTGCGATTTTTTTATTGATCTGATCAATTGTTCTGGTTACTTTATAATCATTCATTGCAATCCTTTTTTCATCATCACTCAGACATATGTTTTATAAATTCAATTTTTGAACTAATATTGTTTTTGATCCATGATTCATCCCACCATTCCACGGGATTTACAAAAACATCATGCACAATCATGGAAAAATGCAGATGATCTCCGCCTGCAAGCCCTGTCATGCCGGTCAATCCGATATTCTGACCTTTTTTTACCATATCACCCTTGTTCACTGAAATCTGGCTGAGATGCGAATACAGACTGAAGACCCCAAACCCGTGATCAATCATCACTGTATTGCCGAAAATACCGATATTTTCCGCCATAGCCACCCTGCCTGAATTTGCAGCTCTTACCCTGGCATTGGCAGTTGAAGCAAGATCAACTCCAAGGTGAGTTTCCCTGTCTATTTCGCTTCCCCTGTATTTATAAATACGCCTGTCAGCAAACCCTGATCTTCTTGCAGAGCCCTTAAGTCTTAAAAAACGGCCTTCCCATAGTTTTGTATCTTCAGTTACGGCAGGAACGCTTAACACTGTTTTAACATTGCGTTTCCTGACAATGGTGTTGATATATAAAAATTTTGCAAGCAAAGGATTCTTTTTTCCCTGAAAACTGCTGTCTTCAGGGCCAAGATCAAAATCAGGCATTTTTCTGCGCAAAAACCTGTCAGTAATATTCAATACATCTGTTTTAAAATTTTTATCCCGTATATAATGATGGAACCCTCTTTTTGTGATATTGCCGGCCTTGTCCTCTGCAATGACAAATATAGGGGTTGCAGGGCCCTGCATATCCGTCAGTGCAAAAAAGGCAGCATAAATATTCTTATCCCTGAACAGGCCGGAATGGCCCGGGAAAAAATTATCCCCCACCTTTACCCCGCTTTTGATACCCTGTTCAAAAAGCCTGTAAATCACCAGAGCAGAACCGCCTCTGCTGATATTATGACGGCGGGACAGAACATTGACCTTTGGAGGTTTTGAATCAATGATGACCTTTTTTTCAATATAGGTGATATTTCCTTTCCCCCACCCTCGCCATGAATTGTCAGACACCATGATTTTTATCACAGCAGGCCCGTCTTTCATGGAATATTTCCAGAACTGCACAGGTATGGCAAAAGAGTCCTTAAAATCATCAGGATCAGGAAACAATCCCAGAAAAGAGGAATTGTGATATTGTTTTTCAAGAAGGGCTTTCTCTCTGCCCTGCTGCATTATTGACATTGTGATTTTCTGCAGGCCTGAGCTGCCATCTGAAATATTTACAGATATTTTATAATCCTTTTTAAGATAAAGGGACGGCAATTTGACATCCACAACAGGTTTTGTGCCTTCAAACTTATGAACAAGCACCCAGCAAAGCGGAATCACAACCACGATAACAACGAGAAAAACAAAAAACCTTTTCATGAATAATCCCTATCTTTTCAAGAGGTTAGTATATGCAAACTCAAAATTACAGTAAAATACCAGCTATGGTCAAACTTATCAAGCAATTTTACATTCTTGACTTTTGGATTACCAAAATATAATTTACCCTTAAATTGATTTTTACTCTTGGGATTTTAATCTATGAATAATTTTTTTTTTGATCTTACCGCTGCAGGCCAATCAGGCTTCTTTTTAATGGCAGGGCCATGTGTCCTTGAAAACTATGACACTGCTTTTTTAATTGCAAAACGTCTTAAGGATATAAGTGACAGGCTCGACATACCCCTGATTTTCAAGGCTTCCTTTGACAAGGCTAACAGAACATCAATACATTCCTTCAGAGGCCCCGGGTTTGAACAGGGTTTGAAAATACTTGAGGCAGTAAAAAAACAGCTTGATATAAAAATCATTTCAGACATCCATCTGCCTGATCAGGCAGACAGGGCCGCAGATGTGCTGGATGTAATTCAGATACCGGCATTTTTATGCAGACAGACAGATCTGATTGCAGCAGCCTGCCGCACAGGAAGGCCAGTAAGCATTAAAAAAGGCCAGTTTCTTGCCCCCCTTGACTGCAGAAACATAATAACAAAAGCCAGGGAATCCGGATGCTCAGACATATGCATAACAGAAAGAGGATCTTCATTCGGATATAACAATCTTGTTGTGGATTTCAGATCCATCCCCATTATCAAAGGTTTGGGGGTTCCTGTTGTTTTTGATGCCACCCACAGTGTTCAGCTTCCGGGCGGAGCATCTGATGCTTCAGCAGGAGACAGGCGTTTTGTCCCTGCCCTTGCAAAAGCTGCCATTGCTGCAGGAGCTGACGGCCTGTTCATTGAAACCTATCCTGATCCTGACAAAGCTCTTTGTGACGGGCCAAACTCCCTTGCCCTTGACGATATGGAAGGCCTTTTATCCACTCTTATTGCCGTTAAAAAAGCTGTTGGCTGAAATCCATGCAAAAGAAACTTGCCAATATTGAGCTTGTGCTTCTGGATGTTGACGGAGTGCTGACAGATGGCAGCATTACATATTCTGATTCAGGAGAACAGATAAAAACCTTCAATTCAAGGGATGGCCTGGGGTTAAGGCTTCTGATGGATGCCGGCATCGGGGCCGGCATAATTACAGGCCGCAGATCAAAGGCATTGAACCACAGATGCGCCAATCTTGGCATCACTCTTTTATTCGACAACATAAGGGACAAGTCAGAGGCACTGGACACCATCGTGGCACGCACGGGAACTGTGCCGGAACACATTGCATTTGCCGGAGATGACCTTGTGGATATCCCTGTAATGAAAAGGGTCGGGGTTTCCTTTGCCGTTGCAGATGCCTGCTCTGAAGTTATAGAATGCTGCGACATTGTGACTGAACACAAAGGCGGACACGGAGCTGTACGTGAAATCTGTGAAACCATTCTCAGGGCAAAGGGACTCTGGGAATCTGTTATAAGCCGTTTTTCATCATGAACAGATCACAGATGCCAGGAAAAAAACTGATTCTGCCGCTTGCAGGATCTTTGGTGGTGATGGTGATCATGGTTGCGGGGTTCATATGCTTTGATAAATTTTTTTCCGGGCCTGTCCGTGTGAATAATATTAAAATAGATACAAAAGCTGCTCTTAAATTAAACATTGTAAAACAGATTTCCAAGAAAAACGGCATTACCCAGTGGAAGCTCAGGGCAGCCACAGCCACCCTGCTTAAAAAGCAAGACAAAGCCATACTCACGGACGTGGATGTCGTTTTTTTTACCAGGGACAAAAAAAAGGTGCATCTAAGGTGTCAAAAAGGAATTTTAAATACAAAAACCCATGACATGACTTTCTCGGATAATGTGGTAATACGTTATGACGGGGCTGTAATGAAAACTGATAAGTTGCATTATACCAAAAAAGAACATATAATATATACCGATTCACATGTTAGACTTGAAAAGAAGAATTCCAGGCTGGAAGCAGATTCCATGATCACCAGGCTGAACAATGATACTACAATTTTAAAAGGGCATGTTAAAGGAATTTTCAGTGACAGATTCAGTATCCAATAAAGCTTTCTGCAATATTTTTTACATATTTTTTTTGTTTGCAGTATTTTTATGCTGCTTTCATGCTGTCCCTGCAGAAAGCAGAGCCCAGACTGCCGATAAGGACAAAAAGGCTGCCGTTCATGTTGTATCTGACAAAATGACTGCAACAAAAACATCCTCCATGGTGGAATTCACCGGCAATGTCAGGGCAACAAGGCTGGACGCCATTATAAATGCAGATTCCCTGAAGATCTTTTTTGCAGAAAAATCAGACAAGAAAACCGGCAAGCCAGACAATAATATCAAAAAAATTGTGGCACAGGGACATGTCATATATACACAAGGCAAAAAAAAGGCTTTTGCTGACAAGGCAGTATACACCCTGGATGATGAAATACTTGTTCTCACAGGTAAGACAGCCAGACTTACAACCGGGCCAAGCTTTGTAACAGGAAAAAAAATCACCCTTTACAACAAAAACGGCAAAGTGGTTGTGCAAAGTGACGGCAAAACAAGGGTTGAAGCCCTGTTTAACCCTGAAGATAAGGCTTTTGAAAACCAGCAATGAGTCACCTTGAACTTAAAAATCTTGTAAAAATATATGATGGCAAAAAAGTGGTCAACAGGGTGAGCCTCATGGTGAATCAGGGAGAAGTAACAGGCCTTTTAGGCCCCAATGGTGCAGGCAAAACAACCAGTTTTTACATGGCCGTGGGTCTGATCAGGCCGGACGGAGGCCAGGTTGTCATCAATAATACAGATATAACAGATATTCCCATGTATCTTCGTGCAAGAAAAGGGATAGGGTATCTGCCTCAGGAATCAAGCATATTCAGCAAACTGACTGTAAAGCAGAATATCACTGCCATACTTGAGGTGGCTCCGAAAAACGAAACCGATATTGACCGCAAAGCTGAGTCTCTGATGGAAGAGCTCGGCATAGCAAGGCTTGCTTCCCAGAAGGCAGGAAGCCTTTCAGGAGGCGAAAGAAGACGCCTTGAAATTTCAAGGGTGCTTGCAACTGACCCGCTTTTCATATTATTGGACGAACCATTTGCAGGCATTGATCCTCTTGCTGTAATTGATATTCAGCAGATCATTGCCCAATTGACCGGAAAGGGAATTGGTGTTTTAATATCAGACCATAATGTAAGAGAAACTCTTGGTGTATGTGATAAGGCATATATCATGAATCAGGGCAGGGTAATTGAATCAGGGACACCTGATAAGATAATTTCAAGCAAAATAGCAAAAAAAATCTATCTGGGAGAAAACTTCAGGCTTTAAAATGGAACTTGGATTACAACAGGGCTTAATTTTAACACAGCAGCTTGTCATGACGCCTCAGCTTCAGCAGGCCATAAAACTGCTGCAATTGTCCAGGCTTGAGCTGGCTGAGATGATAGAACAGGAAATGGAGCAGAACCCCGCACTGGAGGAGGCAGATACCCAGGAACTGTCAGACAGGGATATCACAGCACAGGAAGCAGAGGTTTCCCTGCCAGAAAAAGAGGCTCCCATAAAAGAAGTAACCATTGAAGAAAAAGTCAGAACCGATACAGACTGGGAAAATTATATCAATGAATATAATTCAACAGGAAGAATCTATACTGAGTCAGAGCACACAACAGCCCCCAATTATGAGGCCTTTACCTCAAAAAAGACAACTCTTGAGGATCATCTCCTGTGGCAGTTGATGCTTTCCGCCGACCTTGACGAAGAAGAAAAAAAAATAGGCAGGGTCATAATAGGCAACCTGAACAGGGACGGTTATCTTTGCTGTGATATAGAAGAAATAGCCCAGCTTGCAGAATCTGAAACATCCAGCGCTGAAAAGGTGCTTTCAATACTTCAGAGCTTTGACCCGCCTGGAGTATGTGCAAGGGATCTTTGTGAAACCCTTCTTATACAGGTAAAACAGCTTGACATTGATAATCCTGTCATTGACAATATCATAAAGCACCATCTAAAGGACCTTGAGAACAGAAACAGCAAAAAAATTGCAAGGGCCCTGAAAATTTCCGTGGAAGATGTCAGGGCTGCCGTAAAAGTCATTCAATACCTTGAGCCAAAACCAGGGCGCAAATTTTCCACTGAAGAGCCTTCTTATATCATTCCTGACATCTATGTGTACAAACATGGAGATGATTTCAAGATAGTGATGAATGATGACGGGCTTCCAAAACTCAAGATCAACAGATTTTATAAAAACGCCATTGCAAACGGCCGCACCCTTTCCAAGGAAGCCAAAAACTACCTCAATGAAAAAATGCAGTCTGCTTCCTGGCTTATAAAAAGCATTCATCAGCGCCAGAAAACAATATATCTGGTCATGGAAAGCATATTGAAATTTCAAAGAGAATTTTTTGAAAAGGGAATCGCATATCTGAAGCCTCTGATATTAAAGGATATTGCAGAAGACATAGAAATGCACGAATCAACAATCAGTCGTGTCACCACAAATAAATACGCCTATACCCCCCAGGGACTTTTTGAATTAAAATTCTTTTTCAATTCTTCCATCGAACGGACAGGAGGAGAATCAATGGCATCAGCAAGCGTAAAGGAAAAAATACGCCTGCTGATCGAAAATGAAGATCCTGAAAATCCGTTAAGCGATGACAAGATAGCCACAATTCTCCAGGAATCAAACATAAAGATTGCAAGAAGAACAGTGGCAAAATACAGGAAGGTGCTCAACATCCTTC
The DNA here is from genome assembly GCA_964408295.1 of uncultured Desulfobacula sp. GTDB lineage: Bacteria > Desulfobacterota > Desulfobacteria > Desulfobacterales > Desulfobacteraceae > Desulfobacula. The sequence goes on along the minus strand of CAYOYY010000042.1, from coordinate 5,223 downwards.
CGTCCAATAAACGCAAACAGCTTTAGGGAGGTTTTTTATGCAAACCAGTGTCAGCTTCAAGAAGATCGACCCCTCTCATTCCTTAAAATCCTATGTTCAGAAAAAGCTGGATAAATTTGACAGGATGCTTGACAGCCCTGCAGAGGCGCATGTTGTCCTGTCTGTTGAAAAGATAAGACATATTGCTGAAATCACGCTGTCCTGTGACAAACTTAAAATCAGGGCACGTGAAGATTCAGAAAGCATGTATTCATCCATTGATGCTTTGATGGATAAAGTAAAATCACAGATAAAAAAGCATAAGGAAAAAATCAAAAGGCATATGTCAGGCAACAAGCAGAGCATCAAGAATGAATCAGTTCCCATGGATTTTCAGGCTGATTCTTCTGAAGATGCTGTGCCTGATCAGATAATAATTGAACCCATTGACTACAAACCCATGGATGTTGAAGATGCAGTGATTGAACTGGAATCAGGCAGATTGTCTTTTTTTGTTTTTATCAATGCCAGGACCCAGCAGCTCAATGTCCTGTACAAACACAATAATGGTAAGCTGGGACTGATCCAGCCCAGAGGATAATTTATTCAATGAAAATCAGCCAGATCCTTGATAAGAATTCGATTATTGCAGACCTTAAGGCAAAGGACAAAAAAGGAGTAATTGATGAACTTGCTGCTGCTGTTTCCGATGCGGCAAATGCTTCTGCAACGGAAATTGCCGCAGTATTGATGGAAAGGGAACAGCTTGGCAGCACGGGAATCGGAGACGGAATTGCAATTCCCCATGGAAAGCTTGATAAAATACCCTCTGTGGTTGTGGGGTTCGGCCGCAGCATTGAAGGTGTTTCATATGAATCCCTGGACAACAGGCCTGTTCATATCTTTTTTCTGCTCCTGACTGCTGAAAACTCAACCGGAATGCATCTCAAGGTTCTGGCGCAGATTTCAAAACTGCTGAAAACAGCCAGATTCAAAAAAGATCTGCTGAATTGTAAATCAGCTGATGATATTTATGATATTATCATGGACCAGGATGAAGAATTTTAGATAATGCTCAGGGTTTATATCATAACCGGCCTTTCAGGTTCAGGCAAGACAACGGCAATGCAGGCATTTGAAGATGCATCGTTTTACTGCGTTGACAATATGCCCATTGAGCTTCTGCCCAAATTTCTGGACCTGCCGCTAAAGAAAGATCCAAAGATCTCTGGGCTTGCCTTTGTAATGGATATGAGAACCCCGACCTTCATATCAGGATATAAACCAGGCATATGCATGATCAGGGAAGATCTGGGAATAAACCCCAAGATCATTTTTCTTGAAGCTGATATTGATGTGCTTGTGAAACGGTTCAGCCAGACCAGGCGCCAGCATCCTGTTTCCAGTGAGAAAACCCTTCTGGACAATATCCGTCTGGAAGCAAGAATGATGCACCCTGTAAAACTGACTGCCCATCATGTCATTGACACTTCAAGACTCAATGTTCATCAGCTCAAGGCAGAAATTCTTGCCCTGATCAATGACAGAAAAACGCCACTGGATCTGACCAGGATCAATATCGTATCGTTCGGGTTCAAATACGGACCGCCCAATGATGCTGATATTGTCATGGACATGAGATTTCTGGCCAACCCTTATTTTGTGGATGAGCTGAAACACCAGGACGGTGAATCGTCGGCTGTGAAACAATTTGTTCTGTCAACTTCCGAGGCAAAGGTGTTTCTGGAAAAATTCACTGACCTTCTGGAATATCTGATTCCTCTTTACAAGCGCGAGAACAAGGCATATCTGACCATTGCCGTGGGATGCACAGGCGGCAGACACAGAAGCGTGGCCATTGCAAGGGCCATCTTTGAACATCTTAACCAAAAAGGGCTCAATCCCGGTCTGGTACACAGAGATATTGACAGGGACATGAAAAACACATGACAGGAATACTTGTAGTTACACATGCAAATCTTGGACAGGCATTAATTGAAACAATTGAATTCATTCTGGGCAGTCCCCAGGAAAATCTTTTATCTGTTTCAATTAATATTCAGGACAACCCTGACAATTTACGCAAAAAAGTAAAAAAAGCCATTTCAAAGGTTAAAACCGATGACGGGGTCATTATTTTAACGGATATGTTCGGCGGAACTCCTTCCAATATAAGCTATTCATTTTTACAGGAAGGTCTTGTGGAAGTGATTTCCGGTGTGAACCTACCCATACTTTTAAAAGCCGTAACTTCAAGGCAGAAAATGGATATGCCTGCATTGACTTCAACTCTTGTGAAACACGGTAAAAAAAGCATATCCCTTGCCAGCGGCATTTTAAAAGGCACCAAAAGAACCTAAACCAAAGGAGGGCAGAAAATGACTATCAGGATAGGAATCAACGGATTCGGCAGGATCGGCAGGATGGTCTTCCGTGCGGCATTTGACAGGCCGGATGTTGAAATAAGCGCTATCAACGATCTGACTGACACAAAAACCATTGCCCATCTTCTTGAGTATGATTCAGTTCACGGATTGCTCAACCAGACTGTGGCTTCCACAGAAGACAGCATTATTGTCAATGAAAAATCAATAAGGGTTACGGCATTCAGGGATCCTGCCCAGATTCCATGGCAGGACGCAGGAGTGGATATTGTCTGTGAATGCACAGGTTTTTTCAGGGATCGGGAAGGAGCTTCCAAACATTTTGAAGGAGGCGCAAAAAAAGTTCTGATCTCAGCCCCTGCCAGCAATCCGGATGTCACCATTGTCATGGGAGTAAACCAGGATGTGTATGATCCTGCATCTCACAATATCATTTCCAATGCCTCATGCACCACAAATTGTCTGGCGCCTGTGGCAAAGGTACTTCTGGACAATTTTGGAATAGTTTCGGGCATGATGACCACAATTCATGCCTATACAGGAGATCAGCGCATACTTGACTTTCCCCATAAAGACCTGAGAAGAGCCAGGGCTGCCGGACTTTCCATGATCCCGACAACAACAGGGGCAGCCAAGGCTGTGGCGCTTGTTCTGCCGGAACTTGAAGGCAAACTGAATGGATTGTCAGTAAGGGTGCCAACCCCGAATGTATCCATTGTTGACTTTGTTGCCATAACAGAAAAAACAGGTCTGACCCGTGAAGATGTCAACAATGCCCTTGAAAAAGCCTCAAAGGAGAATCTTAACGGAATACTGGGATATTGTGAAGTACCCCTGGTGTCCATTGATTTTAATTCAAATCCCCTGTCATCCATTGTTGATGCAGGGTGTACAGATGTGATAAACGGCAATATGGTAAAAGTTTATTCCTGGTATGACAATGAAACAGGATATTCCAACAGAATGGTGGATCTTGCCCTGATGGTCGGCAAATCATTATAATTGAACCGGAGGCATAAAATGAGCAGAATTCCGTTAATTGCAGGTAACTGGAAAATGTACAAGACAGGGCCTGAAGCAGTGACAACTGCAAAGCGCCTTGCCCAGCTTTGCTCCGGTATAAATGAGGTGCAGGTAATGATTGCTCCTGCATTTTTATCGGTTCCGCCTGTTGCAGATGCTGTAAAAAACAGCTGTGTAAAGGTGGGAGTCCAGAACATGTTTTATGAAAAACAGGGTGCTTTTACAGGTGAAGTAAGCGCGCAAATGGTGAGGGCGGCAGGCGCAGAATTTGCAATCATAGGGCATTCTGAACGGCGCCAGTATTTTGGAGAGACAGATGAATCTGTGAATAAAAAAATAAAGGCCTGCATTGAAGCCGGGCTGACTCCTGTTTTATGCATTGGAGAAACAGAAATTCAAAGAAATGAAGAAAAAACGTTTAATGTACTTGACAAACAGGTGTCAGATGGGTTAAAAGGCTCAAGTTCTGATGAACTTGAGGGACTTGTCCTTGCATATGAGCCTGTATGGGCAATAGGCACAGGTAATACAGCCTCGAGGGATCAGGTTGAACAGGTTCATCAGTATTTGCGTTCCTTGCTTGAAAAATTATTTTCAAGTGCTTTTGCAGAAAGCACAAGAATATTATACGGCGGCTCTGTAAAGCCTGCAAATGCAAAGGAACTGATGAGTATTAAGGATGTTGACGGTGCCCTTGTGGGAGGGGCCAGCCTTGATGCGGATGAATTTTTTAAAATTATAAAATATGATTCATAATTAATATGTTAAATTTATTGATTGCCTTACATGTATTTGTCTGCATCCTGCTGATTCTGATTGTCCTGCTCCAGAGCGGGAAAGGAGCTGAAATGGGAGTCTCCCTAGGAGGCGGTGCAAGCCAGACCCTTTTCGGCGCAGCCGGCCCTGCAACTCTGCTGACAAAAGTCACCACTGTTGTAGCCGTTATTTTCATGATTACTTCCCTGACCCTGGCATATCTGTCAGGTCATCAGGCAGATAATACTGTCATGAAACATCCGCCTGCTCCGGTTGAGCAGACAACCAAATAAAAGCTTATAATGCCGAAGTGGTGGAATAGGTAGACACGCACGCTTGAGGGGCGTGTGGGGCGACCCGTGGGAGTTCAAGTCTCCCCTTCGGCACCATAAAATTCAAAAGCCACGGGCAGAAAATGTTCGTGGCTTTTTTAATTTTTATATGCCGGTTAAAGGAGCAAATGCCGAATACCAACAACAGAAGAAATTGTCACCGCTGCAAATTTTTCTATGTAACATGGGACCCTGGCCATCCCAACGGATGCAGGGCCTTAGGCTTTAAAACCAGACAGCTTCCAAGCGTTGTTGTATTCAATTCATCCGGAAAACCATGTGAGTTTTATAAGGAAAAGATCCTGAACAGACCTGATCCGTCTTGAATTATAATAAATTCTGGTTATATTATAGGAATCATGAAAACTGACAAGCCAATGGGATCTCAACCTCCTGATCCCAAAAAGATAGAAAAGGAACTTGGTGAATTTTTAAACAAAAAATTCGGGGCCAGCGTAAAAATAATTTCACCCACCACCCTTCCGAACCCGGAACCTGACTCTCCTTCTCCTGAAGCAGAGGGCAAGGCAAAACTTGCTGATTTCAACATAAAACCCGAAGAGCTCATCTCATATCTTGATCAGTATGTTGTAAGGCAGTCAAAGGCAAAATCTGTGCTTGCAACCAAAATCTGCACACATTTCAACAGAATCAGACATTCCCAGGCCACTGGTGAAGGCCAGTCAAAAATCACAGGCAATATTAAATCAAACATTCTGATGCTAGGGCCGACAGGAATTGGAAAAACC
>CAYOYY010000041.1:0-27286 GCA_964408295.1 uncultured Desulfobacula sp. | reverse complement strand
TGATTTAATGGAAAAATTCGGGGGTTATGGATTCAATAAATCCCATAGTGCTGCCTATGCACTGATCGCCTATCAGACTGCATATCTCAAGGCCAATTTTGCCCTTGAGTTCATTGCAGCACTGATGACAAGTGAAAGAGGCAATTCCGATGCTGTTATCAAATATATGGAAGAATGCCGCACCCATGACATAAAGGTACTTCCTCCTGATATAAATTCAAGTGATGCCAATTTTACCGTTTCTGACGGATGTATACGTTTCGGCCTTGCTGCCGTGAAAAATGTTGGCGAAGCAGCAATAGAATCCATTATTGAAACCAGAAACACGGACGGCAGGTTTGAAAGCATTTATGATTTCTGTGAAAGGGTAAATGTTTCCAAGGTCAACAAAAAGGTGCTTGAGGCTCTTATAAAGTGCGGAGCTTTTGACTCAACCGGGTGCCGCCGCAGTCAGCTCATGGCAGTGCTGGAAGATGCTCTGGAACATGGATCGCGCATTCAGAAGGAAAAGGCAGACCTTCAGCTTGATCTGTTTGCAGATTCAGGCATGGGCACTGCACTGCCTGTCAGCATACCTGAACTTCCTGATATTGAAGAATGGGATGATAAAATACTGCTTGGCCTTGAAAAAGAGGCGCTCGGCTTTTATATAAGCGGTCATCCCCTTGACAGATACAGAGTGCTGATAGAGCGTTATACAAATGTAAATTCAGTTACAGTCCATGATTCAGCAGACAGCAGAATGATCCGCATGGCAGGATCCATCAAGATCATGAAAGCCCATAAGACAAAAAAAGGCGACCCGATGGCTTTCTGCACCATTGAAGATCAGGCAGGCACAGTGGAAGTGGTGGTTTTTCCTGTGATATATGCAAGAGCCCATCAGATACTGGCAGATGAGGAAATAGTGATCCTTGAGGCAAAGGTTCAGAAAAATGAAAACCTTGTAAAGCTGATTGCAGAAAATATAGTGCCCATTGAACAGGCTCCCCACGAATGGACAAGTGCAGTGCTGATAACAATTGACAGCAGCATTGGATCATCTGAACACACACTTGAAAAATTAAGGCTTGCCATTGCAGCATTTCCAGGCGAATGCATGGTTTGCATTAAAATTGAAATCCCTGAGCATTCACCTGTGGTTCTTAAACTTGCAGATGAATTTAAAATTGATTTTTCCAGGGCATTTGAAAAAAAAGCACGGGCAATCAAAGGTGTTACAGGTGTTGAGGTGCGCTGTGCTCCTGTAAAGGAAAAACCAAGAAAGAAAAAACCCTGGATGAAAAAAAATTAAAGATTTATTTTCCAACTCTCAGGTTGTTGACAATCCGCCTGTTGCCTGCGGTTTTCTGCACAAGATATAAAACCCTGTCCACTTCTTTTTGTGATCTGAGTATACCTGTCAGAGTTACTATATTATTGTTTGTGTCAACATCTATATTGGTTGATCTTATTTCCTCGTCCTTTATGAGTTCTGTGCGTATCTTGCTTGTTAAAATGGTATCATTTAAAACCTGACCAACACTTGTGCTGCCTACAACAAGCTGGTTTTCAACCTTTTTTACTCCTTCAACACCCCTTGCTATATCGGCTGCCATGCGTTTTTGTGAAGATGATTCAACCACTCCGATGAGATAGACAACTCCATTGAGCACATCCACATCAATATGGCGGGCTTTTACAAATTCATCTGAAATCATTTTTGTCTTGACCTTTGCTGAAATAACAGAATCATCAACAATGGTGCCGATGGAACGCTTGTCCACAGCTCCCTTATATCCGCCATATGCGGCAGTTCCAACAACAGCAGGGGCGCACCCTGCAATCAGGAGTAAAAGAACAGCAAAATATGCCGGGATAATAAAAGATCTGGTTTTCATGGGAAACATCTCCTTAATTTGCTGGCATCTAATCAAAATCATCCAGGTCAAGATCATCAAATACAGACAGGTCCATGTCCTTTAAAAGATCATCTTCATCAGGAACAATATCATTATTGTCAACATTTACAGGCTGTTTTGCAGCAGGTCTGCCCGGTTTGTTGCCATCAGGCAGGTTTTCAGGAAGACTGGAAGATGCCTCGGAAAAAAACCTGTCCTTAAGTTTCAGGGCAGCCATATAAAGCAGAAAGCAGATACCGCCTATGTTAAGACAGATGATTAAGATTCCGATAATTTTTATGTACAGCATACCTGGCCTGATCTTGTCCTGTTAATGGTTTGACGTACAATGTTTTTGTGGTTATATATAATCTTCATTAATGATACAAGTGTTTTGATTGATTATTTGAAAGGAAACCTTAAATGAGCTGGCTTGGCAAAATGATAGGCGGAACAATCGGATTTGCGCTTGGCGGACCCATAGGCGCTGTGGCAGGAGCTGCTTTTGGACACACCTTTGTTGATAAGAAAGAAGACCGTTACCTTGAATCAAAACCCGGACTGCATGGCAGTGATGACGGGCTGTCTTCCAATGAGCAGGCTCAGCTTGTTTTTTTCACTGCTGCCTTTTCCATGCTTGCAAAAATTTCAAAGGCAGACGGCAAGGTCTCAAAGGATGAGATCAAAACCATTGAAAATTTCATGAAGCACGATCTTCAGCTTGATGCCTCAGGCCAGCAGACAGCAATCAATATATTCAGGCAGGCTGTAAATTCAAATGAAACCTTTGATGCATTTGCAATGCAGTTTTATTCAGTGTTCAGGAATCAGCCCAATATAATCGAGCTTATGATGGATGTGCTTTTAAGGGTTTCTGCTGCGGACGGCAATATCTCACCACAGGAAGAGGCAATGCTTTTGTCGGCTGTCAGAATTTTCAATTATTCCGAAGCTGACTATGTCCGCCTCAAATCAAGATATGTAAAGGAAACCAATAAATATTACGCCATATTGAAATGCGATGAAAATTCATCCAATGAGGAAATAAAAAAGCAGTACAGAAAACTTGCAACTGAATATCATCCTGACAAGATAGAAGCCAAGGGGCTTCCTGAAGAATTCATCAAATTTGCCAATGACAAGTTCAGGGAAATCCAGGAAGCCTATGACAAAATAAGAAAGGAAAGGGGATTTTAAAAAAGCCCTTTTTCCTTTGCAATGTTCATGTAGGTTTCAATGATATTGGCAGGAGGCTCAATTTTCTGGCTCTGATCCTTGTCTGCAAGTGACATGGCGTCAAATTCGCATGCAGTCACACAAAGGCCGCACCCTATGCATCTGTCAGGATCCACAACAGAGATGATTTTTTCCTCATCCATTGAAATTGCATCCATGGGGCAGATATCTTCACAGGCGCTGCATCCTGTGCATTCATCTTCATCTACTCTGGCCTGAAAATTGGAACAGACTATTTTTGCAGGTGCATGGAATTGTTTGATGTTTTTCAGGATCTGACAGCAGCAGCTGCAGCACAGACAGATATTTACAGGTTTTTTGGCATTTGAAGGCTGGGGAACAAGGCCCTGGGCCACGCCTTTTCTTATGATTTCAAGTGCTTCTTCTTGGGTAATGATACGGCCTATGCCGCGGGCTTCATAAATATATGCCCCGCTTCCGAAAACAAGGCAGGTTTCTATTTCCTTTCCGCATCCCTTTCCCATTATTTCATGCTCTTTTCTGCATATGCATGGAGCCACAAGGATTCTGGACTGTGATTTTATTATGTCCTCAAGCTGTTCATAGGCCATTATATTCAGCTCGGTATTGACTGCTTTTTCAACCGGGACTACCCTGAGCTGCTGGGTTTTATGATTGTACTGGCTTTTTATGAGATATGGCACATATTCATTGAAATCCTCAATAAGTTCTCTGGAAAGGTTGTTGACCTGATATTCCCATATTCCGACAACAAACTGAAGCTGCATGAAAGTATCCTGGCCGCCTTTGTTCATATGGATCAAAAGTCCTTTTCTGCCCATTTCAATGAGCATGGGTTTTATTTTCTCAGGATCCTGGCCTGCTCTTTCGGCGATGGCCTCTACAGGCTCAGGCATCATTACAAGGCTTAAGGCAAGCTGAGCCTCTTCTTCAGTAAAAAGACGTTTTAAAATCTTAAGTTCAACTCCTGATTCAGTTTCAGGAAATCCGCCTGGTGTCTTGTCAAGGTGCAGGGCAAGTTTCTTATAAACATCTTCCATTATAACAGTCTCCAAAGTAAAAAAAGTTATTCAACTGGTCTGGCTTTAAGAATGTTGAAACTATTACATTCTTCAGGAAGAATATCAATGATTTTTCCTCTGGTATCAGGTTCCGGCGGCAGAAGCACGAACAGATAGTTTGAGGTGACAGCTTTTAAAAGCCCTGTATGCTGATCCCTTGTATTCTGCACAAGGCCCTCAAGTTTTCTGCCGATATTGGCCCTGGCAAAATTTTCTTTTTTAACCCTGCCTAGTTCACGCAGGACAGCACATCGTTCCTTGATTATTCCTGAATCAATCCTGGGAGAAAAATGGAATGCCGGGGTTCCTTTTCTCGGGGAAAATGGAAAAACATGCAGATAGGTTACAGGAAGCCTTTCAATCAGTCTGCATGTATTTTCAAACATGGCAGAGGTTTCTGAAGGAAAACCTGCAATGACATCAAGGCCTATTCCTGCTGAAGGTATTTTTTCATGAATTCTGTTAATTACATGTTCAAACAATGCAGTGTCATATGGGCGTTTCATTTTTTTCAGGATATCATCATCGCCCGACTGAAGAGGAATATGAAAATGATCGCACAAGATACTGCCCTTACATGCAAGTTCAATAAGATCATCTGTGAGTTCATTTGGCTCAATGGAACTCAGCCTGATTCTGTGAACCGGTTTTTTTTCATTGATTTTTTTGAGCAGGGAGGAGAGGGTGATCCCGTTTTCAAGATCCCTTCCATAAAGCCCGGTATGGATACCTGTTATTATCACTTCTTTTACACCCTGTCTGCCAAGGGTATTTAAATGTTCAAGCACCATGTTTTCAGGCATGCTCACCGATGCACCCCTTGCATGGGGCACAATGCAATATGTGCAGAAAGCATTGCATCCGTCCTGAATCTTTAGATAGGCTCTTGTCATTTCTCCTGTGACAGCAGGGTCAAAGCAATGAAACCTGGATGAAGAATCATGGCATGTTTTTTTGAACTGAAGGCTTGACAGGGCGGTTTTTCCGGAACACAGGCAGTCCGGGATTATGAATTTATCCTGATTGCATACAATGTGATCAAGATCAATTATCTGTTTTATCAGTTCAGGCTCTGTCTGAACATGGCATCCCGTTGCAATGACTCTGGATTCTGAGGATTTTCTGCGTATCAGTTTTCTTATGGCCTGCCTGGACTGCATTGCAGCCTTTGATGTCACAGCACAGGTATTTACGATCAGCACGTCAGCATCATCCATGTCACAGGTTTTAAGCCATCCTGATTTTTCAAGTTTCTGTGCGATGCCATCGCTTTCATACTGGTTGACCTTGCATCCAAGGGTTTCAATATAAAATTTTTTCAAGTGATTATTCCGCCTCCGATCAGCCTTGAATCTTTGTAGAATGCAGCAGCCTGGCCTGGAGTGACTGCACTCTGGGGTTCATGAAACCTGACCCTTGCCCTGTCATTATCAGGAAACACCGTTGAAAGTGCACCTTTATGGCCGTATCTTATTTTTGTTGTGACGTCTTTGACAACATCCAGGGGTGTAAAATTCCAGTTCAGGGTTTCAAGGTTCAGGGTTTCTGAAAACAGGTCTTTTTTAAAACATACCCTTAATGCATTGTTCTGCATGTCAATTGATTTTACATAATAGGGTTCAGGTCCGGGACAGTTGATACCGCGCCTTTGTCCCACTGTAAACTGATGCAGGCCGCAATGCCGGCCTATTATCCTGCCCTGCATGTCAATGACAGGGCCGGGCCCGGGGCGCACTCCATGGTTTTCAATGATAAACTGTGAAAAATTTCTGCCGGGAACAAAACAGATGTCCTGGCTTTCCTTTGAATGAACAGGCTCAAGCCCTGAAGATGCTGCTGTTTTTTTTACCTGATCCTTTGTCATGTTTCCAAGGGGCAGGATGATCTTTTCAAGCTGGTCACAGGATAAAAGACAGAGAAAATAGCTCTGATCCTTTAATCTGTCCTTTCCTTTTTCAAGAAAAGGCCGGGCTGTTTTTCTGTCAGGACATGAAATCAGGTTGTTTATGCGGGCATAATGGCCTGTGGCAAGACAGTCAGCCCCCAAGTTCAACGCATGGTCAAGAAGTGCGCCAAATTTTATATGCCTGTTGCACATTATGCACGGGTTGGGTGTTCTGCCTTCAAGATAGGTGTCAATGAAATATCTGACTATTTTATCTTCAAAAATCTGTGACAGGTCGATTTTCAGAACATCAAATCCCAGGGTGTCCTCAAGAATTCCGGTATCAAGGGGACGGGTTTCATATCCTGTGGTAAAATGCACTCCGAAAACATTTTTGAATCTGCGTTTTACAAGATACCCTGCAACAAGGGAATCAATGCCGCCGCTTAATGCAACTGCAACGACCGGGTCAGGGGCCATGTCATGCGATTTCCCTGGGAGTTTCTGAAAAAAGGCCCATGGCACGTGTGGGACAGGTCACGATGCAAAGCTCACATACACTGCATTTTTCCTTGTCAAAAATGACCTCCATTTCAGGCCGTTTTATATAAAGGGCTTCTGTGGGGCACACAGCAGTACATGCTCCGCAATGGGTACAGATTTCCTCATCCTTGTATATCTGATGGGCAGGGCTTGATACACTGACTCCCTGGTCTTTTAAGAATTTTACACCCTTGTTGAATGCAGGCTTTGACCCGGAAGAAATTTCAAGTACCATGTATCCTTCTTTTTTATGTGAAATTTTTGCACTTAAAATATTGAACAAAAGGTCAAATTTCCTGGTCAGGTGGCAGACCAGGGCTTTCTGTGCTACTTCCGGCGGAAACTGCAGTATGACTATCTTGGAATACAAAGTTTTGCCTCCGATATATAAAATATCTGTAAATAATTAGCTTTGACAAAGCTGCAACATCAGGTATCATGGCCTTAAGGGCCGGGACTGATCCCAAAAATTATGCGATTATATAATATTTGTTTCAGATAAACAATCCTGTTTTAAAAGGAAATTGTATGAACAGATTTGCATTTGAACTGTCAAGCTATACACTTAAAACCTTTTCAGGGTTTGCAAAATCAAACATTAAGATATCAGGCCAGGAAAACATACCTGAAGGATCTGTAATCTTTACTGCCAATCATTTCACAAGAATTGAAACTATCTTTCTTCCATACCATCTTCATCATATAACAGGAAAACAGATCTGGTCACTTGCTGCTGCCGAACTTTTTGAGATACCTGTTTTAAAAGGGTTTTTAACCAATCTTGGAGGTGTTTCCACAAAGGATCCAAAAAGGGATGAACTGATTGTAAAGACTCTTTTATCATGTGATGTCCAGTGGATAATATTTCCAGAAGGCATGATGGTGAAGAACAAAAAACTTGTCAAAAAGGATCATTTTGCCCTGATGGAAGGCAATGCTGTCAGACGTCCCCATACCGGAGCCGCTGTTCTGGCATTGAGGTGTGAATTTTTCCGTGAACGTTTAAGGCGGCTTGAGAAAATGGGTGAACCTGAATTTGAAAGACTGTGCAAGTCGCTTGAAATCAAGGATATTGACTGCGTACTTTCCTCGGAAACCTTTATTGTTCCTGTCAATATTACATATTATCCTGCAAGGCCCAGGGAAAATATCTTGAGCAGGCTGGGCCAGATTTTAATGAAGGAACCTTCAAAAAGGGTCATGGACGAGCTCATGACAGAAGGCAGCATGCTTTTTTCCAATGTGGATATCACCATACATTTTGGAGAACCAATAGCAATCAGGCCCTGGCTGAATGACCCCTATATTGAAAGCATGCTCTGTGTAAAGCGCAGAATAAGGTTTGAGCAGGACATAAGCTCCAAACAGATAATAAGAAAATTTTCATACCAGATCATGGAGCAGTACATGTCAAAGGTATATGCAATGACAAGTTTCAACTATGACCATGTACTTGCATGCATACTCAAGCATTTTCCCTATAGAAAGGACGGCATAGACATTTATGAATTCAGGCTCAAGGTCTATTATGCCGTGGTCTGGCTTGCATCCCAGGAAAAATTCAATGTATCGGACAATTTCATGGAAAACCAGATCCATCTTCTCACAGATGACCGTTTTCACAGGTTTGAGGATTTTTTCAAAATTGCCGTTGATACAGGAGTGATTGAAATCAGGGACAACATGATTTTCAAGGATCAGACAAAATTTATCACCCCATCCAATTTTCATACCATACGCATTGAAAATCCTCTGCTTGTCATGGCAAACGAGGTTGAACCTGTAAGGGAAGTGGAATTGTTCTTAAAGAAAACAGCACAAAAATCCTTTGAAGAAATTTCAGAGCTTGTAACAGGGCAGATTCTGGAAAAAATTCACCAGGATTTTTTAAGAGACTATGATAAATTTTACATTAAAGGGGAATCCAAAGATAAAGAAATCGGAAAGCCTTTATTTTTAAAGTCAGAGGGTAAAGGCCAAAGCCCCGGCATCCTTCTGATTCATGGATACATGGCAGCTCCTGAGGAGATGAAAAAATTTGCAGATTTTCTGCACAAAAGAGGCTTCACCGTGTATGTCCCGCGCCTCAAAGGCCATGGCACAGCCCCTGAGGATCTGGCTGAATCAAGGTTCGAGCAATGGATTGAATCAGTTGAACAAGGCTTTGTTGTGTTGAGACATTCATGCTCTGAAATAATTGTGGGTGGTTTTTCAACCGGAGCTGCACTTGCACTGGACCTTGCAGCAAGAATGGAAAATATAAGTTCAGTGTTTGCCGTGGCTCCGCCCATGAAACTTCAGGACATGGGCTCCTTTCTCGTGCCTGCAATTGACACCTGGAACTCCATGATCAAGAAGATTCATCTTGATCCCATGGCAAAGGAATTTGTGGAAAACCATCCTGAAAATCCCCATATAAATTATGTGCGCAACCCTATTTCAGGAATACACCAGCTTGAAAAACTCATGGAATATCTGGAGGAAAAGCTTAAGGATGTGACCCAGCCGGCCCTTGTTGTCCAGTCAAGAAAAGATCCTGTGGTGGATCCAAAGGGGACTGCCAGGCTGTTTGACAGTCTTGGCTCGGAAATAAAGGAATATTATATTTTTGATTACGGCCGCCATGGAATCCTGACAGGCCATGGAGTTGAAAGGGTTTTTTCTGCAATTGAAAATTTCATCACCCAGTGGGTGTGACAAAGAAATTGCAGGCAGGCTGTGATTCATAAGCCATGCCTGCAATACTTTTGTTCATATGTGCCTGTACCTTGATTATTCTGTTATCATCATGGTTGCAGGGTCAAGGGTAAAGACCTGATTTGTTCTGTCGCTGTCCTTTAATATGACTATTTCAATTTTGTCCTGCACAGGCTGCAGATAAACTGCCTTGTCAAATCTGTCAGCATAGTTTTCAAGCTGAACAGGGAAGCCGTCTTCACAGAGTTTTTCTTCTCTGTGGGTTCTCATGGAAAACCATACAGGTATGGAAAAATCCCTGTTAAGCTTTTCAAAGTCATCCAGGATATCTGAAACCTGAGCGTCAAAATCAAGGCCGTCTATCACCATGATCGCCGGAAGCTCAAGATCTGCTGTTCTGAAGCTTACAAGGTAATCCCTGATTTTTTTTGTATCAAATGTGGTTTCAGTATAGCTGATTGCCACCTTGTCCTGGCTTATGCTTTCCCATGCTTCAACAGCTTTTTGAGGATCAACATATCCTATGCTGTCAACAAGGTTTGTATAGCCTTCGTTGTAACGCAGGTTTATTTTTTCTATTGAATCATCAAGGCTGATGTGCAGTATTTTTTCATTGTTCAGAAGTCTGGTCAGGGCAATCTGCACCAGAAAACTTGTTTTTCCGACTCCTGCCCTGGAAAGAACCGCTCCGAACCTGCCCGATTTCAGATTTTCGATTCCGATTGTCTTTGAAACCGGGCTTCTGAGAATGAGATCTTTTTTTAACATTTTTCCTCTCTTATCAGATCAGTGATCTATTATTTTTGTGCTTTTTCTTCCTGTTTTTTCTTTGCAATTTCTTCGGCAACGGATTGAGGAACCTGTTTGTAGGTTGAAAATTCCATTGTGAACTGGGCCTTGCCCTGGGTTGCAGACCGAAGCACGGTTGAAAAGCCGAACATGTCAGACAAAGGCACCTGAGATTCAATTACAGACATTACACCTTCTTCCTGGGAACCCTGGATTATGCCGCGTCTCTGGTTGATCAGGCCCATGCATGCACCCTGGAATTCATTTGGAGTTTCAATGACAACTTTCATTATAGGCTCCTTGATAACAGGTTTTGCCTTTAAATAAGCCTCAAGAAAAGCTCCCTTTGCCGCTGCCTTGAATGCCATTTCAGAGGAGTCCACAGCATGGTATGCACCATCGTCAATGGTTATTTTTATTCCTGTGACAGGAAAGCCCAGTTTCGGACCCTTGTCCATGCATGCAAGAAAACCCTGTTCACAGGCAGGTATATACTGGGTTGGAATTCTTCCGCCTGTGATTTTGTTTACAAATTCGAATTCCTCTTCACATGGCTCCATGAAACCTGCCACGCGTCCATACTGGCCTGCGCCTCCTGTCTGTTTCTTGTGAGTATAATTGAAAACAGCTTTTTTTGTAATGGTTTCCCTGTATGCAACCCTTGGCTGTCCGGTTGTAACCTCTGCATTGTATTCGCGCTTCATCCTTTCAACATAAACCTCAAGGTGAAGCTCGCCCATGCCCTGGATAATGGTGTCACCTGTTTCATGATCAACATAGGTCTTGAATGTGGGGTCTTCTTTTGTGAATCTGTTCAATGCCTTTGACATATTGATCTGGGATTTATTGTCCTTTGGCACAATGGAAAGGGAAATAACAGGTTCCATGATATGCATGGGCATCATGGAATAATTTATCTGCGGAGATACAAAAGTATCGCCTGATGCACAGTCAATCCCGAACATGGCTCCGATATGGCCTGCCGGAATTGCCTCCACATCTTCCATCTGGGATGAATGCATGCGGATGAGGCGGCCTGCCTTGAATTTTCTGCCGTCCCTTGTATTAACAAGAGTGTCACCCTTGTTAATGCATCCCTGATATACCCTGATATAGGTGAGCTGGCCATATTGTCCGTCTTCAAGCTTGAAGGCAAGGGCAACTGTCGGCTTGTCAAAGCTGCTTTCAAGAATTACAGCTTCTTCATTGTTATCCATGTCAATGGCCTGGTTTTCAATATCAAGGGGGGAGGGCAGATAATTCACAACTGCATCAAGAAGAGGCTGAACTGCCTTGTTCTTGTAGGCAGAACCCAGAAAAACAGGGGTCATCTGGCGTGAAATGGTTCCTGTTCTTACAGCGTTGATAATCATTTCTTCTGTAATATCGGTTTCTTCCAGGATTGCATCAGTAAGCTCGTCAGAAAAAAGGGAAACAGCATCAATCATCTCTTCCCTTGCCATTTCCGCCTCTTCCATCATATCGTCCGGAATATCCTTTGTAATGACTTTTTCTCCGTTTTCACCTTCAAAATAATATGCTTTCATGGCCACAAGGTCAATGACACCTTCATGTTTGTCCTCAAGCCCTATTGGAAGCTGCATCATAACGGAATTATGGCCAAGTTTTTCCTTTAACTGGGCACTGACCTTGGAGGGATTCGCACCAGAACGGTCGCATTTGTTTATAAAAGCAATGCATGGAACTTCATACCGCTTCATCTGCTGGTCAACTGTGATGGACTGGGACTGTACCCCGGATACGGAACAAAGAATCAGCACAACACCATCCAGAACCCTTAAGGAGCGCTCGACTTCAACTGTAAAATCAACATGGCCCGGTGTGTCAATGATGTTGATATTGTGCTTGTTCCATTCACAATATGTGGCTGCAGATGCAATGGTGATTCCTCTTTCCTTTTCAAGTTCCATGGAATCCATTACAGCGCCTGCACCGTCTTTTCCCCTGACTTCATTTATCTTGTGGATTCTTGCTGTATAAAAAAGAATCCGTTCTGTCAGCGTTGTTTTTCCGGAATCAATATGGGCACTGATTCCAATATTTCTTACCCGTTTCAGATCTCTGATCATTTTACATCATCCTTTGAGTCAAAAATTCACCCTGTGCACAGCTGAATAACGACCGGCAAAGGGCCTGCCATATTTTATATTGCTAAATTTATGTGATTTTGTTAGTGTGAACCCGAAGTCAAACTTAGCTTATGAAAGCAAATATTTTATAGTTAATTCACTGATTTGTCAAGCACAAATTTAAACATATGAAAAAATTATCAGATTCAGATATCAGAGAGTTCAGATCAAGGGTTGTGACCGGAGCAGACAGGCTCGGCATAAAAGTTTCAGACCATCAGGCAGAGCAGATGAGTGCGTTTTTAAGGGAGCTTGTGCTGTGGAATTCAAAAATCAACCTTACAGCAATAAGGGATCCGCTTGTTATGGCTGAAAAGCATTTTATCGATTCCATTGCAGTTATTCCCTTTATCAGGACTGATATTTTTTTTATGGACATGGGTTCAGGCGGAGGTTTTCCCGGTATCCCCCTTAAAATCATGCTGCCTGATCTGAACATGGTGCTTCTGGATTCATCCCGCAAAAAGGTGAATTTTTCAAAACATGTCATACGCACACTTGGCCTTGAAAAAATTGATGCAGTGCATGCAAGGGCAGAGGAACTTGCATGCAGCGACCAATATCAGGGCAGGTTTGATGCCGTGATTTCAAGGGCTTTTGCAGACCTTGACCGGTTTGCTGTCCTGGCACATCCCTTTCTTTCTGACAATGGATGCCTGTATGCCATGAAAGCCAGGAGGGCTCTTGGGGAAATCACTTCAAAAATCAGACAACAATTTGAAATCACCACAGATCATTACAGACTTCCATTTGAAAAATCAGAGCGTTGTTTTATTACTCTATCTTTGCACAGAACATCATGATCTGACTTGCCGGATCATGATGGCAGCAGTTTTGTATGCACACTGAGCTGTGGAAAGGGGATATCCCAGTTATATTCAGTGCATGCATCAACACAGATTTTCTGGATAAGCCTTGATATGCGCCGGTACAATGGAGCCATTTCTCCTTTGAAATCAGCAATAATGACAAGGTCAAGGGAAGATGCTCCTGCTTCGTTGAATTCCACTCTGAGATTTAAAAGTCCTTTTGAATATCCCTGTTTATCCAGGTTTGTTCTGACAAAGGAATGCATTTTTTCAAGTATTTCTCCTGTGGCCTCTTTCTGATGGTCATAGCCTATGCCGAATGGAATCTTGAGCCTGAAATTGGCTGAAAGATTCAGGGGTGACAGACCCAGGAAATCCGCAGTCTGGTAAGTCTTTTTTGCACCGCCTGTCATCATTAGCTCCACAGTTTCAGGACAGATGCCTGTTACATGCCCCCATGTTCCGTCAGACAGGACAACCCATTCGTCCTTTCTGCACGGAAACCAGGGCTCATCAGGATGAAAGGCTCTGGAAGTTTTTCCGAAAAGCTCTTCAATGGGAATACGTATGTTAAGGCCAATATAAGGGTTTTCCAGGTATGTGAAAAGATTTATTGATTTAACCATCCAGGGTATGCCCTGATAGACAATGCGCTCTCCCTCTCTTACAGCACCTATGTTCAGCATGAGCCGGCTCTGCTGCCAGAAGCGGGGCAGGGTATGCTTGGCAGCCCATCCAAGTCCCATGAGAAAAACAATTGACAGACTCAAAAGCACCCAGTCTTCAAAAATATAAAATACAAGAATAAGGGCAAAAACTGACATTATCAGGGTGAAAATTCTTGAAAAAAGCTCAAAGGCCCTGATGTGGAAGGGTTTGTATTCAGCATTGTATCCTGGAATCATCTTTTTTAAAAAATTGAACAGAAAGCGCAGAAAAAAGATGACAAAAATACATGATACAAGGGCAAGAAACAGATAAAGGCCACGGGTTCTGAAAAATTTTTTTATGCTGATTCTTGAGCTTTCAATTAGAGATTTTTCCCCGGCTTTCATGGTTTCAAGCTGCATGCGCGTCACCTGAAGCTTGCTTTGAATCTGATCTTCAATGCTTTTCCATTCAGGAACCAGAGCCTCAAGGTCTTTTTTCAGTTCAGGATTTGAGGTTTTTGCAATAAGGCCTGCTATGTTTCGGCTGGCATTATGTGAAATTGCGGCAAGGTTTTTATAATATTCAAGTTCATCGCGCAGTTTGGTTTTTTTTCTGGCAGTTACAGTCATGCGCTTGATTTCCTTGATTCCAGGCTCAAGCAGGGACAGCACTTCTTTTTTCCAGTCAAATTTATCGTCCTTTTTCCCGGAAAAAAGGCCTGTATCTATACCTGTGGCAATTCTTTCAAAATCTGATCTTGCTCCGTTCAACTGTTCATCAAGCTGTTTTAGCTCCATGATCAGCTCTTTTTTCTGCGTTTCAGAACCGGTTTTTAAAACAAGTTTTTTTTTCTCTGCAATTCTGCGTTTCAGTGTTTTTTCCAGCGCAGAAATGGATAAAAGCATGTCAATGGAAGTTTTGTCCCGATCCATGGCAGTTCCGGCATCCGGATGGGCGCCGGTCTGCACATCCTGTGCACAGAATCCGGGACAGGGCTGAAACCAGGTGAAAAACAGGGAAAATAATATTATGGCCAGAAATTTTTTAAACAGGCTATACTTCAAACTGGCTCACCATGGATTTGAGTTTTTCAGCAAGGCCTGCAAGCTGATCTGCGCTTGATGCAATATCAGTTGAGTTGGAAGACACCTGGCCGATTGATACATTTAATGCGCTTATGTCATCTGAGATACTGACAGAAGCGGCAGAGGTATTGGCCACGTTTTCAGTGATTTCCTGCACAGCCTGGGCTCCCTGTGAGACATTTGTATCAATTTCTGATATGGTCTGGGTCTGGTTGTCCACTGCCATTGAAATATTATTGACTATTTCATTGACTTCATTGATAACTGCCACAACTTCCCTGATATCTTCCACAGTTGATTCTGTGGAGTTCTGTATCCAGTCTATATTGGACTTGATCTTTTCAGTGGCTTCTGCGGTTTGGCTTGCAAGGTGCTTGATTTCTCCTGCAACAACGGCAAAACCCTTGCCTGCCTCTCCTGCTCTTGCAGCTTCAATGGTTGCATTAAGGGCAAGCAGGTTGGTCTGTTCGGAAATATCAGTAATTGTATCAGATACCCTGCCGATTTCCTGGGCAGCATTACCAAGGTCATCCACTCTTGATGAGGCAGATTCCACCTTGGATACAGCCTTGTGTGAGATCTCGCGGGCTTCATCAGTATTTTTTGAGATGGCTTTTATGGTTTCACTCATTCTTGAAGTTGATTCAGCAATAAGCTGGGTATTTGTGGACAATTCCTCCATTGCCGCGGCAACAGTATTCATGTCATGGCTCATGTTTTCAGCATTTGAGGCAACACCGTCAATTTTTTCCGCAGCAATATCGGTTTCATTTGAAAGATCCAGTGCAACCTTGCGCATTGTGGTGGAAAAATCATTCAGTTCCATGGCCCCGGTTGCTATGCCCTTTATATTGCCCTGGAGCGATTCTGCAAACAGATTGAGGTTATGACCAAGGAATCCTAATTCATCAAGCCTGGAGTCAGGTCTGTCTTCGCCTGGAAAGCGCCTTGTCAGATCACCGCGGCTCATTTTGGAGGCAACAGATGCTGAAGCCATGAGTTTTTTCACAATTGTCATGATCTGCAGTATACTGATAGCCATCAGGACAAGACCCAAAACAACCCCGATTGTCTGAAATATGATAAGTCTTGAGACCTTTTTTTCAGAAAGATGCTGCATCATGCCAACGGCCCTGTTCATTGCTCCCAAAAGCTTGAGATTGTTCTTTTTGATATATTCCATGCTTTCATGGTTGCTGTCTTTAACATCAAGATCAATGGCCTTCTGCATGTGCATGGAAAAAGCGTCCCAGGTCTGTTTTACTTCTAATAATTGGGAAAGAGCCGGTTCAACAGCTTTTGGGCATTGTGCATATTTGCCGGAAAGATCCAGGGAAAGAGGAGCTTTACCGGAATCTATCAGGGCATTGAGGGTGGTATCAAAAATTTTCATGCTGTTTTCAACAGAGGTAATCAAATTTTTTCTCTCATCATCAGATTTTACTATTGAAAGCAAAAAAAGATCCTTTGACATTTTCTGGGAAAGCATGCGCTGCCTGCCTGCAAGATTGATTACAAGTCCGTCAGCTTTTTGTGCAGATGTGGTGTACCAGGTCATGGCAAACATTGCTAGAATAATGAAAGACAAGCCCCCTACAATCAATCCAAGCTTATAGCGGATAGCCATTTTCTTCTCCTTTGTCTACAGCTTTATATTCGAATGTAAAATAAATGATGATATACCCGAATATATAGCAGAATATTTTTGATTATGTCATTATTTTTTTACATAATTTTTAATTATTAAGGTATGGTGCTACATTGTGTCAGTAAGTCTCTGGCAGATTCTTAAAGATAAAAAACCTAAAATTTTCTTTAAAAATGGTGTATTATGTTAACTCTGTTAAGGCAAACGGGTCAGAACATTAAGATAAGGATTAGTATGAAAAAGATAATAATAGCACTCATGGGATTTGTTGCAGCGTTTGCTGCTGTGGTATGTCATGCGGAACTGAATGTTAAGGATATGATATATAAGGAGATACTGGGTGGACATGTGCATATAACAATACCCGGAGAAATAGAGGAAGATGCTGTACTTGATAAGAAAGTACAGAGCCCTGACGGCAGGATCATTATGCGGGGACAATATTCAATATATCTGGATGACAATGAAACCACAACCGGAACACTTGCAATGGAAGCCGGCAATTTTGTTCGGATCGGCACTGCCAAGAATAGTAACGGATATATTAGATATCTCATTCCTTTTGCGATAAACAGCGGAGGAAGCGGTGTTTTCTGGTATCTTGGTCTTTTTAATGCGGATTTTAAAAATCATCGTGTGGTTCTGTCAGATTATCTTGATCTGGGTGACAGGGTTGCCAATATTGTCATACATGCAGATGAAAATGACATGTGGGTAAAATTTAAAGATCATGGAACCGGGCAGGCCATGGCTGATAAACCTGAAATGCCTGTAACAAAATTCCTGACATTTAATGAGTCATTGACCCATTTTACCGTGCCTGTTCCGGCAAATCTGTGGAATCTGGATAAACAGAAACTTGATCCATACAGATATCCTTATAATAAAGATTATCCTCTGCTCCCGGAATTCTGGGAAGAGCAGTTCTATCCCCTTGGTTATAGTAAGGATGGAGACAGATTTGCTTATATGATTGACAATATAGGAAATGTTGCAGGTATTGAGCATATAGAAGTATTTGTGCAGGATTTAAAAACCGACAGAATACTATGGAAGCATGAACTGCTGACAGGTGAGGGTAATCCTGAAAACATGGATTTTGATAAATTCTGGAAAAAAGACAATAAACTGATCCTGAATGCACTGAAAATCCATGGTATTGTCTGGTCATCAGGTCATCTTTATGCAAAAGACGGAGATATCCGGTATAGCTCAGACAGACTCAGGTATTATGCTTTGAATAAAAAAGCCCTGCGAGATGGTTGGTATGATCCCACTGTGGTACATACCAGAATTTACCTTGAATCTGAAAAATACGGAAAAAAAAAGGTGCATGAAAAAATCTATGAGCATCAGTCATATCTTCTTGATATTCAGCCCCTGGGTTATTTTCCCCCACCAAAGGAAGGCAGGCGCGCTGCCATAATAATCGGCTACCTTTTTCCTGGATATGAAGGGCCTCCCAATGACATTCACTATGGTATCATTGGCGCCAATCTTGAGACAGGATTCAGAAAATAACCAGATAACTGCCAGGAACCTGACTGACAGGATATTTCTTGACTTTTTTTGTGTTTGCACTTACAAGAAAAAGTTCAGCTATTGATTATAAATTGATGATCCGAATACCGGAGGAATAATGGATTATAAAAAAACCTTGAACCTGCCTGTAACAAAATTTGCAATGAAGGCAAACCTGCCCCAGCGCGAACCTGCTCAGTTAAAAGAGTGGGAACAGAACAAAATATATGAAAAACTGAGAAAACAGTCTGAAGATAAAAAATTGTTTATCCTTCATGACGGCCCTCCATATGCAAACGGCCATCTTCACATGGGCCATGCCATTAACAAGATTTTAAAGGATATTATTGTAAGATCCAGGCAGATGGCAGGATTCAATGCTCCATATATTCCGGGATGGGATTGTCATGGCCTTCCCATTGAACATAATGTGGACAAAAAACTCGGGCCCAGAAAAAAACAGATGACCGATGTTGAGGTTAGAAAGGAATGCCGGGCCTATGCAGCCAGGTTTGTGGAAATCCAGAAAAATGAATTCAGGCGTTTTGGAGTAATGGGCGAATGGGATGAACCCTATCTTACCATGAATTATCCATATGAAGCCAGAATTGCCAGGGAATGCGGCGAGTTTGCCCTTTCAGGCGACATGTTTCTGGGCAAGAAACCCATTTACTGGTGCTGCAGCTGTCAGACTGCGCTGGCTGAGGCTGAAATTGAATACCATGACCATAATTCTCCGTCAATTTATGTGAAGTTTCCTGTAAAGGATGATATTTCCCATATTATTCCGGAAGCCGGCAATAATGATGTTCATGTGGTGATATGGACAACAACTCCCTGGACAATTCCTGCCAATCTTGGAATCTGCCTGCATCCTGATTTTGTATATGCTGCCGTCCATACTGAAATTCATGGCATACTGATCCTTGCAAAGGAACTTGTATCACAGGCAATGGCAGATCTTGGCATTGAAAAATACACGATCATAAAGGAATTCAGTGCACAGGATCTTGAAAATAAAAAATGCACCCATCCCCTCTATGACAGGGATTCCCTGATTATTCTGGGTAACCATGTGACTCTGGAAGCAGGAACGGGGTGTGTTCACACAGCTCCCGGACATGGTGCAGATGACCATATAGTGGGCCGCAGATACAATCTTGAATGCTATTCTCCTGTTGAGGACAATGGCGTGTTTTCCAAAGATGTTGAATATTTTGCAGGCCAGTTCATTTTCAAGGCAAATGCACAGATCATTGAAAAACTTGATCAGTCAGGCATGCTCCTGAAAAGCGAAGATATTACCCATTCCTATCCACATTGCTGGAGATGCAAGAAACCTGTGATTTTCCGGGCAACTCCTCAATGGTTCATTTCAATGGATAAAATGGGATTGCGCAAAAAAGCCCTTGATGAGATCAATAATGTTCAGTGGATTCCTTCCTGGGGAAGGGAAAGAATCTATTCCATGATAGAAAACCGCCCTGACTGGTGCCTTTCAAGGCAGAGATCATGGGGAGTCCCCATTCCTGTGTTTCACTGCAAAAACTGCAAGCATATTTATGTTACAAAACAGTCCATTGACAGGATTCATGAACTGTTCACAGAGCATTCCTCTGATATCTGGTTTGAAAAAGATGCTGAATTTCTCATGCCCGAAGGTGCAGAATGCGAAAAATGCGGGTCAAGGGAATTTACAAAGGATCATAATATCCTTGATGTATGGTTTGATTCAGGAGTCAGCCATGCGGCTGTTCTTGATGAAAGGCAGGGGCTGTGCCGTCCTGCTGATCTTTATCTTGAGGGAAGCGACCAGCACAGGGGCTGGTTTCATTCATCCCTTCTGACCTGTGTGGGAAGAACCGGCAAGGCTCCCTATAAAGCTGTCCTGACCCACGGGTTTGTTGTGGATGAAAGCGGCAGAAAAATGTCCAAATCAGTGGGCAATGTTGTGGCTCCTGAATCTGTGATAAAACAGTACGGGGCTGACGTGCTGAGGCTGTGGGTGGCATCTGCTGATTACAGGGGAGATGTCAGCATCTCCAACAATATAATAAAACAATTATCCGATGCATACCGCCGCATCAGAAATACATGCAGGTTCATGCTGGGCAACCTGAGTGATTTCAATATTGCACAGGATGCAAAAGATATAACCCAGATGTCGGAACTTGACAGATTTATCCTGCACAGGCTTTATCATGTGGTGAAAAAGGCTTTGAAATCCTATGAAAATTATGAGTTCCATACCATTTACCACAGCCTTCACAATTTCTGTGTTGTTGATCTTTCCTCGTTTTATCTGGATATCATAAAGGACAGGCTTTATACCCTGCCCCATGATGACATCAACAGAAGAAATGCACAGACAGTCATGCTTTTTATTCTGGATGCACTTGTGAAGATCATGGCTCCCATTCTGCCATTTACAGCCGAGGAAATCTATCAGCACATGCCGGAAAACCCGGAAGCAAAGGAAAGTATCCATCTTGAATCCATGGTCAGCCTGAATGAAACATGGAAGGATGATGATCTTGCTCAAAAATGGGAAAACATACTTACACTCAGGACAGAAGTTACCAAGGCTCTTGAAGAGGCCAGGAAAAACAAGCTCATAGGCCATCCCCTTGATGCGGCTCTTGAAATCATGCTTCCTGATTCCGGGTTAAGATCCCAGGTTGAGACCCTGGGTGAAAACCTTAATGATATTTTTATTGTTTCAAAGGCTGGACTTGTGGACAGTTTTGAAGATGATGCTCATATCTGGCAGAGCCAGGAAATTCAGGGCCTTGGCATCAGGGTCTCAAAGGCCGGCGGCAAAAAATGTGCAAGATGCTGGCGTTTTGATGAAACCACAGGGCTTGATTCTGAATATGAAGGTGTATGTTCAAGATGCGCAGATGCTTTGAGAACAATCATGTCCAATGAAGGATAGTAAAAATATCTGGGTAAGATTCATTCTGGTCAGCATGGGTGTTGTCATTGCTGACCAGATTACCAAATATCTGGTAAAAATCAGTATCCCATTGTATGGCCGTATTGTTATAATTGATAATTTTTTTGACCTGACCCATATTATGAATCCAGGCGGGGCATTCGGGCTTTTTGCAGGTCAGAGCCCTGAAATAAGAAAATTTGTTTTTCTCTTCATGTCATCTTTTGTGGCTCTTGCTGTTTTGTGGTTCTATAAACTTCATGCCAGACACTCACGTTTCATGGGATTCGGGCTTGCCCTTGTTTTTGGAGGTGCAGCAGGCAACCTGATTGACAGATTCTGTTATGGCAAGGTGGTTGATTTTCTTGATTTTTATCTTGGCTCGCTGCACTGGCCTGCATTCAACGTGGCAGATTCCGCCATAACCACTGGAATGGCAATATTGATCATTCATACAATTTTTGATTCTTCCAGCACCAGAGATCTATAAACCTTGTATCCCGTACTTTTTCATATCGGAAGTTTTAAAATTTACACCTATGGTGTTTTTGTGGCTTCAGGATTTCTTGCTGCCATGTGGTTTTCAAAAAAAAATGCCAGGACTTTTGAAATTCATCCTGACATAATTTCAGATATCTTCTTTGTCATTCTTATATGTGCCCTTGCAGGTGCAAGAATTTTATATGTAATTATTAATTTCAGTTTCTACCGCAGCAATCTGTTTGAGATTTTCAAAATATGGAACGGCGGCCTTGTCTTTTTCGGAGGATTTATTGCAGCCTTTGCAGGATGCGTATTTTTTGTACGCCGCAGGAAACTTGATTTCTGGAAAACTGCTGATATTATTGCACCAGGCCTTGCGCTTGGCCATGCCATTGGAAGGATAGGCTGTTTTTTTGCAGGCTGCTGCTATGGCAGGGAATGCAGCCTGCCATTTGCTGTCAGGTTCACCAGCCCTGAAAGCCTTGCTCCCACAGGGGTATGGCTGCATCCGACCCAGATTTATTCTGTGATTTCCAATCTGATCATATTTGGCCTTCTTGTTATTATTCAGAAATATAAAAAATTCAATGGAATGGTGTTTCTGATCTATGTTATGGTTTATGCAGTATTCAGATCAGTGATTGAATGCTTCAGGGGAGACTTTCGGGGGGATTTTATTTTTTCTTTTCTTTCCCTGTCCCAGGGCATTGGAATAATTGCTTTTTTCATATGCCTGATAATTTTTGTTATCCGTTTTAAACCGGAAAATCATGACCACCATTAAATATAGGCAGACAAAGGCTTTTCTTGATTCTTCAGACAGGTTCCCATGCGTGTGTCTTGTCCATGGAGAGCCCTATCTTGTGAGCCGGGCATTTAAACAGGTATGTGAATTTCTGACCCATGGTGAAAAAGGTGGATTTTCCCTGGAAATTTTTGAGGCAGAAGAAATCACAATGGGGGATATCATTGAAATGATATCAACCTTTTCGTTTTTTATGTCAGGCAAAATAATTGCAGTGAAAAATTTTAATGGTGATTCTGCATGGTCATCAGGCTCTGGATTTTCCCGTCTTGGCAGCTTGATTGAAAAGGGATTTCCTGAAAATCATTTTCTCATCCTTACGGCAGACAGTATTGACAAGAGAAAAAAAATATTCAAAACCATTGGTGCAAAGGGGCTGATCATTGACTGCACCGTTGCAAAGGGTGCAAGAAAAGCCGACATAAAGGAACAGAATGAAGTTTTAAGGCAGATTGCCGATGAAACATGTGCAAGGCTTGGGAAACAGCTCCAGGCCAGGGCCTTTCACATGCTTGCAGACCTGACAGGATTTGATCCAAGGCTTTTGTCCAGGAATATTGAAAAACTTGCTGCATATTCAGGATCCCGGAAAATCATAACCTGTGAGCATGTTCAGGCTGTCATAAAAAGGGATAAAAAAGATCCGATTTTTACCCTTACAAATGCTCTGATGGAAAAGAACCTGGGCCAGAGCCTTTTTTATCTTGATTCTCTTTTTAAGGAAGGGTTTCATCCCCTTCAGATTTTAAAAGCCATGGAAAATCTTTTCCGCAGGCTTGTCATGTTCAAATGCTTTTCCGCAGAATTTATGGAAAACCATCAGGGTTTTAATCTGGCCGGCATTAATTACAATTCATTTACAAAGCTTGTGCTTCCTGAAATTGTGAAATTTGATGCCCGACTTTCAGAACCTGAACCTGAATCAGAGAATCTTAAAAACACAAAGGCAAAAAAAACCGTGGCCAATGATCTTTTGCTTGCACCAAATCCTAAAAATGCATATCCTGTATTCCAGGTATTTAACAAATCCCGTAATTTTTCTCTGACAGAGCTGAATCATGCCCTGATTTTTTTAAGTGACCTGGATTTTCGCATGAAATCCTCGTCTTTTGATGAAAGAACACAGATAGAAACATTTATCATGAATTTGTGTACAAAAGGAGGGCCTTCAAATGCCGCGCAAAACCAAGATAGTCGCCACAATCTCAAGCCTTAACTGTTCCCCTGAATTCATTGAAAGGCTTTACAGGGCAGGAATTAACGTTGTAAGACTCAATACTGCACACATGACCCATGATGATGCTCTGACCGTGATCAACAATACACGCAAGGTATCAGATAAGATAGGCATACTTCTGGATACAAAAGGCCCTGAAATCCGTACCTGTGATAATGAAAACCCGCTTGAAGTCAAATATGGTGACATAATTAAAATAAAGGGAGCTCCTGGTGAAATTTCAAGCGGCAATACCATATGCGTGTCATATGAATATTTTGTAAAAGATGTTCCGGTTGGAAGCTCCATATTGATTGATGACGGATACATTGCCCTTGCAGTGATTGAAAAGGATGATGAATATCTCACCTGTTCAGTTGAAAATGACGGAGTTATAAATGCCAGAAAAAGCATTAATATTCCTTCCGTGCATGTCAAGCTTCCTGCTCTCAGTGAAAAGGACAAAGGATTCATAAGGTTTGCAGCAGATCATCACCTTGATTTCATTGCCCATTCATTTGTGAGAAACAGGGAAGATGTCATTGCAGTTCAGCGCATTCTGGACGAAAAACACTCCCCCATAAAAATCATCGCCAAAATAGAAAACGCAGACGGGGTTGAAAATCTTGATGAAATTCTTGACCATGCATATGGAATAATGATTGCAAGGGGCGATCTTGCAGTTGAAATACCGACAGAACAGATTCCTCTTATTCAGAAACAGATAATAAAAACATGTATTGAAAGAAGAAAACCTGTTATTGTTGCGACCCAGATGCTGCATTCCATGATTGAATCTCCAAGGCCCACAAGGGCTGAAGTTTCTGATGTTGCAAATGCATGTCTTGACCATGCAGATGCTCTCATGCTTTCAGGAGAAACTGCCAGCGGAAAATATCCGGAAATCGCAGTAAGGACAATGGCAAAAATCGCAGGTGAGGTTGAAGCCAAAAAAAGCAGTTTCATTGATATTCCCTATTCAGATGAAAACAAGGTCACAGCCTATCTTGCCAAGGCTGCTGTAAAGGCGGCGCTCAGGCTCAATACAAAAGCCATTGTTGCAGATTCCATGACAGGCAAATCCATCCGCGCTCTTGCGGCCTACAGGGGGGATAATCCCATTTACGCACAGATTTATGATCAGAGGGTCATGCGCCAGCTGTCTTTAAGTTTTGGTGTGTTTGCAGAATACGCCACCATGCAGATGACAAGCCAGGCTTCGCTGCAAAGATCAATCTGCCGTCTTATTGATAAAAAATATTTTATGGACGATGACCTGATAATCGTGCTTGCAGGCAGCTTTGGAGTGAAACAGGGAGCTTCCTATATTGAAATAAGCACTGCTGCAAATTTCAAGACCAAATGTTTATGATAAGAACAGCTGCCTTGCATTGTAGGAGCTGCGCACAAAAGGCCCTGCAGCTATTTTTCTGAACCCTATTTTTGCAGCTGTTTTTTCAAGTTCTTCAAACTCTGCCGGAGAATAGAATTTTTTCACCTCAAGATGTTCTCTTGTGGGCTGAAGATACTGGCCTATGGTAAGGATATCACATTTATGGGCAAAAATATCCTGCATTGTTGCTTCAAGTTCTTCAAGACTTTCTCCAAGGCCTAGCATAAGCCCTGATTTTACCGGCATTGCCCTGTCAATGTCCTTTACATTTGAAAGAAGGTCAAGGGACTGCCTGTAATCAGCCTGCGGCCTTGCAGAAGGATATAAAGACGGCACGGTTTCAATATTATGGTTCAGAACATCAGGCTTTGCATGTACAACAGTTTCAAGGGCTTTTATATCTCCTTTGAAATCAGGGATCAGGACTTCAACCCCCGGGTCTCCCGGCAGAGTTGATTTTATGGCTTTAATGGTTGCGGCAAAATGGCCGGCTCCCCCGTCTTCAAGATCATCGCGTGTAACCGAGGTCACAACAACATAGGTCAGGCCAAGTTTTAAGGCGGCTTTTGCAACTTTTTCAGGTTCTTCAGGGTCAACAGGAAGAATGGTTCCTGAAGAGACATTGCAGAACCTGCAGTTTCTTGTGCATTCAGAGCCAAGAATCATGAAGGTTGAGGTGTTTTTGGAAAAGCACTCAAACATATTGGGGCATTTGGCTTCCTGGCACACAGTGTGAAGGCCTGCTTTTTTGAGCATGGACCTTACTTTCTGGTAATCTCCGCCCTTTGGCAGGCTTTTTTTCAGCCAGTCTGGTTTTCCTGTTCTTTTACAGGAAATTTTTGAATTCATTTTCATTTAAAACCTGTGTAATTTCATAATCAAAAATTGAGGTGAAATGTGTGATAAAATTTTTTTTAACTGCCTGCACTGAAGGGCAGGGCAGTTCTGACCCAGTTTTTTTCATCTCATTTTCAAGTGAGGTCATTGCAATGTTGGAGAGCCCGCATGGATTGATCCAGGAAAAAGGCGTCAGATCAGGATTTATATTCATTGCGATCCCGTGAAAGCTTATTGCTTTTTTAATGCACAGCCCAACGCTGCCTATCTTGCAGTTTTCAACCCAAATACCATGATTTCTTGTATCCCTGTCAGCCATAATCCCGAAATCCAGGGCTGTCTGCTTCATGATTTCCTCAAGCCCGAAAACAAAATCCTTTACCCCGATCCTGTTTTTTTCAAGATCAACAACAGGATACATCACAGCCTGACCAGGGCAGTGGCAGGTGATATTGCCGCCCCGGCCGGTCTGGATCACCCTGATATTCTTTTGGTGTAAAAATTGTTCAGATACACTTAAGTTTTCCCTGCCGCCCTGTTTTCCAAGGGTGAAAACAAGAGGGTGTTCAACAAAAAAGATAATGTCCCTGAAATCTTTTTTTTCAATTTTCAGGGACACGGTTTTAAGCTGGAGATCAAGCGCCTCTGAATAGTCCATGAACCTTAAGTCCACAAACATGGCAGGGCGCCTGATATTTTTTATCCCTTCAGACATGGTTTTCTTGCAGCCGTAACTTCATCAAGCCTTGTAACCTTGGTCATAAAAGGGGCTTTTTTAAGTTTTTCAGGGTCATTCTGAGCTTCTTTTGCAATATCTTTTACTGCCTGAATGAACTGATCAATGTCTTCTTTGGATTCACTTTCCGTTGGCTCAACCATGAATGCTCCATGAACAACCAGAGGAAAATAAATTGTGGGCGGATGGAACCCATAGTCCAGAAGCCTTTTTGCCATGTCAAGCGTTGTGATATTAAATTGCTCCTGCAGTTTGTCGTTGAACACGCATTCATGCATGCAGGGCCTGTCATAGGGCAGGTTAAGAGTTCCCTTGAGGCTTTCCTTTATATAGTTGGCACTCAAGACAGCCAGCCTGCTTGTGTCGGCAAGACCCTGGCCGCCCATGGAAAGAATATAGGAATATGCCTTTATCATGACACTGAAATGTCCGTAAAATGTATGCAGCTTGCCTATTGAATCAGGGCGGTCGCTGACAAACTTATAAGAATCATTTTCCTTTTCAATCCTTGGAACAGGTAAAAACGGTTCAAGGGCTTTGCCAACAGCAACAGGGCCTGAGCCTGGACCGCCTCCGCCATGGGGAGTTGAAAATGTTTTGTGAAGGTTGAGATGCAGGACATCAACTCCAATTTCCCCTGGCTTGACTATGCCCATTATGGCATTCATATTGGCTCCGTCACCATAAACAAGACCGCCCTTTGCATGTACAATATCGGCAATCTGCTTTAGATTGGATTCAAAAAGTCCCAGTGTATTGGGGTTTGTAACCATGATGCCTGCGGTATCCTCATCCATTACAGCAGCAATGGTTTCAGGCTCAAGAATTCCATCAGGGCCTGATTTCACATTAACAGGGGTGTATCCGCACAGGGCAGCGCTTGCCGGATTGGTGCCATGAGCAGTATCAGGTATGATGATTTTTGAACGCTGCCTGCCCTGTTT
>CAYOYY010000040.1:0-28853 GCA_964408295.1 uncultured Desulfobacula sp. | reverse complement strand
CAACATTGGATGCATCACTCAAACCGAACAGCAGGGGATTTTTGATTCTGGCAAGCTTTGGCACTGCATTTTCCAGGGTAAAAACAAATTCGGTCAGGCCGTGATCGGAAAGGGTGGTTCCGGTTTTGGCAGATACAACAGAACGGTTGTAGTTGATGGAGACATAGACCCGTCCTCTGCCGCCAAGAGCAATGGTATTGATGACATACTGGATCTGAATATAGTCAAATGCATTGAAATCTTTTCTTACAGCCGTGTCCAGCAGGGTTTCATCAGGTTCAAACCTGGAGCTTACATAACGCATGAACCTTGAAATATCCTGTTCCTGGTATGAGTCAAATAATTTTTTAAGGGTTTTTCTAACAAGGCCTGAAATATCCTGATCCACCACTTTAACTCTTTTATATGTGGCATTGACATCATTTGTACGCCCCGTGGTATCCATGATTTTGATATAGATTTTATAGACTTCATCTGTCCTGGGTGTGAATGCAAATTCAAAGGATCCGTTTCTGGCAAGTTTGGCCTTGCGCCATGTCTCCTTGTTGTCAATTGTAACCTGGACAGCGCCTATGCTGCCTCTGGAAACACTGGCTCTGCCCTTTATAACAATATTGCCGTCAATGAGCCCGGATTTGAAGAGGCTTATGTCAGGGTCGACTGAATTGTCAAAGGAAATCTGGTTTATGTAAAGATAATTGATCCTGATGCCTTCTGCACTTTTGCCGAAAATCCACCATTTGGCCTGGCCTGTGCCTGTAAACCCCAGGATGAATATCATGAATATAAAGGCTGATATTGAAAATTTTTTCATGGCTGCTCCTTTTTGCCGGTAATTTTTATTTTATGCTGAACGGAATATTGATTCCGACAGAAATTGTTTTTTCCATAAAATCTCTGGTACCTGTTGAGAAACTGTAGTCATTGATGGCACCCCTGAGTGAAAATGTGCTCTGTTGCAGATAACCAAGCAGTTTTGGCCGGAAATAGATATGAAATCTTGTAAACCATTTATCTGAATTGTCTTGACCAAATGCATGAAGTTTGTTCTGGCCCACAGTAAATTTTGAGTATATTCTTCTTTTAGGTATGTCAAGGCCAAGGCCTATGGAATACTGAACTACCTGGTTTGTCTGATGTATGAGCTGATTTTCGTAAAAAAATGTGCCACAGCTTATCATTGGCTTGATCACATAGCCGTTTTTCCTGAATCTTGCATTGAAGGTTGTGTTTGCAGTGTAATCAAGCTCATTGCGTGTGCCTTTATCCGTGTCAAAGCTGTTCAGCCCCAGGGTTGTTGAATTGTCCACAATCCCGTAACGGTCGCTGTGGGTCAGGGTAAAATAATGGTTGAGCGTGGAAAGGGAATTGTCTTTTTTTCTTTCAAGCTTGTATGCAAGGC
This sequence comes from uncultured Desulfobacula sp., assembly GCA_964408295.1. Classification (GTDB taxonomy): domain Bacteria; phylum Desulfobacterota; class Desulfobacteria; order Desulfobacterales; family Desulfobacteraceae; genus Desulfobacula. The sequence goes on along the minus strand of CAYOYY010000040.1, from coordinate 27,451 downwards.
TGGAACTTGCATAACGCCTGCCAAAAAGCTTGCGCACGTTTATGCTTGCCCTTGGCTGCCAGGTATGGCTCATACTGGGAGAACCGTTTATGTGGTTTCTGAACCATAAAAAACCAAGGTTGGTGGATATTTTTTTATTGTATCTGTAGCGCCATGATGAATTGAACCGTTCCTTGTCAGCTATGGCAGAACCTGTAAGGCTTTTGAACTTGGGGCTGATTCTCTCGTATTCCAGAACCACGCGGCTTGGTGCACCATCTCCAACGATTTCGATTCTCTGGGCATTGCCGTGAAAAGTATCTGAATGTGTCCTGCCGGCATAGTTTTCCGAAGTATCTGAAATTGCGCTTTCAAGTTTGAGTGTAAGGCCTGGAATTGGAATATACTTTAAATTTACTGCATATACATTGTTGTCATAAAGAGGATCAGATGTGGTGACAGGTTCTGAATCATCGCTGTGCACAAGTGAAAGCCCTGCTGTCAGCACAGGGCTTATGTCATGATTTATATTTCCTGCAACAACCTGTCTTTGAACCGTTGTAAGGCCGTATCCCTGCCAAAGGTTTTCCCATCTGGGATAGGCAACTCCGTACACAACAGACACATTGGGAAGGTCATCGCTTTCATTGTAATATTTATAGGAAGTTCCCTTGAGGCTGGAATCAAGGGAAAATTTTGAATATGATTCAAAAATATCCCCTGCGTCAACCTGGTGGCTTAAATAGTCAAAATGTCCCTTAAGTGAGGTAAGGGCAAATTCGGCAGCATCATAACGCCTGTCATTTGTTGTTCTGCCTCCGATATTGAAATTGTAATTGAGTTTATCCTGGTTTCCCCTGGCATACAGGTTGAGATTTTCAATATAATTGGTTCCATTGGTCAGAGATGATGCAGCCTTGCCAGGCCCTGAAACTTCATTAAAATTGATCTGGGTATCATTTACTATTCTTAACTGATTTTTTGAACCTGCCTGTGCGGTAAAGGCAGCACATAATAAAAATACCCAGCAGAACAGGAAAAATTGTATTGTTTTCATAAAAATTTTACCTCTTGATTCTGTTTATTGTGTTCATGATGCACAAATACAGAGCAACAACCATGCCGGGGCTGGCAGTGCCGGGTTTCAAGATGGTAAAATTAATAAAATCAATATATTAGCTGATATGGCATCTGGAGAACAGACCTGATCCGCATTGGTGGTGGTTCATATGAACCACCACTCACAGGTAGATATGAACCACCTATTTTTTCTTTTTGCGTGCTGCAACACAATAAATACCGCCCTTTGTCATTCCGGGAAGAAAACATTTGTTGCAGGATATGCATTCTGAGGTTTTTGCTTTGCCTTTTTCCCATTTAAGGGGAAGATCCGGCTCTCTGATCAGGGGCCTTGAAAGAGAAATAAAATCAATGTCATGATTTTTCACTGCATTTTCAGCCTTTGCCAATGATCTGAATCCGCCCACACATATCACAGGACATGATACCTTTTTTTTGATCATGCATGAAAGCTCAAGGTTATAGGCTTCTTTGTCAGGAGAATTGATTTTTTTTCTTGCAGGGCCTTTTTCTCCTGACGCTGCTGTACCGGATGAAACCTCAATGGCATCCATTCCAGAATCAGACATTCTTGCTGCAAGCTGAACAGCCTCATCTTCAGACCAGCCGTTTTCAATATTGTCTGAACCGTTCATCTTGATGAATACAGGAAAATTCTTTTTTGTCTGCAATCTGATCTTGTCAAATATGTCAAACAGGAATCTGCACCTGTTTTCAAAGCTGCCTCCATAGGCGTCTGTGCGCTGGTTTGTAAGCGGGGACAGGAACTGGCCCACAAGATAGCCGTGGGCACCATGGATCTGGACTCCATCAAATCCCCATTCCATGGCCCGCCTGGCAGCTTTTGCAAAAGCATCTGTAATGGCCTCTATTTCAAGTATGGAAAGGGGTTGAGGAACCACTGGAAACGATGGTGAAGCAATGGCTGAAGGCGCAACAGGCGTGCGGCCAGCAGCTTTTGGATCAGCCTGTCCTCCGGCATGAACAAGCTGGATGGCTATTTTGCCGCCAAGATCATGAACAGCTTTTGTAAGATGCCTGAAATCATTTTTGAATTCATCAGTATAAATCCCCATTTTGCCGGGAAGCTGTTTGCCCTCAGGGCTGACATAGGTATAGCCTGTGATGATCAGCCCGATCCCGCCTTTTACAAGTGCTGTGTAATAGTCTATGAGTTTTTCAGAAGGCCTGCCGTCAGGGTCGCACATGCCTTCCCATGTTGCAGACCTTACAAGCCGGTTTTTGAGTTGCATACTGCCTATTGTTGCCGGTTCAAACAGGGAAGCCATATATTTTCTCCTGTAATGAAAAAAGGTTTGAGTTTTTTATTGTTCCCCTCTCATAACCGGAAACCAGGCATTGCGTCAATACCCGGGTATGTTTTTAATGTCCTGCCTACAATTCGTCCCGGCTGCGGATCACCTCGGCTGCAAGCCGTCCCTGAATATATAGTGAAAGAGCTGCAACAGCTTTGTCGCAGACTGTAAATACCGGGATATGGTTCTCCATGAGTGCATCGCGCAGCGGGTCATAAAGCCTGCCTCCGTCAACCACGGCAACTATCGGAATGTCAGAAGCCCTGGCAACCTCTGCAAGCCTGTGCCTTATACTGTCTTTCATGTTCATGTCAAAGGCTGGCATTGTATTGTCGTCCAGGGTTTTCATGGCAGGAGACATGGGATCAAGGCTGATCACCACAGCATCAACTGCCCTGTCTTTTGTCAGTATTTTAGTGATCTGTGCATGGGCCTCGTCATCTGCTGCCGGGTTAATGTCAAGGGGGTTGGACAGGGTTACAAACTCAGACAGTTTTTTCTTTTTAAGAACTGCGGCAATTTGTTTTATGCTTGTTTCGCTGAACTGTGCAAGCTTCATTTCAAAATCATCCGAGTGTATTGAGTCTGCCATTCCAACTGCCTCAAACCCTGCTCCACTGACAGCGGCAAGGCGGTTGCCTTTTATTGTTTTTTTGTTCAGGGTTTCACACAATATTACAAGGTCCTGGAATTCTGAAAACGTCCTTGCAACAATGGCTCCTGCTTTCTGGACACAGGTTTCGCATACCATGTAATCTCCTGCAAGGGACGCTGTATGGCTGGATGTGGCTGCCCTGCCTTCCAGTGTACGGCCTGCCTTGTAAAAAACCACTTCCTTGCCCGCCAGAACAGCCTGTCTTACAGCCCTGCAGAATTCAAGCCCGTCCATGTCATTGAATCCTTCTGCATATACTGCAATTACATCCACATTTTCTGAAGATTTGAAATAATGAACCATATCTCCAAGTGTAAGGTCTGTCTGGTTGCCCATGGAAATCATATATGCAGGATTCATATGCGGGCACTGATGACTTCTGTGCAGCATAAAAGCCCCGCTCTGGCTGATCAGGGCTGCCCTGTGGAATGAGGCGTTTCTTTGTTTGGGCAGTTTCTGTTCCGGTATGAACCAGGTATCATATCCGCCCGGTTTTGAAATTACTCCCATGCAGTTTGCCCCAAGAAATACAGGGCCTCTGCCGTTTTCTGCATGGGCATTGTTGATTTTTTCAATTATGCTGCTGGCACGTTCCCTGCTGTCGCTTGTTTCTCCCATGCCTCCGGGAATGAGCATGACACTGTGGGCTGCATCAAGAGTCATAAGCTCGTCCACCAGATCAGGAACCTGGGCTGCACCCACTGCCACAATAAAAAGATCAAGTTTTTCAATACCATGGGATTTTAAGGCTTTAAGGTCTGGCAGGCATTTTACTTTGTCTATTTCTTCACTGCCCTGTTTGAATATTATTAGGTTTTCTTTTTTAAATCCCTGGGCCAGTATATTGTCCATGATTATACGGCCAAAGTTTTTTCTTGTTGCTGAAACCCCTATGATACCAATGTGTTCAGGGTGCAGAAGCCGGTCTATTTTTTTTATGGGCCGTTTTGCAGGCAGTTTGGCAGGGTGTGAAAATTTGCACAGCCCGTCCAGAGGAACCATGAGATAATCACAGAATGCAAAGGGATTTATTTCAAGCTCATCAATTACAAAGGGAGCATCTGGATTGGAATCAGAATAATAGTGACCCATGCGGATAAAGGATTCAAAACATTCAATGAGCTGTTCATCTGTTACAATTCTGCGCTGACCGCGGGTAAGCCCTGCAAGTTTTCTGTAGGAAATGGTATGTCTGAACATCTCGAAAAAAGTCTGACCATCGTTCATTTCAACAGAAGCTGCCACAATGGCCTGGCCTTTTCTGAAACGTTTTGCATAAAGTTCCGTGTCTGTGCCACCAAGCCCTGCGCTGATAATGGTGCCAAATTCCCTTGTTCTGCGCAGGCCCACAATAAGTTCATTGCCGAATGCAGTGGAATCGGGCGGCATGAACTGCACCTGGAGAACTCCTTTTATATCCCTTGTTACAGCAGCAGTCAACGATGGCCCGGAAAGCTCTTTATACGGTTCAGGCGCAAAGGAGGGATACCGTTCCAGCAGGGCTGTGTAATTTTCCGGTACTTCATAGAACATGCGGCGTACAGCAGAACGTATACGGTTTATTTCGTTTTTAATGATTTTTACTCCCCCAACCTCTGTTTTATGAATAATAAAGGGGGAAACTATCTTAAGAACGGTTTTTTCTCCTTTAAATGCATTCAGGGCATCATCAGAAGGCCGGGATCCCCTTGGAATAAAATTACACTGGGGCGGGGTTTCTGCTCCTGATCTTGCCAGAAGCCCGTAAACCTCATATTCGTACAGAAAATTGCGCCCATCTTCAGACGCTGCACGGAACATGCCGGTGATACCGTTAAAATCTATGGGAAGTTCCATTGTTATTGATCCTGAAATAAAGAATTATATTAATGTTTATATTTTTTAAAAGTCATACTTTTGATAACAGAGCCGCATATTTTTTGTCAATAAATAAAATTTTATCCCGCAGGATTGATGGTTCGACAGGACATTGTTGCTGACTGATATATTTATTGCTCAGTTTTTTTTATTGTGATATCCAAAAACTGCATAACAGGGTTTTTATCTGCCAGGAGGAATAAGGTGAGGGGCAATATTATTTCATATATGGGGATGTGTTCATTATTTATACAGGATCTGATACTATGACAAACGCTGGTAAAAATACAAGACATACTCCTCCCAGGTTCAGTGAGATTGTCATGAGCATAAAGCGCGATATCCTTCTTCAGCACTACAGGCCCGGAGATACACTGCCAAGGGAAGAAGCTCTTGCCAGGCAGTTTGGAGTAGGACGTGCCCTTGTAAGGGAAGCGCTTGGTGTTCTCAAGGCCCAGGGATATCTTGAGGCACGGCGGGGCAGCGGAGGTGGGACTTTTGTGTGCAATCTTCTGCATTCTAACGGCATGACAACCCTGCTGGCAGATCTTATTACCATGCGCTCCATGAGCATAAAACATCTGTGCGATGTCAGAATTCTGATTGAGCCTGAAAGTGCCAGAATGGCTGCTCTTGAGGCCTCTGAATCGCAGATCCGGCAATTGGAAGAGCTTGTACACAGGGGGAAATCAGCTGAAAATATACGGGAAAGAATTAATCTGGATGTTGAATTCCATAAAAATATATCCAAGTTGAGCGGAAACCCTTTTTTTTCTTTTCTCATGTGCAGCATGATGCAGTTTTTACAGCAGTTTCTTGAAGTGCTGGATGAACATACAACCTATCTGCATGACAGGAATATACATACATATCTTTATGAAGCCATTGCATCAGGGGATCATCAGACTGCCTATGAAACAATGTACAGCCATGTTGTCACAATGAAACACAGGTTCTGCAAGCTTGAAAAGCAATTTTTAACTCTTCAGGCAAGGGCTCTTCAGAAGTAATAAATAATGTCATAGGCAGGATTAACCTATACCTGCTTTTATTTTGGTATTAAAAATCATTTCCTGTTCATCTAGGATTTCATTGAGTATTTCAGGTGTGGTCATGGGGTTCATTATCACACATCTTAAAACAACAGATTCTCTGGATGTATCGGCATTTACCGGCAGTTTGGTTCTGGATACAAAACTTTTCCCATTTTCCCTTTGAATTCTCTGCAGCCTTATATTGATCTCATCCACAATTGCTTCAAGTTTTATTTTTTCTTTTTCTCCGGCTGCTTCAAGTTTTTGCTGTATGTCAGGAGGCACAAGCCTGTAGGTCAGAATATTGAGACATGGAGATGTCACAAGCTGGAAGAACCTGCGTTTTTTTATCATTTCTGCAAATTCTGCCGCAGTTTCAATGCCGTGATCAATCATTAGGCCATAACCCCTTGACCCCATGATTTTAAGGGCGCTGTCAAGGATCAGGGAGTTGGCTTCCCTTGAGCCTTCAAGGGTTTTGATACCAAGATCAACACTTCCCGGCCTGTTGACATAGCTTGCATGGTATACAATATTGTCCATTGCCCTGGGATCTTTAAAATATACCATCCCTGATGTCATGGGCATGTAAAACTGCTTGTGGCAGTCAATGGTGACTGAATCAGCCCTTTCAATGCCTTCAAGCAGATGACGGTAAGTTTCAGATAAAAGCACAGGTCCTCCCCATGCAGCATCCACATGAAAATGTATTCCATTGGTCTCACATATCTGCGCAAGCTCAGGCAGGGGGTCAATTTTTCCTGTTTCGGTGGCCCCTGCAATTCCTACAACCGCAATTATTCTTGTGCCGGGGTCAGATCTGAGCCGTGCGATTTTATCCTTAAGGCAGGCAAGGTCAATGGTGCCGTTTGAGTCAAGTGCCATGGGGATTATATTATTACTGCCAAGCCCTAATATTCCGCCGGCTTTTTTAAGGGAAAAATGGCCCCGCCTGGAAACAAGAACAACTCCTCTTTCAAGATTATGCGCCCTGAAAGCATGGACAATTCCGTTCGTTTCAATGCTTTTGAAATCTTTTTTTGGAGGAAAACTTTTGTTTCTTGCAACCCACAAAGCAGTAAGGTTTGCGGTTGTGCCTCCTGTTGTGAAAGCACCCAGGCTTGTATCCACATTCTGAACATGTTGTGCATAAAATGATTCGTCAAACCTGTAAATCATCCTGTGTATCTTGGCAAGCACCTGTTTTTCAAGTATGGACAATACCTTTGAGGTCTCAAGCTTGATCACATTCTGATTCAGTGCTGCTGTTATGGTTTTAAGGTGAACCATGAAAAAGGGAATGGCAGATGTCATATGGCCTATGAAATATGGGGAAGCAACATTTACAGCCCTTGGAGCAATTTCATTTATTATGTCCTTGATTACATCAGCAAGTTTTTTTTGGGGATCTTTATTGATCAGTGTGTCTGTATATTCTTCAGCAAGCCTGACCAGGCTGATTTCTTCTGTAACCCCCACATGCCTGTTCAGAAAATCATGGAGTCCGAACAGAATCTGTTCCATATATTTTACCAGTGTTTTTCTGCAGCGTTCATCTTCAGGTCTTATAAAAACCCGATCCAGCGTATTCCAGTCTGCAACAAGGGGTGATCGGCCGGTTTTCTGCATGATTTATAGCTCCTTTAAAATCATTGAAATTTTTTTTGATTATCAGGGTTCAGGCTCAAAATTCAATAAAAACTTTTCAAACAATGGAAAACCATGTAAATTGCCTTTAAAAAATATACAGGGAGATAAATTATACATGGACCTTCACAAAAACGACATACTAACCAAAGTGAGCAGATATAATCTGATCAGAAACGGGCGAATGATTTATATTGATGTTCATGAAAAAGTACAGGGCAATCTTGCAGGCAGATTCATTGCTGTTCCAAACCTTGTGAATATTGTGGCAAAGCCTGAACATCAGGGAGTTGGAGATGATGAAAAGACCGCACTGGATGACTGTCTTGCAAAAATAAGAAATCTTGACATGGAAGATCTTTTTCCAAGGGCCAATCCTCAGGGTGATCAGGACAGTGAATCCTGAACCATCATGTCATGACAATAAGGTCAGGCATTACCTTAAAAAATATGCCTGACCTTATTGTATATCAATCATCAGTATTTTTGTTTTTCACCCATTGAAAGGCCTATATCCAGTGCCTTTTTGTTTATATCCATGAAATCAGGCGGAATAGTGGTCTCAAGCACCTTTAAAATGGAATCCGGCCTGATGATTTCTGAGATGCCGATCAGGGCTCCCAACATGCATATATTGAAAACAATAGGCTTGCCTATCTTCTCCATTACAGTATCAAACATTGGAAGGGAAATATGTTTGGCATCAACCTTTTTTTCGATATCAACATATTTTGAATCCACAAGAAGAAGCCCGCCCGGCCTGATGATGGGGGCAAATTTGTTATAGCTTTCCTGGGTAAGGCATATCAGTATATTGGGCTGGGTTACCTTGGGGAAAAATATTGTGGAATCATCAATTATCACATCGCTTCTTGTGGCTCCGCCCCTTGCAGCAGCTCCATAGCTCTGGGACTGGATGGCATTTTTGTCATCAAAAATTGCCGCAGCTTTTGCCAGTATGATTGAGGCTGTTATGATGCCCTGTCCTCCAGAGCCTGAAAAAACAAGTCTTGAACGCTCCATTATGCTTTTCCTTTCATTGCCTTTTTGATGATTTGGTCATAGGCTTCACAATATTCAGGAACATCTGTGTTCTCAACAAAGATTCCTCTCTGGATAAGGCCGGGATTGTCCCTGAGTTTTTTTGAACCGATTTTTGCAGTGTTTGCTTTATATCCTTCCAGCATCTGGACGGCATCTCCTTCCTTGTTTTTTCTGCCGTAATATGTGGGGCATTGCGTAAGAATTTCAACCACTGAAAATCCCTTGTGGGAAATTGCTTTTTTGATCATATCCTTGCATTCATTGACATGAAATGTTGTTGACCTTGCCACAAAGGTTGCGCCTGCGCTTTTTGCAAGCTCCACAACATCAAAACTTCTGTCAATTGTTGAATATGGTGCTGTGGTGGCTTTTTTTCCGCTTCCTGACAATGGTGAGAACTGGCCTCCTGTCATTCCGTAGATTCTGTTGTTCATGACAATGGCGGTAATGTCAATATTACGCCTTGCAGCATGGATGAAGTGATTGCCGCCTATGGCAAGGGCGTCTCCATCCCCCATGGGCACGATGGCCTTGAGTTTTGGCTTTGAAAGCTTGACTCCGGTCGCAAAGGCAAGTGCTCTTCCATGTATTGTATGCAGGGAATGAAAATCAACATATCCTGAAATTCTTGAGGAGCATCCTATACCGGAGGTCATGACGATTTCATTCTTGTCAAGGCCCAGTTCATGCACTGCCCTGAGCATGGAGCTTAAGACAATTCCATGCCCGCATCCCGGACACCAGAGATGGGGGAAAAACCTTGGCCGGATATAATCTTTGATATCAAATTCTTGTTTTGTCATTTTCACACCCCCTTACCCTGGATCATTCTCAGAATACTTTTTATATTGTTGGGGGAGATAAGTTCCCCGTCTATTCTGTTTGCAAGAAATACATTATGGGGATTATCAACAGCATTTTTCACCTGAGTCACAACCTGGCCCATGTTCATTTCAACCACAATGACTGCCTTGGCCCCTGCACATTTTTCCCTTATCATGTCTGAAGGAAAAGGCCATATAGTCTGCAGTTCCAGGACTCCTATCCTGATACCCCTTGCACGCCTGTTTTTTGCCATATGAATGGCAGACCTTGCAGATGAACCATATGAAATCAGGATATAGTCTGCATCATCCAGCCAGTATTCATTATAGCGGCATATTTCATTTACATTATTTTCTATCTTGTCAACAAGATGGCGTAAAAGTTCGCTTACAACCTTGGGGCTGTTGTTGGGAAAGCCCCACATGTCATGAAAAAGGCCTGTTACATTATATCTGTGCTCATTCCCAAAGTCAGACATTGGCAGGCGCCCGTCTTCCCTTGGCAGGTATGGATGATAATCAACACCTTTTCTGACCGAGGTTCTGAGACGCTCCACAACCGGGATTTCTCCTTTTTCAGGTATGACAAGCTTTTCACGCATATGGCCTGTTACCTCGTCCAGAAGGATGACAACAGGGGTACGATATGTTTCTGCCATGTTAAATGCTTCAACAGTGATTTTGAATATATCCTGGTGATTGGATGCAGTAAGGGCGATTATTGAATGATCACCATGTGCACCCCACCTGGCCTGGTTGATATCTCCCTGGCTTACATGTGTGGGATTGCCTGTTGAAGGGCCTCCTCTCTGCACATTTGCAATTACACACGGAATTTCAGCCATGCATGCATATCCCAGGGCTTCCTGCTTTAATGAAAATCCAGGTCCTGAAGTTGCGGTCATGGATTTGTTGCCTGTGAGAGACGCGCCTATCACGGCTGCCAGAGATGCAATTTCATCTTCCATCTGCACAAATTTACCGCCTTTTTCAGGAAGCCTGTAGGCCAGATGTTCTGCAATTTCTGTGGACGGGGTAATCGGATAGCCGGCGAAAAAATCCAGACCCGCATAGATTGCGCCTTCCACACAGGCTTCATTCCCCTGTACAAACCGGATATTATTTTTGTTTTCCATTTTCCCCTTCCTGGTCTGATAATATGATTTGTATTGCTAAATCCGGGCACCGAAGCTCACACATTTTGCATGCAATGCAGTCTTCGGGTCTTGCTGCCTTCGCCTTGCCGTGCCTGTCAAATTCCAGAACGTTTTTCGGGCAGAAGTGAATGCAGATGCCGCACCCTTTGCACCATTCTTTGTCAATCAAGTGTTTGACTGTTTTACCTTTTGCCATAATGTCCTCATGTTAGATAATCACTATCTGTAAATTAAGGCTCCTCATTAAGCGATTTAAATTCGTATGTCAAGGATAAGTATCAATTAAAAGGGTTAAATTTATTCTTTTTTATTTTATTGAAAAAAGCAAGCAAAAAAAATGGGTTATAAAAAAGTTCAATGGTTGGGCCTTTTCATGTTCAGGATGCGAAATCTTAAGTAAATTTTCCTGTTGTAATGGCTTTGTTCATATCCTATTATTTGTTATTTTATAATGATACCGGAAAGGGTGGGCAGGCATAAAATGAAAAATGAGATAGACTTGGAAAAATGCAGAAAATGCGGGCTCTGTGCAGAAATATGCCCGGTAGGTCTGCTTGAACAGGATGAAGCAGGCATTGTCAGGTTTGTTCCTGAAAGGCAGGATATCTGCCTTGAATGCGGTCAGTGCATGGCAATATGTCCTGCTGATGCTGTGAGAGCAGCGCACTATTGTTATGAAAAACACCTGTTTGACCTGCCTGAAAACACAATTGATTATGCCGGGCTGCATAATTTTTTTGCAAACCGCAGATCTGTGCGTAATTTCAGGGAAAAGCCTGTTGAACCGGAACTTATTGAAAAAATTATCGCTTCCATTGATTTTGCTCCCTATGGTGCATCTCCTGACAAGGTTGAGACAAGTGCCATAGTCAGCAGACAGGTTATTGAAGCTGCACTACCCTTAATGGAGCAGTTTCTTGACAATATTGTAAAATGGATTGAAAATCCGGTTGCAGCCTTTATGATAAAATATAAAAAAGGGATTGAAACCTTTAATACAGTGAAAAATCATCTGTATCCCATGGCAAAACTGGAAAACTACAAATTGAAATATGGGGACAGGATAACCAGAGGCGCCAGAGCCATGCTGATTTTTCATGCACCGTACAATGCAGAAGAGCATACTGTCAATTCAGTGATATATTGTGTATATTCCATGTTTGCGGCCCAGGCTCTTGGTCTTGGAGCCTCCATGAACGGCATTGTGCCTGCTGCTGTCAACAAGGTCGCCGCCATAAGGAAAATTTTTCATATACCTGATAACCATGAGGCTGTCATAGCCTTAACCCTTGGATATCCAAAATATAAATACAAAAAAGCAATTAAAAGGAATTACAGGAAGATCAATTGGATAAATTAAGCTTTTCTGCCACTGAATATCCACTTGTAAGCGTTATTCTGCCTACTTTCAACAGGGCCTGGTCAATTGAACAGGCTGTTGATTCAGTATTGTCCCAGGATTATCCTGAACTGGAGCTGATCGTGGTTGATGACGGTTCCACCGACAATACCATTGAAGTTCTTGAACAGTATAAAGCAGATATTATTCTGCTGAGGCAGGCTAATGCTGGAGTAAGTGCCGCAAGAAACACAGGAATAAAAAAAAGCAAGGGAGAATTGATTGCCCTGCTTGATTCTGACGACATGTGGGATAAGAGAAAAATATCCTGTCAGGTGAAATTTTTTGCAGAAAACCCTGATGCCATGATCTGTCAGACCGAAGAAATATGGATCAGAAACGGCAGGAGGGTAAATCCTAAAATCAAGCATAAAAAACCGTCAGGCATGATATTTGAGCCTTGTCTTAACATGTGCCTTGTCAGTCCGTCCGCAGTAATGATAAAAAAAAAACTTTTTGACATGAAAGGTTTTTTTGATGAAACCATGACCGTATGCGAAGATTATGATATGTGGCTTCGGATAAGCGCTGACACTCCTGTATTTCTGATTGACAAACCCTATACAATTAAAAGGGGTGGTCATGAAGATCAGCTTTCAAAGCTGCGTTCCCAGGACAGATTCAGGATTTACTCCCTTGTGAAACTCATTAAATCCGATATTCTTACACATGATCAGGCCGCAAAAGCAAAAAAAATACTGCAGAAAAAATGCATTATATACGGCAATGGATGCATTAAACGCGGAAGGATCAAAGAAGGCATGTCATACCTGAATCTTGCGCAGTCAGATATTTAAAGATCAGATATTTTCATCTCATATCCTATGATGTCATTGCTTTCTTCAAGTGCTATCTCATGAATTCTGCACCGTGAGGTATCTTCCTTGAGAATGACAGATGCATGGGGCCCCTGAACAACAGAATCCTGGATAATCGTTTTTGCCACGGTCAGAACAGGAGAAGGAGAATTGGTTTTTAAAAATTGCTTTAATGCTTCTTTTTCTTCTTCAAGGGTTTTGATTTTTTCTTTTATCCCGGCTAACTGCGTGTTTGCTTTATTAAGGTCTGCTGCTATCTGATCCTGGGCCTCAAAAATGGCATTAAGTTCCTGTTCCAGTTTTGCCACCTTTTTTTTCAGGACATTTATTTTGTTCAGATCCTGGGTTTCCTTTATCTGTATCTGGGCTCTGTCCTGGATATAAGCTTTTTTTGAGATCTGTTCATAAATGTCCTTGTCCTGGTTTTCCAGCTTTTTGATCTGCTCTTTTAATGAACCTGCCAGGTCAGTCCGGGATTGTATTTTGCTGTCAATCTGGCGGATCATACTATTTATATGGTCATCCACTCCGATTTTAAGGCGGGAAGGTACAGAAGAATCAGTGCCAACGTTGCCTGCTTCAATTCCCTGTCTTGCCGCAATTTTTGATGAAATTATATGACCTGATACATTTTTGCATGAACCGCTTAAAAGTACGGAAGAATCAATAATTTCCTTTGAAACTGAAAGATCCTTGAATCCGGATATGGTGGAATGGTTGATGAATTTTGCATAGATATACCCGTGGGCCTTGATTTCAGCGTTTGTTATTCCGTCTGATATATTAAGATCTCCTGAAACTTCAATGGATGCTCCGTCAATCTCCCTGGCTGTCAGGCTTGTGCCTTTTACGGAAAATCCCTGTTTTACCATGCCGTTGACAATGATATTGCCTTTAAAGTCTATATTGCCGGTTTCAAAATCAACATCAGCCTTGATAACAAGTTCAGGGTTCACTGATATTGTTCCCATGGCATCCAGGTGCGGCTGCCCATCGGTATCAGCATGGATTTCAAGGCCGTCTTCAGAGAGCCTGGTGCCGGAACCTGCTGTAAATGGAGGGTCTGCCACCTCCTGTACAGAAATTGGAGTGCCTGAGACAGTTATACCTGGTTTGCCATACTGCGGCGGGATTTTTTCTCCGAGAAGGTCATCACAGCTCACATATGGGATATTCCCTCTCTGTCTGAAATCAATTGTGCCGTCTTCATTGATTTTGCCGGGGTTGGTAAAATCGGTTTTAAAATGATATTTTATTTTTCCATCTTTGCCGGGGACAGGCTTTTCTCCTTCTGCAATCAGAAATTTTTCCTCTGGATTGTTTCCCAGCCATTTTTCAATGGCTTCATCATCCACAATGCCAAAACTCACCTGTTTTTCACGCATCAGTTCGAGGATATATGACAGATCAGGCCGTGGCATGTCTGTATCCGGTTGTCTTATCTGCCTTATATAAGCCTTTGTCTGGTCATTTGAAATCGAAATTTCAAATATATCATTTTCAGAAGAATCCAGTTCGCTCGGCTCAGGTGAGGAGATCAGGGCTTTTTCCATTGCTTTGGCAGAAGTATACCCTATTATATCATTAATAATATCAGTGGAAATATGGGCACTGCTGTTTTCCGGGTCAGAGGTTCCGGCAAGGACTTCTTCAGGTCTGAAATCAGGCATGTCAATATTATAATGGCCTGCAATCCTGTCAAACAGGCGCTTTATTTGCCTGTATTCGGCAATGAACCTGTCCCTGAAATATTCAGGTTCAGGCCGGGTCAGGCCTTTCAGTATTTCCAGTTTTTTTTCAAGGTCCAGCTTTTCCAGTTTTTTCTTTTCAATAAGGGCTTTGTAAACAGCTCCTTTTTTTTTCAGCTTTTTGGCTGCCTTGAACATCTGCTGGTTCTGATGAATGGTAATCCTTTCCAGCTGCTGCTGTTTCAATACATGCCTGAATCTTTTAAAGCAGGCCCTGGCCCTGGCTGCAAGGTCTCTGTCATTGAAAGGAATTGTAATGCAGGCATGAATCTGTGCCTTGTTTATGGCATTGATGATCATGTCAGTGTGATCAACAGGTATCATGAGCATCCTCTGGGTAAAAGGAGAAATTGATCTTACCTGTTCAAGAATTTTATCTCCTTCCATCTTTGGCAGTCTGAAACTGCACAGGAAAAGTGCCATATGAGCATGTTCCTGGTCTTTGAGTCTGTTAATGGCATTTTGTGAATCATGCTCACAGAAAACTTTCCATCCTTCTGAAGAAAGTATGGATTCAGCTTTTTCTGAAAGCTCTTTGCTGCTTTCAAGAAGAATTACTTCTGGTTTGGCCTTGTCCTTCATTGAGCTTTTCCCCCGATATCAGGCATTTCAAAACCGTTTTTGCGGGCAGATTCCTGAAATTGTCTGAAACGTTCCTGAATGACATTGCAGAACATCTGTTCAATGATGCCGGATTCATTTCCAGGAGATTTTTTCAGCTCAAGGTCGATCATTTCCATAATATGATTTTCATCAATGTCAGGCTCAGGACAGATCAGGGCAATCTGTTGTTTAAGTTCCTTAATATCCTGGTCCAGTTTCTGCAGAGTTTTGTTATGAGCCTTTGCCGCTTCCATGAGCTGGCAGTTCAGCTCAAACAGGCTGGAATTCTGCTTTTTGGCAAGCTGGGTCAGTTTCTGGTTTTCCAGAAAAATTTCATACAGGCGGATTCCTGAATGTACAGCTTTCTCAAGGTCTTCATGTTCCCAGGGCCTGAGTATGAATTTCTGGATCATGCCCATGTTCACTGCGTTGATAAGATAATCCATATCAGGGGAAGAGCTTATCAGAGCTCTGGTTGTGTTGGGTGAAATCTGCATTACCTGTTCAAAAAAAAGCTTTGCTTCTCTGTCATCTCCTGAGTGATCAAAGATTGTCATGGAAAAGGGGTAGGGGATTTTTTTTATCTTTTCAACCGCAGTTTTTATATCAAAAGCACAGCCGCATTTTATATCCATGGCTTTTATAATGCCGCAGATACTTTTTGCTGATGATTCATCCTTTCCAGTAACAAGGATTTTATGGTGCCTGTATGATTGCATCCATGTTCCTTTGAATATTGATGAAATATGCATTATACTACCGGGTGAAGAGAGTAAAAGCAATTATTAATTGAAAAATCCTTGTTTTTGCAGGATATTGACAATACTGAGGCAGGAGAAGATATGGAAATTACATGGCTGGGCACGGCAGGATTTAAAATAAGGACAGGCAGTCATGTAATTTTACTTGATCCCTATCTTACCCGCAGTGACAAAGCTTTTCCAAAACAGGGCATCAGGGCCAGTGACCTTGACGAAGTAAACAGTATCTTTATATCCCACGGCCATTTTGACCATGTTTTTGATATCCCTGAAATTATGGCAGATAACAATGCCTTTGTTTATTGCTCTGAGGATACAGGTTTATTGCTTGAAAAAAGGGGAGTAAAAAGGGAAGTGATCATGAAGGTTGTGTCAGATTCCACAGAATTTGATCTGAAATATATGCGTGCTGCGGCTTTTTTCAGCAGTCACGTGAAATTTGACATAAAACTTCTGGCACAGACCATGATGAAAATAAATTTCAGGATTTTTAAGATTCTTTCTGTGTTAAGAGCATATCCGTGCGGTCAGATACTGGCATGGCAGTTTGAAATCGAGAACAGGCATGTCCTGTTTTTCGGAAGTGCAGGTTTATGTGAACAGGAACTGAAAATTATGGCAGAAAAGCATGTTGATATTCTTCTGGTCCCTCTTCAGGGGCATTCAGATATATGTGATATTGCTTTTGAATATGTGAGGATTCTTAAACCGGCAATTGTCATCCCCCATCATCATGATGATTTTTTCCCGCCTGTTTCCCGGCTGGTTGATATATCGGAATTTGTCACCAGGGTACACAAGGAATTAAAATCAACAAGGGTTTTATCATTAAAGATGAACAGGAGTGTGAACATTTAAGACATATCTATCTATGCCTGCCGGTTTTTTATGGCCTTTTCAAGGCTTTTCATTTTCGGGCCTTTTTCTGTCCACATCCTGCACGAATCAATCAGAAAATTTTTTTCACTTATATCATCAAGGGATTCAGGAACAGGCAATTTTCTGCTTCTTTTGCTTGTAAGCCAGCCATGGACAATCTCCTGGCCCATGACAATGATAAGATGGCAAAGATGGGTGCATCCTTTTTTGCCTCCCATTATGCTTCTGACCTTTCCGGAAAATCCTGATCTTATTTCAACCCCGGTGAGTTGAGACACGGTATCAAGGGTTGTACGGCATTCGCCCATGGGAACATGTATCATCTGCACCTGTATTTTTTCTATTGTGAGCGGGTCGGATCTTATCATCATTTTAACGTCCATGTGATGAATTACGCCTGGTTTCAGAATTTTTCCTGTTATGTCAAAGACATTTACATACCGCATGTCCTTCAGCACCCCATGAACTATGATCCTGGAGCCTTCATGGGGCCATGTTGCAAGACTGATGTCACGTGAATGTATCCTGGGTTTTGTTTTTATTATTTCATCAAGCATGGAAATCTTTCCTGTCTCAGGTTAATGTATTATCCGCCTGCAAGAAATGTTACGACCTGAATCTCATCGCCGTCTTTTACAGGCTTTGCAAGCTCGTTTGGGTATGCGCTTTCACCGTTAAGATAGATTTCAATATACTTCTGAAGATTTCCTTTTTTATCAAAAATTTTATTTTCAAGTCCGGGATACATGTCCACAAGATGTTTTAATGCCTCACCCACACTTGTTCCCCTGACTTCCACGGTTTTCTGCCCCTGTGTATGGCAGCGGTGAGTCACATGTATGTTGATTTTAATGCCCATTTGCCAGATCCTTTTAAAAATATGATCCTGATATTTTGTTTTTCAACAATAGATGATTTCCGGCTGCCATTCAATGATTTTTACCTGACTGGCCTTGCATTGTGGCGGGAGTTGACATTGGGTTCTGTCTGAATTAAGGTTGAAAAACTTGTTCGGGCTGTTCAAGGTGCTAAAATTATTCAAAAAGAGGAGAAAGGCGCATGAAAAATGAGATTGTGGAGCCTTCAGACCTGGATAAAAATATGCAGGCTAAATTAATTGTTGACATGTTGACAAGAATTGTAGTCCACTATGGCCTCTGGTTTACTGAGGTACGCCATCAGATGGGAATGGAAAAAGCCCTTGAGATACTGGACAGTGCAACAAAAAAGACTGTCAGCATCAGCCTGAAACGATTTGCAGATGTTCTGGGATTTGAACTTGAAAACGGGCTGCCTTCTGCTGTGTTTGAAATGTCGGATGAAAAACGCTCAGACCTTATGGAGGCTGTGGCAAAAAACTGGCTTGTAAATGACGGGCTGTGGTTTCAGGCAGTTGAGTTTGAAAACGGCATGAATGATGCCAAACGCTGCAATGATTCGTGCTGGGCACAGTTCTCGCCATATGAGGCTTTTGCCATTAAAAAATTTCTAGGCCTGGACGATGAATGCGGGCTTGATGGATTGAAAAAAGCATTGAATTTCAGAATGTATTCTCTGATCAACAGGCAATCAATCATTGACGAAGGCCTGAAAAGTTTTGTATTTCAGATGAATGACTGCAGGGTACAGTCTGCAAGAAAACGTAAAAAACTTGCAGATTATCCATGCAAGTCAGCCGGCCTGGTTGAATATACCTATTTTGCCCGTGCAATTGACAAAAGGATTCACACTGAATGTATTGCATGCCCGCCGGATGATCATCCTGAAAACTGGTTCTGTGCATGGCGTTTTACCCTGGAAGATTGAAATTTCGGGAATATATAAAGAATAATAAGGAAAGGGTTGTATTATGGGAGTCACAGCTGACAGACTGAATGAACTTGAGCACAAGGAAAAAAAGGTCATGGAAATGGGCGGGGAAAAAGCCCTTGCCAAACGAAAGGAAAAAGGCAAGCTCAATGCAAGGGAACGTCTTGATGTCCTGTTTGACAAAGGAACCTTCAGGGAGCTTGACATGTTTGTAACCCACCGCTGTACCAATTTTGGAATGGAAAATGTGCAGATTCCGGCAGACGGTGTTGTCACAGGCCATGGAAAGGTGGATGGAAGGATTGTTTTTGCCTATGCCCAGGATTTCACTGCAAGGGCAGGATCCCTTGGTGAAATGCAGGCCAAGAAAATATGCAAGGTCATGGACATGGCCTTAAAGGCAGGCGCTCCGATTATAGGGATGAATGACTCAGGTGGGGCCAGAATCCAGGAGGGCATTGATGCATTGTCAGGATATGGTGAGATTTTTTTCAGAAATTCAGGAGCTTCCGGTGTGATTCCGCAGATTTCAGCCATAATGGGCCCCACTGCCGGCGGAGCTGTTTATTCTCCTGCCATGACAGATTTTATTTTCATGGTCAAGGAATCAAGCTATATGTTCATCACAGGCCCGAACGTGATCAAGGCTGTTACAGGAGAAGAAATCACATTTGAAGACCTTGGCGGGGCAATGGCCCATAACGAGAAATCAGGAGTAGCCCAGTTTGCGTGTGAGTCTGATGAAGACGCCATAATTCAGATGAAAAAACTTTTATCCTATCTGCCTTCAAACAACATGGAAGACCCTCCATATGTCGCGCCCAAGGATGATCCCGGCCGCATGGACATGGACCTTGATTCCATTATTCCTGATAATCCCAACAGGGCCTATGATATCAAGGATGTTATCAGGGCCATTGTGGATGACGGCGAGTTTTTTGAGCCTCATCAGTATTTTGCAAAAAATATTGTGGTCTGTTTTGCAAGAATGAATGGCCATGTCATCGGCATTATTGCCAATCAGCCCAATTTTCTGGCAGGATGCCTGGATATTGATGCCTCTGACAAGGCAACAAGATTCATACGCTTTTGCGATGCATTTAATATCCCCATGCTGACCATTGCTGATGTTCCGGGTTATCTGCCGGGAAGCAATCAGGAATGGGGCGGCATCATACGTCATGGCGCAAAACTTTTATGGTGTTATTCAGAAGCCACTGTGCCCAAGCTTTTACTTATTACAAGAAAAGATTACGGCGGATCATACCTTGCCATGTGTTCAAAGCATCTTGGAGCTGACATGGCCTTTGCATGGCCGACTGCCCAGATTGCTGTCATGGGAGCGGAAGGCGCTGCCAATATAATTCATGCAAAGGAAATAAAGGCCTCTGATGACCCTGAAGCCACGCGCAGGAAAAAGATAGAAGAATACAATGAAAAATTTTCCAACCCGTACTGTGCTGCTGCAAGGGGATATGTTGACGCTGTGATAAGGCCTTCGGAAACAAGGCCCCGCCTCATTGATGCCCTGGAAGCCATGATAACAAAAAGGGAACTCAGGCCAGCCAAAAAGCATGGAAACATTCCAGTATAAAAAGGGGGTTTGAAAATGGATGACAAAAAACTGGCAGCAGCCATGGCAGCGGTTTATACGGTCATAAGAACCGGGGAAGAGGCTGCCGCAGCAGCCGTGATGCAGGCACAGGGCCCGGCAGCCCAGCCTGTTGTTCAGGCACAGGTTCAGACTGGTGCGCCATGCCCCAGCATATGGGCTGTTTCGGGACGCCAGGCCCAGATGCAGGCAGGCTCAATGATGCAGCTTCGCATGTTTAAATAAAAAAATTAACATAATAAATTATAAGTCAGGAGAAGATGAATGAGTGAACACAGCCAGGTTGAAATGACTGAAATCAAATACGGCAAAGACAGACCCGAAGCAAAACACCGCCTGCTGGTGGAGGATATATCCTTAAGGGACGGCCACCAGTCCCTTTTTGCCACAAGGGGAAGAACTGAAGACATGATCCCTGTTGCCGAGAAAATGGATGAAATCGGTTTCTGGGCAGTGGAAGTATGGGGAGGGGCAACCTTTGATACCATGCACCGTTTTCTGGGTGAAGACCCGTGGGAAAGGCTGCGCACCCTGAAACGCTATTTTAAAAAGACTCCGTTTTCCATGCTTCTGCGCGGCCAGAACCTTGTGGGATACAGAAATTATGCAGACGATGTGGCAAAGCTTTTTGTAAAAAAGACAGTTGATAACGGCATGGAAATTTTCAGAACCTTTGATGCATTGAATGATTTCCGCAATTTTGAAACTGTTGTGCCTGTAATCAAGGAGTGTGGCGCACATTTTCAGGGATGTATATGCTATTCCCTGACAGAGCCCAGAATAGGCGGTGATGTCTATAATCTTGAATATTATATTAAAAAGGCAAAAGAGCTTGAGGACATGGGAGCTGACAGTATCTGTGTAAAGGATATGGCAGGGCTTATGGCACCCTATGATGCATACAGGCTTATCAGGGCTTTGAAGGAAAATGTAAAGCCTTTGATTCATCTTCACAGCCATTTTACTTCAGGCATGTCTCCCATGACCCATTTCAAGGCCATTGAAGCAGGGGTGGATATAATTGATACATGCCTGAGCCCCTATGCATACAGGACTTCACATGCAGCGCTGGAACCCTTTGTAATGTCGCTTCTTGGAACCAACAGGGATACTGGATTTGATATCAATGCCCTGGCACAGATCAACGAAATCCTGGAAAAGGAAGTAATGCCCAAATACAGGCACCTTCTTGATGATACCAAGGTCTCTGTGATTGACATCAATGTTCTTCTTCACCAGACTCCCGGAGGCATGCTTTCAAATCTTGTCAACCAGCTTCGTGAAATGGATGCTCTTGATAAAATAGATGAGGTATACAAGGAACTGCCGCGTGTGAGAAAAGAGCTGGGACAGGTTCCCCTGGTCACTCCCACAAGTCAGATTGTGGGCATACAGACAGTCAACAATGTGCTTTTTGACACCCCTGAAGAACGGTATAAGATGGTTACAGCCCAGGTCAAGGACCTGTGCTACGGGCTTTATGGCAAGACCAGCATTCCCATTGACCCTGAGGTGCAGAAAAAAGCGCTCAAAGGTTATGAAAGAGGCGAGGAGCCCATTACATGCAGGCCTGCCCAGGTTCTTGAACCAGAGCTTGAAAAGGCAAAACAGGAAATCGGCGACCTTGCAGTGGATGATGAAGATCTTTTGACCTACACTCTTTTCCCTGTTACCGGCAAGAAATTTCTCATGCAGAAGTATGGCAAGGAACCTGTGCCTGACAGCCTGAAGCCCATTACGCTTGAAGATGCCTTAAAACAGAAGGAATTGATGGAAAAGGCAAGAAAAGGGCTGCTTGTGGAAAAACCTGATCCTGAAAAAATTCCTGCCAAAAGTGATCATGCAAGAAGCTTTAATGTTTTTGTTGATGGAGAGGTTTTTGAGGTTGAAGTTGATGAAACAGGGGATGGTCCTGTGATTACCTATGCTGCGCCTGCAGTACAGCCTGCGGCTCCTGCGGCTCCTGCGGCTCCTGCTGCACCTGCTGCACCTGCTGCACCTGCTGCACCTGCGGCTCCTGCAGCTCCTGCCGCGCCGGCAGCTCCTGCTGCACCAGAACCTGCGCCTGCTGCCGAACCTGCAGCTGAAAAACCTTCTGCATCCTCCGGGGACGGAACACCTGTCAAGGCTCCAATGCCCGGTATGATAATAAAATATGAGAAAAATGTCGGTGACTCTGTAAATGAAGGTGAAACCGTTGTGGTAATCGAGGCAATGAAAATGGAAAATGCCCTGCCAGCACCTGTAACCGGTGTTGTCAAGGCAGTGAATTTTGCCAGCGGAGATTCCGTTGCCAAGGGAGACGTGCTGGCTGTTATTGAATGATGGAGTTTGACAAAGGCCTTGCAGGTGATTACCTTTGCAGGCTGAGCAAAACGCCTGACAAAGGAGAAGAGAATCATGGCATTTGAAACAAAGGAAGAACTGCTTGAAAAATATATGAAAATGGACAAACCCCGCTGCCCGCACTGTGATGTGGAAATGACCCTGTGGGAAGTACCTCCCATTAATTTCAGTGACGGGCTTGGCTGGGGCACTCCTTATCTTTTTGTCTGTTTTAATGATGAATGTTCAAGCTACAAGAAAGGCTGGGATGCTCTCAGCGAAACCATGGAAACAACTGCATCCTACCGCTGTTATGTTGAACCGGGGCGTACAAATTTTGAATACATGCCGGTGTTCAGCCCCATGGGCGGTCAGGGCCAGAAACTGGACAATGAAGTGCTCATAATGCAGGAGGCAAAAAAGGAACTTTTGAAAAGGACATTTTCAGTGCTTACTGATTTTTATATTTCAAAGGACTGGGATGAAATTTTAAAAATCTGTCTTGATCCTGCAATTCCTGCCAGGGCAAGGCTCAAGGCAACTGAAATGGTGGGTGAGCTTGGAGGTGTTGAAGCAATTGAACACCTGCTCAATCACAAGTTTCCCACTCCTGTGCTTCAGGATGCTGTTCAAAAGGCAATAACCCTGCTTCATGAACGCCATTACACAAGGGAATGCCCCTATTGCGCCGAAATAATCAAAAAACGGGCAAGTGTGTGCATGCATTGCGGCAGGGAAGTGCCAAAGGGCTGATGCAATGATATGAGTCTGGTCAGCGGTTGACTTTCTCAAGATTGAAGGAGCGGTAAATAATCATTTCCCGCTCCTTTCTGTTTTCATCAAAGGGCGGGTATTCAAATGCTTCAGCCATTGCAGCAGCCTGTTCCCTTGACGGGATAGCGTCCATGCCCTGGCCTTTTGTCTTTCCTGAAACAGTATCCATGACAACGGCATCCCTTGCATCTGTTGAAACAGCAAGAGGGATCTGATAATCATAGACAAGCCTGGCTCCTGCAAGTATTTCCCTTTCATAGGATCCTATTGACCCTGCAACGCAGGTTATGGCCATAAAGGCCTTTTTATTGCAGAAAACAATCAGGTCAATGGATGAAACATAATCTTCCTGTTTGAACTGAACAATTATCTGTTCGTCCACTTTTATATCCTGTTTTGCATATCCTTTTTCCTGTACCAGAAATTTTTCAACAAGCTGGCGGCTGGCTTCAGGGCCTATATTTCTGACTGGTTTTCCTGTGATGTAATCGGTAATAATGTAATTAAAATTCATATCAGACATTTTCCTGTCATGTCGGCTGGCTGTTCAATGTTCAATATTTTGAGGACAGTCGGTGCAATATCTCCGAGGATTCCATCTTCAAGGTTTTTCTTTTTGTAATCATGGCCTGCAAGTATCATTCTTACAGGATTAAGTGTGTGTGCAGTATGGGGTGAGCCGTCATCTGCAATCATCTGCTCGGAATTTCCATGGTCTGCTGTTATGACTGCTGTTCCGCCGGTCTCCCATATGGCTTTGACAACCTTTTCCACACACCTGTCAACGGTTTCACATGCCTTTACTGCAGCTTTTAGAATACCTGTGTGCCCTACCATGTCCATGTTGGCAAAATTCAGGACAATGAACTGGAACTTTCCTGATTTGATTTTTTCACATGCAGTTTCTGCAACCTTTACAGCGCTCATTTCAGGCTTTTCATCATAGGTTGCCACATCTCTTGGAGACGGAATCAGTATGCGTTCCTCTCCTTTGAATATTTTTTCGTCACCCCCGTTGAAAAAATAGGTGACATGGGCAAATTTTTCAGTTTCTGCTATTCTGAGCTGTGCAATATTATTCAGGCTGAGAACCTGACCCAGGATATTGTCAAGATGCAGCGGCGGAAAAGCAACCGGCAGGTCAAAATGTTCATCATACATGGTCATGCAGACAAAGCCTGCAAGATCAATTTTTCTGCCTCTGCTGAATTCGGTAAAATCGGCCTGTGTGAATGCCCTTGTGATTTCCCTGGCCCGGTCTGCCCTGAAATTGAAGAATATCACGGCATCTCCGTCACGTATAACCGGGCCCGCACCGTCATTGCCGCCTGTTCTGATGACAACAGGTTCAATGAATTCATCGGTTTTGCCTGCTTCATAGGATTGCTGCACAGCCTTTACGGGATTGTCTGATATTATGCCCTCTGCATTTGTGAAAAGCCTGTATGCCTTTTCAACCCTGTCCCATCTTGTGTCCCTGTCCATTGCCCAGTAGCGGCCCACAATATCTGCAATTTTGCCGCACTGGTTTTCAGCGCAGTATTGCTCAAGTTTTTTTATATAATCAGCACCGCTTGTGGGAGATGTGTCCCTGCCGTCAAGTATGGGGTGAATGAATACATTTTCTGCTGATTTTTGTTTTGCCATGTCAATGAGGGCAAAAAGATGCGATATATGGCTGTGCACGCCTCCATCTGAAAGCAGGCCGATCATATGGATGCTTCTGCCGTTTGATACGGCCTTGTCCATGATGTCGGAAAGAGCTTTGATACTGAAAAAGGATTTATCCTCTATGGCCCTGTTTATTCTGACAAAGCTCTGGAAAACCTTTCTGCCGGCTCCTATATTCATGTGCCCCACTTCAGAGTTGCCCATTGTGCCATTGGGAAGGCCCACAGCTTCTCCTGAGCATGAAAGCCTTGAATTTGGAAAATGATCAGTCAGAAAGTCCAGAAAAGGGGTGTCAGCCTGTGCCACTGCATTGCCATAGGTATCTTCATTGATGCCCCATCCATCCAGAATCATTAAAATATTGACTGGCCTGCCTTTATGTGTGCTCATTGGGTTTTCCTCCCTGATCAGGGTTTTGTTTCAAAACAGGAAAGATCAATCCGCGGGGCATCTGCCCAGAATCCTTCCAGATCGTAAAATGCCTTTGTTTCAGAATTAAAAACATGAAAGATGATATCTCCGTAATCAAGCAGTGCCCACTGTCCTTCCCTGACACCTTCAATGCCCATGGAAGGGATTTTCAGTTTTTTCAGCGCTCTTATCATGTGCTCGGCAAGTGAAGTGACCTGACGGTTTGAATTTACCTCGATTATTACAATGGTGTCAGTGTAGGATGTCAATTGCCTGACATCAATTGCAGTAACACTGTTTGTTTTTCTTTCAAACAAAGGTGCAAGAAATTTTTTGTGGGTTTCAGAAAGAAAGGAGATGGTATCTGTCATATATAAAGTTCCTTTGCTTTGATTATTTTTTTAACCTCCAAAGGCACAAGGCCGTCAATATCCTGATTGCGCTTTATCCTCTGCCTGATCATTGTGGAGGAAATATCTATCCTGGGTACCTTGCAGATCATTATGTCCAGCTTGTTTTCATGGGAAAATACAAGTCTTGATTCATCAAACATGTACTCCTTTGATATGTTTTCGTCAATAAATGATATAATGGGGCTGTAATTTTTCCATTTCCCCCTTAACATTATAATGACCTGAACCTGGTCAAAGATCCTGTTTCCCTGTTTCCAGGTCGTGATGTCAAGAAAGGCGTCTGATCCCATGATAAGATAGAATTCAGATTCCGGATATTTTTTTTTGAATTCTTCAATTGTGTCGATGGTAAAGGAAGGGCCTTCCCGCGTAAGCTCAATGTCGGAAACCAGAAAACCTTCAAGTCCTGTGACAGCTTTTTTGACCATTTCAAACCGGTCCTGTGCGCTGGCAAGTTCAATGCCGGGCTTGTGCGGAGGATATCCGCATGGAATCAGAAAAATCCTGTCAAGAAGATATTTTTTTTTGACATGTTTTATTATCCTGATATGGCCATTGTGAAAGGGATTGAATGTACCCCCAAAAATACCGGCTTTCATTTTCTAACTCTCTGCAAGCCTGGAAGCCAGAAAGGTCACCAGATCCTTTACCCCTCTGCCGGTTGCAGCGGACAGGATAAAGATTTTTTTTGTGGTGTCAGCAGCATTGCAGAATGCTTCGGCCTTTTCTCTGGCATGCGGCAGGTCAGATTTGTTCAGAACTATGATCTGGTCTTTTTCTGCAAGGGTCTGGCTGTATTTTTCAAGTTCATTGTTGACAAGGTTGAAATCTTCAAGCGGTGAATCAGGGTCAATGCCTGAGACATCAATCATGTGCACCAGAATGCCGGTTCTTTCTATGTGTTTTAAAAAGCTGATTCCAAGCCCTGTGCCTTCGTGTGCGCCTTCAATCAGCCCTGGAATGTCTGCCACGGCAAAAGGCTCGCCAAAGTCAGGCTCAACCATGCCCAGAATGGGTGTCAATGTTGTAAAGGGATAATCTGCAATCTTGGGGCGGGCCGCTGATATGCGGCTTATAAGAGTTGATTTGCCGGCATTGGGAAGGCCCACAAGCCCGACATCTGCAAGCAGTTTCAGTTCAAGCTTGAGGTTGAGCTCAGTTCCTGGAACACCCGGCTGTGAATATCTTGGAGCCCTGTTTGTGGACGTTGCAAAACGTTTGTTACCCCGGCCTCCCATGCCGCCGCGGGCGATTATATAATCTTTCCCGGCTTTTGTGAGATCAATTATAACTTCATTGGTGTCGGCATTTGATACAATGGTTCCGGGGGGCAGGGCAATTATGCAGTCTCTGCCGTTTCTGCCGTGTTTCTGTCTTCCCTGGCCTGGTTTTCCGTTTTCAGCCCTGTGAAGCTTCTGGCGGCGATAATCATACAAGGTGCGTTTGCCGGGATCTGCCCTGAGAATGACATTTCCGCCATCGCCGCCATCTCCACCGTCAGGCCCGCCTTTTGCAACAAATCTTTCCCTGCGGAAGCTTGTGCATCCCCGGCCGCCGTCACCTGACCTGACAGTGATAAATGCTTCATCTACAAATTTCACGCTTCATAAACGCTGACTTTTTTCCTGTTGCGGC
>CAYOYY010000039.1:0-30166 GCA_964408295.1 uncultured Desulfobacula sp. | reverse complement strand
TATGGTAAAATTAAACACCCTGTAGAAAACAGGATTGATACCTGAGGTTCTTGCGGCATCCATGTTCTGGCCGATTGCCTGGAAAGCCAGCCCGATATTGGATCTGACAATCCATTTACAGATAAGATAAATTATGAATAACAAAATTATTATTGTGAAATAAAACATCAGATTTGATTCTGTGTTGAAAAGGCGGGGAGTGCGAAGGCCTAAAGGGCCGCGGGTAAGCCATACCATCTTGGTTGCAAGCCCCATGACAGCAAGGCCGAAGAACCATGAAAGACATGCCGCAAATATTCCCCTCAGGCGCAATGAAATCATGCCGATTATAAATCCCATAAGCCCAGAGGCAATACCTCCGGCAGCCATGGCGATCCAGGGTGAAAATCCTGCGTTGATCACAAGAAGGGCAGAAGTATAACCGCCAAACCCTGCAACTGCTGCATACCCGAAATTAACTATATTGATGTATCCTGCGGTAAAATCAAATCCCACGCTCATGGCGGCGATAAGCCCGCTGTAGATCAGCCATCTGAGCATATATTCCTCGTTAAAAGGCGGAATGAAAGGAAGAACGAACAATAAAACCAGCCCCAGAAAACCTGCCGGTGTAAGGCATAATTTATCCAGAATAATATCAAAAGGATTCAATTGTCGGCTTGTCTTGGTCATATCAATAAAATCTCCTGTTTACCCGAATGTTATTTATCAAGGGCTCCGCGGACATCAGATCCGAAGATGCCGCTTGGTTTAAAAATCAGAATCAGCATGATCAAAGCAGAAGGAACAACAAAATCCCATCCTGCTCCAATGTACTCAACTGTGACCGCCTTGAGCAGGGCCACCATGAAGGCGCCTGCCACAGATCCCAGAATATTGCCAAGCCCTGCAAGAATCACCACAAACCATGCAAGATAAAGCGGTTCCAGCCCGACAGTGGGATATGACGGATACATGAACAGCAGGCTTCCTCCTGCAACGGCAGAAAGCGCGCATGCAAGGGAAATGGTAAGAAGAACAATTTTTTCAATATCAATTCCCACAATCTGGGCTCCGGTTATATCCTGGGATACAGCACGGATTGACATGCCCGTCCTTGTATATGTCATGAAAAACCAGAACGCTGCCACAACAACTGCTGCAATTATGAAGGCCATAACCCTGTCCCTTGAGATGAAAACATCTGCAATTGACACGGGCATACCCTTCCAGTAACCCACGATTCCCTTGAAATCAGCTCCGAATATAAGCTGGTGCATATTGACAAGAAGCACACTCAATCCAACAGTGAGGAGAAATGAATTCATCACCCAGTTGTCGGTTGACCGTCTTCTCAGGGGCCCGAACACAAGCTTTTCAGCAATTACACCGCTGACAGCGCCCATGGCGGCAGCCCCTGCTATGGCGATAAGAGGGCCTACCATTGCCATGAATGAACCGGGATGGTTGTTTATATAGTTACTTATGGGTGTGAACACATAATAGGCAGTCAATGAGCCTATCATGAAAAACTCGCCATGTGCGAACATGGCAATGTTAAGCACACCAAGCATGAGTGCCAGCCCTGTGGCGACCAGGGCCAGCATTCCGCCTGTAACAATTGTATTGACGATAATATAGGGGCCGGAAACTGCGGCAGAAGCCACAGCAACGATAATGGTGACAATAATGGATATCCCTGCCGCTGATTTCATCCAGGCAAAAAATTTAAAAACAAGATTATCGGACATGAGTTTATTTCTCCAAATTCCGTTTAAACACCGAGGAACACCTTTCTGACATGAGGATCGTCTGCAAGGTCGCAGCTTGCGCCCTGCATGCTTATTTTTCCGTTCTCAAGTATATAGCCGCGGTCTGTCACAGCCAGGGTTTTGCTTACATTCTGTTCCACCAGAAGTATGGTGACCCCGTTATTCTTAAGGATATCCAGGGATTCAAACACATTGGCTGTAAGCTGCGGAGCAAGCCCGAATGAAGGCTCATCCACCAGCAGCAGCTTGGGATCCGACATCATGCCCCTGCCTATGGCAAGCATTTTTCTTTCGCCGCCGCTCATCGTACCTGCAAGCTGATCCTTTCTTTCTGCAAGGCGGGGAAAAAGATTGAAAACAAAATCAAGGCGGTCATTCTGGATTTTTCTGTCCTTGATGATATATGCTCCCATATAAAGATTTTCCTTTACAGACATATTGACAAACAGATTCATTTCTTCAGAAACAAATGAAATTCCCCTCCGGGTAATTTTTGAAGCTGCAAGCCCTGTGATATCCTCTCCATCAAATATTATGCTGCCGCCCATGGGCTGGATCAGACCGGCAATGGTTTTAAGCGTTGTGCTTTTTCCGGCACCGTTCGGCCCGACAATACAGACATATTCACCCTTGTCGATATTCAGCGAAACCTTTCGCAATATCTGCAGGTATCCATATCCCGCATCAAGATTTTTCACTTCTAACAGCATGCCGTCTCCATTGGTTTTTTAAGATTAATGATCATTTTCATCCCCCAGATAGGCCCTGGCAACCTTGGGATCATTTGCAACTTCCATGGTCGGCCCTTCAGCTATTTTTGTCCCGAACTGGATACATAAAAGTCTGTTGCACACTGCCATTATCAACTGCATGATATGCTCGATCATAAGAATGGATATACCTTCCCTGCTTATTTTGGCGATAATTCTCATGATATCGTTGAGTTCGCCTTCGCTTAACCCTGATGCCATTTCATCCATGAACAGCAGTTTGGGACTGCTGGCAAGGGCGCGCGCAAGATCAAGGCGCTTGAGCTGTACTGTATTCAATTGTTCTGCAATAACATTTTCGTCCATGGGGAATTCAACAAACTCAAGCATTTTCCTGGAATGAGCCACAGGATCCTTGATTCTGCCTTTTTCATTGCCGAAAACAGTTGCAGTCATCACACTTTCAATGGCTGTCATTTTTGGAAAGGGGCTGGGAATCTGGAAGGTACGGGACAGTCCGAGCCGGCACATTTTTTCAGGGGATAAGCCGGTTGTTTCTTTTCCAAACATCTTCACCGATCCTGAGGTCGGCGGATTCAAACCTGAAATGGCGTTTATCAAGGTTGTCTTCCCAGCCCCGTTCGGGCCTATCAAGCCTAAAACATCTCCCTTGTTCAGGGTCATTGAGACTTCATTTACTGCTGTTAAACCGCCAAATTTTTTGGTCAGTTTATGGGTTTCCAATACAATCATTTCAGCCTCTGATTTCTTTGATTTAACAATTTGGCAGGACAGAGGACAAAAAGCCCATCTGCCCTGCAGGGGTTTCAGGCTATTTCTGCTGGAAATCCTTTTCTTTCCAAGAATCCGGAAAAATAATACTTCCCTTTCCGTTCATATACTGAAGGATGGGGAAGAAATAGGCTTTTGGCCCTACAACCATATCCGGCATTGTTTCCGGAGTATATTTATATTCATTCATTATGATGGCGCCGT
This sequence comes from uncultured Desulfobacula sp., assembly GCA_964408295.1. Lineage (GTDB taxonomy): Bacteria > Desulfobacterota > Desulfobacteria > Desulfobacterales > Desulfobacteraceae > Desulfobacula. Next base: position 26,709 of record CAYOYY010000039.1, on the reverse strand, counting down.
CTTTCTTGCCATAGGTGAGTTTGCCCGTGTTGACCTCTTCCACCATGGTGTTATGGATGGTTTCCTTGTCAAGTTTTCCATAAAGTTCATTGGTTCTTTTAAGAATCTTAATGAACATGCGGATACCGTCATAGGAAAGCCCGCCTGCTGAAGGGCTTGGGTTGAAGCCGTATTTTGCCTTTACATCCTTTGCCCATTGTTTTGCTTCAGGTGTTGTAAGCTGGGGGATACTGTCAAGCACATAGTTTGATGCAGGGCCTGTCATCTTGTACCAGTCACCGATCCATCCTAAACCTGATGCAATGACCACGCTTTTAAGCCCCACTTCGCTGCATTGCTTTACAAAAGCTGTAATTGCTGAAGGAGAAGTGGATGTACCTGCCACAACTGCAACACCTGCTTTTTTATATTTGCTTAAAAGGGGATAGAAATCTGTCTGTGTTGCAGGGAAATAATCCTCTGAAAGAATTTTCCACCCGCTGGCCAGAAGAGCAGCCTTATAGGATCCCCCGGCGCTTCTTCCCCAGTCTGTGTCTTCGCCGTAAATTGCAGCAAGTTTCTTTTTGGGTTTGAATGTTCCGTTTTCAATTGCCTTGTTCAAAGCAACAATATAATTTTTCTCAAGTTTCGCGGGCACTGGCCAGCCTTTTCCTCCCCAGTAACTGTATTTTTCAGGATTTGAACGCCATTTTTTGTTCACAACCTCGCTTGCCCCAAACCCGAACATATGCGGGACCTTGTACTGGGCAGCAACATCCATGACCGCTATGGCAACGGAACTGTGCCAGTTCAGAACACCTGCCTGGATTCCCTTGCCTTCCACAGCTTCTGCATAGGCACCTGATGCCTTTGCAGGGTCAGACTGCGAATCAATCCATACAACTTCAATCTTGTAATCGCCAACAGTATAATTGATGGCATCCATTGCCATGCCCACCGATGCCTTGAATTCCTTGCCCGTCTGGGCAGAGGGGCCGGTAAAGGGCCCCAGCACCCCTATTTTCAGTGTTTTCCCGGCGGCGAAACACTGTCCTGCTGTTACGAACAATAAGGTGATGATGACTGCTGCGATCTGCTGAATCTTTTTTGTACCCATGAATCCTCCCTCCAAAAATTAATAACATTATTGATGAAGCATACTGCACAAACATTTATTAAGATGATGCACTTAGTATACCATAAGGTATGATTTTTCAGATATAAATAAAAATCGCATTGTTTTATACGCTAAAACAATGTACAGGCAAGGATTTTTCCAGTTAAAACAAAAATCATGCACAAGCATGCACTCAGATACCCACACCTGAAAAACATAAAAATTTTTGAAATTTACTGTAAAAATATTTTACACTTTCACTGTCAAAATTTTCCTGTCCTTCCTGTAAAAAATTTAGGACTGATTTTATATTTCTTGAGTTTATAATGAAGGGACTGAGGCGAAACCCCGAGACTGCGAGCCGCCCTGGCAGCATTCCCGCGATATTTCTCAAGGGCAAGTCTTAATATCTGCTTCTCATGGTCAGCCATAAGCCCGGCCAGGGTCATATCCGCTCCTCCTGAACCGGGCTCATCATTTTCCGTAAAATGAAAAATATGAAAAGGCAGATGTTCTTTTTTTATAATCCTGCCATCTTCAATAACGTTCATGGCAGCTTCAATAACGTGTTTAAGCTCCCTGACATTTCCAGGCCAGTCATAATGCGCAAAAAGCATGCGCACATCAGATGAAATCCCTGTTACATTTCTGTTTAAAGCTATATTAAGCTCATCAATAAAATACCTGGTCAACTCATCAATATCACTTTTTCTTTTTCTCAGGGGCGGCAGCATGATAAAAACGACCCCCATCCTGTAGAACAGATCTGTTCTCAGCAGCCCATTTTTTATGATTTTTTCAGGATGACGCCCCACAGAACTGATTATCTTAATATTCAGGTCTGTTTCCCTTAAAGCTCCAAGCTTTCTGACTTTTTTTTCCTGAATTACACGCAAAAGCTTGGCCTGCAGGCCAAGCGGCATTGAATCAAGTTCATCCAGAAAGATCGTGCCTCCGCATGCCTGTTCAAACAAACCTCTTTTTTCCACTGCACCAGTAAAAGCTCCTTTTGATGTGCCAAATAAAATACCTTCCAGCAGATTTTCAGGAATAGCAGCGCAGTTCACAGGGATAAACGGTTTTGTTCTCCTTGAACTGCGGGTATGAATGGACTGGGCAAACATTTCCTTTCCTGTCCCGCTTTCTCCGTAAATCATTACGGACGACGGGGAGACAGACGCCAGATTTGCAATTTTCACTGCCCTGCACAAAGCCGGGTCTGAGCCTGTAATATCATTAAAACAGAAATAGGAACCCTTTGATGATTTTTTCTGCGAGAGATGCTTTTCCTCCTGGAAAATTGTTTTTTCAAGCAGTTGATAATTCTTGGAAAAATTAATTGCCCCGACAAGTCTTCCTTTCATATAAAGAGGATAGGCATGGTTGATGGTATTTGCCACTCTGCCGAGCCTGGTGCGGTAAACCATGGTTTCATCAGGAACAGGACGGCCCGTTCCTATACAGCGCATGACAGCACTTGTTTTTCCGCTCAATTGGTAAATCTCTGTAATTTTTCTGCCAACTGCATATTCAGGATCAATATCGTCAATCCCTGCCTGAGTATCATTAAAAAAACGGATTATCCCGTTTACATCGGCAATAACCACACCCTCATGCATGGCAGACAGAATGCTGTGAAGGTCAAGGTCTTCCAGGTCAAATTTTCCCATTCCGGCTTTATCTCCCTGGTTTTCACGGTAGCAGAACGTTTTGAGTTCTTTATATCTTTTATTCCATAACCTGCCTTTTTTACAAGGAAAAAACAAATAAAATAAAATTTTTTTGATTTTCATATTTCAAATTAATGGAACCTGACACTTGACACATGGCAAGAACCGTATCAGATTAAAACGCTGAACAGATTGACCGGAGCAATTCAGATGAAAAGAAAAATCCATATAATTGCCTGCGGAGTTCTTGCAGTTGACATAAGACATCACGCAGAAAAGCTTGGCCTTGATACTGATTTTCAGTTCATGCCCGCAGGCCTGCATAATAATCCTGAACGCCTGAGAAAAAAACTGCAGTCTGCAATTGACAAGGCAAGTGCATCAGGGCGTTACAACAGAATAATAATCGGATACGGAATCTGCGGCAAAGGCACCGTCTCACTTATGGCCCGTAACATCCCGCTTATAATTCCAAAGGTGCATGACTGTGTTTCCCTTTTTCTGGGCGGCGATGATGCATATAAAAAAGAATTTAAAAAATATCCAGGCACCTATTATCTTTCTGCGGGATGGTGCGAGGCTGACACGGAAACCATGTCAAAAAAAAGCCAATGGGCATGGTTCGGGGATCAGAAACTTAAATTCAGTGAAATTGCAGAAAAACACGGACAAAAAGCAGCCCGGCAGACCTTTGATTTTCTCAACTCATGGCAGAAGAATTACCAGCGGGCAGCATTCATTGACACAGGGGTAAAAAAAAGCTCTAAGTATGAAAAATCAGGGCGCAGAATGGCTGAACAATTCAACTGGGAATACCATAAAATAAAGGGAAGCAGCAGGCTCATACTTGAACTGCTCACCCGCGAACATTCAAGCGATGACATACTTTTTGTGCCTGAAGGCCATGTCACGGGATTTGACGCAGTTCATTCAAGCCTCTGCGCAGGCCTGCCTGTCACAGACCCGGAACCTGATCCGCCCGGAGAACATAATACTGAAATAAAAAAGGCTGAGCCGGTTTCCAGAAAAAATTATATTAAAACAGGCCTTGGCGTGGATGCCGGCGGAACCTATACAGATGCTGTCATTCATGATCTTGAAAAAGATGTGGTCTGCTGCAGAGCCAAAGCCCTTACCACAAAATGGGATTATACAAAGGGTATTGACAATGCCCTGCAAAAACTTGACAGTAAAAAACTTAAACAGGTGGAACTTGTTTCACTTTCGACCACACTTGCAACCAATGCCATTGTTGAAAATGAAGGCCAGACCGTCGGCATGATCCTGATGCCGCCTTCAGGCACAGGCATTGAACACAGTATCAACCACAGTCCAAAAGCTGTAATTGCAGGCAGAATGGATATTTCAGGCAGGCAGGTTCAAGCCCCTGATCCTGATGAAATAAAAGCTGCTGCCGATGCCATGATCAGAAACCACGGGGTAAGTGCATTTGCAGTTTCAGGGTATGCAGGCTCCATAAACCCTGAACATGAACTCATGGTAAAAAAGATTCTGACACATCATACAGGATTGTTTGTCTCATGCGGGCATGAGCTTTCAGACACATTGAACTTTCAGACAAGGGCAATAACTTCCATGCTGAATGCGCGCATCATACCAAGACTCACGCACCTGCTGGATGACCTTGAAAAAGTGCTGACCCGGCGCGGCATCAGTGCTCCGGTTGTTGTGGTAAAAGGAGACGGCACACTGATGAGTGCTGATATGGCAAAAAAAAGACCTGTTGAGACCATACTCTCGGGGCCTGCTGCAAGTGTGGCAGGAGCAAGGCATCTTACAGGATTAAAGGACGCCCTTGTGGTGGATATGGGCGGGACAACAACAGATACGGCAGCCTTAAGCAACGGAATGGTAAGTCTTAATATGAAAGGCTCCAATGTCGGTGGTCACAGAACCCATGTAAAAGCTCTTGAAATCAGAACAGCCGGCCTTGGAGGTGACAGCCTGATTGAATTAAAAAAAGGCATATTCACCATGGGCCCGGCAAGAGTGGGGCCTGTTTCATGGCTTGGGGATCTCAATTCTGAAACACAAAAGGCAATTGAGTATCTTGAAAATAATATATCCCGTTATTCAGGGTCTTCAGAAAAAATGCAGATTATGGCACTTACAGGTTCCAGCCGGAATATTGACAAATTGTCTGCATCTGAAAACCAGATCATTTCCCTGCTTGAATCAAGGCCCCATTCCATTGACGAACTAAGTGAAAAAATGCAGGTACTGACCCATACAAGCCTTGGGCTGAAACGGCTTGAGGAAAATTGTCTGATCCAGAGATGCGGGCTTACCATGACCGATCTTCTGCATATCACAGGCAGATTCAGCAAATGGGATACACAATCTGCAGAATCCTATGCAAATATTTTTGCCGCCCTGACAAAAAAAAGCCTGCCGGAACTTGCCGCGGAACTGCTGGACATGGGGACAGATCTTTTGACAATGCAGATCCTCAAGCGCCAGCTTGATGATGAAACACAGGCAGACGCCCTTGACTCATGCCCTGTATGCAGAACATTCATAAAAAATATGTTTTCAGGCACCAATCCGCATTACAATATAAAAATAAGCCTTAAAAGGCCTGTCATAGGAATCGGAGCCCCTGTAAAATATTTTCTTTCCAGGGCGGTAAAGCCGTTGAATGCCAGGGCAGTTCTCCCTGAAAATGCTGATGTGGCAAATGCAGTGGGCGCCATTGTAAGCAGGATACAGATAAGAAAACAGGTACGGATCGCACCAACGGACCAGGGAGGTTTCATTGTGGAAGGCATTGCAGGGGCAAAAAGCTTTAAATCCATCAGTAAGGCTGATGAATTTGCCAGATCACAATTGAAATCCATGATAATCAAACAGGCAAGAGAGTCAGGCACCAGCAGCACAGATATCAGGTTTGAAACAATTGACCAGACTCCTGCATCTGTCACAGGAGAGCCGATTTTCATGGGCAGAACAATATGCGCCACACTGACGGGCAGACCGGATATGCTGATAAAGACAGACCAGATATGAAGCCCGGGCATGAAATATACCCGGGCAGCCTGTCATGATATCATTTTCCTGAGCTCCTCAATGGTTTCATCTGACATGGAAAATGAATGCTCAGGGCCTGGAAACTGACCTGATTCCACATCGGTTTTATATTCCCTTATGGCATCAATGATGGTTGGACGAATCTGCATATATTGTTTAACAAACTTGGGAACAAACTTATCAAACAAACCTATCATGTCATGGGTCACCAAAACCTGTCCGTCAACATCAACTCCTGCTCCGATACCTATAACCGGAACCCTGACTGTTTCAGCAATAAGTTTGCCAAGCGGAGCAGGAACTGCTTCCAGAATCATTGCAAAGACACCTGCATCTTCCAGTGCCTTTGCATCATCCACAATTTTCATGGCAGCCTTTGCATTTTTTCCCTGCATCTTAAATCCCCCAAGGGCACTTGCCGTCTGCGGAGTCAGCCCGATATGGCCCTGCACAGGAATTCCGGCCCTGACAATCGCTTCAATGGTGGGAGCAAAATCACGCCCCCCTTCCAGCTTGACGACATCACATCCGCCTTCCTTCATCAGACGGCCTGCATTTGTGATTGCATCCGCGATGGAGACATTATAGCTCATAAAGGGCATATCTCCGACAACCATGGGAGATTTGCAGCCGCGCACAACAGCCTTTATGTGGTGAATCATCTGATCCATGGTCACGGCAACTGTGCCGTCAAGCCCCATTACAACCATGCCCAGGGAATCACCGACCAGCACTATGTCAACGCCTGCCTGGTCAGCCATAAGCCCGAACGGATAATCATATGCAGTAATCATTACAAGTTTTCTGTTTTCCTGTTTTGCTTTCTGGATATCCAGAACACTTACCTTGGGTTTTGCCATTTTTTTCTCCTTAAATTATATAATACGGCCTTTGCATCATACTAACCATTGTAATGTGCCTGAAGTGTCTCAACAAGCGCCACAAGGGTCTTGTTGACAGGCACAGGAATGTCCAGCTTATCTGCGGCCGCCACCACAGCACCGTTAATTGCTCCAATCTCCGTGATCCTGTGATTATCAACATCCTGGCCCATGGAAGAACGGTTGCCTGCCGTGGCTTCTGCAATCTCAAGCGTATATTCTGCAGCATCTTCACGGACTTTTATACCAAGTGCCATGGCAACCTTCATGGCTTCCCTGACAGCATCTTCTGAAAGTTCACGGGTCACTTTCATGTCAAGAATCTGCCCGTTTCTGATTCCAGTCAGCGCAGTAATGGCATTGATCCCGACATTAACCAGCAGTTTCTCCCATATAACTTTTTTTATATCAGCATTGTAATAGGTCTCAAGTCCGGCCATTGACATTGTCTTCACAATATGGCCCACAGTTTCATGATCACCTTTGTTCCACAGCCCCAGGATGGTGGCACCCCTGCCTGCATGGCGTATGCGTCCGGGGCCAAGCATGGTGGCTCCATGCGATGTTGTTCCTGCAAGCACCCCTGCACAGTCTGCAATATCAGCGATTATATCAGCATTACCCATACCGTTCTGCAGAGTAAGAATAAAACCTTTGTCTGAAAGAAGCTTATGTGCAGTTTCTGCTGCATCAGCAGTCTGACTGGATTTCACAAAAATAATCACCAGGTCTGATTCAGGTATATTGTCCGGACTGGTAAATGCCTTTACAGAGATATTCCTGGTTTGATCTTCATATTCAATGGACAGGCCTTTCTCATTTATTGCATTCACATGGTCTGCCCAGATATCAAGCAATTTTACATCATGACCTGATTCAGCCATTATACCGCCGAAAAGGCTGCCCATGGCTCCTGCACCAATAACGGTGATATTCATTTCATACAACTCCTTTTACATTGATTATTATTGAAATTTCCAGCATGCCACATAACGCCCGGGTTCAACCTGCCTTATTTCAGGACGCTGAACCATACACTGGTCAACTACATCAGGGCAGCGCAGGTGGAAAGCACATCCTGGAGGAGGGTCAATGGGATTCGGGATATCACCTTTCATGACAACAGGAACATTGTCCCTGCCCAGTTCAGGTTTTGGCACTGCTGCAAGCAATGCCCGGGAATATGGATGGTATTGTTTTGCTATAAACAAAGGCGTGGGAGCAATTTCCACAATACAGCCGAGATACATGACACACACCCTGTCGCACATATGTTCAACAACACTGATATCATGGGATATGAAAATAAATGAAAGATTGAACTCATCCTTGAGATCTTCCAGCAGATTGATAATCTGGGCCTGTATTGATACATCCAGAGCACTGACCGGTTCATCTGCCACAATCAGTTCAGGCCTGACGCACAAAGCTCTTGCAATACCGATACGCTGACGCTGCCCTCCTGAAAACTCATGGGGGAATTTCCTGAGATCAATGGCCCTGAGACCGACTTTTTCCAGCAGTGCCACAGCAGTATCCCTGCGCTGGCTGGCTGACATCCGGCCCAGGGCATGCAAAGGCTCTGTCACTATGGTTTCCACATTCATTCTGGGATTCAGGCTTGAATATGGATCCTGAAACACGATCTGAAGTCTGCGCCTGAAATCATGCATCTTTGACCTGTTCAGATGGGTTATATCTGTACCCATGAAAACAATTCTGCCGTCAGTGGGTTCCAGAAGGCGGACAATCATCTGGCCAAGTGTGGTCTTCCCGCACCCTGACTCTCCCACAATACCAAAAGCCTCTCCCTTCCGGACTGAAAAGCTGACGCCGTCCACAGCTTTAACCCAGGCTGACGGACGCGTGAACAGCCCTCCACCAACCGGAAAATATTTTACAAGGTCTGTAACGGATAAAATGGTATTGGATTTTGTCATCACACAGTCCTTAAATCATATTTTTCAAGCCAGCATCTTACCATATGGTTTTTCCCGACTTCCACAAGGCAGGGGCGTTTTTCACGGCAGAGATCAAAAGCATGTGTACAGCGGGCAGCAAACTTGCACCCCCTTACACTGGTTGTAATTGAAGGCACGGTTCCGGGAATCTCAACAAGCCTGTGTTTATTTCCTTCAACACTTGATCCCATGCGGGGCATGGATTTCAAAAGCCCTCTGGTATACGGATGACAGGGAGAATTGAAAAGCTCAGCCACAGTTCCCTGTTCAACCACCTGACCTGCATACATTACAATCACGCGGGAGGCAATCTGTGCCACAACACTGAGGTTGTGGGTAATCATCAGCACCGACATGTTCAGCTCATTTTTAAGTTCCACCATCAAAGACAGAATCTGTGACTGAATAGTCACATCCAGGGCAGTTGTCGGCTCATCTGCGATCAGCAGCGCAGGGCGGCACACAAGGGCCATGGCAATCATCACACGCTGACGCATTCCCCCTGACAATTGATACGGATAATCATGCATGCGCTTTTCAGCAGCCGGAATCTTTACCCTGTCCAGCCAGCGGCAGGCTCTGGCCCAGGCATCTTTTCTGGACAGGTTCTGATGAATCATCAAGGGTTCTGCAACCTGCCTGCCTATTGTAAGCACAGGGTTCAGACTTGTCATTGGCTCCTGAAAGATCATGGCTATCCTGCTGCCCCGTATTGAAGCCATATTATCGCCAGGCAATTCCAGAAGATCATTGTCATCAAACATGATCTTCCCATTGGGAATCTTACCCGGAGGGTCGGGAATAAGGCCAAGGACAGACATTGCAGTAACACTTTTACCTGAGCCTGATTCTCCCACAAGGCCCAGGGTTTCACCCCGGCTGATACTGAAGCTCACATGATCAACAGCCCTGCCTTTACCTTCCGGAGTGTGAAAATCCACCACCAGATCCTTGATTTCTAACAGAGTGGCACTCAATTTTCCTCCATGGCATTCAGATATTTCAAAGCAGCAACAGCATAGATTTTTGCAGTCAGCACCAGCTGGTCAAGATCCACCCATTCATCCACCTGATGTGGCACCTGCCTGTCACCTGCTCCAAATGTAACTATTGGAATATTTTTCATGGCCCATAAAAATGTGCCGTCAGTAGCGCCTGGGACACCTGCATATTCAGGTTCCCTTCCTGTCAGTTCAAGGCTTGCTCTGGATACTGCCTTTACAACTGGATGATCTGCATCAGTGAATGTGCAGGGTCTGTCAGTTAAAAATTTCACACTTACATCAATGTCATGCTGCCTGCAATGTTTTATACGCCTGTCATAGATCTTATATTGTTCAGTTACCTGAAGGGCTGTCATGGATGCCAGCCCTTCAAGGTCTGATCGGATCTGATCATGGGACTGTCCCGGGACTGTCCTGATATCAACCAGTATTTTTGCCTCTCCAGGCACGACATTAAGCTGGGCTGGCCCGGAAGCAGGAGCACGGATCACAGTCGGAGTAAAGCTTGGCCATCCAAGCAGTCTGTCTTTGCCAGGACTGTCAAAGGCACGTGATTCCAGTGCTGCCAGCCCGTTTATGATCTGTGCCACTGCAGGAGCTGTATTAAGCCCTGAAAGTGGCATGGCTCCATGACTCATTTTTCCTGTTATGGTAAATTCCGCCCGTATTGCTCCCTTCTGACAGGTACATACCAGCCCGTCCTGGGGTTCGCATATGACAGCAGCCGTCACTTTATCTGCATGACCTCTGTTGATAAAATCAAGAACCCCTGTCATACCGTCCTCTTCATCACACAATACCCCTCCGATAATGGTACCGTCGACACTGACCCCTGAACGCCTGAGAGCAGCCATGGCAATCAGCATGGCTGCAAGATTGCCCTTGGTGTCATTGGTGCCCCTGCCATACATCCTGTTTTTCACAATCTCGGCCCCAAAAGGATCATATGTCCATGCGCTGGTATCACCTGGTGTTACCACATCGGTATGTCCTTCAAACATCAGGGTTTTACTGCCCGGCCCCGCATGCCAGGTGACTATCACATTGGATCTGCCATGACTTACTTCATCAATTCTGGTATCAAATCCCTGATTTTCTGCCCATGAAGCAATAAAATCTGCTGCAATCTGCTCACTGGTGCCGGCATCAGGATCCCAGGTTGTATTGAGTTTCACAAGGCTTGAAGTAAGGTTTATCAGCTCATCAGAATCGATCTGATCCAGTACCCTGTCAATATCTTCCTTTGAACACATAAAAATATTTCCTTGTCAATGGATTTAATCCACTTACCTGACCCTGACCATTTTTGGATCAAGAGTATCCCGCAGCCCGTCTCCCAGCAGGTTGAAACCCAGTACTGACCATGCAATTGCAATCCCGGGGAATATGGCCATCCAGGGAGCAAGCTCCAAGAAAGTCTGTGCTTCATTCAGCATCCTGCCCCATGAAGGATCAGGAGGCTGAGTACCCATGCCAAGATAACTCAACCCTGCCTCAGCAAGGATTGCCACGGCAAATTGTATGGTTGCCTGAATCAGTAGTGGAGACATGATATTCGGCAGCACATGTCTGAATGTAATGGAAAATTCATTCTCACCGCAGGCCCTGGCAGCTGCCACATACTCCTTGTGCCAGACATTCACTGCCACAGCTCTTGTAAGCCTTGCAAATATCGGGATATAAAAAACGCCTATTGCAAACATGGCATTAATAACTGAAGGCCCCAGTATGGAAGTGATAAGAATTGCGCTTAGTACTGCCGGGAATGCAAAAAGCAGGTCAGAAAAACGCATTATGACCTCATCAAGCCACCGGCAGTTATAGGCGGCCACAAGGCCAAGAGCCACTCCTATGGACATTCCGATAACAACGGTCACAAGGCCCACCACAATTGATTTTACAGCGCCTGCCATTATCCTGGACAGGATATCCCTTCCATACTGATCCGTGCCAAGGGGATGTTCAAGACTAGGAGGTTCAAGCCTGTGCACTGCATCCATGCGGTTCACCTCATAGGGTGTCCATACAATACTTACAAGAGCAACCACAACCACAACAGACGACAGAATAAAACCTATGGTAAAATTAAGATTTGAAAAAAAGCGTTTCATTTTATCAGCTTTTCAATGCTCCTTTTATCAGCGCCGGAAACTGGGATCCACAAAAGCATAGGTTAAATCCACAATAAAATTGACAATCACCACTGCTGCAGCCATAAACATTACTATTTCCCTTACAACCGGCAGATCACGCTGCCCTATGGCCTGAAATACCAGCCTGCCCAGTCCTGGAAGATAATACACATTCTCTATGATAATTGCCCCTGCCAGAAGCTGGCCCAGCTGCAGGCCAAGGATCGTCAACACAGGTATCATGGCATTTTTCAGGGCATGTACGTAAATCACTGTACGTTCTTTCAAACCTTTGGCTCGGGCAGTCCGGATATAATCTTCCCTCAGGACATCCAGCATGGAGGAACGTGTGATCCTGGTCAGAATGGATGCCCGTATAAGACCCAGAGCAAAGGCAGGCAGTATCAATGATTTCAACGATCTCCAGAAACTCACATCCCAGCCTGCAAAACCACCTGCAGAAAAAAGCCCGAGCTTGACGGCAAAAAGCAGAATCAAAAGAATACCAAGCCAGAATTCAGGAGTTGCAAGACCAAGCTGGGTGACAAACATAACAGCCATGTCAGGCAGCTTATTCTGATGCCGGGCCGCATAAATCCCGAGGGGAACTGAAATCATGATGGCAAATACCATGGACAAAGCTGCAAGAGGCCCGGTAACGGCCAGACGCGACAAAATAAGATCATACACAGGCATATCATAATTGATTGACTGGCTGGAATGGCCTGTCAGCAATCCAAGAATCCATCTGGAATACTGGGTCCAGAAGGGCTGATCAAGGCCAAGCTGAGCCCTGAGGTTTGCCAGTGTTTCTGCGGATGCATTTATTCCAAGAATGATCTGTGCAGGGTCTCCCGGGAGAATAAACAGAACAGAAAATACTGTTATGGAAATAATGAACAGCAGAATAATCAGAATAATCAGATTTTTCAGGATATAGCGGCCCATATATCTATTCCGGATATATCATCATGGTTATTTTTTAATCCAGACCTGAGTACAGTCAATTGCAATGGTTGGATAGTTTTTCCACCATCCCATAACACTGGCCTTGGTTGCAGAAAGAGCTGGCGCAGAAAACAGATATCCATTTACAGCATCATCTGATATGATTTTCTGGCACTCACCAAACAATTTGGCTTTCTGAGCTTCATTGGGGGCCTTCAGGGCTCTGGCATAAGTATCCTGAAATTTTTTGGAATCATATTGAAAATAATAGTTTGGATTGGCATAAATTCCTATGTCCCAGGCTTCGGAATGCCCTATAAGAGTCAGCTGATATTCCTTTTTCTTGAAGATACGGTCAATCCACTGCCCCCATTCCACAATTTCAACCTTAAGTTTTATCCCCACCTTGGCCAGCATATCTGCAATCACTTCACCTGCCCTGGGCGAATACGAATAAATTGCAGGCAGTTTTATGGTTGCAGTAAACCCGTCTGGATATCCTGCCTTGGCCAGAAGTTCCCTGGCTTTTTCCGGATTATAGGGGAATCTTCCTGTAAGGTCCACATAATATGGAGTTGACGGAGACCAGTGTGATCCTATGGGAGTTCCATAGCCAAACATGATAAGAGCAACAATGGTGGGCCTGTCAATTGCATATGCCATTGCCTGACGGACAAGTTTGTTGTCAAAGGGCTTGGCTTTATTATTTGTTGACATAATGACTTCAGAGGTGGTTGTACCTGAGTTCACCCTGAAACGGAAATCCTTGGAAAGGGCCAGAGCAGACTCAGGAGCGGCAATATAGCTTATGACATCAATATCGCCGGATTTCAGAGCAGCCACCTGTGCGCTTGCATCACCTATGAATTTGAAAACAACTTTGTCAAGATAAGGCAGTTCAGGATTCCAGTAGCCTGGAAAACGTTTCATTTCCACGCGGTCGCCCCTTACCCATTTCACAAACTGAAACGGGCCTGTGCCCACAGGATTGGATTTGGCTGTCTTATAAGCTTTCACAGGCAGCATAACGGCATCGCCTTCTGCCATATGGGCGATAAACAGGGCATCAACATCCTTGAGGGTAACAATCAGGGTAAAAGGATCAGGTGTTTCGATTTTTGCAATTCCACGGAAATATTCAGGGTGAGGATTGATTGTGTCAGTACCTGCTGCACGTTCAAGATTCCATTTTGCTGTTTTTGAATCAAAAGGTTCCCCATCATGGAATTTTACATTATGCCGCAGATGAAAAGTGTATATTTTGCCATCTTCAGAGATATCCCAGTTTTTTGCAAGTCCGGGAATGAATTCGCCATTGCTGTTTATTTTTATCAGGCCTTCATAAATATTGGCAAAGACCACACGGTCAATGGCTGCTGCTGTATTTGCCGTGGGATCAAGGCCTGGCGGTTCAGCAGGCTGACATACCGTGAGAGTTCCGCCCCTGACCGGAGTATCTGACCATGCCAACGGCACAAAGGCCACGATAACCAATAAAAGAGCAGCAATTAAACTTTTTTTCATATCCTTCCCTCCTTATGGAATAAAACAATTAATGAAAATTACTATATATGCCTCCCTGTACTGCCTGGTTAAAGATCACAAAAAGCCGGAATCCAGTAGCATGATTCAGCGGATAATATTCCATGGACAACAGCCCTGACCACACAGCCTGAAACCGCATGACCAATTTCACGAATATCGTTTTTTAAATCAGATGTCAATACAATTTCATTTATAAAAAATTATATTTTTTTCTATATATCGTTTTATACGACTAAAAATTTCCACCGCCCCATAATCTTAATCAATATATACACCCACTGCCATCAGCCAGCTTGTCATGATACCACAATTTTACCTATTGCGATATCAAGCACTTCAAGCATGAAATCCACATCCTCTTTGCTTATGCACATGGGCGGCTTTATCCTCAGCGTATTTCCATGAAAACCTCCCTTCCCCACAAGCACACCCATATCCTTAAGAAGCTCGAAGATATCTGCACATTCCTGGGTGGCAGGCTCCTTGGTTGTACGGTTTCTGACAAATTCAATTCCTGTCATGAGTCCACTGCCCCTGACATCTCCTACAATCTCATACTTTTCCTTGAGCCTGCTGAACCCTTCCAGCATCCTGGTGCCAGTCACAAGACAGTTCTCCTGGAGTTTCTCCCTGTCAATAAGTTCAAGCACGGCCTTGCCCACCGCACATGACACAGGATTGCCTCCGAACGTATTAAAATGAATACGCCCCTTGAGGGCTGATGCAATCTGTGCAGTTGTCACAACAGCGGCAAGAGGCACACCATTTCCTATGCTTTTGGCCATGGTCACTATATCCGGCATGACTCCCTGATACTCAAAACCCCAGAAATCCGTTCCAAGACGCCCAAATCCTGTCTGAACCTCATCTGAAATGCACACTCCTCCAGCTTCTCTGACATAGTGATAAGCCTTGGCGAGATACCCCCTGGGCAGCACAACAGCACCGCCCACCCCCTGTATTGGTTCGGCAAAAAAGCCCGCCACCCTGCCGGGAGTTGCATGATCAATTACACTTTTGACATCCATTGCATATTTTTCACCTGCATCAGGATCATCATACCCATATGGGCCCCTGAAACAATCAGGCAGAATTGTGTGGCGCACCCCTGCTCCATGCAGGACATTATATTTCCAGGTGGAATGTGCAGTCAGCCCCATGGTGCCCTGACTGCCTCCGTGATAGGCATTTCTGAGAGCAATGATATCATGGTTGCCTGTATATGTTCTTGCCATCAGCATGGCAAGATCATTGGCTTCTGATCCTGAATTTACAAAATAGCAGACCTTAAGATTCCCGGGCATGCGCTGCACAAGCATTTCTGCATACTGGGCAATGACCGGATTCAGATAGATTGGAGGATTATGAACAAGGGTATTGTATTGTTCGGCCGCAACCTTTGCTATATATGGATGACTATGCCCCACACTGACAGTGACAATACCTCCGATACCATCCAGATAGCGCTTTCCCTTTTCATCATACAGATACTGCATTGAACCTTCCACAATCATGATGGGCTTTCTGTAGAAAGTAAGAAAGGAAGGGCTAAGATATTTTTTTCTCATGGACATCACTTCGTCCATGGACGGGCCTTTGTACGGAGCTGGTTCATGGTCATATTCCGGCAGAACCGGAAGACTTGCATTCTGATTCATCATTTACACCTTTCAATTTTCATTAAATTCATTCAAAGAGCTGTACATGTTCCTGCAGAGCCTTTATATTGGCCTTCCTGGTCTTGCCGGCGCGTTTCAACGCCCTGGCAACCTCTGCAAGTGCCTTTATCTTTTCTGCTCCTGCGGAATAAAAACCCAAAGCTCGGTTTTCCATTTCCACGGCACGGCCCATAATACGGTCTGGTGTTAATCCCTGTCCGCCCAGTTCTGCAAGCATGAAATCCTGCTCTGCAATACCTGAAATGGGCTCAAGAATCATTTCTGTAATATTCTCGCGCCTTGTACGCTGAATATGGGCAATATTTTTTTTCGTATTTTTCACCAGCAGAGAAAACAGATCAGCATAATTTTCCATTCCTGCCGCCAGAACAGCTCCGGAGTAAAATTCCATGTCCAGGGTTTCCATCTGCTCTGCAAATGTCAGCAATCCACCAAAACTTGTTATGGTCATAATAACAGGCTCCTATTTTCCCGGGGTATCTACAGCCAGCGCTCTATTACCACCTTTGTATCTGTAAAAAACTGAAATATTTCCTGGCCGTGTGCCTTGATATCACCGAACATTGAATTTCCATACCCGCCAAACGGGAAAAAACTCATGGGTGCTGCAATACCTATATTGATCCCAACCATACTGGGATGCACCCTGTACTTGAACTGCCTTGCAGCTGATCCGGAATTCGTGTACAAACAGGCAGCATTGGCAAAATCCCTGGAATTTACAAGTTCAATCACCTCATCAAGAGTCCTGCACCTGAGTATACACACCACAGGACCAAAGATTTCTTCCCTTGCAATGGTCATGTCAGGATGAACATTATCAAATATTGTAGGGCCCACATAATATCCGTCAGGCGATCCTTCAACCCGGCAGCTGCGTCCGTCAAGGATCAGATCCGCACCCTCCTCGATTCCCTTTTCAATATATTGCAGCACGCGCTCCTTCTGTGTTGCACTGCCAAGGGGCCCCATGGATGTATGCTCACTGATGCCATGACCCACGGTTATTTTTCCGGCTGCTGCAGAAAATTTTTCAACCAGGGCATCGGCAACATTTCCAACCGGAGCCATAATGGCACCAGCCAGACATCGCTGACCCGAGCATCCGTAAAACGAGGTGATCAGAGAAGGAATGGCAGCATCCAGATTTGCATCAGGCATTATCCCGACAATATTCTTTGCTCCGCCAAGCGCCTGAACACGCTTACCTGTTTCTCCGCAGCGCTTGTAAATATACCGGGCCGTGGGAGTCGAGCCCACAAAGGAAATACCCTGAATATCCGGGTGATCCAGCATGGCATTCACAACTTCCCTGGAACCGTGAACAAGATTTACCACACCTTCAGGAAGACCTACATCATCCAGAATTTCAAAAATTCTGGACTGAGTCATGGGCACCTGTTCAGAAGGTTTCAAAATATAGGTATTGCCGGTTACAATAGCATATGGCAGAAACCACCACGGAACCATGGCAGGAAAATTATACGGAGCAACACATCCAAAAACACCCATTGGCTGACGATGCCCGTAACAGTCAATATCCCTTGCAATATCTTCAAGTGTATATCCGCACATAAGAGTTGTAACACCTGTGGCATGCTCCACATTTTCTATCATTCTGCGGACTTCCGCCCTGGATTCATCAATTATTTTACCCTGTTCCCGCGTCAGGACAGTGGCGATTTCCTCAAAATTTTCTTCAAACGCCTCCTTGATCCTGAAAAGATATCTTGCCCTTGATAAGGGAGGAGTCTCCCTCCATTCATAAAAGGCGTTCAAGGCCGATTTCACAGCCATATCCACATCCTGCTCCGTCCCATAAGGCACCTTTGCTATAAGCTCTCCTGTGGCAGGGTTTCTCACCTCTCCTGCAACGGTGCTCCCTTCAGACTTTACCCATTCTCCGTCAATATAATTTTCCAGATTTGGTATGGTCATTCTGCGTCACCTCCTGCTAATTTATATTAAACAAAAATTTCGAAAAGCGTGTTATAAAAGTTTAAAAATTCGATTTACTTATTACAAATATTATGAATTTTATTAAATCCGTATAATCCTACATAGATCAGGAAAAAACTCATGTCAACATTTTTTTTCATATTTAATACGTAAACTATAATTTCTATGGATTTAATTTTCGATTACTGATAAAAATTCTATGAAAACTTTATTTTCGACCACAGATCAATGATCATATAATTAAGAGGTAATATGGCAAAATATAAAACCAGCGAAAAGAAACGTAACCGTGGCATTGATTCCACAGATCGCAAGATTATTGAGTTTCTTCAGGTTGACGGAAGGATTTCCAATACTCAGATAGCCAAGGAATTAGGCCTGTCTGAAGCAACAGTAAGAACCAGACTCAACAGGCTGATCGATCAGGAATATATACAGATAGTTGCTGTCAGTAATCCTTTGAAACTCGGATTTGAAACAGTGGGAATTTTAAAAATCAACGTGGATGTTGCAAAGATAGACCATGTGACACGAGAACTTGAAAAGCTCAAACCAATATGGTTCATTGTGCATGCCACCGGAGGATCTGACATATATACCGAATTTGTGGCTGAATCCACAGAAGATCTCAATGACCTGATTTTCAACCGCATATATAAAATTGAAGGCGTGATAAGAACCGAGACATCCCTTATACTCAAATATGTGAAAAGGCGGTATGACTGGGGAACAGCCATGAAATAATTTTGCATCATGCAGATATGAATATCCATAGGCAAAAGGGATACTGGCAGGGCATGAACATAAATCAAGGACAAACAGCTTGATACTGTAAATACAATATAGTATGGAATTCAATAAATCTTTCTTAAGTAAGGTGAGGCTTTTGATTGAATTCAGGCAAAAAGAGCTCAGTGCGAATTTTTCAGATTCCAAAGGCGCAAAAATCACCAGGATTCAGCAGATACGCACAGATCCCGTAACCTTAAAGACATGCAGGATTACTCCGGGCAGAGCGCTTGAAGAGAAAAGGGACCAAAAAGAATTCCACAGGTTGCCGCAAAAAGACCTTGATCCTGACCAATGCCCTTTCTGCCCTGGCAACATTGACCTTATGACCCCTTGCCTTGCCAGGGAAATCACTGATACCGGAAAACTTTATTACAGGGAATCAGTTCTTTTTCCCAACCTCTATCCATACACGGAATGGTCTGCTGTTTCCCTGTTCGGCAAGGATCATTATGTTGAAATCGGTACAGCTTCTGCTGAATCCTATGCAGACAGTTTCATCAATTGTGCCAGATATCTGTCACGGGTAAAATCCGCAGATCCGGGAGCTGTATATATGTCGATCACCCAGAACCATCTGCCCGGTGCAGGAGGATCGCTTGTTCATCCTCATCTTCAGGTTCATGCATCAAAAACTGCATCCAATGCCCACAATATGTTAAGAAAAAGATATCTGGCATATCTGTCGCGTCACAGAACCGATATACTGGCTGACCTTACCGATACTGAAAAAAAAACAGGGCAGCGTTACATAGGCTCAACAGGCATGTGGGAATGGATGGCTGCGTTTGCGCCTTCAGGGTTCCATGAGATATGGGGCATAGCACCAACCAGGTTTTCACTCATGGATCATGATGATACAGACCTGTGGACTGACCTTGCCAGAGGGATCCTGAATATCCAGAAACTTTACAGGAATCTTGGTAAAAACGCCTATAATCTTGCCATGATTTCGCTGGAAGGCACAGACAAGGCCCCGTGCCTGCGTGCCTGCATAACAGCAAGGTCAAATTATGCCCCATGGGTGAGAAATGATTTTACAGGTTTTGAAATTGCATCAAAGGAAATGGCCACATTTACTTTTCCGGAAGACCTGGCTTTAACGGCAAAAAAATTCTGGTAACAATTTTAAATACCTGGAATATAAAGGCCCCGGAGCAGGTATCTGCTACGGGGCCAGGATAAATCATAATTCAGGATCTATGCAGTTATTCACCCAGATATGCGGCCCTTATTTTAGGATTGTTCAAAAGAGCCTTTGCATCATCTTCAAGCGTGATTTCCCCTGTTTCAACCACATAGCCCCTGGACGCAGCCTGAAGCGCCAGGTTGGCATTCTGTTCAACAAGGAGAATTGTTGTACCCTCTTCACTGTTTATCTGGGAAACAATATCAAAAATCTGCTGCACAATAATGGGAGCAAGCCCCAGCGAAGGTTCGTCAAGGAGCAGCACCTTTGGTTTTGCCATCAGAGCCCTTGCAATTGCAAGCATCTGCTGTTCTCCGCCTGACAGGGTTCCGCCTTCCTGATCCCTTCTTTCGCCAAGAATGGGGAAAATTTCATAGGTATGCTCAATATCCTTCATGATCTGGTCGGTATCATTCCTGTAAAAGGCTCCAAGCCTTAAATTTTCCATGACAGAAAGCCTTGGAAAAATGCGCCTGCCCTCAGGTACCTGGCAAAGACCCATTGTGGGAAGTTTTTCAGGGGCAATCTTGTTGATCCGCTTGCCCTGATATATCACATCTCCCTGTTCAGCCCTGACAATACCGCAGATTGTCATCAAGGTGGTTGACTTGCCTGCACCATTGGCACCAATTATTGCCACAATCTCACCGGGATATACCTTAAGGGAAATTCCGCGCAAAGCTTTGATACTCCCGTAACCGGAATGCACATTTCTAAGTTCAAGAATAGGTTCAGTCATTTATCTCTCCCTTTCTTCCGACCGAGCTCCCACACGCTTTGCAGGGATCAGGCCCTCGGGTCTGAATATCATCATAATGATCATAGTGGCACCAAAAACCAGCATTCTGTAGGATTCAAACTGACGAAAGACTTCGGGCAGGGCAATCAATGCCACAACAGCCAGGATAATACCCGGAATTGAGCCCATTCCGCCAAGCACAACCATGCACAGAACCATAGCAGATTCAAGGAAGGTAAAACTTTCAGGGCTTACAAACCGCATTCTTGCAGCAAAAAATGCACCTGCAACACCTGCGAAAACAGCTCCCATGGCATATGCCAGAAGCTTATATATAAAGGTATTGACTCCCATAAGTTCAGCTGCGGTTTCATCTTCCCTTATGGATTCCCATGCACGGCCAACCCTTGAAATATTCAGGCGCTTGACAGCTATAACCGTGACAATTGCAAGAGCCAGGGCAAAATAATAAAAGATCTGAAGCTTTTTCACCCAGAAATGCTCAAAAGTGAACCCGTTTTCAAACACAGGAATAAAAATTCCCACAGGTTTGATTCCAAGGATACCATTGGGCCCATTGGTCAGGCTCATCCAGTTGTTGAGAATAATTCTTATAATTTCCCCGAATCCAAGGGTCACAATGGCAAGATAATCACCGCGCATGCGAAGGGTTGGATATCCGACAATGCAGCCTGCAATGCAGGCAAAAAGCCCTGACAGGGGAAGACATACCCAGAAACCAAGGCCGTAAACCGTGTTGAGAAGGGCATAGGTATATGCTCCGACTCCGTAAAATGCAATATACCCAAGATCCAGCATTCCTGCCAGGCCCACAACCACATTCAGTCCAAGGCCAAGACAGATATATAAAAGCACATTAATGGCAACATCTGTGCCATACCGCCCTGCCATCTGAGGATAAATTGCAGCCAGAACCAGAAGCACCACAAGCCATACCCAGGTGGGAACCGTGGTGGAAGCATTCTTTATGCTGCTTGAAATCCGGGACACAGGGTCGCTTACAATTTTCAGCGTCCCTCCGGCATTCATCACATAAATTATCAGACAGACAAACGATCCTGCCAGAATATAACCCCATACTGTCAGAGTGGTTCTGAAAGTAAGGGTGCCGTCCGGATGAATGCCCAGCATGGGCCATAAAAGTCCCAGAAGCCACAACAAGGCGACAGTGTATTGTTTCCAAACTTTTTTAAACTCTTGTATCATCGATATTCTCGCCCATAATTCCAGTTGGTTTAAAATAAAGGACTGCTATCAATATGATAAATGCAAAAACGTCCTTGTACTCGCCAGAGATATAACCTGCGCCGAATATCTCGACCATGCCTATGATCAGGCCCCCGAGCATGGCACCGGTAATATTTCCGATTCCTCCCAGAACCGCTGCTGCAAAAGCCTTGATACCCGGTATAAATCCCATGTCATAACGCACAGATCCGTAATAAAGGCCATACATGATACCAGCGGCGGCTGCCAGCCCGGCTCCGATTGCAAAGGTGAGAGAAATTATTCTGTTGCTGCTGATGGCAACAAGGGCGGACATGGTCTTGTCCTGGGCAGTTGCCCTCATGGCCATACCTATTTTTGTCTTGAATACAAGCAGGTTAAGCCCCAGCAGCAGGCAGGCAGTCAGGGACACAATCATTATCTGCAGATAGGAAATACTCACCAGACCGAAATCAAATCTTCCCTGAAACAATTCACTGGGATAAACCTTGTCATAGACTCCGCGGGTAAGCATCATTCCATTGGAAAGGAAAATGGACATACCCAGAGCAGACAGAAGGGCAGCAAGCCTTGAAGCTTTCCTCAGGGGTTTGTAAGCAATTTTCTCAACACCTATGGCAAGGTAGGCACAATATGCCATGGCAAGAACAAATGCCGCGGTCAGGCTCAGAATAGGATGGGCCTTGAGAAATCCGTGACCTGCAAGATAGCCCAGCACCACAGCGCCTATATATCCGCCCGCGGCAAAAAACTCACCATGGGCAAAGTTGATAAGCAGGATAACACCGTAAACCATGGTATACCCCAAAGCAATCAGGGCATACATCCCGCCAAGGGTTAAACCGTTAATCAGCTGCTGAATAAAATATTCCATTATTTTAATATTTCTTTATTTGCGGGGTAAACATCAAAGATGCGGCAGCAGCAGATGCAGCTGCCGCATCACATTTTCAGGCAGATTATTTCTTGATCAGGCCATGTTCCGGTTCCCAGTATGGTACAAACTGGCCGTTTTCAATCTTAAAGGCAATGTAGGAAGATCCTGAATCCCCATTGGGCCTGAACTTGATATGTTTTGCAACACCCTGGTAATCCAGTTTCATGAGTTCTGCCTTGATTTTGGCAGGGTCAGTGGAACCTGCTGCCTTGATGGCTTTCAAAAGAGCGGTTGCAGAATCATAGGCATAGGTTGCATAAGCAGCAATCTTCCCGTATTTGGGAACATAGCGTTTTTCAAATGCCTTGTATTCAGGAGTTGTGGGGTCTGTATAACCATAGGTAAGATAAACACCTTCTGCAGCTTCTTTTGCAACATCCATGAACTTGGGCTGGAAGCATGCGTCCTGTGTAACGATCTGTGACTTGAGGCCAAGGCGTTTCGCCTGGAGAGTCATCATGGCAGCAGGAGAATATCCCTGCAGAGACATGTAGAATATATCTGCATTTTTCTGTTTTGCCATTGTCAGAATTGCAGAAAAGTCCTTGTCACCCTGGTTTACATGTTCATGACCCAGAACTTTGATTCCAAGCGCCTTTGCAGCCTTGGCCACGCCGTCTGCAAGCCCCTGGGAATAAGTGGTTTTATCATCAACAATAAAAATTGTTTTTGCCTTCAGGCATTCCTTAAGAAATTTGGCAGCAGCAGGTGCCTGGTCATCATCTCTTCCGCACATTCTGAACATGTATGGAAGCCCGCGATCTGTTACTTTTTCATTTGTGGAAGCAGGGGTGATCATAATGATATTTTCTTCGTCCAGAACTTCAGATGAAGGAATGGTTGAAGAAGAACAGTATGCGCCGACAACACCGACAACACCAAGGTTGATCAGCTTGTTTGCAGCGGCAACAGCCTGCCTTGGGTCACAGGCAGTATCCTGGGGGAAAAACTCAATTTTGTCAAAACCGGGGATTCCACCGGCTTCTTCAAAAACCTTGATTGCCGTCCAGACACCGTTTTTAATATCGGTTCCATCTGAAGCATAGGGACCTGTCAAAGGGCTCATTGAACCGATTTTCAATGTTTTTGCAGAAACAGAACCAAATAGAAACGGGACCAGAATAAGGCCCATTGCCATAATTGAAACAAGTTTTTTTCTCATCTTTTCCTCCTAAAAATTATTGGTTGGCAGGCTGACCAAGATAAGCCTCAATCACCTTTGGATTATTCTGAATTTCGTGCGAATTTCCTTCGGCAATCTTGACACCATGGTCAACACATACAATATGATCACACACGCCCATCACAACTTTCATGTCATGTTCCACAAGGAGAACATCAATTCCCAGTTCAGACATGCGTGCAATATCCTTCATCAACTCCGATGATTCACTTGGGTTCATTCCTGCGGCAGGCTCATCTAGAAGCAGCACCTTTGGCTCTGAAGCAATGGCTCTTGCAATCTCAAGCCTTCTCTGAAGCCCGTACGGTAGATTGGAAGCCACAGTATCAGCATATTTTTCAACGCCCATGAATTCAAGAGCTTCCATGGCTCTCTTTCTGATCTGAATTTCCTCATTTTTCTGAGAACCTGTTCTGAAAATCGCGCCGACAATTCCCTTGCTTGAACGGCAGTGTCTGGCAACCATGGCATTTTCAACTGCTGTCATAGCTGAAAACAAACGGATGTTCTGAAATGTTCTTGCAATTCCCTTTTCAAAAATGGAATAAGGCCTGAGCCCCAGAATACTTTCTCCATTGAAAAGCACATCACCCTCTGATGCCTGATAAACCCCTGTCAGAACATTAAAAACGGTTGTCTTACCGGCTCCGTTAGGGCCTATCAGCCCCACAACCCTTCCGTCACCAACACTGAAGCTCAAACTGGATAAGGCCAGCAGACCACCAAACCTTACACTTACATTTTTTAATTCTAGTTGTGCCATTGAAATCTTCCAACCCGTTTGTTATTTTAACATCCGTAAACAGCTTAAAAAGCCCTTCTATAGCCTGATTTTAAGGTTCTGTAGCCTATTAGTCATGGGTTGTCAACATAAAAAAAACACCCATTATGTACCAAAACAGTGCAAAACCAGTAATGACAATGCAATAAAAAAATTTAAATGGTTTAACCATACGAAAACATTCCACAGGCTCAAGACCATCTTTTTCACACCCTGACGATTTCATTATTGGCACAGGCCCGCAGATATGGCAACCATATATTGTATATTTATTGTGATTATTATTTAAATTACTTTTTTGTAAAAAAAATTATGTTATAAAAAACAAAAATGGATTTAAATAAAGAATACCAGCATAACTATTCAAGAATTGTTTTTGCGTAAATTTTATTTTATATAAAAATTTCAAAGGGATATATCAGTATACCCCCCAGCCCACCATGTTATGGCATAAGGTTTGCTTTTTTAAACCGGCAAGACGATTTTTGATTATAATTTGAAAGGAAAAACAATGTTGAAAAAAATTTTCCCAGCAGCAGGGCTGGCCTGGATCTCAAGCTTTGGCACAGCCTTTGCCGCAGAACATGGCATCAATTCAGGTGACACTGCATGGGTGATTATCTCAGCTGCCCTGGTAATGATGATGACACCGGCCGGGCTGGCTCTTTTTTACGGTGGCATGTCCCGGTACAAAAACATGCTGAATACCATTGCAATGATCCTGGTTGCCTATTGCATTGCCAGCCTGGTCTGGGTAGGATGGGGATACTCACTTGCATTCGGCACAAGCTCAAGCCTTTTTATCGGAAGTCTTGACAATCTGTTCCTGAAAGGCATTGACATCAACAGCATCACAGGTTCCATACCAACACTTGTCTTTGTCCTGTTTCAGATGACATTTGCCTGCATCAGCATAGCACTTGTTCTTGGATCAGCCGTTGACAGGATGAAATTTTCATCATGGATAGTATTCAGCATATTGTGGATTACCTTTGTATACAGCCCTGTGTGCAACTGGGCCTGGGGTGGAGGCTGGATGAGCAGAATCGGAGCCCTTGACTTTGCAGGTGGAAATGTTGTGCACATAAATGCAGGAATATCCGGTCTTGTGCTTGCAATTTTTCTGGGCAGGCGCCATGGATACAAAAAAGAACCCATGATCCCCTCAAGTGTCGCATTTACAGCTCTTGGAGCAGGATTTCTATGGTTTGGATGGTTCGGTTTCAATGCAGGCAGCGCACTTGCAGCAGACGGAATTGCAGCATCTGCCTTTCTGTCCACCAATACTGCCGCAGCAGTTGGAGGGCTTGCCTGGCTGGCTGTTGAATGGAAGCACAACCATACCCCCACCCTTCTTGGCCTTGCATCAGGCGCCATTGCAGGACTTGTGGGCATAACTCCTGCCGCAGGTTTTGTCACGCTTGGCGGAGCAATGATAATCGGAGCTGTTTCAGGCATAATCGGTTTCATGGGTGTTGCTGTGCTGAAACTTAGAATGAACTATGACGATTCCCTTGATGCGTTCGGCATCCATGGACTGTGCGGGATATGGGGTGCAATTGCCACAGGCCTTTTTGCCTGCCCAACAGTTACAAAGGGAACTGCCGGCCTTTTTTTCGGCAATCCAGGCCAGGTCTGGATACAGATATTGTCTGTATGCGGAACAATCGCTTTCAGTGGCAGCGCAACCTTTATTATCCTGATCATTACAAAAATGCTCACCAACGGCATAAGGGTGGAAAGGGATCATGAGCTTGAGGGCCTTGACAACTCACTCCACGGAGAACGCGCCTTTGAAATAGAATAGGCAGATCAGATATTCAGGAGCAGATAATGTCCTGCCTCACATTATCTGCTCTTTCAGTTCCGGTCAGAACCATTGCCTGTTCAAGCTGTGTTGCAATTTTGTCAATATAAAGC
>CAYOYY010000038.1:0-30321 GCA_964408295.1 uncultured Desulfobacula sp. | reverse complement strand
ATAACCATATGATTGGATATTCTGTGATTGAAGCAAGAAAAATTGTAAAAAAATACAATGGCGTCACTGCTGTGGACGGTATAAGCCTGAGCATTGCAGAAGGAAGCTGTTTCGGGCTTCTGGGCCCGAACGGGGCAGGCAAGACCACTACAATAGAAATACTGGAAAATATTGTTTCACAGGATTCAGGAGAAATCCTTTACAGGGGCAGGCATAGGGATTCGGATTTTAACCAGAAAATCGGCATTCAGTTTCAGCATACTCAGTTGT
Organism: uncultured Desulfobacula sp.; assembly: GCA_964408295.1. Taxonomy (GTDB): domain Bacteria; phylum Desulfobacterota; class Desulfobacteria; order Desulfobacterales; family Desulfobacteraceae; genus Desulfobacula. Next base: position 30,051 of record CAYOYY010000038.1, on the reverse strand, counting down.
TTGCCTTTCTTACCGTGGAAGAGACAATAAAAACCTTTGCAGCTTTTTATAGGAAACACCTGGAAATTGACAGGCTCATGGACCTGTGCATGCTGGGCAATATCAGAAAAAGCATGAATGATAAAATATCAGGGGGTCAGCGTCAGAGGCTTCTGCTGTGCCTTGCACTTTTAAATGATCCTGAGCTTGTTTTTCTGGATGAACCTTCCACAGGGCTTGATCCACAGGCAAGACAGCATATATGGAAGATTATATCTGATATGAACCAGCGGGGCAGGACAATAATTCTTACCACCCATTATATGGAAGAAGCACAGAAATTGTGTGATACTGTTGCCATCATGGATCAGGGCAGGATCATTGAACAGGGTTCTCCGGCAGATCTCATTGAAAAGCACTGCAAAGATATTGACGGGCCTGCCAACCTTGAATCTGTTTTTATAAAACTTACAGGAAAGCAGTTAAGAGAATAGGCTGATGAACTTAAAACGCATATGGGTCCTGTTTGTGGCCAGAAATTATGAATTTATCAGGGACAGGGCAGGGTTCGGGTGGAATATATTGTTTCCTTTTCTCATTGTTGCAGGCTTCGGGATCATGTTCACCCATGATACAGGCTCTGTGTTCAGGCTGGGGGTCTTTCCGGCCGCAGATTCATCATTGTCACACATTGAGATACCTGAAAGCCTTAAGACAGACAGACACATCAGGATCATAGGTTTTAAAACAGAAAAACAGGCCCTGAAAAAGCTTGTGCACCATGAAATTGACATGGTTCTTGAAAAAAGCGGGTCAAAATTCAGGTACTGGATAAGTGATTCCTCTCCAGGGGGCCATATAATGGAAAACATGCTTAAGTCTTCCATTCTGCCGGACAGGCTTGCAGAGGCAATGCTTGAGAAAATGCATGTAAAGGTGGACCAGATCCGTTATATTGACTGGCTTTTTCCCGGGATTCTCGGGATGAATATAATGTTTTCATCCCTTTTCGGGGTGGGATATGTCATTGTCAGGTACAGGCGCATCGGTGTTCTGAAGCGTCTCAAGGCAACTCCTGTGACTGCATTTGAATACCTTGCCGCCCAGATGGTGTCAAGGGTGCTGATCCTGTTTGCAACCTCATTCATAGTCTGGGTCGGATGTGATCTTTTTTTGTCATTAAAGGTGCACGGGGCCTGGTTTGATGTGTTTGTGGTTTTTCTTGCAGGCACTGTCTGCCTTGTCTGCCTCGGCCTTGTGATAGCATGCAGGGGAACCAATGAAGAGCTGACCAATGGAATCATAAATTTTATATGCTGGCCCATGATGTTTCTGTCGCAGGTGTGGTTTTCCATTGAAGGATCAGCCTGGTGGGTTAAAAAAATTGCCGAAGTTCTGCCCCTGACCCGTTTTCTTTCTGCTGCAAGAAAAATTATTAATGACGGAGCCACGCTTGCTGACGTGTCTTCAGATTTGATGGTTCTTGCAGTCATGAGCCTTGTTTTCCTTGCAATCGGGGCTTTTTTCTTTTCCTGGACAGAATAATGTCCTGGATACCTGTTTATAAATAATCCAATATATTGTATAAGACGGTAATTAATTTTTGTGTTTAAATTCTGGAGGTTGCATACATGAAACCGGTTGTGGCCCTTCTTGGCCGGCCAAACGTGGGTAAATCCACCCTGTTCAACAGAATCATCCGCTCAAGGCAGGCCCTTGTTGATGATTTTCCCGGGGTTACAAGGGACAGGCATTATGCTGATGCCTGCTGGAATGATATCGGCTTTACTCTCATTGATACGGGCGGATTCTTAAGCTCGGATGATGATTATTTTGCTTCACAGATCAGGGATCAGCTTTTTGCTGCTGCTGATCAGGCTGATGTGCTTGTGCTTGTCATGGACGGCAGGCAGGGGCTTTCTCCGTATGACCGGGAACTTGTCAATTTTGTCCGCAGGATGGAAAAACCTGTTTTCTATCTTGTGAACAAGATAGAAAGCCACAGGCAGCATGATGAGCTTGGCGAGTTTTATTCCCTTGGCATTGACCGGTTTTATGAGGTTTCAGCAGAGCATGGCACAGGCGTGGGTGATTTTCTTGATGATCTTGTGGATGCGCTTCCTGAATATGATTCCAGTGAAGATGAAGAAGATGAAAATTCTGCCATACGCATTGCCATTGTGGGCCGTCCAAATGTGGGCAAGTCCTCGCTTGCAAACCGCCTGTTCGGAGAAAAAAGGGTTGTTGTCAATGAAAAGGCTGGAACCACGCGTGATGCCATAGAGCTCAGCCTTGAGCACAGGGGCAGAAAATTTATTCTTGTGGATACAGCAGGGATAAGGCGCAAGGGAAAGGTAAATGAAAAAATTGAAAAGTTTTCCATTTTAAAGGCCCTTAAAAGCATGGAAGAATGTGATGTGGCCCTGATTCTGATTGATGCGCATGAAGGCATAACAGATCAGGACATCACAATTGCAGGATATGCCGAGCAAAGGGGGTGCGGGGCCCTGTTTCTGCTGAACAAATGGGATATTGTGGACAAGCAGGAAAAGGGCGTTAAAAAATACATGCAGGAATTAAGGTACAGGGCAAAATTTTTATCCTATGCCCCTGCACTGACCATATCAGCCCTGACAGGCCAGCGCTGTCACAGGATCCTGGACGAGGTTGTGAAAATTTACAAAGAATACTGCTACAGGATCAACACAGGCACATTGAACCGTATCATTGAGGATGCTGTTTACAGAGAAGAACCTTCCCTGCACAGGGGCAGGCGCCTGAAATTTTTCTATGCCACCCAGGTTGCTGTGAAACCACCGTGTTTTGTGTGTTTTGTCAATTTTCCCGATGCTGTTCATTTTTCCTATAAAAGATATCTGATCAACCAGTTAAGGCAGATGATTCCTCTGGAGAAAACACCTGTAAAACTGTATTTCAGGGAAAAAACAGGAAAAATAAAATTTACAGGCGGTTCAAGGGAGGAAAAAAGAATCCGGGAAAAGAAAAAACGTCATAATCTTAAAAAGAAAAAACTCAGAAAAGAACAGAGTAAACGCAAGAGAGCCAGAGATGGATTTGTTTGAGTCACAGGCACTAAAGGAAAGTTTTCCTGAACGTCCTTTGGCAGACCGCATGCGGCCCGCAACTCTTGACGAGATTGTGGGCCAGGAACATCTGACAGCACAGGGCAGCATTTTAAGGCAGGCCATTGAAGCTGACAGGGTTTTTTCCATGATTCTGTGGGGCCCTCCAGGATGCGGCAAAACAACCCTTGCAGGCATTATTGCCAGTGAAACAGAATCCGAGTTTGTTGAAATTTCAGCGGTTCTGTCAGGGGTCAAAGATATCCGCAGGGTAATAGAAAGCGCAAGGGAAAAACGTTCTCTTTTCAGGCGCAGAACCCTTTTGTTTGTGGACGAGATTCACAGGTTCAACAAGGCTCAGCAGGATGCTTTTCTGCCCCATGTTGAAAACGGGCTCATAACCCTTGTGGGAGCTACCACGGAAAATCCGTCATTTGAGGTCATACCTGCCCTTGTATCCCGGTGCCGGGTGTTTACCCTCAAAAGCCTTGAAAAGCCAGGGCTTGTGCTCATAATGAAGCGCGCTCTCAATGACAGGGAAAAGGGCCTTGGCATTGGAGAGTCTGTCGTGTCTGATGATGTGCTTGAATACATTGCCGCCATGTCAGACGGAGATGCAAGAATTGCCCTGTCAGGCCTTGAAACCATTGTGATGAATTTTTCAGACAGAAAACATATCGAGCTTTCTGATGCTGAAAAGCTTTTTGAAAAAAAAGCCCTTCTGTATGACAAGGCAGGAGAAGAACATTACAATCTTATATCCGCATTCATAAAAAGCATGCGCGGCAGTGACCCTGATGCTGCGGCATACTGGCTTGAGCGCATGCTTGCAGCAGGAGAGGATCCCTGCTATTTGATAAGAAGAATGATAAGGTTTGCAACCGAAGACATAGGCATGGCAGATCCCGGCGCCCTGACCATGGCTCTTAATGCAGGGGAATCATTCAGGATACTTGGCAGGCCCGAGGGAGATGATGGTCTGTTTCAGGCAGCTGTTTATCTTGCAACGGCTCCCAAAAGCAATTCCATCTATATGATGCACAAGCAATTGAAAAAACAGGTTGCAGAACACGGTTCCCTGCCTGTTCCCCTTCATATCAGGAATGCGCCCACAGCCCTGATGAAATCCCTTGATTACGGCAGGGGTTACAAATATGCCCATGATTATGAAAACGCCTTTGTTCCCCAGTCTTTTCTGCCTGAAAAGATGGAGGGAACACGATTCTATTTTCCTTCTGACAGAGGATATGAAAAAACAGTGAAGCACAGGCTTGATGCCTGGCTTGATCTGAAACGCAAAAAAACGGAGAAATGATGACCATGATGAAATCAAAGCTGATTTTTATTGTATTCTGCATGCTGATAATGTGTTGTTTTTCATGTTCAAAAGACAAAAAACATGAAAGCCGGAAAATTTCCGAGCTTAAGATCATGACCCATGACAGTTTCAGTATCAGCAGAACTGTTCTTGACCAGTTTGAAAAAGCAATACATGCAAAAATAGTGATCCTGAAATCAGGGGATGCAGGCCAGGCTCTGAACAAGGCAATATTATCGGCAGGCAATCCTCTTGCTGATATTTTTTACGGGGTTGACAATACATTCTTAAGCCGTGCCCTTAAAGCCGGTATATTTGTTCCGTATGCCCCTTCAGGGCTTGACAGGATAAGCCCTGAACTCAGGCTTGATCCTGAAAACAGGCTTGTTCCTGTGGATTTTGGAGACGTCTGTCTTAATTATGATGTCTCCTGGTTCAGGGAACATGGCAGAAAAGTTCCTGTCATGCTTGAGGATCTTGTAAAACCTGAATATAAGGGGCTTGTTGTGGTGGAAAACCCTGCGACTTCATCTCCGGGCCTTGCATTTGTGCTTGCAACCATAAGCCGTTTCGGCACACATGGATACCTGGATTACTGGAAAAAACTGAAAGCCAATGATGTTCTTGTGACCAATGGCTGGAAACAGGCATACTGGGGCAAATTCACGGCAGCCTCAAAAGGGGACAGGCCCATTGTCGTAAGCTATGCCTCAAGCCCTGCCGCAGAAGTCTTTTTTTCAAAAACAAAGCTTGAGTCCGCTCCAACAGGTGCTGTGACTGAAAACGGGTCAGCATTCCGCCAGATCGAGTTTGCAGGAATATTAAAGGGCGCTTCTGATATGGAGCTTGCGAAAAAAGCCATGGATTTTATTCTTTCCGGAAAATTTCAGGAAGACATTCCCTTGCAGATGTTTGTGTTTCCTGTGAACAAAGAGGCGCAACTGCCGGAAGTTTTTGTGAAATATGCCGTGAAGACAAAAAATCCTGCGGTTCTGTCGCCAGAAGAGATTGATGCAGGAAGGGATACCTGGATCCGGGAATGGACAGAAACCTTATTAAATTGAAACCAGGCCTTAAACCGGGTTTTTTAACTCACCCCTATGTTCTGGCCGGCCTGGTGCCGGCCTGCTTTTTCCTTGTTTTCTATTTTTATCCGCTGGCTGGAATTTTTTACAAAAGTTTTTTCGGCACAGGGAAATTTGATCCGGGGTTTCTTTTAAAAGGGGTTTTTTCTGCCCGCATGGGCAGGGTGATCTGGTTTACATTCTGGCAGGCTGCGGTTTCAACTTTTCTTACCCTTGCCTGTGCTCTTCCCTGTGCCCTTGTGCTGTCCAGCTACAGGTTCAGGGGCAAGGGTTTTATCAAAACCATGGCTTCAATTCCCTTTGTTCTGCCTGCTGTTGTGGTGGCTGCTGCATTCCAGGCATGTTTCGGGGAAAATGCCCTGTTTTTTGCCTTCAGGATTAAGAACCCCCTTGTCCTTATTTTCATGGCACATGTTTTTTATAATTTTTCAGTCATGCTCAGGATAATCACCGGGTTCAGGTCTTCTATCCAGGGAAGGATAACCGAGGCAGCCCGCGTTCTTGGAGCAGGGCCGTTCAGGGTTTTTATCCATGTTACCCTGCCTTTGCTCAAACCTGCAATTCTTGCTTCCTGCGCCCTTGTCTTTATTTTCTGTTTTTCAAGTTTCGGGATCATCATGATACTTGGAGGGCCTTGTATTTCAACAATCGAGGTGGAAATCTACCGTCAGGCCGCCCATCTGTTCAATCTTCCCCTTGCGTCTTTTCTCAGCCTGATACAGATTGTCATAACCTTTGCCCTTATGTGGGTTTACACCTCATTTGCAGGCAGGGCTGCCAGGTTTACTCCTGATGCAGAACATATCAATCTTAAAAAACCTGTTCTGATCTGGGAAAAAGCAGTTACAGCCATTACAATAATTTTTATTGGCATATTGTGCATCATGCCGCTTGCAGCCCTTGTGGCACAATCTTTCAGTCTGGACGGAAAATTATCATTTGCCTTTTATAAGGCCCTGTTTGTCAATACCTCTGATTCGATATTTTATATTCCTCCTTTCAATGCAGTGAAATTTTCCGTTCTTTTTGCAGCGGCAGCTCTTGTCATTGCCCTTTTTACTGGTGTGTGCGCAGCATTGTTCATAAGATTCTGCGACCGGTCGGTCAGGGCTGCGTGGGCTGTGGTGCTTGACCCTGTTTTCATGCTGCCCCTTTCCACCTCTGCCGTGACACTGGGATTTGGAATAATTATCACGCTTGACAAGCCTCCTTTGAATCTGAGAACCTCAATATTCCTTGTTCCCATTGCACATGCCCTTGTGGGATTTCCCTTTGTTGTAAGGGCTGTGCTTCCTGCATTGAGGGCAATTCCGGACAGCATGGCAGATGCGGCTGCAATGCTCGGGGCTTCTCCATTGAAAATATTTAAGATGATTGACCTTCCCCTGATATCAAGAGCACTTGCAGCAGGGGCTGTGTTTGCCTTTACCATAAGCCTGGGCGAGTTCGGAGCCACAATTTTTACGGCAAGGCCGGATACACCTACGATTCCCATTGCAATATACAGGTTTTTAGGGCAGCCCGGTGAAATGAATTATGGACAGGCAATGGCTGTTTCAACTCTTCTGATGGTGGTCACAGCCCTGGGATTTGCTGTGATTGAAAAATTCAGAAAGGAAAGTTCAGAAGGATTTTAATGAAAAACGAGCTTGTACTTGATCATGTAACAAGAGTTTTTGAAGACGGCAGCCTTGCATTAAAGGATCTTTGCCTGAGCCTGCCCGAAGGTACCAAACTGTCCGTGCTTGGGCCTTCAGGCAGCGGCAAGACCACGCTGCTCAGGCTTATTGCAGGGCTTGAAACCCCTGATTCAGGCAGAATCATTTTTGATGGCAGTGATATAACTTTCTGCCCTCCACACAAGCGCGGATTTGGATTGATGTTCCAGGAATTTGCCCTGTTCCCTCATCTTAATGTGCATGATAATATTGGTTTTGGTCTAAAAATGAAGGGAATGCCTGAATCTGAAATTGAAACCAGGGTGGATCAGATGCTGGCATTGACAGGGCTTGATGGTTTTGCCTTCCGCAGCATTGACGAGCTCTCAGGAGGCGAGCGCCAGAGGGTTGCCCTTGCAAGAACCCTTGCACCCAGCCCCAGGCTTCTGATGCTGGATGAGCCTTTAAGCTCCCTGGACAGGGTTCTGAGAAAACGGCTTTTAAAGGAAATTGCAAAAATCATCGCAGACCTTGGCATTACCACAATCTTTGTTACTCATGACCATGAAGAGGCTTTTGCAGCAGGCAATATGGTAATCATAATGAATAATGGAAAAATTGCAGGAAAAGGCAGCAGCCCTGAAGAACTTGTGGAATCCTGCCCCGGCCGGTGGATAAGGGATTTTCTGGGAATGTAAGATTTTTTTCAGACAGGTTCTGCAATATTCATGTTGCAGGAAGAGTCAAACTCAAGCTTCACTTTTGCACCAACCATACAGGTGGTGGCAAGAAGCCGGAATATTTCAGGATCGCTGCGGGTTCTTGCAATGAACCTGAGGCTGTCACAGGTTCTGCCGTATATCAATGCATAATCAGGCTGCATGTCCCGCCTGTAGATGATTGTATAGGTTTCAATCATACCTGTTCCAGATGCCTGTTCCACGATCCTGACAGGCCTGTCTCCTGCAAGAGGGTTTTTCATGTCCTCAATGTCATGGTTTTTCATGTCAGTGGTCAGAGGCCTGCATCCATATATGCCTGCTGCATGCTTGTGCATGAACCAGCCCAGGGCCGTGACAAGCCCGTTTGATCTTTTTCCTGTGCTTATTTTTTCTGCAAGTGCTGCAACACTGTGAAGACTGTAATTATTGCCCGGGCCTCCAAAGAAACCAAGGCCTCCTGCAAGTGTAAGCGGCCGCGGGTCATTGTCTTTGATACCTGTCATTTTTTTTGCAATGGACACAGCGCATGGAAAGCATGAGTAAAAATCAAAACATTCAAGTTCGTCAATGGACATGGATGAACGTTTCAAAGCCTTTGAAACAGCAGCTTTCAGGGGCGGGCTTGCAGTAAAGTCAGATTTTTCAATCATGAAGCGCTGCCTGTCCACGGCATATCCTCCGCCCAGAAAATACACGGTTCTTCTGTCTTTTGCAGCATATTTTTCAGCAGGCTGTTCCGACATCAGGATAACGGCTGCGCCCTGATCAACATTTACAAATGCATTCATGTACTTGGTATATGGAAATGCAATCATGCGGTTGCAAGGCCCCGGCGTTATGATCTCTTCAGCGGTTCTGGCGGATTTTGACCATGCATGGGGGTTGGCTGCTGCGGTTTTGCTGAATTCAGACCACATCTGTGCGGTTTTCATCAGGTATGAGCGGATATCCATTCCTGATTCAGCCCATAATGCAGTTTCAAAAAGGGGAAAGCCCTGCATGGGATATTCCATGCCGTGGGCAGCCTCAAGGTCTGTGGCTCCTCTGATGTCATCTTCGGGATAATCCGGGGGAATCCCCCTGAACAGAGCATTCTGGGTTTTAATTGACTCAGGCTCTCTTTGCACATAGGCTTCGGCTCCTGCGATCAGCACACAGTCAAGCTCATTTCTGGCAATCATTCCGGCAGCCATGTTTATCAGTGTCTGCGGAGAGTTGCCGCCGATTCCGGAAACATGGGTCAGCCTGGCAGTGCTGTCCAATCTGTCTTTGAGTTCATGTGCCGGAGAAATATAATGGCGGCTTAAGGTTCTTACCACCATGACTGCATCAAGTTCTGTCAGAATATCTGCTGACCCGGCTCTGATGGCTGCACGCAGTGATGCTTCATGCATAAGTCCCAGCGGATCAAGCACAGGCCCGTCAATATCCTTTGGCTGGGTTATCTGTCCCCACCCTGCAACAACAACGTTTCGCTTCATGTCAGATTCAGTCCTTTCTCAAAAACAGATACCAGACAAGTGTTGCCTAAAATATATGATTTGTCAACTTCACAGCCCGGTCAGGCCGGCATTATTTTTTACATATGCCGGGCCTGGAAACCAGTGCTTAATCCCTTGTATTTTTTGTGCTGCTTTGCTATGCATCCTATAATATAGCTGAAATGTATCGGCTGAATAAAAAAGAATCAACTTTGATGGAGGCTTTAAATGAAAGATGCGGTAATAGTCAGCGGAGCAAGGACTCCTGTGGGATCATTCGGCGGTTCCCTTAAAACTGTGCCTGTTGTTGAGCTTGGTACACTTGCAATGAAAGATACTTTGAAAAGAGCAGGGCTGCGTCCTGTGGCAGATGAAGCCCAGGCAGGGTTCGGGCCTGATTCCCTGAAGGATCAGGGTATGATAGATCTTGAGAAAAAAGGTTATGATTATGATGAATCCCTGACTCCTGTGTTTATCGATGAGGTAATCATGGGTAATGTGCTTCAGGCGGGCCAGGGCCAGAACACTGCAAGGCAGGCCATGATTGCCGCAGGAATCCCAAGGCAGACCACGGCTTTTACTGTCAACAAGATATGCGGGTCAGGCCTTAAGGCAATTGCGCTTGGAGCCCAGGCCATAATGGCAGGCCAGGCAGATGTCGTGCTTGCAGGCGGTCAGGAAAGCATGAGCAATGCTCCCATGGCGCTGACCAAGGCCAGATGGGGACATCGCATGGAACTGACAGGAATCGGGCCTGTGCATGACCTTATGGTCTTTGACGGGCTGTATGAAATCTTTTATGGATACCACATGGGACTTACTGCTGAAAATATCGTGGAAAAATACGGTATTACAAGGGAAGAACAGGATCAGCTTGCCCTTTTAAGCCATAACAGGGCCCTTGGTGCCGTGAATGACGGTACATTTGCACAGGAAATTGTGCCGGTTGTCATTAAGTCCCGCAGGGGAGATACCATTGTGGACAAGGATGAAAGGCCGATGGAAACCAGCATGGAAAAACTGGCCAGACTGCGCCCTGCATTTAAAAAGGACGGCAGTGTGACAGCAGGCAATGCATCCGGCATAAATGATGCCGCCGCAGCAGTTCTTCTGATGTCAGAAGAAAAAGCAGATGAGCTTGGCCTTGAAAAACTTGCAAAAATCAAGGCTTTTGCAGCAGGCGGCCTTGATCCTGCCTACATGGGCCTTGGGCCTGTGCCTGCGGTGCGAAAAGTGCTCAGCCAGACAGGTATGGCCATTGATGACCTTGACCTTATTGAACTCAATGAAGCTTTTGCAGCCCAGGCAATTGGGTGCATGAGAGAACTCAATATTGATGTTGAAAAACCCAATGAACTTGGTTCGGGCATATCCATAGGCCATCCCATAGGGTGTACAGGTGCAAGGCAGATGGTTACCGCCATTCATCAGATGAAAAGAAAATCATATTCAACAGGCCTTATCTCCATGTGCATAGGCGGCGGCATGGGTATGGCCATGATCATTGAAAGATAAGTTTTATACTTTACTTGGACGTATTAAAATGATAAGAAAGTTAAGATTTTTGCTGACATATTAACAGGTTGATAAAGGGGTAGTTTTATTATGGATATTCCCAGAAAATTAGGCATATTAATATATACTGCTGTTCCGGCCATTGTTGGCGGCGGTATTGTTTATCATTTTTTTTCAAGTTTTGTCCAGGTGATCATTTTTGAGATAGTTCTTGCTCTGGCAGCACTGGGTCTGATCAGAAACTAGAGCAAAATTGTTGTCTGTATCCATGTAAAGCCGCGGTGATGCATATATATGCGTACAGCGGCTTTACATGATTTTTATCTTTGTTTTATTTTCCTTGCAGCCCCTGGCTGACAATGTGGTGAAATTTTGGACCAGAATATTTCCCAGAGAGCAGTTCTTATTTTTTTCATCGCCCTGTTCTGCATGTCAATCTGGCTTGCAGGCAGGCTGATAGCTCCTTTTTTTGCCATCATCATCCTTGGGGTTGTTATCACAGGCATTTTTTCTCCGGTATACAGGTTTATTGCAGGAAAGCTTGGACCCAAGTCTGCATCTGCCCTTACCTGCGCCCTGCTTTTTTTTGTCGTGTTTGTGCCTGTTGTATTTTTTGTGGGCATGCTTTCAAAGGAAGCATTTGACCTTTATGTTATGGCAAAGGATGCTGTTTTTTCAGACCAGCTCAAGAACCTGCTTGCCAGCACTCATGCCCTTGACAGACTGAACAGCCTTCTTGTGCGTGCCGGTATCCAGAAAACAATAACCTGGGACGAGCTTATAAAACCTGTATCAGAGCTTGGTAAATTCGTGGGGTTTTCGCTTTTTGAACAGGCAAGGCTCATTACATCCAATGTGTTCAATATAGTGCTTTATTTTTGCCTGATGCTTATTGTGGTTTTCTACATGTTCATGGATGGAGACAAATTCATAAAATATCTGGTTGACCTGTCCCCGTTGCCTGATGAACATGATGAAAAATTATTTGAAAAATTCATGGACATGTCAGGCGCTGTACTGATTGGAAACGGATTGGGCGGTCTGATCCAGGGAGTTGCAGGCGGGCTTGTGTTTTTTTTTCTGGGATTCAGCTCTCCGTTTCTGTGGGGTGTTATCATGGGCTTTCTGGCATTTTTACCCATCCTTGGCATTGGTATTGTAATGATACCTGCTGCTGCAATTCTTGCTCTTAAATCAAGAGTCACAGCCGGTATTTTTGTTCTTGTGTTCTATGCTGTTCTTTCATGGGGAATTGAGTATGTTTTCAAGCCAAGGCTTGTGGGCAACAGGGTCAGAATGCATCCTCTCATTGTCTTTTTTGCAATACTGGGCGGATTAAAGGCATATGGCCTGCTCGGTATTATATACGGCCCTTTGATAGCCACTTTGTTTTTAACTCTTGCTGATATTTATTTTTCAAGCTTTCAGTATATGATTGAGCCGGAAAAGGCTCACAGAAAAAAAGAATTGGAGTCTCATCTATAAATCATGAATCAGGATATAAATACCACCAGTATTGAAAAGGAAATGAAACAGTCATACCTTGAGTATGCCATGAGTGTCATAATAGGCAGGGCATTGCCTGACGTGCGTGACGGGCTGAAACCTGTGCACAGAAGGGTGCTTTATGCCATGCAGCAGCTTAGGAATGACTGGAACAAGCCCTATAAAAAATCTGCCCGTATAGTTGGTGATGTTATTGGTAAATATCATCCTCATGGAGATACAGCGGTTTATGATACAATGGTGAGAATGGCCCAGGACTTTTCTTTGCGCTATACCCTGGTGGACGGGCAGGGCAACTTTGGCTCAGTGGACGGCGATTCCCCTGCTGCAATGCGTTATACAGAAGTCCGCATGCGCAAGATTGCCCATCAGATGCTGGCTGATCTTGAAAAGGAAACAGTTGATTTCATTCCCAATTATGATGAAACCCTGGAAGAGCCCTCAGTTCTGCCCACAAAATTTCCAGCCCTGCTTGTAAATGGATCTTCCGGCATTGCAGTGGGAATGACAACCAACATTCCGCCCCATAATATAAGCGAGGTAATTGCAGGCCTGACCCGTTTGATTGACAATCCTTCAATGGATATTGAAGAGCTTATGCATTATATTCCAGGCCCTGATTTTCCCACATATGGGCACATTTACGGGACAAAGGGGATACATGAAGCATATAAGACAGGCCGGGGGATCATTACCCTGCGGGCCAGGATTGAGGTGGAGGAGAATAAAAAGACCGGTCAGGAAACCATTATTGTGACTGAACTGCCCTATCAGGTCAACAAGGCAAAGGTTGTTGAAAAAATAGCAGAGCTCATGCGCGACAAGGTAATTACAGGGGCTTCATTTGTGCGTGACGAATCAGACCGTCAGGGCATGAGAATAGCCGTGGGCCTGAAACGGGGTCAGATTGCTGAAGTTGTGATCAATCAGCTTTACAAGCACACAAACCTGCAGACAAGCTTTGGCATCATTTTTCTGGCTGTGGTGAACAACAGGCCAAAACTTCTGACCTTGAAGGATATCTTAAATCATTTTATTGAGCACCGCAGGAATGTGATCATAAGGCGCACCCGTTTTGATCTGAGAAAGGCAGAGGAAAGGGCCCATATACTGGAAGGGCTCAAGATAGCCCTTGACAATCTTGATGAGGTGGTGGCGCTTATAAGGGCATCTTCTTCTCCTGAGGAGGCAAGAAACGGGCTTGTTTCACGGTTTTCACTTTCTGCAGTTCAGGCGCAGGCCATTCTTGACATGCGCCTTCAAAGGCTGACTGGTCTTGAAAGGGATAAGATAATAAGTGAATATGATGCTGTTTTAAAGGATATTGCCTGGTATAAGAAAATTCTTGCTGAAGATGAGGTTGTACGAGGGCTTATAAAGGATGAACTGTTGGAAATTGACGAGCAGTTCGGAGATGAAAGAAGAACAGAAATCATTGAAAGCACTGCTGAAATTAATATTGAAGATCTGATTGCAGAAGAGGACATGGTTGTGACCGTGACCAGGAGCGGTTATATCAAGCGCGCTCCTGTATCCCTGTATGCGAGCCAGCACAGGGGTGGAAAAGGCAAGACAGCTATGGGAACCAAATCAGACGATTTTGTGGAGCATCTGTTTGTTGCTTCCACACATGCTATTTTTCTGTTCATCACTAATTTTGGCAAGGTATATCAGCTCAAGGTCTATGAACTGCCCATGGCAGGGCGGTCAAGCCTTGGCAAGGCAATAGTGAACCTTCTTGATTTTGATGAGGGGGAAAAACTTGCCACCATTCTCACGGTCAATGAATTTGCAGAAAACAGGTATGTGGTAATGGCCACAAGGAATGGAAGGGTTAAAAAGACTGATCTTATGGCATATTCACGGCCGAGATCAGGCGGGCTTATAGGAGTCAAGCTTGCTGATGGGGATGAATTGATTGCAGCGGAAATCACTGACGGCAATATGACGATTTTCCTTGGCTCAGACGCGGGCAAGGTGATCCGTTTTCATGAAAATGATGTAAGGCCTATGGCAAGAGGCGCCATGGGAGTCAGGGGCATGAGAATTGATGAGGGTTCAAAGGTTGTGGGAATGGCAGCCCTTGAAAATCAGAAAACCCTTTTGACAGTGACTGAAAACGGTTATGGCAAGCGCTCGCATGTTGAGGAATATAAGGTTCAGGCCCGTGGCGGTAAAGGGGTGTTTTCCATAAAAACCTCAAAACGTAACGGCAGGATGGTGTCTCTGCTGCTTGTGGATGATCACGATGAATTGATGATGGTTACAGACAAAGGCAAACTCATCAGAATTTCCATTGAGGGCATCAGTGTGATCAGCAGGAATACCCAGGGTGTGAAACTGATAAACCTGTCCAGAGATGAAAGCCTCATTGGAATTGCAAGGCTTCCTGAAGAAGAGGAAGGCAAGGCTGACGGGCAGTCAGGGGATGATGCAGATTCTGGCGGTGAGATGATTGACAGACAAAACGAAGACGACTCATAGGGGTCAGGGCCACAGACAAAGGCTGAGGGAGCGGTTTCTGCAGAACGGGCTTCAGGGGTTCCATGATTATGAAGTCATTGAACTTCTTTTGTCTCTGAATACACCCAGAAAAGACTGCAAACAGAGCGCAAAACTGCTTTTAAAACGGTTCAGGACTTTCCAGGGCGTGCTTGAGGCAGACCCTGAGCTTCTATGTGAAATTCATGGTGTGGGCCCTGCCAACAGTTTCGGCATCCGTCTTATCAAGGAAGTGGCAGACCGTTATCTTGAAAAACGCATCATTTCAAGGAATGTAGTCCAGAACCCTGAGGATCTTGAAGCATATTTAAGACAGATCATGGGCCACAGGACAAGAGAAGTTTTTGCAGGCATCTTTCTTGATGCACGCAATCGTGTTCTGGCCAGTGAAATATTGTCCAAAGGAACTTTGACAACAAGTTCTGTCTATCCAAGGGAGATTATTATCAGTGCCCTGAAACATAACGCTGCTGCCGTGATTTTTGCCCATAACCATCCTTCAGGGGATGTTGAACCGTCTCAAAGTGATATTGATATAACAAAAAGATTATTTTTTGCTTTAAAATATGTTGGGATCGTATTACATGAACATATGATTATAGGCTCAGTAAATACGTTCAGTTTTGCCGCACACGGCTTTATTTCAGAATTTGACAGAAAATTTAATGAGATTCAATAATGAAACAGGATGAGCTGCCGGAATGTTTTGGAAACCTTGAAAAAGTGTTTCCCATGACAGAGAACGGGTTAAGACAGACCCCTGATAAATGCTTTTACCATTGCCCGGTTAAAACAAGATGTCTTAAAAGGGCCATGGGAACAAAGGATGGAGTCAGGGTGGAAGAGGAAATTATTGAACGCAGTACAAAATCAGGGGTTATGAACTTTTTTGAGCGCTGGTCCAGAAAAAAACAGGCCCATAGAAAAACAAGAAAATAATTCGGAGGCAGTATGAAATCAGTAAGAGACATTGATGTTACGTCAAAGAAAGTTTTTGTCAGGGTTGATTATAATGTGCCAATGGATGAGAATCAGAATATAACAGATGACAACAGGATTGTGGCGACCCTGGATCTGATTGAATACCTTGTGGACAAAAAGGCAAGAATAATACTTGCATCCCATCTGGGAAGGCCCGATGGAAAATTTGATCATAGATTCAGCCTTGAGCCTGCATGCAGGCGTTTGTCTGAACTTATAAACAAACCTGTGGAATTTGCAGATGACTGCATAGGCCCGGATGTGGAAAAAAAGGTCAGTAAGCTTTGTGACGGGCAGATACTCATGCTGGAAAATCTGAGATTTCATAAGGGAGAAAAGAAAAATGACGATGAATTCTCAAAACAGCTTGCAGGTCTTTGTGATGTATATATAAATAATGCTTTTGCAGTATCCCACAGAGATCAGGCTTCTGTAACAGGAATCCCCAGATTTGTCAGGGAAGCAGGGGCTGGATTTCTGCTTGAAAAAGAGGTGAATTCGTATTACGATTCTGTTGAAAATCCCAGAAGACCGCTTGTTGCTGTTATAGGAGGAGCAAAGGTATCCAGCAAACTTGGTGCGCTGGAGAATATGCTCAGATTTGTTGATAAGCTGCTTATCGGCGGTGCAATGGCCAATACATTTCTTAAAAGCCAGGGAATTGATACAAAGGGCTCCATGATTGAAAAGGATCTTGTATCCAGAGCAGCACAGATTGTGGACAAGGCAAGGGAGAAATCCGTTGAACTCATGCTGCCTGAAGATCTGGTCTGTGCGGAAAAATTTGATAAAGATGCCTCAATTGTGGAAACCCGTGTGGACAATATCCCTGACATGTGGATGGCCCTTGATATAGGACCTGCAACTGCCTCTGTCTATGCCGGGGCTCTTGCCGGTGCAGGCACAATTGTCTGGAACGGGCCCATGGGTGTATTTGAAATGGAAAAATTCATGGCAGGAACAAGGACGGTTGCCGAAGCAATCGCACAGTCCGGGGCTTTTTCCATTGTAGGGGGCGGAGACACAGGGCTTGCCGCAAAAAAATGCGGTGTGGCTGACAGGGTAAGCTATGTTTCAACCGGAGGTGGTGCGTTTTTACACCTCATGGAGGGCAAGAAACTTCCAGGCGTGGTTGCTCTGGAATAATTTATTCAAAAAAGATAATAAAAGGAAAAACTGCGATGTTCTGCAAACACAGGGACTGCTTAAGCCGTGAAGAAAGACTGAGACGTTCATATTATGAGGTACTCAGGGATGAACTGGATCAATTTGTTCTGGGCTATTCCCTTATAGGCTCTTATAATAATTTTTTAAGGCTCAGGACTCCCTATCCGTTTGTGGAATTAAGAGAGCTCAAACCAAGGGCAAGGATTCCCTCTGTTGAATTTGAGGCGCAGAACTCGTTTCTTATTATCTTTTCAGAGGATTATATTCCTGAACAGCATAAAAAATATATCCGCTATTTTGACGCCAATAAAACCACAAAGGAAAATCTTTTAAGACATAAATATTTTCCTGATGTGGAAAATTTCAACAGAAATCTTAAATTTTTTGAAACAAATGATTTTTTTTCCCTTTTGCGCTCTCTTCTGCCGATTGATTATGCTCTTTTGATTCAGAGAAACCAGCAGAGCAAGATCAGATACGCCCTGACCCACTTCCATGTCAGGATTGACTGGCCAATTGCCCAGGCATCTGAAGAACTTGCCAAATATCTTCGTTATATTTCAAAGGATTTATATGAAAAAGGCGATAAATATGCTGAGGATTTTCAAAAGAAATTTTTTGAATATTACGGAGTTCCTGTGCTGTCAGGCGGCAGAAGAACTGCTGCCATTGTTGCTGCCCAGTATTTAAGGCAGCTTCCCGGTATAACAACGGTATATGTTTCATCCAGTGAATCCAGAAATCTTCTCAGAATTGACGAACAGGGAGTGTCAAAGGCTGTTCTGGTAAAATTGCCTGGTGATGAAATTAAAAAGCTTGCCCGGTCAGCAGGTATTACCCAGAACAGTTTTACAAAAAATTATGTTATTGCACGTCATCGCAAAAAATTTGTCTGTATCCTCAAGGTAAAATACGATTATACCAGCCATGCCCTGCCGCCTGAAGGAGGCAGGCTGAGAGAACTGAAACCGGATACCAACTGGCTTACAGTGGCCCAGGAGCAGATTCTTCCAAAACCTTCTGTTCTGGTACATCCGCCGATCCCGTACAAGATGGTATATTCATAATTTTTTTAAAAGGGCTATTTCATCACAATTGGGAAAGCTGACACAGCCGATGCAGTCAGACCATACCTTGATGGGAAGTTTGCTTTTATCTATTATGGAAAATCCAAAACGTTCAAAAAAACCCGGCCTGTAGGTAAGAGTAAAAAGATTTTTGATCTTGAAATAAAAAGCTTCCTGTATGGCTCTTTCAGTTAAAGCAGAGCCTATGCCATGACCTGTAAAATCGGGATCAACAGCAAGGGAGCGTATTTCGGCAAGGTCTTCCCAACAGAACTGCAAAGCACAGCATCCGGCAATTTTGCGTGTTTCAGGGTCTTCAAATACCCAAAAATCCCTTAAGTGATCATACAGCTTGCTCAAGGGCCTTGCCAGCAGTTCGCCTTTGATATTATAAAATTGCAGCAGACTGTGTATGGTATTCACATCATCAAGTAAAGCTTTTCTGATCATTTCGCGTCCTTTAATGGCTTGTCATTGCTGAAAAGCTGTGATTGTCTTTTGAAATTCTTCATCTGTAAATGGCTTGTGCAGGATTTTATTGATTCCTGATTTTGTCAGGATGGTATCATTGACACTTATATCGCCGTCTTTTTTTTCAACAAAATCGCTTTGGGTTGTGATCATCAGAATGGGAAGCTGCTTTCTGGAATATTTTTTTCTGATTTCACGGGTCAGTTCAAGCCCGCTTATGTTCGGCATATTAAGATCTGTAATGACAAGATCCGGCTCTTCTTTGATTATTCTGGGGATTGCATCTTCAGGGCGGTCAAATGTGACAGGGTCAAAGCCCAGGGCTGTAAGCTTGTTTGTGTAAAGCTTCAGCATCATTTTTGAATCATCAACCACAAATATTCTGAAATTTTCTGTGGATGAATTTTCTTTATTGTCTTTTATGCCTGAGGCAATGCTGTCTGCAAATTCCTTTTGCCCTATTCCTGACATGTGTTTTAAAAAGGTTTTGCGCGTTTCAGGATCTGCCTTTTCCATTACATGTTTTCTTGCAAGATCCAGAAATGATTCTTCTTCAACGAGAAAATTGAATATATTGCTTGCATCGGAATCAATGAGTGCTGCCACGGCATTCACTGATTCATCAGAGCTCTCTCTTACAACATTTCTAAGCCCCGCAACAAGAGCTTTTGAAAGATTTTTATCAATCGCCCGCGCAGCGCTCATACGTACTGACTCAACACTGTCCTGCAGACCCTGGACAAGACTGATTGCAGTCTTGGGTGAGGGAATACGTTCCATTGCCTCATATGCTGCCTGCCTTATATTGGCATCAGCAGGCTGGGTGTTGACGATATCGATTATGGGGTTGACAGCGGCCTGGTCACCAATATATCCCAGGGTGGTTATAAGATGCACAAGATAATCTGCCTTTGCGTTCTGGAATGCATGGGTCAGAATGGGGGTTGCCTTGGTGCCGAGTTTCATCAGCTGATCAATTGCCGTGTCACGGACGATTGTGATATTGGAGCTTAAAAGACTTGTAAGCCTGTCAAGGGCATAAAGATCCTGAATATCAGCCAGGGCTTCAACCGCAAATTTGCAGACAAGCTCGTCATCTCCTGTAAAATCCATCAGCCTGTCCACGGCATCACGTGTGCCGATTTGTGCTATTGCATATATGGCAGCGCTTTTTACTTCCTCTTCTTTTCTGGATGCCATTTTTGCAAAAACATCAAGGGATTCAGGCTGTCTTAAGCATCCTAGGGCCTCAATTGCAGCACACAGGATCTGGGCATCGTTTTCTTCTGCGATAATTTTCCTGAGTACCGGTCCTGTATCTGCCAGTAAAAGTTCTCCTGCAGCTTTTAAAAACAGCAGCCTTGCCTTTTTTTCGTTTTTTGTGATGTACTTTATAACAAGCTCTGTATTGCCGCATGCCTTGTCAAGAATAAGTTCGTAAAGGTATTCCTGAACTTTTGGATCTGATATTTCAAGCCTGACCAGATATTCCAGCAGGGGAAGCACGATTTTGTCAGGGCCTTTGGCAAGTTCGATAAGGGCTTTTCTCTGAAGCTGTGCATCTGCGTCTGCATCAGACACAAACTGTAGCAGGGCTTTTGCCTTTACAATGTCCTCTTCTTTTATACAGAAAACTAATTCATCAATAAATTCTTTCGCATTAATGCTGCTCATTATTAAATCCTTTATTGACCCTTGAACTGATAGAACACTGAATTAAGATATTTTTTTGATTCGAAAAGATCGGTATCGTTCACAAGGGATTCAGTTGACCCGATAATGAGATATCCGTCAGGTTCCAGTACTTTTGCAATATTCTGGTAAATTTTTTTACGATCTTCGCCAGTGAAATATATCATGACATTTCTGCACAGAATTATGTCAAATTTGCCGATTCCGATGAATGGTTTCATCAGGTTCATTTTTTTGAACTGGGCCATTACCCTGACTTCATCCTTGATCTTATAACGGTCTCCCTGTTTGTCAAAAAACCTGTTCAGACGTCTCTGATCAAGTCCCCTTGCGACTTCAAATTTATTGTAAAGGCCATAACTTGCCTGGGCAATCGCTGCATCGGAAATATCTGTGCCGAATAATTTGATATTATACTTATCAGGAGTGACACCCATTTCAATCAATATCATTGCTATGCTGTAAATCTCCTGACCCGTTGAATTGGCAGCGCTCCACAACCGGATTGAGGGTTTTATGCCGGGATTTTTTTTGGATCTTTTGTCAATCAGGTCCGGGAAGATTTTATACTGCAGAAGTTCAAATGGTGATTTGTCCCTGAAAAAATATGTTTCATTGGTTGAAATGGCGTCTATGATTTCATTTTCAAGCTGTTTTTTAAAATCAGTTTTTGCCTTCTGAAGAAGCTGACCATAGGAGGAACAATTATACTTGTTAAGCAGAGGATTTAAACGTGTCTCCAATAAATATTCTTTACCAACCTCAAGAGCGATTCCTGAAATATCAAGAATATACTTTGAAAAATTTTTAAACTCTTCTGGAGTAACTTTAATTTTCGTCATAGATTATGTTGATAAAAAATTTAAATTAGATGACCGTTTTTACTATTTCTTCCGCAATTTTTTCAAGCGGGGCAATGACATCTGCAATACCGGCTTCAATGGGAGCCTTGGGCATTCCATAAACAGTGCAGGTTTCCTCATCCTGGGCAATTATGAAGCTGCCGTTTTTTTTCATCTGCATAAGCCCCTTTGATCCGTCCGATCCCATGCCGGTCATTATGACTCCGGTTGATCTGCCCACGTAATGCTGGGCAATGGATCTGAACAGATAATCCACAGAAGGCTTACAGCTGTTTTCAGGAGGATCGTCTGTGATTTTGATTTTTCTGGAAACCCCGTCTGCAGCTGCCACAATTTTCATCTGTTTCCCTCCCGGTGCTATCAGTACTCTTCCTGGAACAAGGCTGTCTCCGTTTTCAGCTTCCTTGATCTCAAGCTGGGATTTGTTATTGAGACTGTTGGCAAGGGAAGCTGTAAACATGGGAGGCATGTGCTGCACTATCAATACAGGCACCTTAAGGTTTTTGGGAAGCATGGGGATCATTTTTGTCAGTGCATTGGGACCGCCAGTGGATATGCCGATTCCGACAATTTCTGATTTTGATTTTATTACTGATTTTCTGACAGTTTCAGACGGAGCTTTATAAGTTGCAGGTTTGTCTGGTGCAGAAGGTTTCTTGAGCTTTTCATGAATCTTAAATCTGGTCTGTTTCTGTCTCTGCAGAGTTTTGATAATGGGCAGAATGGCATCTTTCACCTTTTTCATGTTTTCTGCCATCTTACCCTGGTCCGGTTTTGGAACAAAATCAAAAGCCCCGAGTTCAAGGGACCTGATCGTCATCTGACTTCCCTGCTGCGTCAATGTGGACAGCATGATGGCCACAGGAGGATTTTCTTTGGTTTTAAGAGCCTGTAAGACCTCAATGCCGTTGACTTCAGGCATTTCAATGTCAAGGGTAATAAGATCCGGTTTAAGAGTGTCAATTTTGGACAGAGCGATTTTTCCGTTATTGGCAGTGCCGACTACCTCCACTCCGGGAATTTCCTTTAGAACATCACCTACTATTTTTCTGTAGACAATGGTATCATCAATAACAAGAGCTTTAAGATTCTGCATTATTCTTTTAATACCTCATCAATATCCAGTATACCGATCAATTGTTTTTCAGTTTTTAAAACGCCCTGGAAGAATTTTCCTTTTACACCGCCTATATTGGAAGGCGCCGGCTCTATATCATCCTTTTTTGCAAGAGCTACATCGCTTATGGCATCCACAAGCAGTCCTATATGTTCATCTTCTGAATTGACAATTATGTTTCTGTTGTCCTTTCCCTTTGTGACCGGGTCAAGCCCCAGCTTTTTACCAAGATCAATTATGGTCACAATTCTTCCTCTTAAATTGAGAATACCTTCTATATAATCGGCAGCCTGTGGAACCCTGGTAATTTCAAAATGCTTGTTGATTTCCTGAATATTTAAAATATTGATACCGCAGAGAGCTCCGCCAACATAGAAAGTTGAAAATTCAATATCATCAGAAACACTGGTTTCAAGTTCTTGTGCCATTTTTTTTCTCCTTAACCTTAAGGGGGTGAACTGAGCCTTGCCAGGCGTTTTAAGCAAGATTTAATTTTTTTCTTATCACATTCATCAGTTTTTCCCTGTCAAGCTTTATTTCATATTCATCAATCCCGACTTTTTTGCCTTTTTCAATATGAGCTTCACTTGCCAGAGAAGTCAATGCAATTACATCAAGATGGGAATATCTTGAATCTGCCTTGATTCTTTTTGTCAGTTCAAATCCGTCCATATTGGGCATTTCAAGATCGGTTACCACAAGATCAATTTCATCAACCCTTTCCTTGAGCAACTCCCAGGCAATCAATCCGTCCTCAGCCTCAATCACCTTGAAACCGTCATCTTCCATAAATGTTTTTACCTGGTTCCTGAAAAATGCTGAGTCCTCGGCAAACAATATTATTTTTTCGCCGCTTTCAGCCATTTCCGCAGCAACTTTGGCTTCTTCATTAAACCATTCCGGGTTTAATGTTTTCACCATTTCAAAAATATCCACAAGAAGTGTCGTGTGTTCGTTGATTATCATTGAACCGCTTATGGCAGGCTGTTTAAGTGTGCTTTCATCAATATCAAGGACAACTTCAAGTGCATCAACCGGAGGAGTGACCATGAGGCCAAGCTCACGTTCCTTGATTTTAAACACTATAACTTCCTGCTGTTCCTTTTCAGGCAGAGGATTGAAATCAGCAACCTGGGACAGCTCATAGAGGGGCAGGGCGCCTCCTCTGTATTGTACAACTTTTCTGTCGCCAATCTGCTCGATTGTGTCAGTTCTTATCCTTTCAATTCTTTCAACTATATTAAGGGGAGCTGCAAAATATTCAGTTTCCGAATTTTTAAAGGTCAGCAGTGCAGCTTTGTCTTTTGCAGCTTCTGCCGCAGCTTCAGCTTCCTTTGTTATCTGGGTTGCATCGGAAATTGCTGCAAGTTCCGCCATCTGTGCCAGGTTTGATATATCCAGTATCAGGGCCACTTTTCCGTCACCCATTATGGTGGCACCTGCATAGGCAGTGCATTTTTTAAGATGTCTGCCAACGGGCTTGACCACGATTTCCTCGGAATCATGCAGACGGTCTACAACAAGACCGTATTTAAAAGCTCCTGCTGAAACAACAGCAATATTCATGGCGCTGTCTGCATGATATCTTCTGTCCTCCTGAGTTCTGGGGGGAAGATCTTTTTCCGGCTCATCAACCTGCACAAGTTTGCCGTCCTCGGTTATAACATGCTGTTTTGATCTTCTGTCTGCAAGGTTCTGGCGCCTGTCAGGGCATTCTTCATTGTTTTCAGGGTTTTTGTATGTTTTTTCTATGCCGAGCATTTCAGCAAGGTCCAGCAGGGGCAGAAGCTCTCCTCTTAAACGCACAACAGCTGCATCTCCGACTTTTTCTATCTTTTCCTTTACCTGGCTTGCAGGAATCCTTAAAAGCTCGTTCAGGTTCACCTGGGGCACAGCATATCTTTCATTGCCGACAGAAGTGATCTGACTTGGAATGATTGCAAGGGTAAGAGGAAGTTTTATCTGAATATCGGTTCCTTCTCCCGGTACTGAATCAAGTTCTATGATACCACCCAGGCTTTCTATATTTGTGGTTACAACATCCATTCCAACACCCCTGCCTGATACATCTGTAACCTCTTTGGCAGTGGAGAATCCAGGCAGAAAGATAAGTTCCATTTTCTGCTTGTCAGTCATCTGGGAAACTTGCTGTTCTGTAATCAGGCCCTTTTCTATGGCAGATCCTGCAATAGTGTCAGGATCGAGCCCCTTGCCATCATCTGAAATAACAAGGTTGACCTGGCCTGCATCATGGAAGGCTTTGATTGTAATATTACCTGTCGGGTTTTTACCTTTCTGTTCTCTTTCCTGTGGGGTTTCGATCCCATGATCCACGGAATTTCTGACCAGATGTGTCAATGGATCATTGATTGCTTCCAGAATGGTTTTATCCAGTTCAACATCCTTGCCCTCAATGGTAAGATCAATCGATTTGCCAAGCTGCTGGGATAAATCCCGGACTACCCTTGTGAATTTGTTGAGTATATTTGCAATGGGCTGCATTCTTGTCCTCATGATCGCTTCCTGAAGTTCGGAAGTTATCATATCAATACGCTGGCTGGACAATTCAGTCGCTTTTGAGTTGGATGAATTGATACCCTGAAGCAACTGGTTGCGGCTTAAGACAAGTTCTCCTGCAAGGTTCATCAAGGTGTCAAGCAGGCCCACATTAACCCGCAGGGATGTCTGGGGTTTGGCGCTGACGTTTATTTCCTTGGCTGAAGTTTGTTCAGGTGATTTTTTCTTTGTAGCAGGCTTTTTCTCAGCAGCAGGGGCAACCGTGACAGCAGGGTCAGGGGCTGGTGCGCTGACTTCGGCTGGTTTTGAGGCAGGTGTATGGGCTGCAGCAGTTATGTCTGGTGCAGCATTGTCATCTGAAACAGCTGATTCTGTTTCCATTGATCGTGCAGGCATGGCAACGGGTTCTGCTTCAGTGTTTTCCACGCTTGTGGATTTTATCATATCGTCTGATATGGCATGAATATATTTTTTTTCTACATCAAACAGGGTCTCTGCCATGTCATATTCGATAATGGAAGCAAAGAGCACCTGAAAGGGTATGCGGGTTGGACCGGAAGATTCTGAAAGAGTCCCGACCGAGTCAAAATCTATTCTTGAATCAATTATAGTGCCTGTCTTCTGGAGGCTGTTCAATACCTCCATCGGGGTTTTGTCCTTTCTTTGAATATCATGTATCAGGTCATATTCAACAAGGAACAGGTTCTTACCTTCAGATTTGTACCGTTCAATTTCAAAAAGAGAAATCTGCGGAAAAACCCTGCCGTCTTCAAGTTCAATATCAACGATTTCAGCAACCATATCCTGTTTTTCTTCAGGAAGAGATTCTTTTGTGACATTTTCAAGGGCAGTGATGTGGTCTGAAACATCAATGTCATTGCTGGTTTCGATGTTGTTGAGCAATGTTTCAAGTTCATCAAATCCTTTCAGCAGAACACTGATTACTTCTGAGCCTGGAATAAGTTCCTTGTTCCGGATAAGACCCAGAACGTTTTCCAGATGATGAGCAAGTTCCTTGATGGTGGTAAGACCCATGAACCCTGCACCTCCCTTGATGGAATGGGCTGCCCGGAAGACGTTATTTACCAGATCCAGGTCTATGTTCTCTCCAGCTTCCTCAATTGTGAGAAGATCGCTTTCGATATCAGCAAGATGATCCAGCGATTCTTCGATATACATCTGTAGGGTTTCGTCATCATCAAACATATCAAATCTCCTGAAAGGGGTTTAACACTGAAACGATAAAAACTGTCTAATATTAAATAATTTACAAAAGATAAATTTAAAAGTCAAATCCAATTATAAAGCAGGTGTCTTATAATTTGCGTACTATATCATTGATATGGCAATGAATTCCTGGATTCAGCACGGCAATGGTATTGGGCTGTGCATGTGTTATTTCCTGACCTTTACAGTCATGGATACAATCAAGTTTTACCCTTGCGGCAGGCCCTGCAGGTGACAATATCTCGATTGTATCACCTTTGCTCAGCCTGTTGCGTACAGCTATTTTGCACCTAGTGTTATTTTCGCATTCAATTATTTTGCCGATGAAGCTGTGAATCTGTCCCTGGTGTTTGTTGACACAGTTTAAAAGCTCAGTATCAGGAGTATTGAAATAAAATCCGGTGCAGTATTCCCTGTGATAAATTCTGTTCAGTTCTTCAATCCATGAAGGATCAATTTCATATCCATCAGGATCATTTATATACGAATCAATGGCATGCCTGTATGTCTTGACCACAGTGGCAAGGTAATTAATCCCTTTCATACGCCCTTCAATTTTCAGGGCATTAATCCCGGCATCAATGAGTTCAGGAATATGTTCAATCATGCACAGATCCTTTGAATTGAAAATATAAGACCCGCGGCTGTCTTCCATAAGGGAATGATATGAACCTGGACGAAGTTCTTCCACAACAGAATATTTCCAGCGGCAGGGATGGCTGCACAGCCCTCTGTTGCTGTCTCTGCCGGATAGAAAACTGCTTAAAAGGCATCGCCCTGAATACGATATGCACATGGCGCCGTGGATAAAGGTTTCTGTCTCCACGCACCCTGCAGAACTTATTTCCCGGATTTCGTTCAGGGACAGTTCCCGTGCAAGATTGACCCGCCTGATTCCCATATTATGCCAGAATTTTGCGGCATTTATATTAGTCGTATTTGCCTGGGTACTCAGATGAACAGGTATTTCAGGTATGATCTGTTTTGACAGCATCACGATTCCAGGATCAGAAATTATCACGGCATCAGGATCTATTTTGCCGGCACGCTCCAGAAATGCCTGAATCTGTTTCTGTTCATGATTTCTTGAGTATATATTACAGGCCAGATAAACTTTTACTCCCCGATGCCTTGCAAACAGGACTGCTTCCTCAAGCTCGTCATCTGAGAAATTACCTGAAAAATTTCTCAGACTGAAATCTTTTCCGGCCAGATATACAGCATCTGCACCATAATGAACAGCGATTTCAAGTTTTTCAAAATTTCCGGCAGGGGCAAGAAGCTCGGGCCTGAAAACCGGTTTTTTCATAAATATATCATTTTCTATATGGATGGTACCCCCGGCAGGAATCGAACCTGCGCTCAAGGATTAGGAATCCTATGCTCTATCCACTGAGCTACGGGGGCAAAATTTATTCAACGATCAATTTTTGTCCGGGGAATATCTTACTTCTTTTATTCAAATGATTCAAGGCCAGAAATCTGTGCAGGCTCATATTATATTTTTTTGCAATCAGAAACGGGCTGTCTCCTGATCTTACCTGGTATGTGGAAGTCTCTCTGCTGCCTTGTCCAGATGAGGAGGCATCAGAGCAGGAACCTGCATCGGTTATATAAAGAGTCTGGCCTATTTTAAGCCTTGTACTTGATAATCTGTTCAAAGCCATGATGTTTTTTGTGGTGGTGCCGAATTTACATGCTATATTCCACAGACTGTCACCACGGCGGACTGTATACGTTCTTCTGCCTGCCCTGCATGAAGTTTTGAGCCGATTGGCGGTTCTGACAGCATACCGGCGACCGGCAGGTATTTTCAGCACTTTTCCTGCTATTATTCTGTGATTTCTGCTGATATGGTTTACAATGGAAATCGCGCGTACCGATGTCCGGTATTTTCTGGCAATTCCTGATAATGTCTGTCCCCTTCTTACTCTGTGAAACACATACATGGGAGGAGCAGAATATGTGGATTTTATTTTATCTATTTTTGACAGGAAAAGGTCAGCTTTGTCCTCCGGTACTTTTAACGGATATGTTTCAGGCGGCAGAAGAGCATATCTTAATTCAGGATTAAGTTCCTTTAAAATTCTGGTGTCAACTCCTATTTCTCTTGCAATGTCTCTCAGCCTGACCTGCTTTTTTATATTGCACAGTCTGAACCTGATCGGTTCCATGGGATGGGTGATCTTGATATTATATTTATCAGGGTGCTTTACTATATATAATGTTGCAAGAAACTTGGGGACGTAACGGGCAGTTTCTGCAGGCAGGTTCTGGTAAAGATCCCAGAAGTTATCCAGATAATTGATCTTTTGGCGTCTTATTATCCTGAGAACTCTTGCCTCTCCGCAATTATATGCAGCCAGTGCTGTTGTCCAGTCTCCAAAAAGGTTGTGTAGTTCTTTCAGATAGCTGATGGCTGCTCTGGTTGATTTTTCAGGATCAAGACGTTCATCAATATAGTAATTGCGGCTTAATCCGAATTTATACCCTGTTGACGGTATGAACTGCCACAGTCCAAGGGCTCTGGCAGGTGAAAGCGCTCTGATCTTAAATCCGCTTTCAATCAGCGGAAGCCATGAGATATCCTGAGGCAGGCCTGCCTTTTTCAGTTCAGCAATGATAAATGGCCTGTACCTTTGCGCACGTTCAAGGGATTGTATGAAAAAATTGCGGTCAGGGCCTGTCAGGCGTTTTATTTCATTCTGCACATATTTATTCAGAGTAATGGGGATTTCATTATGCAGCCCTGTTACAACTATCTGGCGAGAGGCGTATATCTCAAGTATACGTTTTGATATAAGATATCTGATATCTTCTTTCTGCTGATGGAATTCAGGGCTGGCATCTGAATCAATGTCCAGGATGGCAGAGTAGGCTGAATCAAGATTGGAAAGGGCATCATCAATTTTCCCTTTTTCCCACATCTGCTGGGCATAATTGCATAATTCCAGAGCCTGGTCTATCTTGTCCTGTGCGCAGATCTCTGTCTCATGGTTCTGTTGTCTTGCAGCAGGTGAGTCCTCACCGGAAGCCTGGTTGTCATGCATCTGTGTCTGGTCAGATTCGGTCCGGGTGTTCTGAAGGAGGCTGCTGTCATCGGTGATATTTATGGATGCATCAGTCTGTTCAGCCTTATGACTCATGCCGGCCATATCTGTATTTTTTGTATTGTCAGCTGTTTCATGCATCTGCATGGACCCATCCATGGCAGTTGTGCCTGATGGTGTAATGTTCTGATATGCCTGCTGACAGCCTGCAAAAAGACAGATAATACAAACAATAAAGGTAAACCTGATTTTGAGCATTTTCCTCCCAAGCTCTGTTAGTTGCCCTTGAAATAAGGTAATTTGAGCAATTTATTATAAAATTAGGAAAAACTTGTCAAGAGAATATGCATGTTTTCAGCATTTTCAGGCAAAAAGATTCACTAATTGCCGGTTTTTATATTACATCCAGATTTTGCGCATCACATATCTGAATATGATTTCTTGTAATTGGCGGCCTGGTGTTATATATATGGAGATCTGTTTTAATCTGCGCTCAGATAAAGCAGATATTTATTGCTGTTCCGGTTTCCATCCAGAAGATATCGGGGTTGAATTTGGATAAAAAAGATGAAAATCGGAGCAAATGCCAGAAAAATGGTGGTGAAATCTGATATTTGCTTATTTTGGCCGTTAACCTGATCAAATCAGGACTTGATTATCTTGTGATGCTCTGATATTATCTCCCGGTCTTTTTGACGTGGTAATGTTACCATGTCTGAGTGACGGGCCGATATAGCTCAGCTGGTAGAGCATCTCACTTGTAATGAGAATGTCCTCCGTTCGATTCGGGGTATCGGCTCCAAAAGATGCTTTGGTGGGGTTCCCGAGTGGTCAAAGGGATCAGACTGTAAATCTGACGGCTCAGCCTTCGGAGGTTCAAATCCTCCCCCCACCACCAGGTGTTGTGTAGGAGATCTAAAGCGTTGTTTTGGTGGATCGTTACTACATAGCTAATAATTGTAAGTTAAGGTTAATTAGCTATTTTAGTTTCTTTGTATGCGGGAGTAGCTCAGTTGGTAGAGCTTCAGCCTTCCAAGCTGAATGTCGCGA
>CAYOYY010000037.1:0-30812 GCA_964408295.1 uncultured Desulfobacula sp. | reverse complement strand
AAAAAATTCACAATATTGTTTTTGACCATTCATATTTTACAGCTCAGATACAGATTCCAGGACAAAGCGACACATCCAATCCATATGATGCTTATGTGGGAGCCCTGTGTGCCAATTTCAACACAATAGCATTTGTCATGGATCCTTCAACAAAAAAATTTGTCAGTGCAGAGCCACAGACACCTCTGCTTCCGGTTTTTGAAAAAGACATAGAAAAAACAGGCCTTTTCAGCGGCAGGATCATCCTTGACAGGCAGCAGACTTCACTTTATGCAGGCAGGCTTATACGTTACTGGCTTGAAAAAAAACATATAAAAGTCACAGGAAAAATAATAACAGGCAACCTGGTTTCAGGCACGTGCAGAAAATGGATATTTTTTTCGCCTTTTACCCTAAAACAGGATATAAAAAGGCTTTTAAGATACTCAAGCAATTTCATGGCAAACCAGATTATACTGAGTGCCGGAGCTGCAATGTACAATCCCCCTGCAACTTTTAAAAAAGCTGTCAGGGTGATGAAACTTTATTCTGAATCTGATCCTGGCATTAATGCGCCTGAAATTGTCGAGGGCTCAGGCCTGTCCCGGCTGAACAGAATTTCCCCTGTCCAGATGCTCAGAGTGCTGACAAAACTTAAGCCCTGGTATTTTCTTTTAAGACGCGGAAAAAATGAATTTTTCAAGACAGGAACACTTACAGGAATCAGAACACGAGCAGGATATATTGAAGGAAAGAATAAAAAACTTTATCCATACGTCATAATGATAAACACAAAAGGGGGAAAATGTGAAAAAATCAGGGATTTTCTGACAGGGCTTGTTTCTGCCCCTGTTCATTAAGGCTGTTCATCATGCCATAGGTCATGGTAAGAAAGATCAGGGTGCCATTGTTTAAAATTGCAGTATCAAACATTCCTCCCCAAAAAAGCACACCACATGTTGAAAGTACAAAATACCCTGTCACTGTCTTTCTTGCTTTCCACGACAGATAAAACATCTGGACAAAAAGCCAGGCACACACTGCAATCCCGATAATCCCGAAACTTGTGCCCATGTAAAGAAAATTATTATGGGGGTGGTCAACCCGGTGGCCATGGGCTTTTGTGGGCACTGGAAGACTTCCTGTACCAATTCCTCTGAAAGGATGGGATAAAAACACCTCCACAGCTTCATGGGTGATATAGAATCTTGGGACATCATTATCAAATTTTCCTTCAAGCAGCTTTTCCTTCTGGGAACTCACCTTTTCATATGAATCTGTTATAACCTTTCTGACAACTGGAGACAGCAAAAGTGCAGCCGCAAGAATAATGCCCGCAACAATTCTGAACTTAATGGAAAACCTGGCTGCAATATTATTGGCAACAAAAGGGGAAACAAGGGCAAACACAAGGTATCCGGCCCTGCCCTTGAGTACTGCAAGATGAAATATGAAGATAAGAATCATGGCAAGAAAAACCATCCTGGCCTTTATTGACCTGGCTTTTCTGAAGTACAGCGATGCCATCAGAATCCCGATTATAAGATACATGCACACAAGTGTGTGTACAACTCCGAATCCCGGAAAATCCTTTCGGACAGGTTCCATTAAGCCTGCAGACTGAAGCATTGCAAGAAAAGCGCCTGCCAGCAGACCTGCCCAGAACCATTTTAAGAGAATATCAAGACGTTTTTCATTGAAAATTATGCCTGCTGTCACAAGAGCGGCAATCCAGTATTTTGTCTTTAAAGCGTAATCAAGGCCAAGGTCTGTATCAAGTGAATACAAAAGCCCGATCCAGTGCAGAGCCACAAGGGCAATTACAGGAAAAAACCAATTTTGTTTAATTACTGAAATATCCCTGAAAACCTTCCCGGATAAAATCCATATGATAAGGGCAAGGGCAAAGGCTATCATGGCAGGAGCGGTTCCTGTGGTTAAAAAAGCAAATGTCAGCACAATAAACCAGAAAATAAGGCAATCAGAATCAAATTTTGAAAGCATGGATTTAAGCTGAATCATGATGAGCAGTCAGGCAGTGCCTTTTTCAATATAGGCATAGGCACTGTGGTTGTGTATGGATTCAAAATTCTCAGCGCTTACGGAAAACCAGGTGATATTATCATCTTCAAGAAGCACCTTTGCAACATCCCTTGCAATGTCTTCAACAAACTTGGGGTTGTCATAGGCTTTTTCCGTTACAAATTTCTCATCTTCCCTTTTCAGAACGGAGAATATGTCACATGATGCAGATGCTTCCACAAGTTCGACAATATCCTCAATCCAGATAAATTTCTTGAATCTTGTGCTTACCCTTACCTCTCCTCTCTGGTTGTGAGCGCCATATCTGCTGATTTCCTTGGAACATGGGCATACAGATGTCACAGGAACAGCCACGGTAAGAACAATGTCCGTGTTTTTCTTTCCGTTGGAAGAACCTGTAATTGAGCATGTATAGTCCATCAGTCCCTTTGAAGTGGTCTGCGGGGATTTCTTTTCAATAAAATAGGGAAACATTATCTCGATATGTGAAGACTTTGCTCCCAGAATTTTTTTCATATCCTCAAGAATATTGGTAATTGACTCAAGAGATACTCTTGTTCTGAACAGATGCAGGATTTCAACAAACCGGCTCATATGGGTTCCCTTGCACTGATGGGGCAGATCAACATACATGCTGATCTGTGCGACAGTGGTCTGCATCCCGGTTGTTTTGTCAAGCACTCGGACAGGGTATTTCAGCCCTTTTATACCCACCTTGTCAATGGGGATATTCCTGTAATCAGGTTGGTTCTGGATATCTATCATTTTCGGCACCCAGCAGATAATCAGCAGCAACATTGCTCATTGCCCTGAATATATTGCCTTTTATATGTTTGTTATGCGAATACAGCCTTTCAAGCATCTGCCTTACCTGAGTTCTTCTGGTCTTGCCTGAGCTCGGGCAGGTGCTGATAAATTCAGGCAGGCCGGCTTTTTCTGCAAACAGGCTGATATCTTTTTTTTCCACATATGCCAGAGGTCTTATAATATCAAAAACTCCGTTGAAAAAAGACTGTCTGGGTTTCATTGTACCGATTTTACCGGCATAAAAAATGTTCAGGAACAGGGTTTCAATAATATCGTCCTTGTGATGTCCAAGGGCAATCTTACCACACCTGTTTTCTTCGGCAATTTCAAAAAGTTTTTTCCGTTTAAGGCGGGAACACAGAAAACAGGGATTTTTCCTGTTCTCATTTGAATGGGCAAGCAGTCCGTAATCTTCAAACTCAACTCTGAGGCTGCCATACCCTTTATCTATATAGTCTTTCAGCTGACTGGCAAAAGAGCCTTTAAATCCCACATCAAGATGCACCGGCAGAATTTCAAATCTGACCGGTGCTTTTTTCTGCAGATCATACAGGATTTTCAGCAAAGCCTGACTGTCCTGCCCACCGGAAACTCCCACAAGGATCCGGTCATTTTCCCGGATCATGTCCCAGTCATGAATGGCTTTACCCACAAGATGATCAATTCTCTTTTTCAGCCCGGCTCTCAAATTTTTTCCAAGACTTTTAGTCGTCGTCCTCTTTACCGGGTTTCACAGCAACCACCCTGTTGGCGGCAATTTCCCTTAAAACAGAAACAACGTCTTCGTTTTTAGATGATTTGATCAGCAGTTCAGCGCCTTCCCTCACCTGACGAACTCTTTTTGCCGCAAGATGAACAAGGGTAAATCTGTTGTCCACATTTTTCAGACAGTCTTCAATGGTAACTCTTGCCAAAACTTATGCCTCCAAAATTTTCACAGAATATCTATGATTTCATATACTCTTTTTCCGCCCGGAGCCTGTACAACTGCTTCATCTCCAGGTTTTTTGCCAATCAATGCACTGCCCAGGGGCGAGGTTACGGAAATCTTACCGGCACTTATATCTGCTTCGTCCGGCCCCACAATCATATACTCAATTTCCTCTCCTGAATCCAGATTTTCCACAAGCACCCGGCATGCAAAACGCACACAGTCTTTTGGTACACTGTCAGGATCAATCACCTTGGCAGTGCCAAGTTTATAACTTAACTCCCCTATCCTGCCTTCCAGGAAGGACTGTTTTTCCTTGGCTGCATGATATTCGGCATTTTCAGACAGATCCCCGTGTGCACGGGCAGTTTCAATGGCCTTGATATTTTCAGGACGTTCAATTGTTTTGAGCCTTTCAAGCTCTTTTTTTAAAGCTGCATAGCCTTCTTTTGTAATGGGTGTCTGGTCCAAATCTCGATCTACTCCATAAAATTAAATTGTTTGTCATCGCCGGTCAGCCCCGGTCTCCCGGGCTGTTCTATGAAACATATGTGAATATAAAGACAGAACAGGGCCTGAAACCGTATAAGCCAGAAAACCTGCAAACAGCAGTATATACGGTTCTGTTGCCACGGCAACCAGTATAAGTATAAGCCCCACAAGTCTGTTGAATTTCATGCTCTTGAAAAAGGAAACTTTTTTTAAACTTTTATATCTGAACGAACTGACCATGCAGAACGAAAGTGCAAACATCAGAACAAGAAAAACCAGCTTGTATGGACCAGGATCAATATCAAGACGTGCAAAAAACAAAACAACCGATACATTCATGGCAGCAGCAGCCGGGATAGGCAGGCCTTCAAAATCAGGGCTTGAAGAAGTGCTGGTATTGAATCTTGCAAGGCGCAGAGCTCCGCATACAGTAAACAGGAAAGCTGCTGACCATCCTGGACGACCCATGGATTCCAGCACCCAGACAAACATCAAAAGTGCAGGAGCAAGCCCGAATGTTATAAGATCTGCCAGAGAATCGTATTCAATGCCGAATTTGCTGGTGGTATGGGTTGCCCTTGCAATCTTGCCGTCCAGAAGATCAAAGACTGCACCGATCAAAATGGCAATGGCAGCCTCAACAAATTTCATCTGAACCGATGCAATGATTGAATAATAGCCACAGAACAGGTTCATGGATGTGAACAGGTTGGGAAGAATATAAATGCTTCTCTTAATATTATTATTATGCATGTTTTGCCTGCCCTCCTTTATTTCATATACCCGATAATGGTTGTTCCGGCTTTGGTTCTGTCCCCGACACTTACCACAGCCCTGAAATCAGGCGGCAGATACAAATCAAGTCTTGAACCAAACTGTATCATTCCATAACGTTCTGCTTTTTTCAGACAATCGCCTTCCTGTGCACAATTGACTATCCGCCTTGCAATCAGGCCTGCGATCTGTACAACTGCATATTCTGATCCGTCTGAAGTCTTTATAATCAGGGCATTGCGCTCATTATGAATGGATGCCTTGTCAAATGAAGCATTAACAAATTTGCCGGGATTATATATAACCTTCTGCACCACTCCATCATAGGGCACCCTGTTCACATGGACATTAAATACATTCATGAAAATACTGACCTTGATACATGGCCCTTCAATATACTGGCCTTTTGCCTGTTTTTCCACGATAATCACCCTGCCGTCAGCAGGAGAGACAAGCGCATCTGCATCTTCAGGCCCCTGCCTGTCAGGATCCCTGAAAAACCAGCACACAAACAGGGTTAAAGCCAGAAAAAACCATGCCACAGGGTTCCATCCAGCATAAAAAAGCATCCCCGTAACAAGGATGAGTACAATTATATATTTCAGGCCCGGCTGTGCAAAAGGCAAAACTGCACGGGCCGGCCATTTTGATCTATTCATATGTTAAATCCCCACACCCATATCCTGCCTATCATATCAAAGCATCGGTCAGAATGTCAATATACTTGTTTTTTCTCAAACTTAAGCTGGGCATCGGATTTCCTGATATAATTGGGATAAAGCATATTTTCAGGCCGGTCAAAAAAGCCATCATCACCAATCACACAGCTCAGCATTGCCGATGCACTGACAGAGTGCAGAAAATCATGGGCAATCACAGAATCACGGCATAGAGTTTCAATGATATTTCTGTACACTCTGACACCAGAACCTGCAAACAGGACAGGCCCGCATTCCTGCAAATTATCAAGGGCTTTTTCCGGATTCAGAACCTGCTCGCAGGATTTACGGACAAGACAGCCTTTTTCAAACCTGTACACAGCACAATAGACTTCTCCTCTTCTTGCGTCCATCATGACGCACACAGGAATTGATGACCATGCAAACCTGAACCCTATCCCGTCAAGGCTTGAAATTCCTGCTACCGGTTTCTGTCCTGCAAAGGCAAGAGCTTTGGCCACGCTTATACCGATGCGCAGCCCTGTAAAGCTGCCGGGGCCTCTTGCCGCCACAAAACCGTCCACATCATCTATTGTGATGCCTGCATGTTTTTCCAGCATATGGCCTATCATTCCAAGAAGGCGTCTTGAATGGGTCAGTTTTGCCGCCCATAATTGTTCACACACAAGCATGCCGTCATAGGTCAGTGCCAGACTGCATTCATTTTCAGCAGTACTCAGGCCAAGCAGTTTCATGCTTTCTCTTTTTCTTCTTCCAGGGCAATATCAAGTACCTGCCTTACATCCCTTACACAGGTAAACTTTATTTTCTTCTTTATCACCGCAGGCATATCATATAAATCCTTTTTATTCTTTTCCGGAATCACAACATGGGTTATTCCGGCTCTTAAGGCTCCAAGGGCTTTTTCCCTGAGCCCGCCTATGGGAAGCACCCTGCCGCGCAGGGATATTTCTCCTGTCATGCCCACCTTGTTTTTCACTTTTCTTCCGGTAAAAGCTGAAATCAGCGCAGTTGCCATTGCAATACCGGCAGAAGGCCCGTCCTTGGGTATGGCACCGGCAGGAACATGAATATGAATATCCTTGTTATCCAGATCTTCCCTGGTGATACCAAACTCATCTGCATTTGATTTTGTATAGGTTAATGCAGCTCTTGCAGATTCCTGCATAACCTCGCCTATCTGACCTGTCACCAGAAGCTCGCCTTTTCCCTGGTAAAGTGAAACCTCTATATATAAAGTTTCTCCTCCAACCTCTGTCCATGCAAGGCCGGTTGCAAGGCCCACCTGACTTTCCTCCTGGTCAAGCTCAGGAAGATATTTGGGAGGGCCAAGATATCTGGTCAGGTTCTGCCTGGTAATGGAAAATTTACCTTTTCTGCCTTCTGCAATCTGCCTTGCAATTTTTCTGCATATGGTATCAAGCTGCCTTTCAAGACCCCTTAATCCTGCCTCCAGTGTATATTCTGCTATAATGGATTCCATGGCTTTGGGGCTTATATGGATTGATCTTCTTACAAGGCCGTTTTCCTTTAATTTTCTGGGGAAAAGATGCTTCTGTGCAATCTGTTTTTTCTCTTGCCTTGTATAACCTGAAATCCTTATCACCTCCATCCTGTCTAAAAGTGCGGAAGGAATTGTATCAGAAATATTGGCAGTCAGAATAAAAAGCACATTGGACAGATCAAAGGGCATGTTAAGATAATGATCTGAAAATTCATGATTCTGTTCAGGATCAAGGGCCTCAAGAAGGGCAGAAGAAGGATCTCCTCTGAAATCATTCCCAAGCTTGTCTATCTCATCCAGCATGAAAACAGGATTATTGGTTCCGCATTGCCTTAATCCCTGCAAAATCCTCCCGGGCATGGAGCCTATATAGGTTCTTCTGTGGCCCCTGATTTCAGCTTCATCCCTTATTCCACCCAAAGATACCCTGTGAAACTTACGTTTCATGGCCTTGGCAATGGCCTGGCCCAAAGAGGTTTTCCCAACTCCGGGCGGGCCCACAAAACAGATTATCTGACCCTTTTTACCGGGATTGAGCTTTCTTACGCTGAGATACTCAAGAATTCTTTCCTTGACCTTATCAAGCCCGAAATGATTTTTATCAAGGATTTCCTTGGATTTTGGAATATCCAGGGAATCTTTTGTGGACTTGCTCCAGGGCAGATCCACAATACAGTCCAGATAGGTTCTGACCACAGATGCTTCAGAAGAATCAGAATGCATCTGTTCAAGACGCTTTAGCTGTTTTCTGGCCTCTTTTTCACAATCCGCCGGCATCTTGCATTTCTTGATTTTTTCTTCAAATTCCTTTATCTCAGCAAGCTTCTCATCTGTCTCGCCAAGCTCCCTGTAAATGGCCTTGACCTGCTCTCTTAAATAATAATCACGCTGGTTCTTTGAAATTTCATCCTTTACATCTATCTGGATCTTTGCCTGGACCGTTGAAAGATCAAGCTCTCTTGCAAGCATGTCATTGACTTTTTTAAGACGTTCAAACGGATCTGTGATCTCAAGCAGTTTCTGAGCGTCTTCAACCTTGAGGTTCAGATTGGACCCGACAAGATCTGCAAGTTTGCCGGGAGATTCAATATGAGACAGCAGATCTCCCACATCCCCTGACAATTCCCCTTTAAGCGCAAGCAGTTTTTCACTTGATTCTCTGACATTACGCATGAGAGCTTCCTGCTCAATGGTGAGTTCAGCTTCAGGCTCGGCTTCTTCAAGAAATTCTATACGCACCTTGAAAAAACTTCTTTTTCTGACATAATCCAGTATCCTTGCCTTTACAAGCCCCTGAACAAGGGCTTTTATCCTGCCGTCCGGCAGCTTTATCATTTTCTGGATTCTGGCAATTGTCCCGACAGTATAAATATCTTCCACCCCGGGTTTTTCAACTTCAGAATTTTTCTGGGCTGACAGAAATATATATCTGTCGTTTTCAAGACTTTCTTCAACAGCTCTTATGGATTTATCCCGCCCGACAAATAATGGAAGCAGCATGTCGGTAAAAACCACAACATCCCTGACCGGCATCATGGGAAGAGTGGTCGGAATATCCTCGATATTGGTTTCTTTTTCAATAATTTCAATCAGATCATCAATATCTGCTTCAGCCATCTGCACTCCTTCATATTCCTATAATAAAAACACTGAATGAAAAAAGTCAGCCTGCCAACCATTACATTCAGTGAGAAAAATTTAAGCTTACCCTTTACAATAAACCATATTTTCTGTTTTACAATATCCTTGCAAAAATATTTTTAACGTCCGATAAAGGAAGACAATATATTCTGATTTTTTATTTAATGAAAGTGAATTTATAATGACTGTTTTTTCCCCTGTACCTGCGTTGTTTGCGTTCATAACCGGAATATGCATGGGCAGTTTTCTTAATGTATGCATATACAGAATCCCGGAAAACATGTCCATTGTACGTCCGGGATCATTTTGCCCCGGCTGCAAAAAACCAATTGCATTTTACTTTAATATCCCCCTGATAGGGTACATCATGCTCAAAGGCAGATGCAGGTTCTGCAATATGAAAATTCCGGCAAGATATCCTCTTGTGGAGCTTATGACCGGTATTTTTGCAGTTCTTGTGCTCTACAGATATGGCTTAACTCCTGCGGCGGTCTACTGGTTTGCATTCATATGCGTTCTGATCACAATAAGTTTCATTGACCTGGATCACCAGATCATTCCGGATATCATTTCCCTGCCTGGCATCATTGTTTTTGCATCTTCATTCTGGTTTGTCCCTGAAATGACAATACAAAAAACCATAACAGGCATATTGGCAGGCGGCGGCAGCCTAGGCCTTGTGGCCCTGTGCTATTATCTTGTAAGAAAACAGCAGGGCATGGGAGGAGGAGATATAAAGCTGATGGCTATGATAGGCGCTGCCACAGGGCCCAAGGGAGTTTTTTTCATTATTTTTGCAGGATCTTTTATAGGCACTTTATCTGCTCTTGGGCTCATGGCGCATAATAAAAGCTTTGACATAAGCTTTAAAATACCTTTTGGCCCGTTTCTTTCATTCGGGGCTGTCATATATGTTTTTTTCGGCCCCGACCTGATTCAATGGTATTTCAATATGATTTAAGAAGCAGATTCGTCCCCGTAACAGATTTCAATAACTACCTTGCCCTTGGTTGTTCTGAAGGGAATTGCAAGAACATGGGGCGGGCCTTTTATATGGTCGATGGATTCATCCCGGCCAATTTTAAGTTCTCTGAACTTGACCTTGATCTTTTTGCCAAGCTCTGCAACCTTGGTGGTGACATGGCCTGCAACCATGTTACTTATCTCTCCCACTGCATCATGAATTTCTTCATTGATTTCAGTCATGTCCTCGCCAAACATTGCAGACACAATACCAAGTATGCTTTTTTCTGAAAAACTTATGGCGGCGGTACCGGAAAGATCTCCTGATATTTCAAGAAACCCTGAAATATCTCCAAGATGTTTACGGTCCTTTTTAAGAAAAAAGGGCTCAGGTTTCACTTTGACAAAAGCAGTTGTATCAAGAATATGCAAAGTGCCTTCAATAAACGGGTTAACCAGTGCTGCATCCATATCTACCTCCCTTTTAGGCCTGATTTTATATTTTTACCGATCTTATGGCAACAAATTTCGGGAAAATGTGAATAAATACTTGACACGCACTTCTCAACCACGTAACGTACGCTAAAAAGCTGATTCAAATTAATTTAACACAATTGTCGGTGACAAATTTAGTTTTAACAAATTTCTAAAACCTAAGAAAAGGAGTGATCAAGATGAACAAAGGAGATTTAATCAACAAGGTTTCAGAAGTACTTAACAGCAAAAAAGAAGCTCAGGCTGCAGTTGACTGCACAATAAAAGCCATTACAGAAGCTCTTGCCAACAATGATTCTGTCACGCTGGTTGGTTTTGGAACATTCAAGACAGCTGAAAGAAAAGCCAGAAAAGGAAGAAACCCCCAGACCGGTAAAGAAATCGACATACCGGCAAGAAATGTTCCTAAATTTGTCCCTGGAAAAGCACTCAAAGACGCAGTAAAATAGACAAAAAAGAATTCGGCTCGGGCAGTATCTGGGGTGGCAGGTGCTGCCCGGCTTTTTTTTGCCATGGCTTTTGAAATCAATCAGATATTTTTACCGTCAATCGGGGTGGATATGGTATTTGATATTGATTCTCTTACACCCTATTCAAGATCATCAATTATCTATGATATTGATTTTAAACGCCGCAAAATAATTATAGCTCAAACCACCCCTCCCTTTTCAAAGCATACAAGTTTCAGACAGCTTGATATCACAACGATAATCCAGACTTCTAAAAGACGGCTCAGAGTGGGACTGAAATGCACAGGCTTTAAAATAATACCCCGGTATCCCCTGGCCAATAAATCCCATGTTCCTGCAGTGCAGTTATCCTATGAACCGCCGGTACGTGAAACCAATGTCCGTTCGGCTTTCAGACTGCCACTGGGTGAAAACTATATTATCAAGGCAAAAATTGCATACAAAGATATAAAATATGCAAGTCCTGATGACTTTTTCATCAGGGATATTTCCTTAAACGGGCTTGGGCTTGTGATCCCCAGAGGAAAAAAGAAAAATCCAAACCCCTTTGCAATTGCCGTGAAAACAGGGGAAAAGCTTATGGCAGGCATTATTCTCATAAACATAAAGTTTGACAAACCTGTTGATATCATTACTGTCAAGGCACAGGTAACAAGAGTCAACATGAAATATTCAGATACCTGCATTCTGGCAGGAGTGAAATTTTTAAATCTTAAACAGAATGCTGAAGCCTCTTTGAATAAATTCATACACCAGGCCCAGATAGAAACTCTCAAAAAGCTCAGCCGGCTGGATTGACAGAACTGCGTCCCTTAATATAGGCCTCAAGCCATTCAACAATCTTTCTGCGCTCAGTATCATGGCGGTCAATTGTTGAGGTCACTGATTCCAGAGCCTCAAGCCCCATGCTGAGGTTAAATTTTGCATCACCTCTGTATCCTGTAATCTGATCCTCCGGCAAATCCGATACCAGACATGCAAGATATTGGTTCCACATACCCTGAGTGTCAATATCAGAATAATTTTTAAAATTACGCGCAATTATGCGGCTGGCAAGGGATTTTATCCTGGGGCTTGTCATGGTTTTCAAAACATCTGTTTTCAGACGATCAGGAGCCTCATGGAAGGTTTCAATCTGTTTTTTCTCATCCCAGGTAAAAAATCCATCCTGATAAAGTGCAGCATCGCAGTCAAGCTCAGGAATGACAGGATATTCATAGGCCTTGTGATAACGTATATATTCAGAGAATCTGCTGGCATGCCCACTAAGTTCTTTAATATTCAGTTGGGCTGCATTCCTGGCAGTTTCAGAAAGTTTCTGCCAGAATCTTTCAAGGGCAGGCAATACTATTCTTGCATCTCCGTAACGTTTTCTTATCACAAAAGTATCGCTGATGTCTGAATTCGTATCCAGACCCAGAATATCTTCCCCGTCAAGGCGCAACCACAGGCTCTGATTGGAATATACAAGAGATTTGCCCAGATATATGACCGGCGCAAGATAATTATTTTCAGAACCAAAAGAAGGGTTGGCCATTATGCATAGTTTAAAGGCCTGACCACTGATATCAAGGCTGGTTTTAATTTTGTGGATCCTTGTTTCATCCTTTTTTCTATCAAAAAAATCAAGAGTATAGTTCCATATTTTTCCATGGGGGCGCAATTTTCTGCAAAGGGCAATCAGGGCCTCAACATCACTCATGGCTTCATGGGCCCTTCCTGAGGTGACAAAATTATTTTCACTGGCAATCAATTCAAGCTTCAGGCTTGGTTTGCCGTCCACGGACGGCCATTTCAGCGCCTCAGGACAAAAAAGCCTGAAAATCAGAGCAACAGGCAGGATATCCATTCTGCTGCAATTGTTTTTATACTGATGGGTATACGGGTCAAGCAGGTTACGATAAAACATGAACCGTAAAAATTCGTCGTCAAATTCCAGGGAATTGTATCCCACACTGACGGTGGAAGGGAAATTCACAAGCTCATGAATTTTTCTGGCAGCCTGATATTCACAGATTCCGGATTCAAGCTCGTCAAAGCTCAGCCCATGGGTGAGAAATGCGCCAGGAGACGGTATGATATCCTCTCGCAGTCGGATGGTAATTGCGGTACGGTCAAGCTCATTCAGTTCAGGGTCGGTTCTGATACAGGCAAAGGTCAGTACCTGATCAAAATACGGGCTCAGGCCCGTTGTCTCAGTATCATAAAAAAGATAGGTTTTCATCACCCCGGTTCTCCAGTACAAAAAGGGACAAAAATAATTTTTGTCCCTTTTGATTCCTTAAACCATGCCATATCCCAGCAGGACATCCTGCATGGAGGCACAACATGAAAGGACTATCTTTTTGAAAACTGGAAGCTTGCTCTTGCGCCTTTTTTACCGTATTTTTTACGTTCTTTTGTCCTGGAATCCCTTGTAAGAAAACCAGCACTTTTCAGGACACCTCTTAAATCAGGATCTGAAAGTTCAAGGGCCTTGGACACACCAAGGCGGATTGCCCCTGCCTGTCCTGATTTACCGCCGCCTTTCACTGTAACCTTCACATCAAAAGAATCTCTCTTATCTGTAAGAACAAGAGGAGATGAAAGCAGATCCCTTGTCACATCCAATTCAAAATAATCATTAAGATCCTTGTCGTTGATGATGATCTTGCCGGTGCCAGGGGTCAGCCATACCTTAGCTACAGAGTCTTTTCTCTTGCCAGTCGCATAAAATACGTTTCCACTTTCCATTGAGATTTATCGCGTCCTTTTATTCTTATTCCTTAAAGTTCTAT
Organism: uncultured Desulfobacula sp.; assembly: GCA_964408295.1. Classification (GTDB taxonomy): domain Bacteria; phylum Desulfobacterota; class Desulfobacteria; order Desulfobacterales; family Desulfobacteraceae; genus Desulfobacula. The sequence continues at coordinate 17,256 of CAYOYY010000037.1, read as the reverse complement.
GAGTTCAGGCGTCTGAGCAGCATGTGGATGCTTGTCGCCTGCATACACAAACAATTTTTTATTAAGTTTTCTGCCAAGCCTGTTCTTGGGAAGCATGCCCCTGACTGCTTTTTTTATCAGCTCTTCGGGTTTTTCTGCCAGCATTTCCTTTGCAGTCGTGGTCTTAAGGCTGCCCACATATCCTGAATGACGATAATATTTCTTTTGTTCCAGTTTGTTCCCTGTCATACGGATCTTATCTGCATTAATAACAATAATCCAGTCTCCTGTATCCACATGGGGAGTAAAAAGGGGATTATGTTTCCCGCGGATTCTGTAGGCAATCTGGGATGCAAGCCTGCCAAGAACTTTGTCTTTTGCGTCAATAACGCACCACTTTTCCTTGTTGTCGGACCGTTTTGCACTATAAGTATATTTTTTCAATTTTCTCAAGCTCCTCTTCATAAACACAATCAGTAATGTTTACATAATTTTTATGCTTATGTCAAGCAAAAATTAAAGCTCAATCTGTTTTGAGCCCTTTGAACTGCGGTGCTCACCAAGCCCTGATGCATGAGCGCTTTTCTTTCCCGGGTCAAACTTGCTGGAAGTCTTGCATGACACTTCTGCATTCAGCACACCGCCGTTTTCCACAATGAGATCCTTGCACTCCACCTTACCTGCACAAATGCCTGTGGCAAGAATAATCAATTCCTTGGAAGCTATAACTTCGCCTTCAAATTTTCCGCCTATGGTAATGCTTGATACTCTGGTGGAACTTGAATTCACCCTGCCGTCTTCTGCGATAATAACCACATCACCCTTAATTGTTCCATCCACCTGTCCTTTGATGATCAGTTTGCCTGTACTGGATATTGACCCTTCAATCCTAAGTTCCTTATCAATTATTGACAGGTTTTTGTTATTTTTTTTTGCCACGGCACATCTCCTTTTATTTATTTCCCGCTTTCTGTAATATCTATGGCCTTTTGAAAAATCAACTCCCCATTTGTGCTGAAAATAAAGATGGAAGCTTTTTTGAAGAAGCCAGGCCCTGCTGCTGTCTGATTTTTAATTCTGAATTTAACAGGTTTAAAATGGGCAATTGAAAAATACTGGCCTTTCTTATAATCAGACGGAACCCCGTTCTTTAATCGTGAAGCAGGCACCACAAGCCATTTATCTTCAGATCCATTATCAGGTTTCAGAATGGTGAAAATCCTGCCTGAAACATCTCCGGGTTCTGTTGAAATATTTCTTATATCAAACCTGACCAGAATATTTCCTGATCCGGCATCATTAACAACGGTAAATTTTTCAACTGAAATTGTACTTGGTTTTGCAGCCACAACCTCAGATACTGCTGTCTGAACAGAGGTCTTGTCAGGAATGGGTAGGGTTTTCCCGGGCTTGCCTGATTTGCCGGCCTGCAACACCTCGGCAGTTTCGGATTTTACAGGTCTGTCCGGTTTGTTCACAGTTTCCGCAGTTTTTTTCCTGGTCTCTGTTTTTTTGGAAAGCATGGTTTTTTTTCCCACAACAGCAGGAGCAGATTTCTTTCTGACCTCTTTTTTTTCAGAGGTTTTAAGCTCTTTTCCAGAGATGACAATTCTTGCCATCAGAACTTCTTTTTCCCTGGTCAGTTTTTCCACCATGGTTTCAGTGGCAGCCAGCTTTTTTATGATTCTTGCCTGTTTTTTTGACAAATCCGTATAAAAAAAATAGAATAAAACAGCTGCCACAAAACATACAGCACTGACAAACGATAAAATAACAGCCATCTGCTTCAGATGAGCACCGGATCTGATGTTCCCCAGATTATCCACAATCAGAATCTGGGCTTCCTGGCTCATCCTGTAAGGTTTGGGCTTTGACTGCGCTATCTGCCTTTCCAGCTCTCTCGATATATCTTCCATGATCCACCTTTATTAACAAGTTTGATTTTCTTGATCCCGCTGGTTGTTAAGCCGCTGGATTTATAGGTCTGGAAAAAAGAAACCTCACATGTATTTCCGGATCTGGCGGGAACAATCTTAAAATCCCTGCCTGAAACACGAATAAATCTATATCTTGCTGCAAGCCTGGCTTTTCTTTTAACCCATAAGGATTTGTTCATGCCGTCTGACACAAAATCATCAGCATAGAATGAAGCATATTTTTTCATATCCTTTGCCGACCATGCAGACATCCATTGATGAAGCACAGCAAGAACGGCATCCTTTGAAAACACAGGCCTGACAAGCAACCCTGCTGCCGCGGTCAAAGGGTTCTCCCCCCCTGAAAACCTCTTTGAAACCTTTTGAAAAACATCTCCGATGATTTCACAGGAACCATTCCTGATTTTCAGAAACAATTTGCGTTTTCCCACAGATATTGCCCGGTTTTCTGAAACAAACCCATAGTCAAACAGAGCAACAAGAATATTGCCATGACGGTATATTCCCATTCGCGAGGTTTTCACATGTATTTTAGAACCTGATTCAATGAGTTTTTTTCTGATTTTAACCCATTGTTCCCACCAGCTCATGTCAGGCAGATAAGAGGAAGAATAAAAGCCCAGATATTCATGATAAGTTTCAGTTTCAAATGCATCCACCCATCTGTTGATCATCTCAGCTACAGGTTTCTGCACAGCACAGACAACCCCACTGTCCTCCATGCTGATCTTATCCGCTATAATGACAGCAGTGGAATCAAGGGTGATGAATTTCGACAATTTGACAATACTGGCGTTTTCCATGGCAATACACCCGTTTGAATCCATGGGCTTCAATTTCTTGTTAGTCCCGTGCAGCCAGATGGCAGAGCCGTCTCTGCCTGCCCTCTGATCAATGAAATTCGGGTAATCAGTGGGAAAGGCTTTTTTACCGTATACAGGAGACAGATATTTGTCATCATATCTGTCCTTTAGAAAATAAATTCCTTCAGGAGTCTTTCTGTCCCCTGCTTTCTGTTTAGTTCCGTTTACCTCTCCTGTTGAACACGGAAAACTGAATCTGAGTACAGGGACATTGTTTTCTGATCCATAAAGATAAAGAGTCTGGGTTGATTTTTCAACGACTATGGCATTTTCATTGTCAGGCAGCCTGATAATGCATGAAGGTATCTTATGAACAGCTGCAGACCCTTCAGCAGAAAACACCTGAAAAATCATGCACATTAAAATCATATAAAAATGTTTTGATCTGATTGTTCTGAAAATTGTTTCCATGGAAAAGATAATATTATTCTGTCAATTGCCTGTTATTGTTTAAGTTTAAGATGTTTATAAGCTTTTTCAGATGCCTTTCTGCCGCTGGATGTCCTCAGAACCAGACCGATTTTCAAAAGAAAGGGTTCCACAACATCCACCAGAGTATCTGTTTCTTCCTGCAAAGTTGCTGCAATGGCTTCAATTCCCACGGGGCCTCCATGGTAAAAATCAATTATGGTTTTAAGATAATTGCGGTCAAGACATGTCAGTCCCAATGCATCAATGCCCTCAAGCTCAAGTGCTGCCCTGACGTTTTCACGGGTTATCCTGCCATCTGATTTGACCTGGGAATAATCCCGGACTCTTTTTAAAAGCCGGTTTGCAATCCTGGGAGTTCCCCTGGACCTGCCTGCAAGCTCCAGTGCTCCGTCCTCTGAAATCCAGGCCTGCAAAAGGGACGCAGAGCGTTTGATAATGACAGCCAGCTGATCGCTGGAATAAAAATCAAGTGTTCTGAAAATCCCGAACCTGTCACGCAAAGGAGAGGATAAAAGCCCAACCCTAGTGGTTGCTCCGATCAGAACAAATTGTTTGAGCCTGTATCTGTGGCTTCGTGCATGGATTCCCTTGTCAAAAATAAAATCAACTGCAAAATCCTCCATTGCAGGATATAAAAATTCTTCAATCACCTTGGGAATTCTGTGAATTTCATCAATAAAAAGAATATCACCTTCCCCAAGGTTGGTTAAAATTCCTATGAGATCTCCGCCCTTTTCAAGTGTGGGCCCGGAAGTTATGGTCAGATCCTTTCCCATTTCATTGGCAATTATATGGGAAATTGTGGTCTTGCCAAGCCCTGGAGGACCGTGCAGCAATATATGTTCAAGCGGCTCATTGCGCATTTTGGCAGCCTGAATGGCTATCTTGAGGGTTTTCACAGTATCATCCTGCCCTATGTAATCCTTAAATCCTGTGGGCCTTAAGGATACAATATCAGAACACAGGTCATCATATGTTCTGCGGGAAGTCACAATTCCTTTTTTATCTGAAGAATCGGAAGAGTATGAAAGAATATCATTTGCCATTATTATCCATTCTCCCGAAATATTTCATCAAAAAGCTCCTCCGGCGTTGAAATCATGGTGTTTCTTGCAAGGGCCTCTGCTATCATTCTTCTGGCAGAACCTGTGGAATGCCCAAGCTGCTCGACAAGAACATCTGCCACCTGTTCAGCTATTTTTGATTTTTCCGCCTGCACCTGCACTTTATTTTCCTGATCTGAACCACCGGACAGAATAACGAATTTCTCCAGTTTTCCGTGAAGAGTTGCAATTATTTTTTCTGCAGTTCTTTTACCTATTCCGTTCAGACCGGTTAAAAATTTCACATCCTTGTTCTCAATGGCGGCAGCTATATCCCCGGCAGGACAGCTCATGGCTTTCACAGCCTTTAATGGACCTATTGCAGCCACGGTAATGAATATCTGGAAAAACTGTTTTTCCTCAAAGGTTTCAAATCCTATCAATACAGGTTTGGGCTGTCTTTCAGTCTGATGGTAATAGACATACAAAGCTGTTACATCATCCCTGCCGGCATTGGCAAGTTTTTCGGCAAGCCTTTGGTTCACTGTCAGTTCATAGCCTGTGCTGCCTGCCAGCAACAGAATATTATCCTGGCCTGAATGAAGAATTTTTCCTTCAAGATACCCTATCATAATGTCCTTTGATGCCTGTAATAACCTGTCAGCGCAAGCCCTAATGCGTCTGAAGCATGGAAGGGTCTGATTTTTCCATCATGATTCAATAAATGACGCACAGCCCTTTCCATCTGAAATTTGTCAGCACGCCCGTTGCCGGAAATGATTTTTTTCACCTCTCTTACAGGAATTTCCTCTGCATCAAGGCCTGCTTTAAAAGCTGCCACAAGAATGACTCCTGAAACCTTGCCAAGCATAATACCTGATCCGGGATATTTTTCAAGGGAGTATATATCTTCAATCACCACATGATCAGGCTGCTGTTCCTGTAAAAAATCCAGGATCTTGGAATAAATGATATGAAGTCTTAAAGAAACAGGATCATTCGCATTTGTTGCGATACTGCCGAATGAATAGCCACAGATCTTTCTTGAATCTCCCTGTACGACCCCTATGCCTGTTCCGGCAAGACCAGGATCAATTCCCACAACCTTAATCATAAAATCCAGATAAGACTTATTTCAAATTTTTTAATTTTTCCCTGGCATATTTTGCTTCAGGAGAATCAGGATATTTTTTGATCAGTTCCTTTAAAATCAGTCTTGCATTGGCTTTTTCACCCAGTTCAGCAAAGGCATATCCCTGTTTGAGCCGTGCAGCAGCAGATTTATTGCTATCAGGATATTTTTCAATTACCTTCTGATATTCCAGTATGGCTTTTTCAAACCATTTCTCATAATAATAGCTGTCAGCTATCCAGAATCTGGCATTGTCAGCCCGGTCGGAATCAGGGTATTTATTGATGAAATTTTCAAATTTAATGCGTGCGTTTGTTGTATCACCTTCATCAAGCAGTTTTTTTGCTTCATTGTACAATTTTGTGGCATCATCCTGGTTTACAGAACCAGCTGAAGCTTCTCCTGATCTGGATGATGTTTTTTCAGGCTCACCCCCGGCTGAAGGTTCAAATCCCATATATTTTTCAATACGGATCAGTTTTTCATAGTTTCTGGAAATTGCCTGGTCAAGCCTTGTCAGTTTTTTTTCCGTATCCTGGGAACTGTGATGTTCCAGAGTGTCGATGCGGTGATTTAGCTCTTCAACAGAGCCTTTAAGACGCTGGATATCTTCCCTGCATGATCTTAGTGCATACTTGAGTTCTGCGTATTCCTCCTTGGTTATTGCAGGAGCATTATCAAGTTTTTTTTCAATTGTAGCCAGTTTTTTTTCAAATTTCATGCGGGCCTGCTCATTTTGCCGGGTCTGCCTGGCAACCTGCCGGCTGTTATTCATTTCAAGGGAAGCAACCCTGTTCTCAAGTGCAGTAAACTGCTGCGGTTCCACACAGGCGCTGATGAAGATCAACCCGGTCAAAACACAAAACAAACAGACCTTTTTCATGATTTAACTCCAAAAATTACAAAACCCAGCCCAATTCAGGCGCATGATATATCTTAATCTTTATAATATCATGCGCCTGAACCAAAGTATTTTTTACATATATCATCAATTGATCACAAAATGAGCGCGCCTGTTTTTCCTGTAAGCTTCCTCTGTTTTACGGGTATCAAGCGGACGTTCCTCACCATAGCTTATGGTGTTAAGGCGGGAAGCAGAAATGCCAAGATCAATCATATATGCTTTGACAGCTTCGGCTCTGCGTTCGCCCAGGGCAAGGTTGTACTCGGTTGTGCCGCGTTCGTCACAATGGCCTTCAATTGTGACTGATACCATGGGATTGGCTTTCAGCCATACAGCCTTTTCCTTGAGAATTGTTTTTGCCATGGAGCTCAGATCTGAGCTGTCAAACGCAAAATGTACATTCTGATTTATGAAACGCTGTTTTGCTGCGGCAATCTTTGCTTCCTTAACTGCCTGCTCTTTTGCACGCTGGTCTGCAAGTTTCTGCTGGGCAATACGTTCTGCTTCCTGTTTGGCCTTTGCTTCTGCATCCTGCTGAGCTTTGGTCTTGGCCTGATCTTCAATGGTGGTTGCATCGGTTACAACTGTTTTCTTGGCACATGATACCGTCAGAAAAAGCCCTGCAACAAGAACAGCCAAAAGAATGTTCATCCACACTCGATTTTTCATTTTCATTTTCCTCCTTGTTCAGTTAATAAATATTATATTTATCATCAATCCGTAACAGCTGCTGATACTGACCAGGCCGGCTGCGTCTGTCTGCCCTTCAGCTTGAAAAGCATGCGCTGGTCAGTTCCTGATGCATTCATCACAAATATCCTCGGAATTCCGCCCTGTCTGTCAGAGGTAAAGCACAGCATACTGCCGTCAGGAGACCAGCAGGGATCCTCATTATCTCCTGAATTCATGGTAAGCTGAACCGGCATTCCAGAATCAATATCCATGATGTAAATATTGATATTATCATCTTTTATTCCCACATAGGCAATTTTTCTGCCGTCCGGTGACCAGGCAGGTGAAGTATTATTAAATCCTGCAAAGGTCAAGCGCCTTACCTCCCCTGATTCAAGATCTTTTATATATATCTGGGGAGTGCCTGCTCTTTTTGAAGTAAAAACTATTTTTTTACCATCAGGTGAAAATTGAGGTGACACATCAATCCCCCAGCTTTTAGTTACTCTTTTAATAATTTCTCCCTTAAGGGTCAATAAATAAATTTCAGGATCTCCTGAAAAACTTAATGTTGCGGCAAGTTCAGCATGGCCAGGCATCCATGAAGGGGATATATTCATCCCCTTGTAGTTTACAATGGCCCCTCTTTTTTCTTTAAGATTTCTTATGAAAATATCAGGCCCGCCATGTGCATAGGAAACATAGGCAAGCCATTTGCCATCATATGACCATGCAGGAGAAAGGCTTATGCTCCTGTGAAATGTAAGCTGTTTTATATTGTAACCGTCAAAATCACATGTAAATATTTCCTTATGACCATTGATTGTTGAAACAAAAGCTATTTTGCTGTTGAATACCCCCCATTTTCCGGTCAGTTTATGGGAAATCTCACTGCAGAACATGTGAATCATCTTCCTGATCTGTGAGGCAGGCCCAGAATATAATTTGCCTACAATAAGGCTTGTAGTGAATGTATCAAAAAGTCTCAGTTCAATCTTTACCTTGCCGTTTTTTTCCAGTATTCCACCTGTAATCAGCAGCTCTGCCCCGATTCCTGTCCAGTCTCTGAAATTTATCTGACCAAGCTGAATGCCTGTTTTGGAAGGTTCGGACAAAAATGCCGCAGGATCCATTGTTTTAAGATAGCCTGTAAAATCAAGAGACTGGTCCAGAATCTGTCTTGCATGCTTTCCTGCACTGATTTCTGCAGAATGCCCGGTAAACATCTTGAATTCCGGAACTGCAACAGGAGTTTTTTTTATGAAGGGATTGGAAATATTTATATAATCATAGGCACGGGCAGTGCATGGGGCAATAAATAAAGAAAATAAAAAAAATATTCCAGCCCAATGGCACAATATACGATATATTAATCTGTTTTCCATGACACAGTCACCATACCCCTTATTCAGTCCAATTAAAACCATTTTTTATTTCAAGCCCTTTGGAGTAAATGCTATCAATACATCATATGAATACATTCCAGCCGGCAGAGGGGGAAGCGGATTGGCTTTTTTGATTGCCCTTTTTGCAGATTCATCAAGATAGCGGTTCCCGGATCTGGTTTCATAAATAATATCCCTTATTTCCCCATTTCTTAAAATCTTAATCAGAATTCTGACTTCAAGATTCTGATTCATCCCGGCAAGGATATCATTATATACCCAGTTCTGTTTTATTGCAGAACCCATAACCATTTTATATAAATCAATGGGCTTATATCCCTTCTGACCGGAAGCAGATGCATCCTTACCAGTGCCTTTTCTGCCGCCCTGACCTGCCACTTTTTCCTGCAAGCGTTTCAGGGCCTGGGCAATCCTTTTTTCATCCTGATTTTCAGTTTTTTCAACAGTATGCTGTATGTTTTTTCCCGGTTTTTTCTGTTCTTTGACCTGATGTTTCTGAACCTTGGGCTTAACAGGCTTTTTTTTCCTGGATTTTTTCAATTGTTTTGCCATAAGTTTCTTTAAATTCACAGGTTTGGCTTTCAGGCTGATGTCAGGCTTGATAACAGGGATCTTTCGGGGTTTTGGTTTTACAGATTTTGGTTTCAGACTGGCTGGTGCACCTGATTTTGCAGCAGGTTTTTCGTTTTTTGCAGAATCTGCAAGTACAGGCTCAGGAGTAAATGATACAAGATCCACTTTGATGACCGAGGGCAGAGGTTTTACATGTTTCAGGGTGCTAAAGACAACAAATCCTGCAAAAGCAAGTATATGCACAAGCATGGAAGCACAGAAAAACAATGCAATCACCCTGCCTGAATGCATGGACGAACCAGAGAAAAAGCTGTCTTTACCGGTTAGATTTTTCCGTAAATTCATACCCACCAGTCAGGATTTTTTCTCATTTTCAGGCAGGGTAATCATACCAAGATTTTTCACACCCGCCTTTTTTATCTTGGACATTACATTAACAACAACACCATAGGGCACTTTTTTATCAGCTTTAAGATAAACGTTTTTTTCATCCAGATTTTCCAGTATGGCAGTAAGTTTCTGGGTCAGAAATTCCACACTCACAACCTGATCATTGATAAACACCCTAAGATCATTGTCAATGGAAATGACAAGCCTGTCTTTGGCCTCCTTGAGAGGCTTTGAGCTGGCCCTGGGAAGATTGACGTCAACGCCCTGCACCATCATGGGAGCTGTAACCATGAAAATAATGAGCAGAACAAGCATGACATCAACAAAAGGAGTAACATTTATCTCTGACATGAACTGGTTATCACCTGAACCTGTATACATCATACCTCCAGCTGTTTTTGGATATCACGTTCCATTATGTTGAGGATATCAGAGCCAAAACTCTGCAGTTCAGAATCCAGGGCTCTTATTCTGTCAGTAAAATAATTATATGCAATAACAGAAGGAATTGCCACGGCAAGGCCTGCCGCAGTGGCCACCAGGGCTTCAGAAATTCCGGGAGCAACCACTGCAAGGCTTGCCGAACCGCTCAGACCGATACCTTGGAAAGTATCCATTATACCCATTACTGTTCCAAAAAGGCCTATAAACGGAGCTGTATTTCCTGCTGTTGCAAGAAAAGGCACCAACTGGACAAGGCGTCTTATTTCCACCCCTATGGTGCGGTTTATGGTTCTTTTTATACTCCCCACAGCCTGAAAGTATGAGGTCTGGGTTTTGTCCTTGCCATCTGATCTTGCCATTTCCATATAGGCTGTAATAAAAATTCTGGCCGTGGGACAGGATCTTAAGGCCTTGGCCTTTGAAAATGCATCTGCAAGGTTGCGGCACTGCCAGAAAATATCAGTAAATTCAGCAGATTCCTTAAAAGCTTTTCTGATATATCTGAATTTTATAAAAACAATTGCCCAGGACATGATGGAAAAAAACAATAAAACCAGCAGAATAAATTTAACAACCGGGCCTGAATCGCTCAACATGTAAAATAACCCAAGAGTTTGTGTGGACATAACCCCTCTCTTAAAATCTATTTTTCAGATATAAGGTAAAATAAATATATAAATTTTAATAAAACTAAGTATATGAGCAGGCATTCCATGTCAAGTGCTTATTAAAGCGGCATTCCTGCCATTTACAGACAACAAAACCCCTGCGCCGATTCTGCACAGGGGTTTTGTTCACTTGATATATGTAAAATTAAAACTTATTAATTTTTACATCATTCCGGGCATTCCTCCGCCCATTCCGCCCATTCCGCCGCCGGGCATTCCGCCTGCCATTCCAGCACCTGCTGCATTTTCTTCAGGTTTTTCAGCTATCATGGCTTCAGTGGTCAGCATGACAGATGCAACGCTTGCTGCATTCTGAAGTGCAAAACGGACAACTTTTTTAGGATCAATAACACCTGCTTCAATCAGGTCTTCATATACATCGGTTCTTGCATTGTAACCAAATGCGCCTTCGCCTTCCTTGACCTTATTGATAACAACAGAGCCTTCAACGCCTGCGTTGTCAGCAATTTTTCTCAAGGGTTCCTCAATGGCTCTGGCAATAACCTGAACCCCAAGTTTTTCCTCGCCTTCAAGTTCAAGGGACTCAAGAGCTTTAATGCTTCTTACAAGGGCAACTCCGCCGCCGGGGACAATGCCTTCCTCAACTGCTGCACGTGTTGCATTAAGAGCATCTTCCACTCTTGCTTTCTTTTCCTTCATTTCAGTTTCAGTTGCTGCGCCGACATTGATAACTGCAACTCCGCCAACAAGTTTGGCAAGTCTTTCCTGCAGTTTTTCCCTGTCATAGTCAGAAGAAGTTTCCTCAACCTGGGCACGAATCATTTTCACGCGACCTTCAAGAGCCTCTCTGGAGCCTGCTCCGTCAACAATTGTGGTATTGTCTTTATCAATTGTAACAGATTTTGCCTGACCAAGATCCTGAATGGTCACATTTTCCAGTTTAAGCCCGATATCTTCTGAAACAACCTGACCACCTGTCAGAACAGCAATGTCTTCAAGCATGGCTTTTCTTCTGTCACCAAATCCGGGAGCTTTTACAGCAGCCACATTCAGGGTACCGCGAAGTTTGTTGACAACCAGAGTGGCAAGTGCTTCGCCTTCAACATCTTCTGCAACAATAACAAGAGGTTTGCCTGTCTTGGCAATTTCCTCAAGAATGGGAAGAAGGTCTTTCATGGATGAAATCTTTTTATCGCAGATCAGGATAAAAGGATTTTCAAGGGATACGACCATCTTTTCAGTATCTGTTACAAAATAGGGAGAAAGATAACCGCGGTCAAACTGCATACCTTCAACAACATCAAGGGTTGTATCCATTGATTTTGCTTCTTCAACGGTGATAACACCTTCTTTACCGACCTTATCCATTGCCTCGGCAATGATGTTGCCGATGGTTTCATCATTATTTGCTGAAATGGTTCCGACCTGGGCAATTTCATTCTGATCTTTGGTCGGTTTTGCCATTTTTTCAAGTTCTTCAACAACCTTGGCAACAGCCTTGTCAATACCGCGTTTGATACCCATCGGATTGTTACCTGCAACCACAAGTTTCTGACCGTTTTCATATATTGCTCGTGCAAGAACGGTAGCTGTTGTTGTTCCGTCACCTGCCATGTCAGAAGTTTTGCTGGACACTTCCTTTACCATCTGGGCGCCCATGTTTTCAAACTTGTCTTCCAGATCAATTTCCTTTGCAACGGTAACACCGTCCTTGGTAATATTGGGTGAGCCCCAGGATTTTTCTATAACGACGTTTCTGCCTTTGGGTCCAAGTGTCACTACAACTGCATCTGCAAGAGCCTGAACACCCTTGAGCATAGCTTCACGGGCCTTAGCATCATATTTAATCACTTTTGCCATTTTCAATAATCTCCATTTATATCGTTAAGTTATTCAATTACACCAAGAACATCATCCTGACGCAGGATAAGATAATCAATGCCATCAATTTTCACATCTGTTCCGCCGTATTTGCTGAACAGAACACGATCACCGACTTTAACGTCCATTGGCAGAAGTTTGCCGTCTTCGCCCATGCGACCGTTACCAGTGGCCACAACCTTGCCTTCTGCAGGTTTCTCCTTTGCTGTATCAGGGATAATTATACCGCCTTTGGTTTTTGAATCCTCTTCGACACGTTCAACCAGAATTCTGTCACTAAGTGGTCTTAAACTCATGGTTACTTTTCTCCTTTTTACATCATGTTATTTTAGTTAATGTAATTGTTTTTATTTTGTTCAACTTCAAAAAACTGCCTGGGCTTTAGTCTGATGATTTTTTTGAAGTTGTTTCAGACGATTTGGATTTAGTTTCGGATTTTGCTTCAGATGCTTTTCCTGATCCTGATTTTGATCCGCCGTAGTCAGTGACATACCAGCCTGATCCCTTGAGCTGAAATGAGCTCTGGGAAATCAGCTTTTTCAAATGCCCGCTGCAATGAGAACATGTCTCAAGCGGTGGGTCGCTGATCTTCTGAAACGCTTCCTCAATTTTTCCACACTTTGTACATTGATACTCATAAACCGGCATTTTACTTCTCCATTTTTCTTTAAGTCGCCTTGAAAAATCAAAGATAAAATAATTAGTCTTTTACCCTTGTCAAGAAGGTTTGAACAATTTTTTTAATGATTATCAGTTTCCGGAAACAACAAGCCAATCTTTATAAAATTCAAATACTTGTTTCAATCCATAAATTGAAACAGACTCAAGAATGGCATGGGTGAGTCTGTGAACCCTGCGTTCTTCTTCCATGGTGACATCTGATTCATTTTTATTTTCATAACGCTGCTCAAACTTTGAAAACCTTACAATATGAACCAGTTCATGGGTAACAATATATAAAAGAAAAGCAAACAAGTTAAGCCCCTCATTCATGTTAAGGGCCTGCAGTATGGCAGGATCCTGCAGGCATACCTTATAAAAGCTGAAGACAGATGAATTTAAGGCAATATCCTGTTTATGGCCTTCATATTTGATGACCTGGGCAAAGGGTCCTTCAACACGTTCATGGGGGGCAAGATCCCTTGCCGTTCTGATATCATACCTGTTCTTGAGCCACTGGGCCGAAGACATCTTAAAATAATTACTCACAAGTTCTTCTGATGTTTTTACGGCCTCATCCACCTTAAAAAGCTCTTTGGCATTAAAATAACGCGAACCTGTCATATTCCGCCTTTTCATGATGTAATAAACAATTGGACTTTGGGATCAATATCCGCTATAGTAAATATTTAACAAATTTTTAAACAAAATTAAATTAAATATAAAGGAGGTGATTTTTTTGAGCAGCGTCATTAAAAAGAGAAGAAAAAAGATGAGAAAACATAAACACAGAAAGCTCCTTGCCAAGACCAGACATCAAAGAAAGAAAAAATAGCATTACGGGGAGTATTGAGTTGCATATTTGCCAGACTCAATACTCAGCCCCGCTTAAGTTCTTTACATAATTTTTATTTTTCAATCCCCTTAAAATATTTCATGAAATCAGAATTCGTTGACAGCACAAGACTTGTATCCTTGTGCAGGGTTTTTCTGTACACCTCAAGAGTCTTTAAAAAAGCATAAAAATCAGGATCAGCTCCATATGCATCAGCATATATTTTAATGGCCTTGGCATCTGCATCACCCTTGATTTTCTGAGCCTGTTTATAGGCCCTGGATCTTATGACCTGCAGTTCCTTTTCCTTTTCACCCCTGATATTGCTTGCTTCTCCACGGCCCTCTGCCCTGTATTTCTCAGCAATCTGGTTTCTTTCTGCAATCATCCTTTTGTAGACAGCTTTTCTTACGCTCTCAATGTAATTGATGCGTTTAATCTTGACATCCACAAGTTCTATGCCAAAGGGCCTGAGCTTTTCCCTTGCCTGCTGTTCAATGCGTTTTGTAATTTCATCGCGGCCAAGATGGATCTGATACTGGTCGCGTTTGCTTACATCCTTGTCTATATTTTCAAAAGTATCCATTGGTCTGCTGGAATTTCTTACACTTTCAACAAGGGGATATGATGTCACAAGGTTTCTCATGGAAGGCCCGATTATATCATCAAGGCGCTCTAAAGCTGCAAACTCATTGTTAACTGTCTGAAAATACTTGATAGGATCAACTATCTTCCATCTTGCAAAGGTATCCACCCATATATAAGTCTTATCCTTGGTGGGAACCTGTCCAGGATCACCATCCCAGGTAAGAAGATTTTTAGGGAAATAATTGGCTACCTGAAAAAAGGGAAGCTTGAATTTCAAGCCTGCTGTCTTGATGGGTTTGCCGACCACCTTGCCGAACTGAGTAATCACCACCTGCTGGGTCTCGTCAACAACATAGCAGGAACTGTATGCCAGTACAGCAAGGATAAAAACAATCACAAGTCCAAAACTTTTAACTGTATTATTCATTTTTCACTCACTTTTTTTAAGGAATCTGTTTTCCTGGAACCTGTACAGAGCCCTGGGCACCCAGATTCAGAAGGGGCAGCACATTTTTCTGTTCAGAATCAATTACATATTTTTTGCCAAGCTGGGGAATAATTTTCAGCATTGATTCAAGATAGAGACGTTTTTTGGTCACTTCCTTTGCCGTTGCATAGGCTTTATATATGGCAGTGAATTTTGCAGCGTCTCCCTGTGCCCTGTTTATTCTGTCAATGGCATAACCCTGGGCATCCTTGATAACCCTCTGGGCCTCACCCCGTGCAAGGGGGACTGCCTTGTTATATTCTTCCTTGGCCTTGTAGATTGTCTGTTCCTTTTCCTGAATGGCCTGGTTCACTTCATTGAATGAAGACTGAACAGGTTCCGGAACATTGGTTTTTTTCATTTCAATTGTAACTATGCTGATTCCGGATCTGGCAATATCCATTTCCTTTTGAAGCATCTGTTTGGCTGCAAGTGCTATTTCCTCACGTTTACTGATAACCTCATTAATGCTTCTGTCGCCCACCACAGTTCTCATGGATGCTTCAGACATGTCTCTGAGTATGGCCCTGACATCCTTTACCTTGAACAGATAATCACTTGGATTGGAAATCCTGTACTGAACAATCCAGGGAACCACAGCCACATTGAGATCTCCTGTGAGCATGAGCAGAGCCTCCCTTGAAGGGCTGTTGTTGGAAAACCTGAAATTATTAGATCCCTTGACTGTCTGGAATCCGAATTCTTCCTTGTAGACTCTTTTAACCTTCACCTTTGTGACCTTTTCGATCCCGGACGGCAATTTGAAATTCAGGCCCGGCTGTGCAAGTCTGGTGAATTTGCCGAATCTCTGGATCACGCCCACTTCATCAGTTTCAACCGTAAAAAAGGTTGATGAGCCAAAAATCACCACCAGCACCACAATCACAGCCAGAGTGATTCCAGAGCCTTTAAAATTTTTAAAACGCCTGAAAAACTCATCCATCTGTGGCGGCCTTGGTATGCCGGGGCCACCTCCCCCTTCCCTTTTCTGCTCAAACTTCTGCTGATTTTCTCTAAGTTTTTCCCAATCCCAATTCATGAATTTTTGTATCCTGTGCATTAGTTTCTGATTCATTTAAACAAATCCGGTTTCACACCAGAATATAACCTTATTTATATTTATCAGGGTAAAAAGGCAATATCTTATTTAAAACAAAAAAACCGGGACCAAGACACCAGTGCAGAAATTTCAGCAGTTTAAGTGTATATTCAGACATGATAATATGCTAAAAAATACCCACTGACTTATATGGAAGGAAATAGAATGTGAACAAAAAGAAAAAAGACCTTACCCACATAGCAGATGTCCTGAATTCCGCCCTTGCCCGGTACAGGCCGGCACAGGACACCCAGATGACCAGAGTGTGGGAAGTATGGGACAAGGTCGTGGGAGAATCGGTCTGTATGAATGCAAAACCATGTTCCTTTAAAAACGGTGAACTCATTGTCAATGTATCAAGCTCAACCTGGATTTATCAGCTGAAATTTCTTGAAAAGGAAATGATTGAAAAAATCAACTGCCAGCTTGGCAGTCCTGTGATAAAAAAACTGAAATTCAAAATAGGCAAGATTCTTGGATAACTCCCTGCATACCTGCAATATACGTCTGTCCCAGCCTGAAAACGGTTACAGAAGCTCAATGGATGCTTTTTTACTCGCTGCCCATGTACAGCCTGAGGCCAAAGAAAAAATAATTGATATTGGGTGCGGATGCGCCGTTATTTCAATCATGGTTGCAAAAAAATCAGACAACCTTGAAATCACCGGCATTGAAATACAGAAAACCCTGGCTGATTATGCCAGGAAAAATGTAAGAAACAACGGTCTTGAACATTGCATAAACATAATCCATAAAGACATAAACAAAATACACGCCTCTGACACAGGCGGCAAAGCAGATATTATTGTGTCCAATCCACCGTACAAAAAAAAAGGATCCGGCAGGATAAACCCTGATCATGGGAAAGCCGTGGCAAGACATGAAATAAGCCTTGACATCAACCAGCTTGCACAATGTTCTGCCAGGCTGCTGAAAACCAGAGGCAGAATCTATGTTATCTTTCCTGCGGAACGGATCTGTGATCTTTTCAATGCCATGACCGCCTGCAAATTCAGTATAACAGGCATAAGGTTCGTACATATAAGAAAACATGAGCCTGCAAAAAGGGTGATAATCTGTGCTGAAAAGAACAATGCCGGACAATGTATTGTCATGCCTCCGCTTTTTGTCTTTGAACAGAAAAATAAGTATTCAGATGAATATGTTTCATTGTTTAAACCTTGACACAAGGGTAAAAAGATACTATTTTGCCCTGAAATAAATGACCTAGGAGAGGTGACCGAGATGGCTGAAGGTGCACGCCTGGAAAGCGTGTGTATCCTAACCGGGTACCGAGGGTTC
>CAYOYY010000036.1:0-30835 GCA_964408295.1 uncultured Desulfobacula sp. | reverse complement strand
ACACAGCTGATACTGTTATTATTGTCAGGTGTCTGAGAACTTAGTCATCACAAGACAGGTTTGATCCATAAGTATCTTTTTGATTGTTTCAGGCTTTATATTATTATGGTCAAAATGTTTCATGGGCTTTTTACCCATTGATTTCAAATACTGGTTCTCAATATCAAGTTCTGCAAGCTCATATTTTTTCTTTTTTGATTTGCGCGTTGCAAGATTCAGGGAAACATGAGTTTCCGAGTTGATCCTTGAGATCAGTTTCACCCTTTTTTCAAGATAAATCAGGCCGGGATCCCTGACAGCTCTTTTTTTATACCTGGTATTCAATTGATTTTTTGCCCTGTCAAGGTCAGGATAGGAATTGTAATAGGTGCTGGAAATTGTGTCCCAGGGAAGGGCACCGTCAAGAGAGCTTTCGCCTGTTTTATCTGCCCTGTAAATCTGGGGATATTTCACATCAGGCATGATGCCGCGCTCCTGAGTGCTTTCTCCTGATACTCTGTAGAATTTTGCATTGGTAAGTTTCAACCTGCCCCTGCCAAGCGGAATCAGCTCCTGAACCGTTCCCTTTCCAAAGCTTCTGGAACCTGCAATAATTCCCCTGTGATAGTCTTTTATGGCTCCTGCAAATATTTCAGAAGCAGAGGCACTCATTCGGTTGATCAATACAATCAAAGGCCCTTTATATTCAATGGAAGGATCATCATCATACAGGCGTCCTGTCTGATATTTTGTTCTGATCTGTACCACAGGCCCTGATCTTAAAAAAAGCCCGGTCAGCTGGTCAGCTTCCTGAAGGGATCCGCCACCATTATCTCTAAGGTCAATTATCAGGCCGTCAATGCCTTCTTTTTTCAGTTCACTGAGCAGTTTTCTCACATCTTTTGTAGTGCTTTTATAATTTTTGTCACCCCTGTGATATGCATTGAAATCAATATAAAAATTTGGAATTTCAATAATTCCTATTTTAAGTGTTCTGTGGTTGTGTTTAATGGTAATGAGTTGTTTCTGGGCAGATTGTTCCTCAAGCCTGACCTTGTCCCTTTTTATCTTGATTGTCATTGTGGAACCTGCTTTTTTCGCAGGAATGATTTTAAGCCTTACAATGGTGTTTTTAGGCCCTCTTATCAATTTTACAACATTGTCTATCCTCTGTCCTATGGTATCCCTGATTTCTCCTGTTTCTCCCTGACCCACACCGATTATCTTATCTCCCGGCATGAGCAGATTGGATTTATCTGCAGGGCCCTTTGGAATAAGGCGGACAACCTTGGTATATTCGTCATCGGTCTGGAGAACCGCTCCTATGCCTTCTAAAGACAGGCTCATATGAATATCAAAATCTTCTGAAACCCTGGGAGGGAAATACTGGGTATGGGGATCAAAACAGGCGGTTACACTGTTCATGAATATCTGGAAAATATCTTTTGAATTGGTCTGTTTCAGCCGTTTCAGGCGGTTGGAATAAATTCTGGCAAGCCTGTCCTTTATGGGCTTTTTTTCCTGTTTGTCCAGCATGAGCATTATAATGTGGTTTTTCAGCTCTTTTTTCCACAGTTCATGAAGGTCTTTTATTGTGGGTTTTCGCCTGCGCAGTTTATTGTCCAGTATCATGGAATCGTTTTTTGTAAAGTCAAATTGTTTTTTCCATGAAGGAATAAGTGTGCATATATATTCAAGCCTCTGCTCCGAGCGTTTCATATACAGATTGAAAATTTTAAAGGCAATGGAAAGATCCCCGCTTTTTAATCCGTCATCCAGCTTTAACCTGTATGGCCTGAATTTTTTTATATCAGCCAGAGTAAACAGGCGTTTGCCAGGATCAAGCCTTTTGATGTAGCGCCTGAAAATTTTCATGGACATTTCATCGTCCACATGTTTGCCAAGGTAGTGGTAACGTTCAAGCGTGCGTGTTATTTTTACGCACTGAAGATCCTGACCCGGTTCAGGAACAAGCTCATGTATGGCGGTCTTTGCTGAAGCCTGCGGGCATACAAAAAAGAGGATGAAAAGCCCCAGTAAAAGAATTGCGGAGTAAATTCTGTTTTTATTGATTGTCATGTTCAAGGTCCTTTGGTGTTTCAAAGCTGATTCTTCCTATTTTACCAGTCCTGAGTTCCCGTATCAATATCTGTGATGCTTTGTGCATGTCAATGCGGCCCTTTGCCCTTAAGCATCCCCTTGCAGCCCCTATTTTTTCCAGCAGTTCATGTGCATCTGACGGCAGTGCCTTTAAAAATTTATATCTTTTCATCAAAAGGTCAGGGTAAGAGCCAAGCAGAAAATCGGCGGCAAAAAAGGCAATATCATGATAGTCAATTGCAGAATCTGAAATTGCACCGCTTGCTGCCAGAATATATGCTTTTTCCTCAGGCTCTATAACCGGCCATAATATACCCGGAGTATCATAGATATCAATATTATTCTTGAGGCTGATCCTCTGGGTATGACGTGTTATCGCAGGAACATTGCCGGTTTTTGCAACCTTTTTTCCTGCAAGTATGTTTAAAATGGTGGATTTGCCGGTGTTTGGTATGCCCATTACCATAAGTTTCAGCTTGCGTGCCCTGTTTTTTGTGATTTTTTCATGGCAATGGCTGATGGCCATGTAAGCCTGGTTTCTGGAAAAGGCACTGATGGCAATTGCTGCCGTATTTTCAGATTTTTCAAAAAAATCAAGCCATAAACCGGTTGTGACAGGATCGGCAAGATCAGCCTTGTTCAGTATTTTTAAGCGGAAGGTATCTTTACAGATTCTGTCAACAAATGGGTTTGCGCTTGCAAGCGGCAGCCTTGCATCAAGAATTTCCAGCACCCCATCTGTTTTTTTAATGGATTGCCTGATAATCTCCCTGGTCTCACGCATATGGCCCGGGAACCATTGAATTGCCATTTTTATTTTTCTCTTTTACCGTGTTTTCATTAAAATCAAAAATTTTCAAGCAGTTTTTCTATGATTTTTCTGTTACCTGCAACAATTCCGTGTTCCGGAAAATTGTTTTTGCCATTGAAATCACAGACCCTGCCTCCTGCGCATGATACAATAAAGGCACCTGCTGCAATATCATACAGATTCAGGTTCATTTCCCAGAATCCGTCAAAACGCCCGCAGGCAACATAGCAAAGATCCATGGCTGCTGATCCGCAGCGTCTGATATCCCTGAGTTTTGGAACTATTTTATTGAAATATTCAAGGTTGTTTTGACTTAGTCCTGCTCTGAGGCAGGCAAATCCGGTTGCCATGACACTGTCGACCAGCTTGTCAGTGCCGGAAACACGGATGGGGCTGTTGTTCAAAAATGCTTTTCCGGTTTCCTTGTCTGCATAAAACAATTCGTCAAGTCTTGGCAGATATACTGCACCGCAAATGGTTCTGCCATGATGCTGCAACCCTATGCTTATGCAGTAAAAAGGCTGATCATGGACAAATGATGTGGTTCCGTCAATAGGATCAATTACCCACAGATAGTCTGATGAAAAACCGGACCGTCCTGTTTCTTCACCAAGTATGTCATGCGAGGGGAATTTTTTTCGTATGCATCCTGTGATGAAATTCTCCACTTTTCTGTCGGTCACTGTTACAAGATCTTTTCTGTTTTTAAATGACAGATCGCAGGTTTTCAGAGTTCTGCTGTCCTGAATACAGATATTGCCGGCCTTGCGCATGAGTTCTGTCAAGAATGTTTTCAACTGCCTGTCCTGTTGTATTAAAATATGTGTTAAAAAACTGATGATTTATTGCTTACCATTGTCTTTTTTTCAAAGGTTATGTCATAGTATCAGCAATTTCGGTTCCGGGATTGACTTTGGGACATGATTTTGAGATCATTTTTTTAAATTTTACAATATTTCCCAGGATCTTTTTATGCCATGATTTTAAAAATTTTGTTGAAATCCCTTGTTCTTGCCGCGACAGCTCTTTTCATATGTCCTTTCAATCTTGCAGGAGAACAATTACAGGGAAATGGCGGTTTCCCGCCTCTTATTGAAAGCATCAGGTTTGACCGCAATATAGTGTTCTGCAACAATGAAATCAAACTGCAGAAACAGGATGTAAAGGAACGCCTTGAAAAGGAACTTATGCTTGCGCTGTGGAACCGGCCTCAGGTTATCCTGTGGATCAAGCGCTCTGCAAAGTATTTTTCACATATTCAGAAAATTTTAAAGGATAATGACCTGCCTTTGGATCTTAAGTATGTACCTCTGATTGAAAGCGGGTTAAGGCCCCATGTGAGTTCCCACAGGGGGGCTGTGGGATTCTGGCAGTTCATGCGTTCAACAGGAAAGCGATACGGTCTTAAAATAGATCATTTTGTGGATGAAAGAAGAAATATTTTTAAATCAACCAGTGCTGCATGCAGGTATATCAGGGATCTTAAAAATGAGTTCGGGTCCTATCTTCTTGCCCTGTCAGCCTATAATATGGGGGAATCAGCATTAAAAAGGGCGATAAAGGCCCAGGAAACCCGTGATTTTTTTTCCCTGTATCTTCCTTTGCAGACACAAAGATATATCTTTAAAATCCTTTGTGCCAAACTGATTCTGGAAAATCAGAAAGATTATGGATTTTATCTGAAAAAATCAGATCTTTATCCTGTGTTTGCATTTGACAGGATAAAGCTTGGATCCAGTAACAGGAACATTCCCATCAATCTGATTGCAAAGGCAGCCCAGGTCCCATTTAAGACAGTCAAGGATTATAATCCGGAGCTCAGGGGCTATTATCTTGGAAAGGGCAATATAAGTATTTTAATACCAAAAGGAAAAATCAAAGGCTTTTCCAGCAGATTCACCAGATATTATGCACAATGGGTAAAGAATCACAAACCTTCAAGATTTCATATTGTAAGGTCAGGAGAAAGCCTGACAGGTATCGCAAAACAGTACAGGATACGGCTTTCCTCTCTTTTGAAATTAAATCATATTTCTGCGGACAGGGTCATTCATCCTGGAGACCGGCTTGTGATTGAATGATTATGATGATGAACACGAATGGGAGGAATTTTCTTTTTTGGGCTTCTGCTGCTTTTTATGACAGGTTTTATCGTCCCTTATGATGGCGCATAGTTTTGGATTATGCAGTTCCTTGCATGTGGCGTGGTTATATAGCGGGCATTCCGGATATTGTTTAGACATTGCTGTTCCTTTTAATTTTTTACCCAACGATTTATTTATCATATCCTAATTTAAAGGGTGTTTCAACCCATTTTCCCCAAGATAACGGTCTGCAATGCACAGGGCTGATAACCTGAACAGCAGATCCATGAGCTCAGGCACGTTTACTGCCTGATTAAATCCGCCCAGATGGGGCCCTGTATGAACTATGATGTCTTTTTGTCCCTTTTGAAGACTTTGTATTTTTATTTGGTCAAATTCCCTTGATATCAGGAAGTTTTTAAACTCTTCCTCAGTCATCCTGTGCTGGTCACGGGCTCTTAAAACTTCTTCCATATGAAGATCAACACCCATGGCATCTATGAGCTGGTCCATGAGGTTTTCAGTAAGAAAGGCTTCAGGATCATGCAGGGTCATTCCTGTAAACCCTTTATAATAGGCAGCAATTATATCAATGATAAGGTTGGTAAATAAAGGTTTCTCAAAAAGATATCTGACATCAAGGGCAAGCCCGTCAGAATCAAATCCTTTTTTTTCAGGGGCCTTGTTTCTGAAAAAACTTCCAGCCACAAGAATGAAACCCAGGATATGCTCTCCCATGTGATGCCTTAAACAGGAGCTGTCTTTGACAGATATCAGGTGTTCAAAATCCCTTAACCCTGAACAGGCGAAATTGGGATACTGACTGGATTCAAGCCATCTGTCAAGTCTTCCTCCATGTTCCCACAGATAGATTCCACGATCCTGCCGCCTGTTTTGCTGAACCCTGTTGTGAAACAGGGGGATTATGGCTGTATGAACAATGCCAAGAGAAGCCAGCCGGCCTGAAATCCATGCATTGTCTGCAAATACATGCCTTAAGTATTCTGTATTTTCACGAAACAGGGAAAAATCATTTGGGTAATCAAAATACTGTGTGTCAGCCAGATAGATCATGGCAGGAGAATCAGCAAGATGACAATGGCCTTTTCTGATATTGTCAGGCAGATCATCCAGTATGAAAATCATCCTGTTGCCTGCGCTGAAAGGCTCAGGTATTTTAAATGCTGATCCTGCACAGGGCGGATTGTCATGTAAGAATCTCTGCCACTGGATTTCTTTTGCAAGTTTAGGTGCATCTGTTTTTGCTTTTGCAAATTTGATGCAGGCAAGTCTTTTTCCGTTCTGGCATGCGGTTTGAAAGACAAGGGTGCGTCCATGCCATGTGTATGATGAAATATCCTGAATTTTCAGAATTTCACTGAGCAGGTTAAACTTTATGTGAATTATGTCTGAAGATTCTGCACTGGCAGGTTCAGGCCCGCTGATTTTAAGGGGCAGTGTTCCCAAGCCTTCTGAAACAGCCCTGTGCCTGGGCCCGCCTGAATCCATTAAAATCTGCCGGATTTTCATTATAATGAATTCAGACATGGGTCTGTCTGAATTTTCCGCCAGAAAAGTCAGGGCACAGACAGCTTCCCTGTAAAGAAAAAAAGCCTGTTTTTTTCCTGTGAACCGTTCTGAGGAGATGAGATGCAGAAGGCTTTTTATTGTGGCAGGAGCTGTGTTTTCAGGCTTTTTTCTTATATGATCAAAAAGATACTGAACAGCAAGCCATGCCGCTGAAAAACCGGTATTTGGGTCCAGAAGCTGATTGCCTGTCTGTATCAGTATCTCTTTTTTTTCTGCAGAAGATATCAAAAGATCAACATGCTTGTCCCATGTTTACTGGCTCAAGGGAGTTTCCTTGATTACGCTGCCGGAACCAGATTCATCAATATTGATCCTTGGCAGAGGCTTTGATGCCTTGGCTTTTGCCTTGACAGCAGAAGGTTTCTGAACCCCGGTTTTCAGCTTTCTGTCAAGGGACTGCAGCTTTGCATTGATCTGTTTTATTTCAGATTCAAGCTGTGCCTTTAAGGATTTGATTTTTTTATCAAGTTCAGGTTTTGAGACATTTCCTGATTCAAGCTGTCTGCATCTTTTATCAATAAGGCTTAAGTCCTTGCGAATCTGTGCAATCTGCTGCTCATAATCAGAAAGCTCAAGCAGTCTTGCGTCGAATTCTTCCTTGAACAGGCTGATCTCTTCTTTTATTTTTGCAGCAGTTTTGTCTGACCTGACCTGATTTTCCTTTATTGACTCAAGAAGCTGTCTGTTGATTCTTTCAATGGTTTTTAAACTGGATTTATTCTGTGCAGTGTTATTGGCAATTCTTTTTTCAAGCTTTACAATTTTCTGGTCAAAGATTTTTTTCTCGGCTTTTACCAGCCTCAGTTTTGCGACCTGTCCTTCAATGGCACGGTCTGCTTTTTTAAGATCAGGCAGTTCCCTGTCAAGGTCAAACCTGTTTTTTGCAATCTTGATATCCAGGGCATTTAATTTTTCATCCATCTGTTTTGCCAGTCTTTCCACCTGACTCTGCTTGGTCATGTCTGCATCAACCACCCGTTTTTTCATGTCAAGATATACATATACAAGTATGGCTCCAATCAGGCAGGGAATTATGATTGAAATGATTGTCACTCTGTTGGCAAGCTTGTCAATCTTTAATGTATTGATCTCTTCTGGATATGCTGATGCCGGAATTTCAGCTTCCGGAGCCTGTGATATATCATTTTCCTCATCAAAATCCGGCGGGTCAGGTTTGAAATCTTTTAAATTCATCGAGAATATATCCTTTCATCTTCTGTGGGCATGTCAATTATTCCCATTCAATGGTTCCGGGAGGTTTTGAAGTAATGTCAAAGACAACGCGGTTGATATTGTCCACTTCATTGATAATTCGGTTGGAAATAACCCCAAGAAGATCATGGGGCAGTTTTGCCCAGTCTGCTGTCATGGCATCGCTGCTTGTGACCGCCCTTATGGCAATGCAGTTGGCAAAGGTCCTTTTGTCGCCCATTACTCCCACACTCTTGACAGGCAGAAGCACTGCAAATGACTGCCACAGTTTTCTGTAGAGTCCGGCTTTCTGAATTTCCTCAAGCAGGATGGCATCTGCTTCCCTTAAGATTTCAAGGCGCTGCTCAGTGATTTCTCCCATTATTCTTATGGCAAGGCCGGGGCCGGGAAATGGCTGCCGCCATATGAGATCATCGTTGATACCAAGTTGTGTACCAAGTTTTCTTACTTCGTCCTTGAAAAGAAGCTGCAGAGGTTCAATGAGTTTTAGTTTCATTTTTTCAGGCAGGCCTCCCACATTATGATGGGATTTTATTATTGATGTGGGGCCGCCAAATGCTGATTTTGATTCAATGATATCAGGATATAATGTTCCCTGTCCCAGAAAATCGGCACCTTCTATTTTGCCGGCTTCTGTTTCAAACACTTCTATGAAAAGCTTTCCTATGATCTTGCGTTTCTGTTCAGGATCGGACACTCCTTTAAGGGCATCCAGAAATTTTTTCCTGGCATCAACAAATTTTATGTTGAGGTCAAGATGACGGATCAGGTTTTTTTCAATGCCCTGTTTTTCATTTTTTCTAAGCAGACCGTTGTCAACAAAAATGCAGAAAAGCCTTTTTCCAATGGCCTTGTGAATCAGGGTTGCTGCAACAGATGAATCCACACCGCCTGAAAGGCCCATTATAACCTTTCCGTTTCCCACACTTTCCCTGATCTGTTTGACAGCTCCGTCACAGAATGACTGCATTGTCCATGTTTCACTGCATTTGCAGACATCGAACAGAAAATGCCTGATCATAAGGGCGCCATTAATGGAATGTTCAACCTCAGGATGGAATTGAAGACCGTAAAGTTTTTTGTCCGGGTTTGCAATGGCGGCAATGGGTGTGTTTGAGGTAGATGCTGTAATTATAAAATCATCTGGCAGATCAATTGCAGAATCACCATGACTCATCCAGCATTGGAACCCTGAATCCATATCCCTGAACAAAGGGCATGGTTCTTTGATCTCAAGGCTGGCAAACCCGTATTCCCGTTTGTCTGCCTTCTGGATATTACCTCCAAGGGCATGGATCATATAATGCATTCCATAACATATGCCAAGTATGGGAACACCAAGATCAAACACGGCCTTGTCGATACGGGGAGCATCTTTTTCATAAATACTGGACGGGCCTCCTGAAAGAATGATCCCTTCAGGGTTTAGATCCCTGATTTTTTCAAGGGGTATATCAGAAGGTTCAACCTGGCAATATACATTGTTTTCCCTTACCCTTCGTGCAATAAGCTGGTTAAACTGGGAACCGAAATCAATAACTATTATCATATAAAAATCCTGTGCAATTGTTTTTTATTTAAACTCTTATATTTCCTATAATCACGCTAAAAATGCAAGCTGTTTTTATTCTGAAGGTTGCCAATTCACAATTAATATGATTAAAGAAGAAATATGTTTAAATCAGTGAATTATGAAACACAAATTTAGGAGTATTGAATGTATTTAGCAAGTGACCTGAGAAAAGGACTTAAATTTGAAATCGACGGCGAACCCTATGTTATAGTTGATTTTGAATTTAAAAAACCCGGCAAGGGCCAGTCCCTTTACAAATGTAAATTAAAAAACATGATTACAGGTGCCCAGTTTGAACGTACCTACAGATCAGGCGATAAATTTAAAAAAGCTGATCTTGAGGAACAGGAAATGGAATATCTGTATGCGGATAAGGACACTTACTGCTTTATGAATACTTCCAATTATGAGCAGCATTTTCTCAACAGGGATCAGGTCGGGGACGCTGTTGACCTTTTAAAGGATAATACTCTTTGCACCATACTTTTGTACAATGGGCTTCCCATTGGCATTACTCTGCCGAATTTTATCAATCTCAAGGTTGTGAAATCAGATCCCTGGGCCAAGGGAGATACTGCAACCGGAAGCACCAAGCCTGCTGTTCTGGAAACAGGGTTTGAGATCCAGGTACCCCCGTTTGTGGAAGAAGGTCAGGTTATCAAGGTGGACACAAGAACACGTGAATATGTTGAAAGAGTCAGCGACTGATAATAAATCTGCTGCAATTGCTGGTTTTCCCATTACCAGTGTGCTGGTGGTGGATGATGATGACAATTTAAGACCTGTTCTGACAAAATCATTGCAGCGTTCAGGTTTTCTGTGCTCTGATGCTGACACAGCTCAGAAAGCCCTTGAAATGATTGATTCACAGAGTTTTGATCTTGTGATTTCAGATATCTCAATGTCTGAAATGGATGGAATCCAGCTTCTTAAAACAGTAAAATCAAGATATCCTGATATTGATTTTATCATGATGACAGGATATGGATCTGATTATTCATATGTCGATATAATGGATGCAGGTGCATCAGATTATATGACAAAGCCTTTTGAACTTAATTCCGTTCTGGCCAGAATCAGGCGCATTGCAAGGGAAAAGAAAAACCTGCTGAGCCTGCGCAGAACCAATCAGGAACTCTGTGCTGCAATTGAAAGGGCCAATGTTCTTGCAAGGCAGGCAAGGGAAGCTTCCAGAGCCAAAACCTTTTTCCTTGCAAGCATGAGCCA
The DNA here is from genome assembly GCA_964408295.1 of uncultured Desulfobacula sp. Taxonomy (GTDB): domain Bacteria; phylum Desulfobacterota; class Desulfobacteria; order Desulfobacterales; family Desulfobacteraceae; genus Desulfobacula. The sequence goes on along the minus strand of CAYOYY010000036.1, from coordinate 20,259 downwards.
TGAAATCCGCACTCCCTTGAATGGAATTGTCGGGTATACAGACATGCTCATGGACACTCCCCTGAATGAGGAGCAGAGATCTTTTCTGAAAAATGCAAAGTTTTCATGTGATACTTTATTGTCAGTGGTAAATGACATACTTGATTTTTCCAAGGTCGAAGCCGGGAAAATGACCCTTGAAAACATAAGTTTTGACCCTGAGGTTCTCTGCTTTGAAACCATTGACATAATCAGAACCAGGGTTGATGAATCCAGGGTCGAGCTTGTCTGTTATGTTTCCGATTCAGTGCCGGCAAGGGTTATGGGAGATCCCCACAGGTTTCGTCAGGTTCTGCTCAATCTTCTTGGCAATGCTGCAAAATTCACACATAAAGGCTTTATCAGGCTTGATATTGATTCTTCTTTTGCAGATGAGAATCACTGCAATCTGATTATAAGGGTGAGTGACAGCGGCATTGGAATTTCTCCTTCCAGGATTGATAAGATTTTCAACCCTTTTGTTCAGTCCAAGGATGATATTGCCGGCAAATATGGAGGCACAGGCCTCGGGCTTGCCATAAGCAGAAATATTGCCCTTGGAATGGGCGGTGATATCAGTGCTGAAAGTGTTGTGGACAAAGGCTCTGTATTCTGTTTCACTTCATGCCTTGAGCTTGCTGAAAACAAAAGGCCAAAACGCATTCGCCCTGCAAACCTGAAGAACAGAAAAATACTTGTGTGCACTGCATCGGATCAGACATATCAGATCCTGTCACAGGAATTAAGTCTTGCCGGCATGAAAGTCACCCGTGTAGATTTCGAGGATTTTCATTATTTTTTTAAGAAACAACCAGAATCTGATACTGAAGGATTTGATGCCGGAGTCATTGATTTTGGCAAATCCGTCAAGGGTACGGAATCTGAACTGAAGCTTAAAATAAGCCAGATCCGTCCTTCAGATTCTGAGTTTAAGTGCATTGCCTGCTCAATACCTGTGCCCGGTATTGCAAAGATGTTTCAGGATGCAGGATTCAAGGGATTTCTGCCAAAACCTGTATCAAGGGTTAAATTGTTTGATATGCTGTCCTATGTCATGGGTCTTGACAGAAAATATCCTGGCCCTGATGTTGTGCAGGAAGAAAACCAGGAAATTCTGACCTCCCATCTTTTGTCTGAAAACAGAAAGTCTTCTGCATCAATTCTTCTGGTTGAAGATAACCCTGTAAATCAGAAAATGACCAGTATCATGCTTTCAAAGGCTGGGTACATGATTGATGTGGCTTCCAATGGAAAGCAGGCTCTTGAAAAATACATGGCTGATCCTGATGCCTATGACCTTGTTTTCATGGATATAAACATGCCTGAAATGAACGGTTTTGAAGCCACGGAAAAGATACGTGTGTTTGAAAAACAGAACAATATTTCTGCAATACCTGTTCTTGCCCTGACAGCCAATGTGCTGGACGATTTCAGGCAGGAATGCAAAAAGGTAGGTATGGACGGATTTTTAACCAAGCCCATTAAACGCAACCTTGTATTTGAGGCAATACAGAAATGGGCCCATGGCAGATAACAGGAGACAGCCTGAATTTTTAATCTATAAACTCTGTTTGTATCCGCATTCCCTGTTGGGGCATTTCAGGAATTTGCCCTGTTTTTTTGTTTCCTTTTCAACAAGATATGGTGAATTGCATTCCGGGCATGGAGTGTCAACGGGTTTGTCCCATGAAGCAAAGGAACAATCAGGGTAACGCGAACACCCGTAAAATATTTTGCCTCTTCTTGATTTTTTTTCCAGAATCGTCCCGGTGCATGAAGGTTCAGGACATTTCACCCCTGTGTCCTGTCCCTTATGGCCGCCATTGATGGATTCTGTATGTTTGCATTCAGGATATCCTGTGCAGGCAAGAAAAGGCCCGAACCGGCCGTCTTTCTGCACCATTGGTTTGCCGCATTTTATGCAGTCCTTGACTTTTGTGTTGTCCACAACTCTTTCAACAATGGAGATCCTGCCTTTTTCATCACGTTCATAATTACTGGTGAAAGAACATTCAGGATATCCTGTGCAGGCGAGAAAATGCCCGTTTCTGCCTATCTTGATTTTAAGAGGCTTCCCGCATGAGGGGCATGAAAGATCAGTATCAATTCCAACGCCTTTGACACTGATCATTTTTTCCTTTGCCTGATCAAGGTATTGTTTGAATGAAGCGTAAAATTTTTTTAGCACTTCAATTTCTTCAAGTGTTCCCCGTTCTATGTTGTCAAGATCAGTTTCCATCTGTGCTGTGAACGATATATCCAGAATTTCAGGAAAACTTGCCACAAGAAGGTCATTGACGATAAACCCGAGCTCACTTGGAACAAAATACCTCTGGACAAGTTCAACATAGCCTTTGTCCCTGATTACAGTCAGAATGGATGCATAGGTACTTGGCCTTCCGATTCCGTTTTTTTCAAGTTCCTTGACAAGAGATGCTTCGGAAAAACGTGGTGGTGGTTTTGTAAAATGCTGTTTAGGAGTGATTTCAAGTGCCTTGAGAACATCGTCCTTTTTCAGTTCCGGCAGGAGCTGGGTCTGTTTTTTCTTTGCATCCGGTGCCTGTGAATAAAGGGTCATATACCCTGGGAATCGTATGGTGGATCCACCCACTGAAAATAAATATTTGTCTGCTGCCTGGATCAGGATTGTTGTCTGATCAACTATTGCCTGTGCCATCTGGGAAGCCACAAACCTTTTCCAGATAAGATCATAAAGCCTGAACTGGTCAGGGGACAGAAAATTTTTAAGGGAGTCAGGAGTGTGAAACACGGAAGTCGGGCGTATGGCTTCATGGGCATCCTGAGCCTTGTTTTTGTTTTTAAAGAATCTTGGCCTGGAAAGTGCAAATTCCTTTCCCATGTTCTGGGTTATGAAATCAAGGGCTTGTTCAGCAGCATCTGAAGATATTCTTGTGGAGTCAGTACGCATGTAGGTGATAAGACCTTCAGGCCCGCCTGAGCCTATTTCAATGCCTTCATAAAGCTGCTGTGCAATCATCATGGTTTTTTTTGCTGAAAATCTCAGGCGGTTGATTGCATCCTGCTGGAGTTTACTGGTAATAAAGGGTGGCAAAGGATTCTTTCTGACGGTTTTTGCCTTGATTTCCTGAACCCTGAAATCCCCGTTTGCAAGTTCATCAAGAATATCAGAAGCCTGGGCCTCATTTTTTATTTTTGCTTTTTTATTGTTGATTTTTGCAAGCTCTGCTGTGAATTCAGGCGGCACAGGGCCTGAAAGGCGGGCAGTGACAGTCCAGAATTCCTCAGGCTCAAATTTTCTGATCTGCCTTTCCCTGTCGCAGATTATCTTAACGGCAACAGATTGCACCCTGCCTGCACTCAATCCCCTTTGAACCTTCTGCCACAGCAGGGGTGAAATCTGATAGCCCACAAGACGGTCAAGCTTTCTTCTTGCCTGCTGGGCATTATACTTGTTTTCATCAGGCTCAAGAGGATGCTGCAAAGCCTCCATAATGCCTTTTTTGGTCAGCTCATGGATGAGAATTCTGTGAAAAACCCTGTCCCTGCCTTTAAGGATATGCATGATATGAAAGGCTATGGCTTCACCTTCCCGGTCAGGGTCAGGAGCCAGATAAATATGATCGCACCCCTTTGCAAGCTTTTTTAAATTGGCTATTACCTGGGCTTTGTCCTTTATGTTGACATAATGGGCTTTAAAATTTTTTTCTATGTCAATGCCCAGGGTTTTGACTGGAAGATCCCTTATATGGCCTGCGCTTGCAGCCACCTTGAAATCTTTTCCAATATATTTTTTCAAAGTTTTGATTTTGGTTGGAGACTCAACTATGATCAGCGGTTTACTCAATGGTATCCTCCGTCAGTGAATAATAATCACCCTGATGGCGCCTGATTTTTCCGGAAAGATCCAGGTCTGTAAGCTGGGACATTACCTCTGAAGGTGAAAGCCCGCTTTTTTCAATCAGAATATCTATGTGAACAGGGTAGGGGTCAAGAAACTTTATAATTGACAAATCAGTGCAGGTTTTTGTTTTTTTTTGTAAAACAGTTTTTTTTCCGGGTTTTTCCTTTTTTTCTGCGTGTACAAAATGATGAAGCTCATTTATTATATCAGTTTCATTTTCAACAAGTTTTGCTCCCTGTCTGATCAGGGCATGGGTTCCCCGGCTTTTTGGGGAAAATATACTGCCAGGCACAGCAAAAAGTTCCCTGTTGTATTCCAGGGCAAACCTTGCTGTGATCAGGCTTCCGCTTTTTTCTGCCGCTTCTATGACAATGGTTCCGCATGACATGCCTGCAATGACTCTGTTGCGCAGGGGAAAATTATGGGCAGCAGGCTGTGTCTGGATTTTAAATTCTGAAAAAACACTTCCCTTTTCCCTGATGACCTGAAAAAGCCTGTAATTTTCAGCAGGGTAAATCCTGTCAAGACCGGAGCCCAGAACAGCAAGAGTCCGGGCATTAACACTCAAGGCTGCCTTATGCGCCATTGTATCAATGCCCCTTGCCATTCCGCTCACAATCTGAAATCCTTTGTCTGCAAGTCCTGCTGCAAGGCGGCGTGCCGCAGTCATGCCGTATGAAGTGGGTTTTCTTGACCCTACAATGGAAATACATGGGGTTTGATTGTCAATGTTTCCTGCATGGGTCAGCAAAGGAGGCGGGTCTGGTATGTGCCTGAGCAAAGCCGGATAATGTCTGTCTGTTAAGGTTACTATCCTGACTCTTTTTTTTATTATAAGATCAAGCTCTCTTGCTGCTGCCTGCTTTGCCCTGTCATGGTTCAGTATACCCTTTATGACCCTTGAAGACAGAAAACCTGTTTTTTCCAGCGTATCTTTGGACGCAGCCAGAACCCTGTCCGGGGTTTGAAAATGGTCAATCAGTTTTTTATATATTACATTGCCAACAAAAGGGATCTCCCTTAAGGTCAGCCAGGGCAGGTATTTTTCACGGGCATTCTGCATTGTGACAGTGTACAGGACTTATTTAAAGTCCTTCAGTTTCACCTGGGCTTTTTCTGCTGCAGGTGAAAATGGATAGTTTTTCACAAGTTTAATTAAAAAATAATGAGCCCTGTTTGTATCGTCCAGGGATAAATACGCATATGCAGTTTTTAAAAGCGCATCAGGCACTTTTTCTGATTTTGGATATTTTTTTGTCAGGTTTTTAAAAATCATAGCAGCTTTTTTATATCTGCCGAGGGAATAATGGCATTCCCCAAGCCAGTAGGCTGCATTGTCTGCAAGGCTGTTGCCGGGCCAGTTTTTTTCAAATTCTGCAAACATGGAAGCAGCTTTTTTAAAATTTTCTTCCAGAAAAAGATTTCTTGCTTTTTTATAGAATTCACTTGCAGAAAGCCTGATTGGCCTGTGCATGGCGGTATGGGGCATGGGTTTTGCCGCAGCTTTTTCCATCTGTCTGATCTTTTTTTCCATTCTGACCAGTTTTGCCTGTAAAGCTTTCATGGAAGCATCTTTGGCATTGATCCCGGCCTGAAGCCTGGCCTGCTCTTTTTTCATGGACTCAATTTCGGATTCAAGGGCAGATATTTCAGCCCTGTGAGCAGAATCCACAGAAGGGTTGTGAGTTCCTGCTCCTTTGTGGAATAAAGAGGAGCAGGAAACAAGAAACAAAAATGCAGGCAGGACAAAAAAACAGGCTGCCATATGCTTTTGTGGGCTTAAAGACATTTCAGTGCCTCTTGTTGACCGCAAGCACAAGAGGGCTTGCCACAAAAATGGATGAATATGTACCCACAAACACACCTATGATCATGGCAAATGCAAAATTATGGATAATTTCACCGCCAAGAAAATACAGGGCAAAAAGAACAACCAGGGTTGTAAATGAAGTCAAAATTGTTCTTGAAAGAGTGTCATTGATACTTTTATTGAACAATGCAGGCATGTCTGCATTTGATTTGGCTCCTTTTATATTTTCCCTTATGCGGTCAAACACAATGATTGTGTCATTGAGTGAATATCCGATTATGGTCAGAAGCGCTGCAATGACTTCAAGGGAAAAATCAAGGTTAAGTATGGAAAAGATGCCTACCGTGATCAGTACATCATGGATAAGGGCTAAAATAGCGCCCATGGCATATTTAAGCTGAAGGAACCAGAACAGTACCAGGGTTATGACAAGGGCACAGAATGTCAGTATTGCCATGCTGACATTGAATACAGACAGAAAATAAACAGCAATCATCAGGGATCCTGCTGTAACTCCTGACAGCATCCATTTTAATTCAAAACGCCCTGAAATATATATGGTGATAAAAAGCAGGGAATAAAAAATTGCAAGAAGTGCCTTGCCCCGCAGGTCTTTTCCGACTTTAGGGCCGACCATTTCCACCCTTCTGATTTCAGGTGCAATTCCTGTGGAAGCCTTGAGAGCTTCCTTGACCGATCTGGCAAGCCCCTGGCTGCTCATGGCGGAATTGTCGGTACGGATGAGAAATTCATGGCCGTTTGTCTGTCCAAAGTCCTGAACGGAAGCGTCCTTGAAACCGACATTATTAAGCCCGTCACGTATCTTGCCCACCTTAACCGGTTTGGAAAATTTTACCTGAATCAGGGTGCCGCCCACAAAATCAATTCCATAATTGGGGCCGTGGTGAATGATAAGCGATACTATGCTCACCACAATCAGTGTCAGGGACAATGCAAATCCAATTTTTCTGCGGCCGATAAAATCTATATTGATACCGGGTTTGATAAACTCCATTTTTACTTTCCTTTATATACTGAGCTTTGAAGCATGGCTGGTTCTTAAAACAAAATCAAAAATAATTTTTGACAGGATCAATGCAGTAAAAAGGCTTGCAACAATACCAAGACCGAGAGTTACGGCAAATCCTTTAACAGGGCCTGTTCCGAACTGGTACAATACAATTGCTGCGATCAATGTGGTCACATTTGCATCGAGAATGGTCATGGTTGCAATCTCAAATCCTGTGTGAACAGAGGCAAGGATTGTCCTTCCGGCTCTTATTTCCTCCCTTATCCTTTCATAGATGATAACATTGGCGTCAACTGCCATACCTATGGTAAGAATAATACCTGCAATACCAGGCAGGGTCAGTGTGGCCTGGAAAGCTGCAAGGCCTCCGCCAATGAGAATTATATTCACGATAAGGGCAATATCTGCAATAAGACCTGCTGTCTTGTAATAAAATACCATGAACAATACCACAAGAAGGCCGCCCACAACCATTGATATCATTCCCATGCGTATTGAATCAGAACCTAAGGTTGGGCCTACAGTACGTTCTTCAATGATTTTAACAGGAGCGGGAAGAGAACCTGCTCTCAGGGCAATGGCAAGGTCCTTTGCCTCATCCATGGTGAAATTGCCTGTGATTACAGCTCTGCCCCCTGCAATTCTGTCCTGGATCACAGGTGCGGAATAAACTGATTTGTCAAGGATGATTGCAAGGCGTTTGTGTATATTGGCTCCTGTTACACGCTCGAAAATTCTTGCTCCCTTGCGGTTGAACTCAATGCCGATCTGCGGCTGCTGAAATCTGTCAAATTCAACCCTTGCATTGGTTAAAAGGCTGCCGTCCAGAAGAACGCGTTTTTTGATAAGAAACGGAATTTTGGTGGAAACCCCTGAGCCAGGATTATATTTATTCTGATAAAGTATCTCATCTCCCACAGGAGGAGTACCGTTCAAGGCTTCATTCACATCTGCATTTTCATCCACAAGCTGGAATGTGAGCTGTGCTGTTTTTCCGATGAGCGCCTTGGCCCTTTCAGGCTCCTTTATCCCCGGAAGCTGCAGAAGGATTCTGTCTTCTCCCTGGATACGGATATCAGGCTCGCTTACACCGAATTCATCAATTCTGTTGCGTATGGTTTCAAGGGCCTGGGCTGTTGCCATCTTTTTGATGTTTGTGATCTGTTTGTCAGGAAGTGTCAGACGGAATACAGCAACATTATCCTGAATTTGCGGTGTGCCAAGCACAAGGTTTTTAAAACTTTTGGACAGGATGTTCTCAAATTTTATTTTATTTTCACCATCTGGAATCTTGGCCAGAATTGAATTGTCCTTGGCTCTGGAAATTCCAAGATGTTTGATTTTTTCATGTCTGAGCTGGGTTTTTATTTCCTGCACTGTTCTTTCCACTTCAGCCTCGACAGCTTTTATGTTCTCAACTTCAAGGGTAAGATGCATACCACCCTGAAGGTCAAGGCCCAGACTGATTTTTTTATGGGGCCAGCAGTCCAGAAAAGTCGGCAGAGTCAGAACAACTGCCGCCATAATTACTCCAAGCGTTAATATGGTTTTGATGTTAAGGGATTTCAATCTCATTACTCCTGATGAATATGAATTTATTTTTTCTTGTCCTTGCGACCTGCACCTTCTGTGCCGGAAATCACGGCTGCAACATTTCCCCTGGAAAGTTTGATTTTGACCTTTTCTGCTATTTCAAGGCCAATGGTTGTGTCATCAAGGCTTATAATAGTTCCGTAAATACCGCCTGATGTAATTATACGGGTTCCTTTTTTCAGATTTGCTATCATTTCCTTGTGCTCTTTGGCTTTTTTCTGCTGTGGCCTGATCAGAAGAAAATAGAAAATTGCAAACAGAATAATAATGGGTAAAAAATTTGCTATACCGCCGGCAGGGCCTGCCTGCCCGGCCTGTCCACCTGCCTGGCCCATTGCATATGCTGCATTAATCAAAATAAAAATCCTCCTTTTAAGATTTTTTTGCCGGGAACCAGATGGTTTTTCCGTCAAACTGGATCCGGTTTATATTGTCATAATTGATTTCCCTTAACAGGGAAAAAACTTCTTCCATGTTATATACCACAATCTTGCTTAAGGGTTCGATAAGGTTGATATCAGTATCCACCTTTTTTTCCTTGAGGTTATAAATAATTACCATGGTTTCGGAAAATTTCAGAATTTTCCCCACCCCGGAGCTCATTCCCCTGCCAATGGGCTCATCAGCCTTTGGAGAAACATTTATACCCCTTGATTCATAGTATTCCTTTAAGATATTGAAATGAATGTTCCAGATATTGTCTCCGGGCCTTACAACATAGATTCCATATGATCTTATTTTCCCGGGTTTTACAGCCCCTGATTCCTCGATCTGCTCCTGAAAAACCCTGCCTTTTTTAATGAAAGCCTTTTCAAGTATATCCCTCATGGATACTTTTACCCTGCCGATCTTGAAACTTTCATCAGAGCGCACTACAAGATCAAGGCTGTTTTTCAGGCCAAGCTTTTTCTTTCTTTCCTTCATGAGCTGGTTCAAGGATTTGTCAGTTTTCAGTTTTTTATAATCTATATCAGGCTTGACAACTATATTTCCCCTTACAACCTGGGTGCCTTCGATCTTTGAAGAAGGCTGTGGTGCATCGGTACCGCCATGTGCTGTCAGGCTTCCCTGATTGTCAGATTCCTGTGTCATGGCATTATGCGATACAGGCTTTCTGGTAAGGTAATAACCTGATGCAAGAATAATCACACCCAGAACAACCAGTCCTGCCAGTATTTTTTTGTTTTCATTCTTCTTCAGGAGCATAAATTCTCCTTTCATTGTAAGATTGAAATTGTTTCAGATACACAATAGCGCATCCAATGTCAAGCAGGGCCTTTAATCTGCAGCTGTAATCACAGTGACTCTGCTTTCTCCGGGAATCATGTCAGGATCCCCCTTGATTGTAATACAGACATTTTTATGGGATTCAATTTCACTTATTTCCTGACGTTTTTTATTGAGCAGGTAAGCTGCCACATCATCAGGGACAATACCTGTGGCTTCAGTAACATCAGGTTTTATGGTTCTTAAATTAAGCTGCCTCAGCATTGCAAGTCCCTGGGTTTCAACGGAAGGGGTCTGGCCGCGCCCCTTGCAGTACCTGCATGTCTCATAGCTGCCAAAGGTGATGGAATGCCGTATGCGCTGTCTGGACATTTCAAGCAGGCCGAAACTTGTAATGCCCCCGACCTTTGTCTTGGCCTTGTCTGACTTCAGGTGTTTTTTCAGTGTCTTGGTAATTTCAGCCTTGTGACGGCGTTCCTTCATGTCAATGAAATCCACCACAATAAGGCCTCCCATATCCCTCAGCCTCAACTGGCGTGCAACTTCCTCACAGGCTTCAAGATTGGTATGAAAGGCTGTTTCCTCAATATTTTTCTTTTTGGTTGATTTTCCTGAGTTGACATCTATTGAGACAAGGGCTTCTGTCTGTTCAATCACAAGAAAACCTCCTGATTTGAGATGGACTTCCTTCTTGTAGATTGAGGCAATCTGTTCTTCAAGCTGATATTTGGTGAATATGGGTTTTTCCCCTTTAAACTGTTTGACTATATTTTTTTGTTTTGGAGCAATGACACTGATAAAGTCCCTGACTTCCCTGAAGACTTCAGGGCTGTCAATGAGAATCTCAGTCACATCTGTGGTAAAATAGTCTCTTAAGGATCTTACCGCAAGAGTCTGTTCCTTGTACAGAAGTGAAGGCCCAGGCTGTTTCACAGCTTTTTTGTCAATATCCTTCCATACCCGCATGAGATATCTTAGGTCAGCCGTGAGCATGGTTTTGGTTGAATTTTTACCTGCTGTTCTTACAATCATGCCGAAGCCCGCAGGAATATTGATTTTTTTTATGATGGCAGCAAGGCGTTTGCGTTCATCTTCATCAGTAATTTTGCGCGACACCCCGCGTGTGGTGTTTCCCGGCATGAGAACTGACAGCCTGCCTGGCAGGGAAATGAATGTTGTCAGCATGGCTCCCTTGGTACTGATGGGATCCTTGGTCACCTGTACAATCAGTTCCTGGCCTTTTTTAATAAGGTTGAAAAGAGGCTTGTCTCTTGCATCTGCCTCCTGAAAATAATCCTTGTGAATTTCGTTTTTCTGCAGAAATCCGTTTTTTTCAGCCCCGTAATCCACAAACACGGCCTGAAGGCTTGGTTCAACCCTTGTGACAACACCTTTGTAAATATTGCCCTGGGTTACCTGCCTTGCTGCTGTTTCTATGTGAAACTGGTCAAGTTTGTTGTCCTTTATGGCTGCGATTCTGCTTTCATCTGCATCCAATGCGTTTATCAGAATTTTTTTTGTCATTAATTTCTTCTCTTTCAAGATTGTCCGGCCTGCATTGAACTGGATTTTTAAATTAAAACAATTTGTGTTTTAACTAATAAATTGATCAAAGCAAGTCAAATTTTTTTATTTATTTGGTAAATTTATCTGCCAGATGTTAAAAATGCATTTTTTTCCGGGCAATTTCCTTTTGTTTCAATATGTCAAAATATGTCATTATTCTTTCAACATATTGAACAGGTTCCCAGCCTCTTGCATATCCATACTGGCTTTTTTTATAATATCTGGGTTTTGACAGCAGGGGCAGGGCGGTTTTAAGGCTCTGCCATTTATAGGGATCAAGCCCCATCTGTTTTGCTATTTTTATTGCATCTGTTACATGGCCGTAACCTATATTGTAACTTGCAAGTGCAAACAGCATTCTGTCATAATTATTTGTTATATAACTGAATTTTTTAAACATCTTGTCCAGGTACCTGATGCCTGCCTTTATGCTTTGCGAGGGTTTGAGGCGGTTTGTAATTCCCATTTCCTCGGCAGTCACGGAAGTTACCTGCATAAGCCCCCTGACATTTGTGAAACTTGTTGCTTCCGGGTTGAAGTGTGATTCCTGATACACGACTGCTGCAACAAGTTTCCAGTCAAAACCGTATTTTGCAGCTTCGGTCATGATAAGTTTTTTATATCTTGGCAGTCTTGTCCTGATTCTTTCATGGAATTTTTTAAGGTCAAAGGTATCTGATTTTTCAATGTTTGCATAATATTTATCAGATATCTGCTTTAACAGGCCTGTTTCATTTGCATAAAGAAAGAATTTATTGATCTGTTCCAGCATTTTAAGATCATTTTTTCTCACTGCCCATGCAAGGGACTGTTTCTTCTGAATGGGGATTCCTATGCGTATGTCAGGATAATAGCGCTGGTCAAGGTAAGCAATATTATTGTCTGCAACAGTGAATTTTATTTCCCTGTCATTCACCATGCGGATAAGTTCTTCAGTTGGTACATTGTCATGCAGAACATAGTTGAGCTCAATGCCTGATTTTTTTATTTCCTCAAGCCGTGATTCATATGAGGTTCCTCTTCTGACATGAATGGTGCGGAAAGCAAGGTCTGCAATATCCCTGGGCCCGAAAACAAGTTTGTGGTGAATGATGCGCTGCTGAATTGTCATGTAGGGAATGGAAAAATTGACCTTTCCCAGCCTTTGCTTTGTAATGGCAAGCCCTGCGGCAATGAAATCACCCTTGCCCTGGTCAAGGTATGCAAACATATTGTTCCACCCCGGGGTCACCACATCAAGGTCCACATTCAAGTAATCTGCAAAGGCCTTTGCAAGGTCGTACTCAAATCCGGCTGGTCTGCCGCTATAATAATAGTAGGTATTTATGGATTCATTTGTGATAAGGCGCAGCACTCCTGTGCGTCTTATCCGTTCAACCGTGTTCATCTCGCCGCCTATCTGGTTGTCATGGATAAGGACACACAGAATGATGAACACAACCAGCAGAAAGGTTACACTTGCTGCAATAAAATAATTATTATAAAATTTTTTCAATTTTCCGCACTATCCGTAACAGGCGGTATGACCTCAATGGCACTAACATTGCGGTAAACAAGGGGCAGTTTCTTGCCCCTGCGCCCCCTTTTTCCGGTATAATCCGCCTGGTTGCCCGGAGTCAGTTTAAGGGTATTCTTCCCTGCGTGTATAACAAGGTTATGGTTTAATGGCAATATTTTAAGAAAACACAGCCTGCATGCATGAGGCTCAGCATCTTTCTGCCCTGATGCCATTGAGATTATTTTATTGCCCTGTCCTTTTTTAAGGTATGGAAGCTGTTTTAAGGGAAAAATCAAAAGCCTGCCCTCCGAGGTTACTGCTGCTGCCATGTCTGTGTCAAAGTCGCTGACAGGCTGGGGAGGCAGAATTGTGTTACCGGGTTTTATGGAGATGACACCCTTGCCGTTTTTATAGGTGGTCACAAGATCGCTGAACCTGGTTACAAACCCGTATCCGCTGTCACAGGCCATGAGAAAATAATCATTGTCTTCTCCTGCAATCATAAACTGGATCATGGCATCAGGGCCAAGGGCAAGATGGCCTGTCAGAGGCTCTCCATTGCCCCTTGCCGATGGAAGGCGGTGGGCATGAATCATGTAGCTTCTGCCTGTATTGTCCAGAAATACAATGCCCTGGCTGCTTTTTGTCTTGATGTATGACAGCAGGGAGTCGCCTGACTTGAACTTGACAGCTTCAGGATTGATCTGATGCCCCTTTGCAGACCTTATCCACCCGTTTTTAGACAGGATAATGGTTACAGGCTCCACATCAATCACATCATTTATGGAAAATTTTTCAGCTTCCCTTCTTTGCTTCACAGGAGAGCGTCTTTTGTCCCCGTATGTTCTGGCATCAGACCTTATCTGTTCTTTCATGTAAGTCTTAAAGCTTTGTTCATCGCAGAGCAGTTTTTCAAGTTCCCTCTGCCTTGTTTCAAGGTCTTTTAATTCGGTTCTGATCTTGATTTCTTCAAGTTTTGCAAGCTGCCTCAGCCTTATTGCAAGAATTGCATCAGCCTGAATTTCAGACAGGGCAAACCTTTTCATCAGCTCTTCTGCCGGATGCTCACAGGTCCTTATGATTTTTATGATTTCATCTATATTCAGGAATGCAGTTAAAAGCCCTTCAAGAACATGGAGCCGGGCTTTTGTCTTTTCAAGACGGAAATTCAGTTTTTTTCTTATTGTGTCAGCCCTGAATCTGAGCCATTCTTTGAGCAGGTCCACAAGGTTTTTAACCTTTGGCCTGCCGTCGATTCCAATTACATTCATGTTGAATGAATATGATTTTTCAAGGTCTGTGGTTGCAAAAAGATGATCAGCCAGCGCCTTGAGATCAACCCTGGAGGAACGTGGAATCACAACCAGGCGGGTTGGATTTTCATGGTCTGATTCATCCCTGATATCATTGACCATGGGCAGCTTTTTTGCGGTCATCTGTGCTGCTATCTGTTCATGGATTTTTTCCGTGGATGCATGGTATGGAAGTGCTGTAAACACAATTTTTGAATTTTCAATGTGAAATTTTGCCCTCATTTTTATCCTGCCTGCCCCGGTTCTGTACATGTCCTTTATCTCAGAGGCAGGGGTGATGATTTCAGCATCAGTGGGAAAGTCAGGGCCTTTGATGAATTTTAGAATTCTGGTCAGGTCGGCATCTTCATCGTCAATCAGGCAGATCAATGCCTTTGCCACTTCACGCAGGTTATGGGGAAGAATGCTTGTTGCCATGCCCACTGCAATGCCGGCAGAACCGTTGAGCAGTATGTTGGGAAGGCGTGCAGGAAGAATTGTCGGCTCTTCAAGGGTGCCGTCAAAATTGGGAATCCATTCAACCGTGCCTTCTTCCAGCTCCTTTAAAAAAATCTGGGCATATTTTGACAGGCGTGATTCAGTATAGCGCATTGCAGCAAAGGATTTGGGATTATTGGGATCTCCCCAGTTTCCCTGACCGTCAACAAGCGGATATCTTAAGGAAAAAGGCTGGGCCAGCAGAACCATTGCCTCATAACAGGCAGTGTCTCCATGGGGATGAAATTTTCCAAGAACATCTCCCACAGTACGGGCGGATTTGGCAAACTTGGCTGCGGCAGACAGTCCGAGCCTGCTCATGGAATACACAATCCTGCGCTGAACAGGCTTTAAACCGTCCCCGATATGGGGCAGGGCCCTGTCCAGAATCACATACATGGAATAGTTCAGGTAGGCTTTTGTTGCAAAATCCTGAAAAGCAAGTTTTTCATAATCTTCAATGGCAGTCATAAATCAATCTCTTTGATATTGCCGTTGGCTTCAATCCATTTTTTTCTGTCTCTGGCGCGTTTTTTGCCAAGCAGCATATCCATAATATCATGTACCTGTTTTAAGGATTCTTCATCTTCCGCATCAACCGACAATTGAACAAGGCGCCTTGAATCCGGTGAAATAGTGGTTTCCTTAAGCTGGGACGGATTCATCTCACCAAGTCCCTTGAATCTTTGTATATTTATTTTTGCTGATTTTTTACGGCGCCTGAGCCGTTTTAAAATATTGTTTTTTTCTGATTCATCCAGTGCGTAAAAGGTCTGTTTTCCTGCGTCAATCCTGAAAAGCGGAGGCATGGCAATGAAAACATGGCCCTGACTTACAAGTTTTGGAAAATGTTTTAAAAACAGGGCACATATAAGGGTTGCAATGTGGAGCCCGTCTGAGTCAGCATCTGCCAGTATACAGATTTTCTGATATCTTAATCCTGAAATATCATCAGAGCCCGGAACCACCCCCAGTACCCTTGAAATATCCCTTATTTCCCTGGAATCCAGTATGGCAGAGGATTCAATATCCCAGGTATTTAAAATTTTACCCCTCAAGGGCATGATTGCCTGAAAACGGCGGTCTCGGGCCTGTTTTGCCGATCCTCCGGCAGAATCGCCTTCCACAAAGAAAAGCTCTCTTTTCTGCCTGTCAAGGCTTGTGCAGTCAGATAATTTGGCAGGGAGCGTAATTGCGCTGCCCATTTTTTTTCTTGTGACCTGTTTTGATTTCTGAATTCTTTGTTTTGCGTTTTCAATTGCAAGGCTGGCAAGCCTTTTGCCGGCCTCTGTGTTCTGGTTCAGCCACAGGCTGAATGCATCCCTGACTCTGGTGTTTACAAGGGCAGCGCAGTGGCGGGAGGACAGCCTTTCCTTGGTCTGCCCTGAAAACTGGGCATCACTGAGCTTGACAGACAGAATATAGCATACTTTGTCCCATATGTCTTCAGGCGCAAGATACAGCCCTCTTGGCAGAAAGTTGTGAAATCTGCAGAACTCCCTTACAGACTCCAGAAGCCCTGACCTGAATCCGTTTACATGCGTGCCTCCTGCTTTGGTGGGGATCAGGTTAACATAGCTGTCCTGAATGCCTGGACCTGATTCCTGTGTCCAGTTCACTGCCCAGATTATCTGGATGTCCCGGCCTTTGTGCTCACCTGTAAAACAGGAGGGGAAAATACATTTTTTTTCTGCCAGGATATTGTTCATGTATTCATCAATTCCCTGGTCAAACTGCCATGTCTGTTTTTTCCCTGTGGCCTCATTCAGAAAACTTGTAACAAGCCCTCTGCACAGAATTGCTTTGGATTTCAGGGCAAGTTTCAGGGCTGATTCAGAAAAGGAAGGTTTGTCAAAATATGAAACATCAGGCCAGAACCTTATGCATGTACCTGTTTCCTGCGGGTCTGTATCCCCCACGACGGTCAGTTCCTTTGTCCTGATTCCGTTGGTGAATTTTATGAAATATTCATGCCCCCCGCGTTTTATAGTGATTTCAAGCTCTTTTGACAGTGCATTGACAACTGAAACTCCCACTCCGTGCAGACCACCTGAATAGCTGTAATCCTTGGTGGAAAACTTGGCTCCTGCATGGAGCTTTGACATTATAAGCTCAACACCTGACATTTTTTCCTCAGGATGAATATCCACAGGCATGCCCCGGCCGTTATCTGAAACCACTATGGAGTTATCCTGCTTTAAAACAACATCAATCCTGGAGGCATGCCCTGCAATGGCTTCGTCCACGCTGTTATCAATCACTTCAAAGGCAAGATGGTCAGGACTTGAAGTATCAGTATACATTCCAGGCCGTCTTTTGACGGGGTCAAGGCCCTTGAGTACCTCTATGGACTTTGCAGTATATGAACGAGCTGTGCCGCCGGTATCTGTGTCTGTTTCAAATAATTCCATAAATCAGTCTGTTGTGATATAGTTTTATCCTGATAATAAATTTAAACATACTCCTATATCATTTTTGGGTGTAAATGTAAAAACCGGAGCAATGCCTGCCATGACAGATGATCAGAACATGGAATTTGATCCAGCAAGATTTGAACTATTGTGGAAGGATCTGTCTGAAGACAAAAAAGCCCAACTCATTGAAGAAACCCGGAACCTTGATCCGCGCGTTGCAGTTCTCCCTGCGCTTGCAGGTATAAGCTCATTTCATTTTTCCGTTAGGAACAGTGCCAGAAAAAGCCTTGAAACAATTCAGTTCAGGATAAGGGAGCTTTTGTCTGCCCCCTTTGGCACCAGGTCATATCATGAGGGCATGAAGGTGTCTGAATCTGTGAGCGCAAGGCTTTACAGTCTTCTTGTTCCTGAAATGAATCTGAATGATGCCGGTTATTTTTTCAGAACCCTGCTTAAATTTGACGAAAGAGGGGCCTGCTTTGCATTCAAAGCCCTTGAAAGGGGCCATGTATCTGAAAATGTCATGGAGAAAATTGTATTGTCGGTTCCTGAGCCTGAACGGCTCTGGTTTGTGCAGATTTATACAAAGATGACTCCTGCAGTAAGGCTCAGGTTCGGTTCCAGTTTCAGGCGGATCCTTTTGTCCATTAAAAACAGGAAACATGTAATTGAATTTTATGCCAGGCTTTTTGACAGAAAAATGGATGCAGATCCTTTTTTCAGAAATATAAATGCCCATCTGAGAAATTCTGATCTGATTATTGAAAATGAACTGAACAGCCTTTCCCCTGAAGCCGTAATAAAAGGGCTCAAAGCCCTTGCCATGATACAGGGCCATGTTGCACCTGATATTCTGATCAATGTCCTTGAAACACAGAAGGTGAAAAAACTGCGCCTTGCTGTATATGAAATTATTGAAAATTCCACAATGGGTACCTATGGTGCTGTTTTTGATGCTTTGTTCAGTCTGCTTGGCAGGTGTGAACCCAAAGAGGGCCTTCAGATATTCAAGGCCATGGTGGTTACAGGGTCAAGGCCATTGTACCGGATACTTGAAATAATTTATAATGATTTTCCAGACCTTGTTCCCCTTATTAAAAATGAAGTATCTGAACTGTCCAAACTGTCTTTTTATTTTATTCAGGATATTGCCCTTAACAGGGAAAAATACCTTGGTCAGAATTTTGAAATAAACCTTGCCTGTATCCTTGGAATGATGAAAAAAAGGCCGGAACGTGTCGTAAGAATTTTAAAAAAATATGACAACCACCCTGATGACCGGATCAGGATAAATGTGATTCAGTTCATTGAAAATGCAGGAAAGATACTTGCAAAGGAAAAACAGGACATAGAAACAAAATCTGATCCTGTTATTGAAAGAATAAAAAAGAAATCTTCAAAATCAGGCATGGGATTGAAAAAACTGTTTCAAAGCCCGGTCAGCAAAAAGATTCAGATGCTTGGTGAGAAACCCTCTCAACCAGTGGATTTTAAGGGACAGCCCGTTAAAAATGCTGATTTTTCAAACCTGAATTTTACAGGGCCTGCTGCTTTTTTTAACAATTGTGTAATCAGTAACTGCAATTTCCAGGCAGCAGGTTTTTCAAACACATTTTTCAAGGCAGCTTTGTTTTATAATGTTGATATGCAGGATGCGCATTTTGATAATGCAAATTTTGACAATGCTGTTTTCATCAATGTAAATGCCGGAAGAGCCGTGTTTTCAGACTGCAGTTTTCAGAAAATTTTCATGTTCAACTGCAATTTCAATCATGCAGATTTAAGCCATGCTTCATTTACCTGTTCTGAAATTTCAAAATCTTCGTTCAGAAGCGCACAGCTTTGTTATTGTTCATTTGCATATGCAAATATATCAGGGGTTTCATTTACCGACTCAAAAGTTGGCATGACTGATTTTTCAGGAGTCAGGGCAAGATTCTGCCGCTTTCCTTCAAGAGGCCCTGAAAGTTTCGGGTATGAGCATATTGAGTATAATTTCAGAAAATTTCAGATCAAATTTGATGATATGCCAGAAATTGACAAAACCATTGCTGACGACATCAACCTGCTGATTTTTTCTGAGTTCATTCATTATGGTGAAAATAAATTTTTAAAGCAGAACCGGCTTTCCCTTCTCACAGCTTTTGATATTTTCAAACCAGCCCAGGCTGATCTTTTTTTAATAATTCCTTTTCTCATTCATGAAAATTTTGATTTTCCAGGACTTGGAACTGTGCATGGACAGACTCCAAGAGGGATTCATGGATATGTGCCTGACAATGAAACCCTTGGCGCTGTCAGGCGGTATGTGGACAGAAATGAACCTGTTGCACGGCCATGCAGTGCCTGTGCCATTGACGGCCTGTTCACCATAGGAAGCATAGGATCTATTGCCCAGACAAGGGAATCTGATATTGATTACTGGGTCTGCATAAATGAAAAATATTTTTCCGACCAGGAGCTCAAACTGCTCAGGGACAAGCTTTTAATGCTGGAAACCATGGCTGCCAACAGGTTCGGGACAAAAGTAACCTTTTTTATTGTGGATATTGCCAAGGCCAGGGAAAATGATTTTGGAGAATCAAGCATTGAAAGTTCAGGCTCTGCCCAGACCAGGCTGCTGAAAGAGGAATTTTACAGAACAATGATTCATATTGCCGGCAAAATACCGCTGTGGGCAGTGCTTCCCACATCCATAAGCCTTCATTATTATAATTTCATACTTGAAAAGGTGGCTGATGCTCCGGGAGTTGCACGGTATATTGATCTTGGTGATATTCATGCCATTTCCACAAGCGAGTATTTCGGAGCATCCATATGGCAGATGGTAAAATGGCTTAAAAGCCCGTTCAAGTCCGTAATCAAGATGGCTTTGCTTGAAAAATATATCAGGGAATACGGAAAAACAGCCCTTTTATGCAATAAATACAAGGATGAATGGATGAATTCAGGGCTTCACCTCAAGCTTGCCAGGAATGATTCCTATTATATTCTGCTGGACAATCTGCTTGAATTCTTTGGATCAGTTCAGGATAAACACTCAATTAACCTGCTTCTCACCTGTTTTTTTCTCAAGCTTGGCATATCTGATGATTCACAGATTGACAATACTGTTTTCGGGCTTCGAAAAATACTGCTTGAAAAATGCATGGAAAAATGGGGGTGGTCCAAGGCTGATGTCTTCAGGATAGGCAGTTTCAAAACCTGGCAGTACAGCCGTATTGCAAAGCTTTCCCAGGCCATAGAAAAATATATGATTAAAAAATATAATATTGTCAACAAGGCTTACAACGGGATTTCACGCGGTCCCTCGGAAATAAGCCGTGAGGACAGAATAGTTCTTGAACGCAGGGTTTTTATAGAGTTTTCCAGGCAGAAGGACAAGGTTGAAAAAATCCTTCTTGTTTCAAGAAGTGACCGCCATTTTCAG
>CAYOYY010000035.1:16524-31688 GCA_964408295.1 uncultured Desulfobacula sp. | reverse complement strand
ACATGAGACGGGACAGAATAAAAATGATTACCGACACACGGGTCACAAGCGTGATATGTAAAAAGGCTGACACCTGAAAATATGATGATAAAACACAGGAGTATGCCGTATAATTCTTTTTTCATACTTCAATAATTATGGGAACGATCAGGGGCCTTCTGTTTATGGTGAAGGCAAAATACTGTTTCAGGGCCTTTTTAAGTTTTTTTCTGATAAGCTCCACCCTTGACTCAGTACCGGCCTCGATCTCCTCCACAATTTCAAGGATAACACACTGGGCGTCATCAACCAGGTATCCTGTTGCAGAATCAAAGACAAACCCCCTTGATATCAGTTCAGGCCCGTAAAGGATCACCCCTGTTTCCTCATCAAGAATCATAGTGACAATGACAAGTCCGCCTTCTGAAAGTTCGCGCCTTTCCTTGAGGATACTTCTGCCGACATCTCCAATGCCCTTGCCGTCCACAAGCACCCTGCCGGTTGAAACACGATCTTCCATATGACAGCCGTTTTCATCAAAACAGATCACAGTGCCGTTTTCCGCAACAAACACATGATCTCTCGGCATTCCCATTCTTTCAGCAAGGCGCGCATGAACAACAAGATGACGGTATTCTCCATGAACCGGGATGAAATATTCCGGTTTGGTCAGATTAAGCATCAGCTTGAGCTCTTCCTGATGTGCATGGCCTGAGGTGTGAATGCGTGCAATCTTGGAATAAACAACATCAGCCCCCCTGCGGTAAAGCTTGTTGATTATATTGCTGATGGCCTTTTCATTTCCGGGGATATGGCGGGATGATAAAATGACATTATCACCTTTTTTAACACTGATATGCTTGTGAATTCCAGAAGCCATCCTCACAAGTGCGGACATTGGCTCTCCCTGGCTGCCTGTTGTAATTATTATGATTTCATCATCCCTGAATTTGGATAGCTGCTTTATGTCCACAACTGTTTTGGGGGGATACTTAATATGCCCAAGGCCCGTTGCAACGCTGATGATCTGTTCCATGCTTCTGCCGTTAAAAATAACCTTGCGGTTATTGCGCACAGCAATGTCTATCACCTGCTGGATCCTGAATACATTTGAGGCAAAAAGCGCAAGGATAATTCTTCCTGTGGCAGCAGATATCAGGTCTTCAAGATTTTTTGCAACCTCCTGCTCTGACATGGTATAGCCTTTTACCTCAACATTGGTTGAGTCAGACAGAAGAGCCAGCACTCCTTTTTCTCCAAACCTTGCAAAACTTGAAATATCTGTGTTCCGCATCTTATCTGCATGGCAGCTTATCCTGAAATCTCCTGTATGGATTATCACTCCTTCAGGAGTCGTGATGGCAAGCCCGACTCCATCCACGGTGCTGTGGCTGACCCTTATGAATTCAATTTCAAAGGGATCAATTGAAAGGGTTTCCCCTGGATTGACCAGGTTCAGATCAATATACTGGTTCAGCTCAAATTCAACCAGTTTGTTTCTTACAATTCCAAGAGTGAATGCAGTGCCATACACAGGTATCCTTATTTCCTTAAGCAGATACGGCAATGCACCAATATGGTCCTCATGGGCATGCGTCAGGATAATTCCCTGTACCTTGTCCTTGTTTTCCCGTATATAATCCATGGCAGGAATCACAATATCAACTCCCAGCATGTATTCTTCAGGAAACATAAGCCCTGCATCAATTATAAAAATGACATCATCATATTCAATGAGCATCATGTTAAGGCCGATTTCGCCAAGGCCGCCAAGGGGAATTATTTTAAGCATAGAAATTTTCCATAAACTGAAATCAAATGTGAATATCAAGCCTTTCAAGAATAGCATCAACCTGATCAATCAGCCAGTTACGCTGATCAGTTGTTGCATAGGCCATGCATTCGCATTTGATGTTTTTTTGAGTTCTCACCAGAAATTCACAGGACAGACAGGTTTCTTCAAGCATAAGTCCAAATACCAGAGGATGACATTTTACATGTTCCCTTTGAATATCAGTCAGGATTTCCGGGTCAAGTTCAAGCCAGTAGATCCCGCCAATGGATGAAGAAACCAGATGGCTGTCCAGAAAATCCTTTAATTTCTGATAGTCATTATATCTTAGCCCATCTATTACATATTGTTTCATAACGTTCCTAATTAACACACATCAATCAGAATATGCAACCTGTATTACAATTCAGTTTTTCTGCAAGTTGCTATGGTTCATGAATTTTCAGTTGTAATCAGGCTCAGGGCTGAAACTGTCTTTGACATTTATAGCAGAAAGCCTTTCCCTTAAATCTCGATTTATTATTCCAGCAGAATTTTGCCTCTTTATACGAAATACCTGCCTTGCATCCTGCACAGAAGTAGCCCTTGCCGGTATTGTTATTTACATTCTTATGGTCAGTATTAAATTTTTCATCTATTCTGAATTTTCTTCTCCAGTTTATATTTAATGGGCAATGAAAATCTGTTAATTTCCTTCCAAATTTCTCTATTGCTGAAAATGAACTTAATTTTGCAACTGAGGATAAAGCATTTATTCCATTGATATTATCAGCATTGTCATTGATAACAGTCCCAAGAGTATCTGCTTTTATCACGCTTGACGAGTCAAAATTTTTCAAATCAGGCCGTTTAATGATTGCTTTTGGAGATATTAAAATATAATTTAAAAACCGTGGCTTAATGGGAATTGACAGTCTTCTTGGTACCAAATCATGTTTCTTTATCAATTCTGACAATAAGGTAATATGACGCCTGTTCTGTTCAATTGGCGATGGTATCCCAATATATCCTGTTCTATAATATGCTTCAAACTCTCCGTTTTCTGTTATCTTGATTCCGTATCTATAGTTTTTTGATTCTAATATATAAATATCAAACAACCTATTTATTAACAGATGATCTATCTGCGCCACCTTCCCATTAAATTCAATTCTTAAATCATGTATTACCACCCACCTTTCTGAATCACCATAATAAAAATTTATATAGTATGCAGAATCATTCTCCCCTGATTCACCAGTTTTTATAGAATTTATTTCCCGTTCAATAAAAAACTTTTGTCTGTCAGTAATATTGCAGGATAACAGTTCAGTAAGTTCTTTAATATCTTTAGTCCGTGAATCGCGTTCTTTAATAATCATATTCGTTTATAACATGGTCTGACGAGTCTCTGATAGAGGCCTCATCTGCAATGTGATTTTTTGCCTATATAAATAATTTCCCTGGTGATTGTTCCGTTTTTTTCAGGATAATCTATTTCAATTTTTTTAATTACTTGAGCTGTTTCCACCAAATTTAAAAACGGAATTGCAAATGCACATACAACTCAATCAAATTGAGTTGCAAACTCAACTTTACAGATATCTTTTACAATAAACTTTCCATTTACAATTCGACTCCTGGCTATATCAATCATTTCGTCAGAAATATCGACTCCGGTTATTGACAGATCAGGCTTCCGGGATATGAAATATTGCGAGACATTCCCAGGACCACATGCCAAATCCAGAATCGAAGCATCATCTTCAATATGCCTTAAAAGATAATCATATGACGCATTGTATATCGTAAGGCCTGCAATCTTTTTATCAAATTCCTCTGCATAGTTTTGATACACATTTTTTATACTCTCTTTAATGGAAGGATTCATTTTTCCCCATTCACATAATCAATCAACAATACAATTCAGGCCATCATTCAGAACTGAATGATACCATGATAAAAACGCCCCGGCAATGAACAAAATTATCCAGCCGGGCCCGGGTAAAATCGGGTGAGAATCCGGGCATGATTTGTGCATTTTCAGGTCTTAAAGGTAAAAATCAGACATGACCGGGAAAAAAATTCCCAAAAACATATCAGTCACCAGGAAAAATTTTATGAAAAATATATGTATAATTGCCACAAGCCTGAAAGAATATCATATGGCAGAGCCTCTGATGAATGAAATCAGAAATGACAAAGATATGAATCTTGTTGTCATAACAACACAGCAGCATTCAGATGCTGATATTCATATTCAGTACACCAGGATTGAAGAAAACGGCTTTGTTCTGGAAGAACATGCAACCACTCTGCTTTCCGGCACAAACCCCTGTCCTTCCTGTCAGGATGTGGATTTTGAGCACTCAGAATACTCCAGAATTTTAAAACAGCTCAGGCCTGATATTGCTGTTGTAACTGGAAATACCCATCAAAGTTTTTCAGCAGCACTTGCAGCCTGTCTTAACAATATTCCGGTTGCCCATGTACGTGGAGAAGAAAATGTCTGGAGTCATGGAATTTCAAAACTTGCACACCTGCATTTCAATGATTCTCTTTTAATTGAAAAAATAAATTCCATGAACCTGGATGATACCTGTCTTACAGACAAAATTTTCAGATTCAGCCGTAATAAAGGCTATCTTCTGGTTTCATTTGAACCTGACACTGACATGGGCTCTGAAAATGAAAAAATCTTTGCCGGCCTGGGTGAAATTTTAACAGATAAAACTTCCAGACAATGCAAAATTATATTTGCCAGGCCTGAATACCGCGGACTTGGGAAAATGATCAATGCCATGATCGACACCTTTGTCGGGCAAAACCCTGAAAAAGCTGCTGCATACAGGTTTTCCAGCATATATGATACAGCACTGGCAGTAAAAAATGCATCCTGCCTTGTTGGAAACTGCATGGACATGGCGCTTACTGCGGCAAATTTCAAAATTCCTGCTGTACATATCAGCACATCACAGCACTGCTGCAATGAAACTGCTGACAATATAATTACATGCCCGCCTGAAAAACAGAAAATACTGGAAGCACTTGAAAAAGCCATGTCCGCAAGGTTCAGGAATGGCCTTCAAACCATGGGCAGCATGAAAAAAGAATTTTGTGCAAAAAAAATAAAAAACAGGATAAAGGAATTTTTTGCCCGGTCTGTCATGGAGAGCTAAAAAAAGCTGCGTACAAAAAAGTAGACAAGGGGAAGAAAAACCGCAGGCAGCATATTGCCCACCTTTAATTTATTTTCCCTGATCATGTTAAGGCCTATTGCCACAATAAGAAGGCCGCCCACAGAAGACATCTGGGCAATTACGGAAGGAACAAGCAAAGGTTTCAGAGCCCCTGCCATAAGGGTTATTGCGCCCTGGTACAAAAGCACGGGCACCGCAGCAAAAAGCACACCAATGCCAAGAGAGGAACTTAAAATAATACTGACAATACCGTCCAGGGCTGACTTTGCAAAAAGAGTATCATGGCTGCCTGTGAGCCCGCTTTCAAGGGAGCCCACAATCGCCATGGAACCTACGCAGTACATCAGGGAGGCTGTGACAAAACCTGCGGAAAAGCCGGAAGAAGAGCCTGAAAAAAATTTTTCAAGGAAATTGCCCAGACGTTCAAGATAATCTTCTATCCCGATAAATTCTCCTGCTATTGACCCAAAGGCAAGGCTTATTATGATCACAAGAAGATCATCGCAGGCAAGTGCGCTTTTAAGGCCCACAAGAATAACGGACAGGCCTATGGCATGCATCACGATCTTGTTGTATTTTTCAGGAATCCCGTTTTTAAAACCGATTCCGACAAGGCTTCCGGCAATAATGGCAAGACAGTTTACAAATGTTCCCAGCATGGATGCTCCAGTTAGATACGGGTTAGATGACAGATTCCCTGATATAGTCCACACCGTTTCTGAACAGCTTGATTCCGATTGTATCTTCCTTATCAGGGTTTTTTCCCTGTCTCTTTAATTTCTGTATTTCCCGTGTCCAGTCAGGATGATTTGTAAAATGGTTATAGGCTTCAGGATGCGGCATAAGTCCGAAAACTCTTCCCGTGGGATCACAGATTCCTGCGATATCCATTAAAGAGCCATTGGGGTTGTAAGGAAAAGCTCCTTCAGCAGGGCTGCCCTGTAAATCTGCATATTGAAATACTATCTGGTTTCCGCTGTCAAGGCTTTCAACAACATCAGAAGATGCAATAAACTTGCCTTCTCCATGGCGCACAGGATAATAAGCCAGGGTGATGCCCTTTGTAAAAACACAGGGGCTTTCAGGATTTGCCTTGAGATGAACCCACTGATCCCTGAAATTCGCACAGTCATTAAATGTAATGGCAACGCTTCGTTTTGTATAATCATTGTCAAGGCCGGGCAGAAGCCCCAGATTCACAAGAGCCTGAAACCCGTTGCATATGCCGATGACAAGTTTTCCCTGATCAATGAATTCAAGAAGTTCCCGGCCAATATGATCCTTGAGCTTCAATGCCTGGATTACACCTGCTCCATGGTCATCGCCCCAGGAAAATCCACCGCCAAATGCAAGTATATGGAAATCTTCAAGCCTGACCCTGCCGGCCACAAGAGTATTTATGTGAACCTTGTGCGCGCTTGCGCCTGCAAGCTCCAGAGCATGGGCGGTTTCATAATCGCAATTAAGCCCGAATCCAGTTAATATCAGAGCGTTAACCTTTTTCATATCCTGTCTCCAAAGGTTTTGTTAAATGCATTGTCAAGTTCTGCCACGGAAAGATCCACAATGGCCCTGTCTTCTCCATTGAAAATTTTAAGATGGTCATGGCTGTCTGAAACCCTGCCCACACAGGATACAGCCATACCTGCAAACAATTTTTCAAATTTTTCCCTGTTATTTTCTGCAATTGTAACTATAAATCTTCCGGATGACTCGGAAAACAATACAGCCTCAGGAGCAAGGCCGGAACAGTTTTCAGCAAGCGGAATATCTGCAAGCCTGATATCAAGGCCCAGCCTTCCTGCCATGGTCATGAGAGCCAGATGAACTGCGATTCCTCCCCTTGCAACGGCATGGCATGAAGCTGTAAGCTCGTTTTCAATGGCAGCCTGCAATGCCCTGTAGACCACTTTGGAAGCAGAAAAATTGACCTTTGGAACATTAAGTCCGGTCTGGCCGAACATTTCATAATATTCAGAAGCGCCAAGCTCATCTGCCGTGGTTCCCAGCACATAGACAAGATCACCGCCTGCCTTGGGATCAAGGGTCATGCATTTTGATACATCTTCAATTACGGAAGTTGCAGAAAACTGCACAGTCTCAAGCGCAGACACCTTGATGCGTTCTCCAAATTCTCCTTCAAGATACCCGTCCACATACATGCTGTCCTTGCCTGACAAAAGCGGAATCCCATATTGTTCGCAGCTCTGCTTCAAGGCCCTGCACGCCCTTACAAGCTGGGCTGCCTTGAATTTTCCATCAGGGTTCTTTTCAGGATCAAACTGGATATCAGGCCAGCAGAAATTGTCAAGCCCGCCTATGTGGTCAAAATTTCCGCCAACTGCTATCAGGCGGCGGACAGCCTCGTCAATTGTGCATGTCATCATATGAAAGGCATCTATTTTCGAATACCAGGGCAGAAGGCTCTGGGAAAAGGCAAGTCCCCTGTCTGAATCAAGCACAGGCCGCGTGACACTGGCATCTGACGGAATATTACGGTTTACCCCGACAAGGGGCTTTATCACGGATCCGCCCTGAACCTCATGGTCATACTGACGGATAATCCATTCCTTTGAAGCAATATTCGGTCTTTCAAGCATTCTTAAAAGCACTGAATCAAAATCAAGAGGAGAGCTTATCACAGGCTCGGCAAGGCCCCTTTCTTCAGGAGGCAGCCACACTGCATCAAACTCCCATGAGGGAAAGCCCTTGTCAAGAAGATCCATGTCAACATATGCACAGGTTGTATCATTGTATTTGATGTGAAGCTTGCCGGAATCTGTGTACCGGCCGATTACAGTGCTTTCAACCTCATGTTCACAGGAAAGCTCCATGAACCTGTCAAGATGTTCCGGTTTTACAGCAATTGTCATGCGTTCCTGGGATTCAGACACCCATATCTCCCACATGTCAAGGCCCTCGTATTTCAAAGGCACCTTGTCAAGCCATACAACACATCCGTTTGAAATCATGGCAGACTCTCCCACAGAAGATGAAAGCCCTCCGCCTCCGTTATCCGTGATAAAGGAAATCAGGCCCTCATCACGGCAGATGAGAAGGAAATCATGCATTTTTTTCTGGGTATAGGGGTCTCCGATCTGGACATGACCTGCAGGAGTATGTTCGGAATAACTTTCAGAAGATGCGGTAACTCCGTGGATACCGTCTTTTCCCACCCTGCCTCCGCTCATTATGATCAGTTCGCCGGGCGAGGTTTTCTTTTCATGGCTTGGCCTGCCTGCAACCTTTTGAGGCATTATTCCGAGGGCAGTCACAAATACAAGGCTTTTTCCCATATATCCGGGATGGAAAAGGGTCTGGCCGAATGTGGTTGGAACCCCGCTTTTGTTTCCGCCGTCCCGGACTCCCTCTATCACGCCGTCAAGCAGGCGCCTTGGATGCAGGGGCGGCTTCAGGGGCCCGTCATAATTGATATCTCCCACACAGAATCCAAAGCTTCCCATGAAAAGCTTTGATCCCAGCCCGGTTCCCATGGGATCCCTGTAAACTCCAACAATACCTGTGATTGCTCCGCCATATGCTTCCATATTGGAAGGAGAATTATGGGTTTCGCCTGTGACAACATAATTATGGTCATCATCAAACCTGCCCACTCCGGCGTTGTCCCACAGCACTGAAACAACCCAGTCCTTTTTTTCCTTAAGCGCCAGGGTAGGAGCCTGAATATAGGTTTTAAAAAGATTGTCTTCAATGACGGTTTCCCGGCCCGGGCCTTCACTGTACCTGAAAATTCCCCTGAAGGTATTGTGGTTGCAGTGATCACTTCTGGCCTGGGAAATATATTCAAGCTCAACATCAGTGGGTTTGGAAAGACCCACAGCCTTTCTTGATTCCAGCACATCAGGATCCAGAAAATACTGGCGGATAACAGGGATATCCCTTGGATTCAATGCAAGGTTCCTGATATCGGAAATCTGTGCAAGCTGTTCATCTGAATCAATGTCCAGCACATCAAAACAGGGCTCATGGTTTAAAATCACCTTGGCAGGCTTTACATCAGCACCCAGTTTCCTGTCCCAGGAAGATGCCTCGAAAATTCTGTACTGCTGGATAATGGGATTTGACAGAAGCTGTGAAGCAATGGTTTCAGCATCATTCAGGGTGAGGTCTGTTCCCTTGAGGCAATAGCGTTTTGAGGTATAGATACCTTCATCCGGCCTGAAATCCCTGCCAAGATGATCCCTTACTGCTTCCATTGCAGTTGCTCCTGGATTGTCCCTGACCCCGGGACGGAATCCTATCCAGATGCACCAGTCAAAATCAATGTCAAGGGGAGTTGCAAGGCTTGAAATCTGGGTCACAGGATTGGTAAATATCTCGTCTTTTACAAGCTCAAGCTGATGCATGCTGAGTTCCGATTCAATGGTGACAATGTGAACGCACCTTGCATCTTCAATCTTTATCCCGAAATAAGAGTCTGCCTTTTTTACAAGGGAGCTTCCTTCAGCATCCCTGAGCTCTTTTTTAAGAGCGGTTTCAATACAGCAAATCATTTTATCCACCATTGAACATTCTCATAATATCATTATAAAAAACAAACACCATAAGCATAACAAGAATTGCAGCTCCCGCCTGGATCAGTTTTTCCCTCAGGCTGTCACTCAGAGGCTTGCCTGTTACAGCTTCAATGCCGAAAAACAGAAGATGGCCTCCATCCAGCACAGGAATGGGAAACAGATTGATAATTCCAAGATTGACAGAAAGAAGCGCAATAAACCATGCAAAATTTGCCATGCCCGCCTTTGCCTGCTGCCCTGCCATCTGGGCGATCATTATCGGCCCGCCCATGTTTTTTGCAGATACTGTTCCGTCTGCCATTTTTACAATGGAAACAATGGTAAGCTTCACAAGCCCGTAAGTATCGCTCACAGACCTTATAAACGCCTGAAACGGATTAAGTTTTTTATGATAGGACTTACCTGTGCCAACAATTCCTATTACATATTTTTCTATTTTTTCACCAAATACATTTTTTGCAGGCGAAAGACGGGGAACCACAACCACAGGCACACGGCGTGAACCGCGGCGCACAATGGTTTCAAGCCTGCCTCCCCTGCTGTTTTTCACAATTTTCGAAACCTGCTCAAATGAATAAATCTTTTTGCTGTTTATCTTTTCTATAACATCTCCGGGCTTCAGGCCTGCTGCCATTGCAGGGCTGTCTTTCACAACCCTGCCCACAACAGGCTCGACAAAAAATACGCCTGCAATCTGATAAATCACATAAAAAATTAAAACAGCCAGAAAAAAATTAAAAAGCGGGCCTGCCGCCACGATAAGGCTTTTTTTCCACAGGGGTTTATGGGTGAATGAAATATTGAAATCCTCAGGATCTATGCTGGTTCCTGCTTCTTCACCCACCATTTTTACATATCCGCCAAGGGGAATGGCACAGATGCAGTAAAGAGTTCTGCCAAAACGTTTCTTAATGATCTTGGGCCCGAATCCAAGGGAAAAGGTTTCAACACCTACTCCGCTCAGTCTTGCAACAATGAAATGGCCGAACTCATGAATAAAAACCAGAATACCTATGACAACAATAAAGGCGACAGCAGATTGCCCCATATTTCCTCACTTTTTATATCAGAGATTGTGCTTTGCCACGTGCCCAGCAGTCGGCTTCCATAATACCTGAAAGATCAGGATTGTCAATGCATGTATGAGCTTCCATGGTTTCTGACACAAGCCGGAAAATATCTGTAAACCTTATGCGCTTTTCAAGAAATGCCTGTACAGCAACCTCATTTGCAGCATTGAAAACCGCAGGCATGGTCCCTTTCTGCCTGCATGCCTCAAACGCAAACAAAAGAGAAGGAAATTTTTCTGTGTCAGGTTTTTCAAATACCAGGGATTCAAGATCAAAAAAATCAGGAAAATCCATTTCAAGGTCAAGGCGGTCAGGCATTGAAAAGGCGTATGAAATGGCAGCCTTCATGTCAGGCTTTCCCATCTGTGCCATTATTGTGCCGTCCCTGAAACCAACCATGGAATGAATAATGCTCTGGGAATGAATCACAACCTTTATATCATCAGGATCAACATTGAAAAGATGAACAGCTTCAATGATTTCAAGGCCCTTGTTCATCAGGGTGGCAGAATCAATGGTGATTTTTCTGCCCATGTCCCAGTTTGGATGATTCAGTGCATCTTCCACCTTTATATGAGCAAATCTGTCATGGGGGGTATCTTTAAAAGGCCCTCCTGAAGCTGTCAGAAATATGGTCTTAAGATCCCTTTCCCTGTTTCCCTGAAGGCATTGAAAAATCGCACTGTGCTCACTGTCAACAGGCAGAACAGCCACATTGTTCCTGCGCGCTGCCTCCATGACTATACTGCCCGCCATGACAAGGGTTTCCTTGTTTGCAAGGGCAATGTCCTTTCCTGATTCAATGGCGGCCAGAGCAGGCTTGAGCCCTGCTGCGCCGACCATTGCAAGCAGTGCCATGTCTGTGCTGTCAAAGGCTGCAACCATGCAGTATCCTTCATCGCCATAAACAATTTCAGGCAGATATTTTCCTGCCAGCCTGTTTTTCAGAGCCAAAGCTTTTTCACTGTCCAGCACACAGGCTATTCCAGGCCTGAATTCTTCAATCTGGCGGGCAAAAAGCTCAATATTGGAACCTGCACTCATGGCTGCAACCCTGAACCTGTCAGGATGCATTCTTACAATATCAAGTGCGCTTGTTCCTATTGAGCCTGTGGCTCCTGAAATGGACAGGTTCTTCATAACACCGCTGCAAGAAAAATATACAGAACCGGCACAGCAAACAGAAGCCCGTCTATTCTGTCCAGCATCCCGCCGTGGCCGGGCAGGATATGGCCGGAATCCTTAAGATGAATCGCCCTTTTCATTGCAGATTCAAACAGGTCACCGATCTGACCTGCAACGGCCATGAGACAGGCGCCCGGAATTGTGATCAGGGCAAGGTTAAGATCATGGAAAAATATAAGACTGAAAACAAAACCGGCTGTCATGGCAGACAAAAGCCCTCCAAGGGAGCCCTCAATTGTCTTGTTGGGGCTTATATGAGGGGCAAGGCGGTTTCTGCCCAGAAAAGTGCCTGTGTAAAAGGCACCAGTATCATTTATGAAAGTTACTATGAGAAGCCAGATTATCCAGAACTGTCCCCCTTCCATCTGCCGGATGAAAACCAGCACAGACAAAGATACAGGTATATAGACAATTCCGAACACCTGCTTTGCAGCAAGCCCTGTGATATCGTTATGCTGGGGAAAACGCCACAGGGTGAACACGGAAAGGGCAAGCATGTTGGCAATGAGAATAAAAAACTCAAGCTTCCATGACCCGAGACATGCCAGCATTACAAGAGCCAGACATGCAGCATATGAAATCATTTTAAGAATCTGCATGCCGGAATCTTCAGGGCATTTGCACATGATTCTTAAAAATTCACGCATGGCAGCAACAGCAACTGCGCACACCACAGCGGCAAGCCCTGTAATCCCGCCCCAGACCAGAACGGCAATCACCAGAGGGCCCAGGACAAGGGATGTTATCCATCTTTTGATGTGCTGCATTCAGTCACCCTGCCGAAGCGCCGGTCTCTTTTCTGAAAATCATTTAAAATTTCAAAATATTCTTCTCTGGAAAAATCAGGCCACAGGGTGCTGGAGATATATATCTCAGCATAGGCAGCCTGCCACATGAGAAAATTGCTCAGCCTGTATTCCCCGCTTGTGCGGATGATAAGATCAGGATCTGGAATTGACCTTGTATAAAGATGATCCGAGATAAGCTCCTGTGTGATTTCATCAGGGCTGATTCTGCCGGCCTTAATTTTCACGGCAATTTCACGCACAGCATCTGTAATTTCCTGGCGTGATCCGTAGCTCAGGGCAAGATTGAGCAGCATTCCGGTGTTGGAGGCAGTAAGGCGCATCGTAATGTCTATTTCTTTTTGCACATCCTCAGGAAGCCTGTTTTTCTGGCCTATGATATTAAGACGGATATTTTTGTCGGCAAGATCATCGCGTTCAGACACAACAAAACGCTTAAGAAGCATCATGAGAGCCTTGACTTCTGTTTTCGGCCTTGCCCAGTTTTCAGTTGAAAATGCGTAAAGAGTAAGATTTTTTATCCCGGCCTGCCTTGAAGCCTCAACAATGGTGCGTACTGTCTGTGTGCCCTGTTCATGCCCCTTGACACGGTTCATCAGTTTCTTTCTGGCCCATCTGCCGTTTCCGTCCATGATAATTGCAACATGGGCTGGAATCAGATCAGGGTCAAGGGTCACCTGTTTTTCAAAGTCAGACTTCAAGAATTTCCTTTTCTTTAGCTGCAAAAATTGCGTCTAACTTTTTAATGAATTCATCCGTGGCTTCCTGGACAAGTTTCTGGGCCTTGAAGCTGTCATCTTCTGAAATCTCCCCTTCTTTCTGGAGATCCTTGAGCATCTCATTGGCATCCCTGCGGATATTGCGGATGGCAACCTTGTATTCCTCACAGGTTCTGGCCACATTTTTCACAATTTCCTTGCGCCTTTCCTCAGTAAGGGGAGGGATTGATATCCTTATAATCTTGCCGTCATTGGAAGGAGTCAGCCCGAGATTTGCCGCAAGAATAGCTTTCTCAACCTGATTGATAACGCTGACATCCCAGGGTTTCACAGTTATGAGCCGGCTTTCGGGTATGGACACGGTGGCCATCTGTGTCAAAGGAGTCTGAGTGCCGTAATAATCCACTCTGACATTATCCAGGAGTGCCTGTGATGCTCTGCCGGTTCGCACTTTTGACATTTCTTTTTCAAAAGCCTTTTCAGACTTGCTCATTCGTTCCCTGGTTTCCTGAATCACATCATTTATCATAACACCTGATCCTTAAATTATGCCTGTTTATTATAAATCCTGGTTCCAACACCCTCCTGTCCTGTTGCGGCAAGAAAAATATTGTTTTCCCTGTGAAGGTCAAACACCTGCAACGGAAGATCATGCTCCATGGCAAGGGAAATTGCAGTCATGTCCATGACATGGAGCTGTTTTTCAATCACGCGCATATAAGACAGCTCATGAAATATAACGGCATCATCATGAACCATGGGATCCTTGTCATAGACCCCGTCAACCTGAGTTGCCTTGAAAAGGATCTGAGCCCTTGTTTCATGGGCTCTTAATACTGCTGCCGTGTCAGTTGTGAAATAGGGATTGCCTGTACCGGCTGCAAAAATCACGACCCTTCCCTTTT
This sequence comes from uncultured Desulfobacula sp., assembly GCA_964408295.1. Classification (GTDB taxonomy): domain Bacteria; phylum Desulfobacterota; class Desulfobacteria; order Desulfobacterales; family Desulfobacteraceae; genus Desulfobacula. The sequence continues at coordinate 17,515 of CAYOYY010000035.1, read as the reverse complement.
CAAGATGACGTATGGCCTTTCTGCGGATAAAAGGTTCGGCAATTCTGTCCATGGGTATGGCAGACTGCACCCTTGTGGGCACATCACATTTTTCAAGTGCATCACAAAGGGCAAGGCTGTTTATGACCGTTGCCAGCATTCCCATGTTGTCGGCAGAAGTTCTGTCCATGCCTGCCGAGCTTCCGGCAACTCCCCTGAAGATATTGCCTCCTCCCACAACCACGGAAATCTGCACACCAAGACGGTAAACCTTGGCAATTTCCTCAGCAACATAATGAATCATTTCAGGGGTAATGCCAAAGCCCTGATTTCCCATCAGGGCTTCTCCGCTAAGTTTAATCAAAATCCTCTCAAACTCAGGCTCTGCGCTCAAGATTCTATTCTCCTATCTGAAAGCGTGCAAATCTTTTGATCTGAATATTCTCACCGATCTTGCCTATTGTTTCCTGTAAAACTTCGCTTATTGTTTTCTGAGGATCCTTGACATACTGCTGGCTCATCAGACAGACTTCCTTGTAGAATTTTTCTATCTTGCCGTCAACAATCTTGTCGATAATATTTTCAGGTTTGCCCTCCTCAAGCATCTGTGCCCTGAAAATTTCCCTTTCCTTTTCCACAATCTCCGGATCAACATCTTCAGGGTTAAGCCCGACAGGATTTGCCGCTGCAATATGCATTGCAATATTTTTGGCAAACTGTTTGAAATCATCGGTCTTTGCCACAAAATCAGATTCACAGTTCACTTCAACCAGCACACCCAGCTTTGCGCCGGTATGTATATAAGAATAGATAATACCCTCGGAGGTTGAACGCCCTGCACGTTTTGCGGCCTTGGCAAGTCCTTTTTTTCTCAGCAGTTCAACTGCTTTTTCCATGTTTCCATCTGCTTCGGCAAGGACTTTCTTGCAGTCCATTATGCCTGAGCCGGTTGCTTCACGAAGCTCTTTTACCATTGCTGCGGTAATCTGCGCCATTTTATCTTAACTCCTTT
>CAYOYY010000035.1:0-16514 GCA_964408295.1 uncultured Desulfobacula sp. | reverse complement strand
CTCCTTTGTATTTGCTTAGGTTTCCTGTGTCCCGGTTTCTTCCGCAGGCGCGGTTCTTCTGATAATCTTCTCAACAACAGGGCCGTCAGTTCCGTCGGATACAACCTCTATGCCGACCTTTTCCTCTCCTGAACCTTCCCTGTGCTCTTCTGCGCCCTTGTCAGATTCTGCTCTCTGCTTTTCTTCATAAAGCTGCCGTCCTTCAATGCAGGCATCTGCAATGCGGGATGCAAACAGGCGGATGGATCTTATGGCATCATCATTTCCGGGAATGACATAGTCTATATCATCAGGGTCACAGTTTGTATCCACGATGGCAACGATTGGAATCCCAAGTCTTTTACCTTCCTTGACAGCAATTGACTCATTTTTGGGATCAACAATAAAAAGGGCTCCGGGCAGTCTTTTCATATCCCTTATACCGCCGATTGCAAACTCAAGCTTGGCCTTTTCCTTGAGCATTTTTGCCTGCTCTTTTTTAGGATAATTTTCAATGCTGCCGTCATTTTCAATGGATTTTAAAAAATGAAACCTTGTGATATTATTCTTTATTGTCTGAAAATTTGTCAGCATGCCGCCAAGCCACCGGTTCTGAACATAAAACTGTTCCGCACGGTTTGCTTCCTCATAAATTGCCTCGGAAGCCTGTTTTTTCGTACCCACGAAAAGAATGTCCTGACCTTCTGCGGCCACGCTTTTTATGAAATCATGGGCCTGTTTGAACAATTTTACTGTCTGCTGAAGATCAATAATATAAATTCCGTTTCTTGCTCCAAAGATATATTTTTTCATCTTTGGATTCCAGCGTTTGGTCTGATGACCGAAATGTACTCCTGCCTCCAGAAGTTCTCTGATAGTAATGTAAGCCATTTGTTCTCCAAATAGATTAATGGTTTTTATCCGCCATCCAGTTCATCCCTGTAAATTCAACTTCCGCATCAAATGTGAAAGCACCTGAATCTCAAGTCCCTGGATGTGAGTTTTTCTTATCCAAACAAAATCCTACTTTCTATAGCAGAATTTTTTTTTTTAATCAATTGATTTTTTTGATCAAAGCGACCCTGTCATTGCCGGCAAGATCCTTTTTAAACTCAGGCGGCAGATACGAGTCATACCGGCCTGCGATCTCAGCAATCCCCTGCTTCTGATCCGAGCCCATTTCAAGAAGAAGAACACCGCCGTCCGCAAGAAACCCGCACGCCTGCCCTATGATGAGCCTGAAACACTCAAGCCCGTCTTTTCCGCCGTCAAGTGCTTTCACAGGTTCGAATCCAGATATTTCAGGGGCAAGGCCGGAAATATCACCGGAAGGAATATATGGAGGATTGGATATGACAAGATCAAACACAGACCCGGGTTTTACGGATGAAAACCAGTTGCCTGAAAACATGAAAACCCGGCCAGTGCTGCCCAGTATGTTTTCTGCATTGCGCAGGGCAATCCTGACAGCATCATGGGAAATATCATTTGCAAAATAAACATTGCCCGGCATGGCCTTTGCCAGGGAAACGACAACAGCGCCGGACCCTGTCCCAAGTTCAAGAATTCTGGCAGGCCTGCCCGCAGGCCGGGCGTCCAAAAGGCCAATGGCCTGTTCAACAAGGGTTTCTGTATCAGGCCTTGGGATCAGCACATTGTCCGTAACAATGAAGTCAGAATCAAAAAAGCCTTTTTCTCCGGTTATATAGGCCACAGGTTCATTCTGCCTGCGCCTTTTGATCAGAACCTTGAAATCAGCAAGCTCATTTTTCTGCAGGGGGCGGTCAAACTGCATGTAAAGGTCAATCCTTTTCATGCTGAGGCTGTGGGCAAGCAGGATCTCCGCGGTCAGACGCGGGCTGTCAACTGCATGCTTTTTAAAATAGGATTCAGTCCAGGAAAGCAGTCTGATTATTGTCCAGTCAGCCAATTTCCTTCAGTGCCTGCGCCTGGTAATAGGTGGTGAGTTCATCAATGATTTCCTGGATATTGCCTTCCATTATACTGTCAAGCTTGTAAAGGGTAAGGCCTATCCTGTGGTCGGTCATTCTGCCCTGGGGGAAATTATATGTTCTGATTCTGCCGCTGCGGTCTCCTGTGCCGACCTGGTCTTTTCTTTCTGCGGCTCTTTTGTTTTCCTCTTCCCTGATTTTTGCGTCAAGCAGCCGGGACTTGAGCACTTTCATTGCCTTGTCCCTGTTCTTGTGCTGGGATTTTTCATCCTGGCAGGTTGCCACAACTCCGGTTGGAATATGGGTGATCCTGACTGCGGAATCAGTGGTGTTCACGGACTGTCCGCCCGGGCCGGAAGATCTGAACACATCAATCCGCAGATCAGCAGGGTTGATATCAATGTCAATATCCTCAGCTTCAGGCAGCACTGCAACGGTCACAGCAGATGTATGCACACGGCCCTGAGCTTCGGTTTCAGGCACACGCTGAACCCTGTGGGTTCCGCTCTCATATTTGAAACTGCTGAATGCTCCCCTGCCTTTCACAAGACAGACAATTTCCTTGAACCCGCCCGCAGGAGAGTCATTTTTCTCAAGAATCTCCATTGTCCAGTTCCTGGATTCAACATATCTTGCATACATGCGGAAAAGGTCTCCGGCAAAGATACCGGCCTCGTCACCGCCTGTTCCTGCCCTGATTTCAAGCAGAACATTCTTGGAATCCCGCGGATCCTTCGGAATCAGAAGGACATTGAGTTCAGTTTTAAGCTTTTCTATTCTGGCCTCAAGCTCGGGTATTTCTTCCTTTGCCATGGCCTGAACTTCAGGATCATCATCCTTTAAAAGCTCTTTTGCCTCTTCCAGCTCATTTAAAAGCCCTTCATATTCCCTGATTTTGGGAACAATTTTATTGAGCTCCCCATGTTCAATAAGATATTCCTGATATTTTTTCTGGTCACTTATAACGGCAGGGTCGCTCAGAAGCTTTTCAAGCTTGACAAACTTCTCCTCAATGCCTTTCAGTTTTTTGATCATGATTTGCAAATTTAAAAAGGGCCTTTTATGCCAAGACCCCTTTTGATGTCAGATTGTTAAAATTGACTAAATCAGCTTTGCAGCGTCAAATCCGGCATATTTCTTTCTGAAGCGGTCAATTCTTCCGGCCGTGTCAACCAGTTTCTGCTTGCCTGTGAAGAAAGGATGACATTTGGAGCAGATTTCCACCTTGATATTTTCCTTTGTGGAACCCACTTCAAAAGTTGCGCCGCAGGCGCATGAAGCTGTTGTCTGTGTGTATTTCGGATGTATTCCCTTTTTCATTTCCCTTAAAACTCCTTACCATGCCGGGTTATCCGGCAATTTATTCAATCTTTATGAATTCAACCTTCATGAATTCATCAATTCAAGAAACTCTTTATTATCCTTTGTTCCCTGCATTTTTTCAAGTAAAAACTGCATGCTGTCCACAGAATTTAAACTTGACAGCAATTTTCTCAGTATCCACACGCGGTTCAAAACCATTGGGTCAAGCAGGAGTTCCTCTTTTCTGGTACCGGATTTATTGATATCAATTGCAGGAAAAATTCTTTTGTCAGCAAGTTTTCTGTCCAGAACCAGCTCCATGTTGCCGGTTCCCTTGAATTCTTCAAAAATCACCTCATCCATGCGGCTTCCGGTTTCCACCAGAGCTGTTGCAATGATGGTCAGGCTGCCGCCTTCCTCAATGTTTCTTGCAGCCCCGAAAAACCTTTTGGGCCTGTCAAGTGCATTTGAATCCACACCGCCGGACAGAATCTTGCCGGACGGAGGCATAACAGAGTTGTAGGCCCTTGCAAGCCTTGTGATACTGTCCAGAAGAATCACCACGTCATGGCCCTGTTCAACAATTCTCTTTGCTTTTTCAATCACCATTTCAGCAACCTGGACATGACGTTCCGCAGGTTCGTCAAATGTAGAGCTGACAACCTCTGCATCAACTGAACGGGCCATGTCAGTCACCTCTTCAGGTCTTTCATCAATCAGGACGATCATGGGGATGATATCCTTGTGAGCCTTGATCATGCTGTTGGCAATATTCTGCAGCAGCATGGTCTTGCCGGCCTTTGGAGGTGAAACTATGAGGCCGCGCTGGCCAAATCCTATGGGACACATAAGATCAATCACTCGCATGGAATAATTGTCAGATTCAGCCTCAAGGTTCATTTTTCTGTCAGGATAAAGCGGAAGAAGATTGTCAAACAGAATGGTTTCAGCGGCAAGCTCAGGATTCTGGAAATTAACAGCCTCAACTTTCAAAAGAGCAAAATAACGTTCAGAATCCTTTGGCTGACGCACCTGACCGGAAATTGTGTCCCCGGTTCTCAGATTGAATCTTCTTATCTGTGAAGGAGATACATAAATATCATCTGGCCCTGGAAGATAATTATAGCCTGGAGCCCTTAAAAAACCAAAACCATCAGGAAGAATTTCAAGAGTGCCTTCTCCGTAAATCTGTCCGCTCTCCTCGATATTTGCCTGGAGCAGGGCGAAAATCAACTCCTGTTTTTTCAGGCCGCCTATCCCCTTGATTTTATATTCCTTGGCAAGCTTTGTCAGCTCACTGATTTTCATCTTATTTAATTCTACAAGATTCATTCACTCTCCCAAATTTTGTTTATTATTTTTTTTACAGGCTTAATTGTTTGTTTATTGAAGCGCACCTTTTTGAAGTCTGAAAGCCAAAAATGACATGAAAAAACAGACAGATATTTGAAATATTTCAGTCTGAAGATAAACTAATAAGTCAAAAACCTCATGTTGTCAAGAATTCTTTTTCAATTTTATCCAGAAAATCATCAACAGATTCAAAGAGTTCCGGCATGGTGCCTGTATTAATTATCACATGATCGGCAAGATCTGTTTTCTTTTCCTGTGACATCTGAATATCAAGCATTTTCACGGCATCACAGGCATTGACCCCGTCCCGCCCGCATATTCTGTTCACAAGTTCATCCCTGTCTGAAATCACAGCAAGGGTAACATCAAAATACGCATCCATGCCGGATTCAAAAAGCAGGGGCACTTCAACGGCCACAACCGGCATTGTCCCGTATTCAGCGTTATCCATCTGAAATATCATTTCCCTTAGAACAAGGGGATGCACAATGTCTTCAAGTTTTTTTTTAAGCTCAGGTTCATTAATAATCAGGGTTCTGAGCACGGCTCTGTCAAGGCTGCCGTCTTTACTCACAACCTCTGGGCCGAACTGTGCTGCTATCTTTTCAAAGCCCTGCGTGCCGGGCTGCACAACCTGCCTTGCAATGAGGTCACAGTCCAGGGTAACAACGCCTCTGTGCCTTAGCCTTGAACATACAAGGCTCTTGCCTGAACCGGCAGATCCTGTAACCCCGATTTTCACAATCCTGGCATCTGTATCATTCATTATACCGGCACCCTTTTATGACCATCCTGTATAAAATTTGACTTATACCCCGGAATCATGATATTTTTCAAGCTCATTTTTACTCATAGACAGAAAGGATTTAAGTATTGTGGAAAGGACATTATCAATCATAAAACCCGATGGGGTTGCAAAAAATATAATCGGTGAAGTCATAAAACGCTTTGAAGCAGACGGAATCACAATTGCTGCCATGAAAATGATTCATCTCACCAAAAAACAGGCACAGGGATTTTATGCTGTTCACAAAGAGCGCCCTTTTTTTGACAGCCTCACCGACTTCATGACATCAGGCCCCATTGTGGTAATGGTTCTGGAAGGTGAAAACGTCATTGCAAGAAACAGAAAGCTCATGGGAGCAACAAACTTCAAGGAAGCTGAAGAAGGCACAATCAGAAGGGACTTTGCAACAGACATAGAAAAAAATGTTGTACACGGCTCAGATGCACCTGAAACGGCTGCATTTGAAATCGGATATTTTTTCAACGACCTTGAAATTCATTCCCGCTAAACCCATCAAGATCCAGATAAAATTATTCAAGGCTGCACTGCACCCCTGTACAGGGCCGCAGCCTTGAATTTAAGCCTGGCAATAGCCCTCAGGGTCAATTTCAACACATTCAAACCCAAGCTGGCTCAGCACAGCATCAAGCCCCATCATACTGCGTTCCTTTTTCAGTTTTCCCAGCATCGAAGGCTCAACCTCAATTACGGCTTTTGCGCCTGAGCATCTCACCCTTACCTGTGCAAAGCCTGATTCCTTTAAAAAAAGCTCTGCCCTGTCCACACGGTACAGATCCTTTGCCCTGATTTCAGTGCCTGCGGGAATTCTTGTTGCAAGGCATGACTGGGATGGCCTGTTCCATGCACAAAGCCCAAGATCCCTTGAAAGCATTCTTATATCGGCCTTTGCCAGGCCCGCATCTGCAAGAGGCGCCAGAAACCCAAGCTCCTGCGCTGCTTTCAGCCCGGGCCTGACCTGTTTCAGATCATCCATATTAACTCCGTGAACAAAAAATTGTATCTTCATTTTCTCAGCCTGTTCCCTTATTATGGAAAACATATGTTTCTTGCAGTGATAGCACCTGTCTTCATGGTTGCGCACAATCTTTGTGTTCTGAAAAATATCTGTTTCAATACATACAAGATCCACGCCTGCCTGTTCTGCATTTCTTCGGGCACTGTCAATTTCCCCTGATGGAGCCAGCCTGGAATCCACACATATTGCAATTGTCTTTCCGGGGCAGGCGCGTGCTGCCGCAGCCAGAAGAAAAGCGCTGTCAATACCTCCTGAGCAGGCCACAGCAATGCTGCCCATTTTTTCAAGAATTTTTTCAAGGTCTGCCATGCCTTTGTGCATCTGATCCATTCCCAGCCCTGTCCTGCATTTAATTTATTCTTCACAGAGGATAATTTTTCTTGACTAAATATCAGGTTTGTTATATTAAGCCAAACATTAAATCTGCTGGGTGATCGTCCAACGGCAGGACTACGGACTCTGACTCCGTCAATTAAGGTTCGAATCCTTATCACCCAGCCACTTAAAAAAATCAGGGCTTTCAGCAAATTCTGCTGAAAGCCTTTTTTGTTCATGCACCGTCAAAAAGATATTGACACATATATGGTTGTATGGATAATCATGGATATCATGAAAAAAACTATTTTCCTTATTGTCACCATCATTTTATTCAGCAGCATCCCGGTTAAGGCAGGAGCATATTCCGTTCAGACCGGTCAGAAAGACCAGAAAGGAATCTGCCTGACCATATATAACCGGAACCTGGCCCTTGTCAGGGACATGAGAACAATCACCCTGCCCAAAGGCATAAGCATCCTGGAATTTCAGGATATAAGTGCCATGATCAAGCCTGAAACCGCTATTTTCAAAGGAAAAGGCATTTCTGTGCTTGAACAGAATTTTGAATTTGATCTTCTGACGCCCGAATCCCTTCTGAAAAAACAGGTGGGAAAAACCGTAACCCTTATAAAGACCAATCCTGAAACAGGAGAGGAAAAACGGATCAATGCGCAGGTATTGTCCGCAGCACACGGGATTGTGCTGCGCACTGACCAGGGCATTGAAACAGGGATTCCAGGACGTCTTGCCTTTAAGTCTGTACCGGAAAACCTGAGAACATCTCCCACTCTTACCATGGAAGTTGCAAGCAGCACAAAAGGGCAGAAAAAGGCAGAGCTTGCCTATCTTACATCAGGGCTTTCCTGGAAGGCAGATTATGTGCTCAGGCTCAACAAGAATGATACGGCATTTGACCTGAAAGGATGGGTCACCTTAACCAACAGAAGCGGAGCCGGCTACAGGAATGCCCATGTTCAGCTTGTGGCCGGAAAAGTGAATATTGTTCCGGAACGCACATACCGCAATGAACTGATGTCAATGGCCAGAAAAGCTGCTCCCGTGGCTGACCAGTCCTTTTCAGAAGAGAACATGTTTGAGTATCACCTTTATTCCCTTAACCGCACCACAACCCTTAAAAACAACCAGACCAAGCAGGTGGCCCTGATTCAGGCCCAGAATGTGCCGTGCCGCAAGGAATACGTGATTTCAGGCAATACAGGATACAGGAGGATCAGCACAGATGGCTCTGCCGGAAAACTGGATGCAGTGGTGTATATAAGTTTTGACAACAATGAAAAAAACAGACTTGGAATGGCACTTCCCGCAGGCGTGGTCCGGGTTTACAAAAAAGATTCCAGCAACAGCATGCAGTTTGCAGGAGAAGACAGGATCGACCATACTCCTGACAGGGGCACCATCAGCCTGAAGCTTGGATCAGCATTTGACATTACAGCAGAAAAAAGACACATTGATTACAGAAAACTTGGCACCAGCCATGCTCCCGTGTATCAGTCAAAATACGAAATAACAGTTAAAAATGCCAAACATGAAGATATTGAAGTCAGATTCATAGAAAAATTTCATGGCCAGTGGCAGATCCGGCAGGAAAGCCTTGAACATGTCAAGGTATCAGCGTTCCAGGCAGTATGGATTGTTCATGTTCCTGCCAGGGGGAAAAAAACTTTTTCATATACAGTACAGATCAGAGGCACCAGATGATGAACACAAATGAGCTGAAGAAAAAAAATCTTATTGCCCAATGGGCATTTGACACCCGCCCTATTCTGGGAAGGCTGCATTTATGGCTTGAAGATGTTGAAATAGAATGGATAAGGGGCCAGGCAGATGATGACCTGAATGATTCCATTTCATTTACCGATGCAAGAACAGAAAGAATGCTGGCCATGACTTCTGCTGTCACTGCCCTGGGCACAAGACTGTTCGGCCGGTTTGGAGAAGGAAAGGGGCTTTCAAAATCAGAGCTCAACCTTGTAAAAAAAGATGCAGATGCCATTTCAGCCTATGCAATGAGTGAAAGCCTGTGGTACCTTTCAAGGACCCTTCCTGAAAACCATGCTATCATGGTATGCCTTGGCGAAGGCCTCATGCCCAAGGCAGGCGAGACATCTGAAATGGGGGCAAATCCCCTGCTCGGGTTCGGCAGGATATATGCACGGCCTGAAGTTGCAAAATTCCTTGAGAGCTGCGTTGAAAAACTGATCAATGACAGCTCATATTCATGGGAAGATTTCAGAAGGGAAACAGCTCTCAAGGATATTATTGTATGGGGAGCTGCCATTGACACGCTTGAGAACACATCAAGGTTTGCAAAGGGAGAGGAAACAGGGCCATTGACCGTGCTTCATCTTTTTGACCAGCCCCTTGCAATATCAGATCAGTATGAGGGATACACAGGCACATTGATCCTGCCCGAAGAAGTTGTGGAAAAAGCAGAAGAAAATTCTCTTCTCATAAATTATTTCACACCAAGAGAAAAAATAGCAAAAGCCATAGAAATGACATATCCAGGCATCAGCCCTGAGAATATCCATGTATGGACGCTCAGGGGAAAAAGCCGGGAACCCAGAATAGGAAAATTATGGGATGAATGGCACAAGGCAGGAGCGCATCTTGTGGATGAGAACTGGACACTTCCCACGGGCATACATCCTTTTACTGATTCAGGAACTTATGCTCCAACCTATGCTGTGGGAACATGGAAAGATGAAAAAGACAGAACCCATCTGTTCCTTGTTGACGGATATGCAGCATCTGCCGAAGCAATACAGGCTGCAAGCCTTGCCCCGATTCTGGGCATACATGCCTCTCTTGCGGTTCTGTCCTCAAAATTCTGTTTCAGGTTTGACAAGGATGCTGCAATAATGAAACTTGACCCTGATGCAGATGATTTTCATGAAAAATTCATAAAAGCAGCCGGAGAGAATGCAGATGAAGCACTTGCTGAAATCTATAGAGAAAGCATAAAAACCGCAAGAAACGCCGGAATTCCCCTGAAAAAACGGACAATCAGCGCAGATGACCTGATTGCGGAAAAAAAATGGCAGGCCCTTGCAACCTCCGGATACATGCTGACTGACCCGTATTCAGGTTCTCCCGGAGTAACATACAAGGACAATAATACATATGAGGTTACAGTGCGCCTGACAACCAGCAAAGCTGACAAGCGCATCAGATTCGCCCTGCGCCTGCTTGAGAACCCAGGCCAGAGCAAACTTGTATTCAGCCCGCTTCTGAACAGGTTTCTCAAGGGTGAAGACTACAGGACAAGGGCTGTCAAGATTTCAGATTCAGGAAGGATAAGAAACGAGCTTCAGACTCTTTGCACAGATGCGCTGGAGCATTTTCAGGACACCATGGTGTTAAGGTTTGAAAAAATCCCGAAAGCCACGATCTCTGAAGATGAACAGAAACTGCTGTTTGAAATTCTGACATGGTATAAAGACAATTATCCGATCTGGTTTGAATGGCTGGACCTCAAGAAAAACTGAATTTTAAAAAAGGAAAGACATGAGCGGATTTAAGATAAATTTTCCTGGAAACAAAAAAGTTGATGTTGAATTTTACAATTTTATCATCAGAACAGACCAGTCCCGTGAAAACGGAGGCGATGAAAGTGCGCCAGAGCCGTTTGATGTTTTCATTGCATCCATTGGGGCATGTGCAGGCATTTATGCAAAATCATTCTGCGATATAAGAAAAATTGATACCTCTGCCATGAACCTGTTTGTGGATGTGGTATTCAAGGAAGGCAAAAAACTCATGGATCAGATAAACATAAGCCTGCACGTTGATTCAGATTTTCCTGCAAAATACGAAAAGCCGATTATAAAAGCCATGAGCAGCTGCGCTGTCAAGAATCAGCTTCACCCGGACATAAAGGTCGTAACCACGGTTGTCAGAAAATAAAAAAACATTGCTGAGCCTGCACAGGGAAATACCTAAAACGGCTGAATTGTCCTGGTATTTTTTTCCCTGTTGATTTTCTCGATACTGATCACGGCATGGTCTCTTACATTTGCAATGTGGTGCCTTAAAATTTCAACAGCACCGGGGATATCTGAATTCTCAATACATTCATAAAGCCTTATATGCTCTGAATCCACCTTTTCCATTGGTGTCACAAAAAGGATATTGCCCCTGTACTTAAGATACAGAAGATCAAAAAGAGATTTCAGAGTATTAACCTGAAGGGTGCAGCCTGACAACTGCGCAAGGGTCAGATGAAACTGCATGTCCTTTAAAAGGCGTTCCTTGAGATAAATATCACGAACTGCATCAAGGTGATCATTCAATGCCTGTTTTAAGGTTTTCAGCCCTGATTTTGTTATCTTCTTTATGGTTTTTTCAAGCAGGGATGTTTCTATAAGTTCCCTGAACTCATAGATTTCTGTAATCTCTTCAAGGCTTATTTTTTCTGTATAATATCCCCTGTTGGGCTCATGGCGGACAAGACCCTGGAATTCCAGCCGTTTCAGAGCCTGAATCACAGGAGTTGTACTCATGCCAAGCTTTTTTGCAAGGTCTCCATATGAAATTTTCTGTCCCGGTATGATCTCATTTAAAAAGAACATGCGGCGGATGCCCATGTAGGCTTCCTGAGTGAAATCATCCTTTGTTTTTCTTTTGGTTTTCATTTTTTTTTCCATGAAGTGAATAAATATACCAAGGAAATGATAAAATCAATTGTAAAAACATAAGAGTATGTTATCCAGTTTCTTCTTGACACGGCTCTTACAAAAATATACATGAATATGAGTATTTAATTAAATATTTGATTAAATTTAAAAATGAATTTTTTTCCAAGGAGAACTAACAATGGCCCTGACATTCATGGAAGGCAATGAAGCCCTTGCCAGGGGAGCGATTGCTGCGGGCTGCAATTTTTTTGCAGGCTATCCCATAACGCCGGCAACAACAATTTTCAACAGCATGCTCAAAATGCTGCCTCCAAGAGGAGGAATCTGCATCCAGGGGGAGGATGAGATTGCTTCAATGGGGTATTGCATAGGAGCATCCATGGCAGGCAGAAAAGTGTTAACTGCCACATCAGGCCCTGGAATCAGCCTGTACAGCGAGCAGATCTCATTTGCCATCGGCAGCGAAATACCTGTTGTAATCGCAGATGTGCAGCGCCTCGGGCCTTCCACCGGCTCAGCCACAAGAGGTGCTGACGGAGATATCCAGTTTTTAAGATGGGGAAACACGGGCGGAGTTCCCGTTATCGTGCTTGCTCCCAAAGATGCGCTTGACTGTTATATTCTTGCTGTTCATGCATTCAACTATGCAGAGGAATTCAGATGTCCTGTGTTCATTGCTTCCAACAAGGAAATAGGAATGACAAGGGAAAGCTTTGATCTTGATTCAGCAGAACTGCCTCCCATTATTGAACGCAGGCGTTTCAACGGGGATTCATACCTGCCGTTCAGGGCAGAGCCTGACAAAGCTCCTGATTTTCTTCCCATAGGAGGCAGCACAATAGTAAGGCAGACATCATCAACACACGGGCCTGACGGATATATCACAATTGATCCTGATGTTATCGAAGCAACCCAGGAAAGGCTCAGGTCCAAAATTATCAGTGCAACCGACAGGATTGCATTGTATGAGCAGAATATCTCTGACAGTGCAGATACCCTTGTCATAAGTTACGGCATAACCTCACGGGCAGTGGATGATGCTGCAAAAGCACTTGCCAGGAAGGGAAACCCGGTTTCAACCCTCAGCCTTAAGACCATATGGCCGGTTCCTGAAAACCTGATCAGGCAGGCTGCTGCGTCCCATAAAAAAATTGTAGTGATTGAAATGAATCTTGGACAATATGTCAATGAAATAAAACGGGTTCTCTGCGACAGGGAAATAAAATTTTACGGGCAGATGAACGGTTTGATGATTTCGCCTGCAAAAATCATGGAGGTAATTGAAAATGGATAGTTTTCTGAATCACAGCAGGCCCCTGGTATACTGCCCCGGGTGCACACACGAAAATATCACAAAAAGCCTTGACAAAGCCCTTGTAAAGCTCGGCCTTCCGGCAGACAGAACTGTGATCGTAACAGACATAGGATGCTCAGGCCTGTTTGACACGTTTTTCAATGTGCATGCACTTCACGGAATCCATGGCCGGGCACTTACCTATGCATCCGGCCTTAAACTTGCCAGGCCTGAGCTTAACGTGATTGTCACAATGGGGGACGGAGGCCTTGGAATCGGCGGTGCACATGTGCTTGCAGCCTGCCGCAGAAACCTTGATCTGACCCTTATCATACTCAACAATTATAATTTCGGCATGACAGGAGGCCAGTATTCTGCAACAACCCCGTCAGATGCGCTTGCAGGCTCTGAATTTCTCAACCGGGCCGAGGTGCCGATTGATATATGCTCTGTTGCACAAAGCGCCGGAGCAACCTATATAGACAGATGCTCAGGCCTTGACAGAACCCTTGCCGACAGAATCCTGAAAGCAATACAGCACAAGGGCTTTTCCATTATTGAAACCCTTGGAATGTGCACGGGAAGATTTACCAAAAGAAACAAACTGACCCCTTCTGATCTTGAAGAAAAAGCCGGTCAGGTTCCTGTGGCAGGCGGGCCTGTCAAACAGAACCAGAGGCCTGAATATGGTGAGAGGTACGCAGAGCTTGCAGCCGGATGCAGTCCCTTCCCGGAGCCTGTGAAAATTGGACAGAAAGTCAGCCTTGAAAACTTTTCACGCCAGGAAGTTGTAATTCTGGGCAGTGCAGGCATGAGAATCGTGACAGCCGGAGATCTTGTCTGTTATTCAGGCTTAAGTGCAGGCATGCATGTTTCCATGAAAAACGATTATAACATCACTGTTCTCAGGGGCCAGTCAGTCAGCGAGATCATTATTTCTCCTGAAAAAATCGGATATCCCGGAATCAAGTCTCCCACGGTTGTGCTTGCACTGAGCGATGAAGGAGTTCAGCGCAGAAAAAACATCTTTGCAGACCTTGGGCCTGACACCTTTGTCTTAAAGGAAAAAAGTGTTGATATTCCACAAACCCCTGCAAATGTCCTTGAAATTGATTTCAGGGCCCTGAAAATCAAAAAACAGGACTGGGCGCTTGCATCCCTTGGCGTAATGGCAAAAAACGAACAGGCCATCAACAAAGAAATGCTTGATCATGCCCTGAAACAAAGGTTTAATGAAAAAGTATATCAATTGTCCATGAAGACACTTGAAAAAATATTATAGCTCATGAATACTTAGTGAGTGCAATAAACGGTTCCGGGCAGGGCAGGATACCACAGGCCTTTCCGGAACCGTGTTATTTTTCAGATCCAGGATAAAATATTTATCTGCGACATAAATAATGGACATTGAAAGGATCATGTTCCATTTCCAGGACATCGATCTTTTCAAAACCTGCCTGTTCAAGCATCTGAAGTGCTTTATGCCTTCCCCACATCATGCCCAGTCCTGTCCCTCCATTTACAAATCCAACAGGCATGCAGTGCATAAGACTGACCCCGTACAGAAAAGGTCCCATTGGATGTTCAAGATTGCCGGATATACTGGTCTGCGCATCAATATCAACCATGGAAAACATTCCGCCCGGTGCAAGCATCCAGACAATTCCCTTAAGCGCTGCCATGGGCTGTGTCTGGTCGTGGATGGCATCAAATGCCGTGATATAGTCAAATTTCTGTCTGAACCTTTCATCATTTTCAATCAGGGCTGCGTCCTGGACCATAAAATTTATGTTTCCAAGCCCCTGCGCTTTTTCACGCCCTGTTTCAACTGCCTGCTCATGGTTGTCAATGCCGGTGAAAACCGAATTGGGAAAGCGCCTTGCCATTAATATAAGCGCAACGCCCTGCCCGCATCCAAGATCACATACCCTTATGCCCTTTTCCAGGCGCTCAACCAGCCTGCCTTTGTCAACGCATGGCAGAAACTTTTCCACAAGCACTTTTTCATGTTTGGCATCTGACAATTGTGCCATAAAGGACTGGAATTCAGGGTAAAATGAAAAATCCACACCTTCTCCTGTAACAAAGCCTTTTTCAACCTGGTCCATAGCGCACCTGGTAAGGAGAGGAATTTCCTGGGTATATACTCCCAGATTGGAGTCACCGGAATCGGTTGTCAGAAACTGTGCATGTTCTTCCGGCAGATAATATCTGTCTTCACCGGCACTGTCCTGATCAACCTCAACAATCCCGCCACAGGCCACAACTCCCATCCATTCCCTGACATACCTGGCATTCAGGCCTGCTTTGTCTGCTATTTTCTCCACAGGTTCCGGCCCGTCCATTTCAGCCATGACATCAAAAAGCCCTGCCTTATATCCAATTCCCATGGCCAGGTTCAAAGCGCCATGATTCAGAATTTCAATCATCCTGCTGCTGAATTCATCTGCATTCATCAATCATATTCCTCACTATTTTATTTTATATGACAAATCTCCATTGACCATAATTGTCCAAATAGATATTACCGGTATTCAAATATACTGAAGTTTTAAAAAAAATACGATACAATATTGAAACACATATATTGATGGTTCCAGGATATGAAGAAAATAATGACATGGATATGGAAATTTCTTTTAAAGCTCGTTGCAGCAGGTATTGTTCTCTCCATCCTGCAGGTGTTGACACTTAAATACATTGACCCGCCATTTACGCCGGAAGTGGCACTGGAATGGATACAGTCCGTCATAAACCATGATCCTGGCCGGCGCCCACAATATTCATTTACAAAGCTTGAAAAAATTTCCCCCAATTTACAAAGGGCAGTTCTTGCCGGCGAAGACCAGCGTTTTCTTCTGCATCACGGATTTGATTTCAGGGAAATACACCAGGCGTTCATGGGCATGATAAAAGATCACAGGCTCAGGGGAGCCAGCACCATTACAATGCAGGCTGCAAGGAGCATGTTTCTGCTTCCCAGCAGAAGCATCGCAAGAAAGCTTGCAGAAATGTACTATACCGTGCTCATGGAAATTTTCTGGTCAAAATACAGGATTCTTGAAATATATCTTAATACAATTGACTGGGGAACAGGCGTAACAGGCGCACAGGCAGGTTCACAAAAATATTTTTCAAAAAATGCCTGGAACCTGACCCCTGCCCAGGCAGCTTTGATGGCAGCAGTGCTGCCAAGCCCTCACAAATGGTCAGTGACCCACCCTGATGCCCGTGTAAAGGCAAGGCAGAGAAGAATCATGAAATTCATGAAAATGATGAAACTGCCGAAAATATGAGGGAAGCAAATTCCGTAGATAAAAAACAGACCAGATTCAGCAAACCGCTGTTTTATTTTGTTAAGATGCATTCAAAGGATAAGGACAGGAACAAAGCATTAACAGCAACCAGAGCTGTAAATCCAATACAGTCTGGTGCTGATAAACGCCTGACAAACCATTCTGAGCAGTCAGGTTTGTCAATTAGCTGTGATCGCAGCTAAAAAATGGGGTGAGTGAAGGGACTTGAACCCTCGACTCCCAGGGCCACAACCTAGTGCTCTACCAACTGAGCTACACCCACCACAAAAAAACTTGCTCTATCTATCAGATTCCTTCTCCTTTTTCAACAGTTTTTTAATATCAGCCCAGGGGCGGGTGCATATAAAAAAATAAATATTGAGCCATGTACCCGGCAAAGAGCAGGACAACCTGGTTTGCTTAATTCAGCCAGGACGTCATGTCCTTTGCCTGGAAATCACGGGTTCACTATTGTTCTGCTTATCCCGAATATTTCATAAGTTTTACTAAAAAGAGTGGCAAAATCTTCGAAAATATTA
>CAYOYY010000034.1:0-31915 GCA_964408295.1 uncultured Desulfobacula sp. | reverse complement strand
GGCAACCAGGGAGAAGATGTGGTATCAGGGCTTGTAAAAACCCTTCCCATTTCAGAGATACAAAGAGAACTTGAGGAAAGGGATTCAAAAACAAGCCTTGAAATGAATTTTCCCCTTGTATACCGGCAGCTTAAAAAAACCGTGCAGCATCTCGTATATGACGAGGGGTGGAACCCTCAGGAAATTGAGTTCACCTTTGAAGGAGAAAACGCCCAGGACCTTTATATCCTTCAGGCCAGAGACATGTCACAGAGGGACAGAAAAAAGATTGTTGATTTTGATGCTGATCCTGAAATCCTGGAAAAGGCATATCTGGGCCAGGGAATCGGGGTAAGCGGAGGAGCCATGACAGGCAGAATCGTTTTCACTCTGGAGGAAATTGATGATTTCCGAAAACATGATCCTGATGCCATGCTCATCCTTCTGCGCAACGATACAGTGCCAGATGATATTCTGGAAATTGATGCTGCGGACGGAATTTTGACAGCCAGAGGCGGGCTTACCTCCCATGCAGCAGTGGTTACATACAATCTTGGCAAAACCTGTGTGGTTGGATGTGAAAACCTTGTGTGCAACGAAACTGAAAAACATTGCCGTATAAACGGGATCAAGATGACCACAGGCGATTATATAAGTATCCACGGCCAGAAAGGTTCTGTATACAAAGGCATAATCAATATAAACTAACTTAAGTATTCACCAACAAGAGGAAAAAAATGGACACAGAAACTTCTAAAACACTTGGAATCAACGGGCTTGGCAGAATAGGCAAACTTTCTTTATGGCATCATGCAGGCAGAAAGTATTTTGATAATATTGTAATCAATATAGGCCGTGATGTGGGAAAATCCTTTCAGGATATTATCCATTACATTGAAAGGGACTCAACCTATGGAAGGCTTGATTCATTTCTCTACGGTTTCAATGCAGAGTCTGTAATAAGCGATGTCAATGAGAAGGAAGGCACGTTAAAGGTCAACGGAGTAAATGTAAAGATTCTTCAGGATCACAGAAACCCCAAAAATATCGGATGGGCAGATCACAATGCAAGGATCGTGGTTGATACAACCGGCCAGTTTCTTGACCCTTCCCTTGAAGTTGATGCTCCAAAAGGATCCATCAGGGGGCATATTGAATCAGGGGCAGAAAAAGTCGTTGCTTCTGCACCGTTCAAGCTAAAGGAAGGAGTGCCCATGCCTGAAGATGCAGTTACAACTGTCATGGGCATCAATGACGGAGACTATGATCCTCTGAGGCACCAGATAATTTCCAATGCCTCATGCACCACGACCTGCCTTGCACACATGATAAAGCCGCTTCTTGACTATTTTGGAATCGAGCGGGTTCTTTCAGCTTCCATGGCAACTGTGCATGCAGCCACAGGATCACAGCAGGTTCTTGACAGACTGCCCAAGACCAATGCAAAGGACTTGAGAAAAAACAGATCAATCATGAATAATATCATACTGACCACCACAGGGGCTGCAAAGGCGTTACAGCTTGTTATCCCTGAAATGGCAACCATAGGCTTCATTGCTGAATCAGTAAGGATTCCAACCAGTACAGGTTCTCTTATAATTCTGGTCATGAACTTTCAGGAAGAACTCAATAAAAAGCCCATACGCAGGGAACTTATAAACTCAATTTATGAAGAAGCTGCAAAATCCAACAAAAACGGCTATCTCATGTATACGGAAAAACAGAATGTTTCTTCTGATATAATAGGCACCCCAAGGGCTGCCGCAGTTATAGAAGGCCATGAAACCCACAGCCGCACAGGAGCCATTAATATAAATCTTGAGCATGTACGCGGCATTGACAAAAATATTCTTGATATGATCAAGGATCAGGTCACAAGCATCCAGGTCACACAGACAGTAATATATGGATGGTATGACAATGAAATGGCAAGCTATGTCAATATGCTTGGAGACAGAACCGTATCAATTGCCGAGGCAATGCACTAGAAGTGATCAGGTCCGGTTCATTTTCAAGGTTGATTCTTACTGCCTGTTTTGCAGCAGGTCTCATGGCATCAGCTTTTCCATGCAGGGCCGCCGGCAGCAGTGACCTGCCATTTTCCCAGGAAGAGGAACTCATATACAATGTCCGCTGGGAAATGATCAGTGCAGGTAAAGCCAGATTCAGGGTCAACCGGATTTGTGACATCAATGGAGTAAAAGCCAGGCATTTCACACTCAGGCTCGAATCAAACCATTATATTGACATGCTGTATAAAATAAGGGACCGGGTGGAAGGATTTACAGATACAAATTTCACCCGGTCTGTCTTTTACAGGAAAATCCAGTCCGGCAGGGACAAAAAACAGATTGAGGTACATTTTGACCTTAAAAACCAGACTGCTGAATATTCCAATTTCGGAGGCAAAAGGCCTGCCATCCATATCCCGCCCGGCACGTTTGATCCTTTAAGCGCATTTTACAAAATGCGCACCCTTGAGTTTAAACCAGGCAAAACCCTGTCATTCCCGGTTACGGACGGGAAAAAATATTTTATCCAGAAAGCTGTAATCATAAAAAAAGAAAAAATAAAACTGGCCCGTGCCCTAATTGATACCTATCAGCTCGATCTTCAGGTAAATCATTTTTCAGGGGCATTTAAAAAAAGCAAAAATCCAGGGGTAAAAATCTGGGTCAGTGCTGATAAAAGAAAAATTCCAATAAAAATAAAGATAAAAGTATTCATAGGAAGCATTTTTCTTGAGCTTGCTTCTCCTGCGCCATAGCAATATCAGCTATAGTGCAGTTGTCCAGAGCCTTGACAATATCACCAGGACAGATCACAAGCATCACACCTCTTTGCCCTGCATTTATCATCACCCTGTCATGATCCATCAGTTTTTTTTCCATGACAGCAGGAATATTGTGTTTTGTTCCAAACGGGCTTATACCCCCTGTAAGATACCCTGTCAGACGTTCTGCCGTAGCTGTGTCAGCCATTGCTGCCCGCTTTGCAGAGCACAGTTTTGCAAGTTTTTTCATATCAAGCTGTTCTGTTCCCGGCAGCAGACCAAGAACATAACTGCCTTTTCCAAGATCAACAACAAGGGTTTTGATCAGCTTTTCCAGGGGAAATCCAGTGGCGGAAGCAGCAAACAAAGCCCCCTTTTTTCCATGTTCATATGTAACAAGTTCAAATGCAATATTCTTGCGTTTTAAAAATACAGCCGCTCTTGTGGACACAGGTTCATTTCCTCCTTTGCCTGTCTGACAGAAAAATAAAATTTATAACAGATCCCTCTATATTGAAACATTTTTTTAAATATGGATTCCTTAAATTCCTTTTCAGGGCCATGGCAGCCTGAGTGCAATCTCCTGTTTTCCTGTACCTCGCTGATCTTCACATATTCTGCTTGACAAAAAACAGGTCCAAGCCCTATACAGTATAGATATTTCTCAACTGTTTTATGAAACTACCGGAATATAAATTATGGCGCGGGACGGGATAAGATAAAACGCAGTGCTGGCCGGTAATATTACAGAAAGGAGATGAATTTTTATGAAAAAACTGTCAATTATCCTGTTAATCATAGTATCCTGGCTTATGACAGGCAGTTTTGCTGATGCCCAGGTAAAACAGATCAATACAAACAAGCTTAACCCCTCCACAGGAAGAAGCACTCCTGCAAAAATTATCAGAAAGCCCAATCTGGTGCCTTGGAATGCATGGGTAACCATCGACAATAATAATCATTATACCTGTCATGCAAACATCAAAAATATTTCAGACACCCCGACCGGGCAGGACAGCCTGATGGAAGTGTTTTTTAACGGCCACGGCGCGCAAAGGTTTAACGTTCCTCCAATGGGTCCGAACTCGGTCCGTAATTTTGATATGCCATGCAGCAATATTCAGAGCTATGCAGGCAAGACCATACGAGCCTGGATAAAAGTGGATTCCTACAACCGCATCAAAGAAAGCTTTGAAAATGACAATTTAAAAAACTTCAATGTCAGGGTACCGAAAAAGCTGCCGCCCGTTAACAACATGACCGCAACAATAGGAGACAGCGGAAAAAATCTGTATATCAAGGTCAGCATGCGTGAGAATGTAACAAATTTTTCAGATCTCAGGGTTATTTTTATGAACAGATATGCTCCCCTGCATCACACTGAAGCAAACAATGTTTTTGTTTTCGGGCCTTATCCTCTGTCCTTTACTCAAGTGGGCAATGGTCTGGATACAATGGCTTTTGCCCTGTACAAAAACAGACGGGTCATGAGATTAAGAATAAAAATCGAGCCAAAATTTTCTGTTATTTTAAAAGGGGCCATGCCGATAAACCAATAAAGCTGCCTGCCCTTGCATGCGGTCTGCAGATAAATGATCTAAAGCACAGAAGTAAAAAAAACAAAAGGAGACCGGATGGCAAAAAGGCTGATAATAGGAATCACAGGTGCAAGCGGCGTTATCTACGGGATAAGACTGCTTGAAACCTTAAAGGATACGGAATTTGAAACCCACCTGATTGTATCTGAAGCAGGAAAGCTCAATATCAGAATCGAAACTGACTATGATGTCAGTCAAGTCACTGCCCTGGCTGATGTAAGCTATGCAGACAAAGACATAAGTGCTGCTCCTGCCAGCGGTTCCTTTCTTGCCATGGGCATGGTGATTGTGCCATGCACTGTCAAAACCCTTTCAGGCATTGCAAATTCCTTCAACAACAACCTCCTTGTCAGGGCAGCCGATGTTCAGCTCAAGGAAAAACGCAGGCTTGCCCTGATGTTCAGAGAAACCCCTCTGCACAGGGGGCATCTGAAGCTGCTTGACAGGGCTGCTGAAATGGGCGCACATATCATCCCGCCTGTTCCTGCTTTTTACCATCATCCTGAAACCATTGATGATATAGTCAACCACTCCGTGGGCAAGGTCCTGGACTTTTTTGAAATAGAACACAGTCTCTTCAGGCGCTGGGATAATTACAAACCTGCCGGATCAAACCCTGACAGGTCATTTTCCTGAAAGGCTCAAGTTTTATGATTTCATTTCACATGACAATGGGTATAGGGGCGTTATTGTTTTTCAGCGGCCTGTGTGCAGGATTCATAGATTCCATTGCAGGGGGAGGAGGGCTTGTTTCCGTGCCTGTGCTTCTGTCGGTCGGAATGCCTCCGCAGATTGCCCTTGGAACAAATAAGCTACAGTCAAGTTTTGGCAGCTTTTCTGCATCATGTTATTATATCAAAAAAGGAGCGGCAGATTTAAAAAAAGCAGGAAAAGGCATTTTGTTTACCCTTGCAGGAGCTGTAGCAGGCTCATGGCTGCTTCAGCAGCTTGACCCGGGATTTATCAGGCATATCATTCCATTCATGCTGCTTGTGGTTTTTCTGTATACATTATTTTCAGGAAAGATGGGATATGAAACCCATGACCCCATAATGCCTGAAACCTTATTTTACATACTTGCCGGTTTCTGTCTGGGATTTTATGACGGCTTTTTCGGGCCTGGTACAGGTTCTTTCTGGACAGCAGCCTTTATAATATTTCTTGGATTCAATATGACAAAGGCCGCAGGGTTTACAAGGATAATGAATTTCACAAGCAATATCGTGGCATTGCTGATATTTATCATAGGCGGCAAGGTTATTTATTCTGCCGGGCTTTGCATGGCTTCCGGCCAGATCATAGGCGCTTTTCTGGGTTCACGCCTTGCCGTCAGAAACGGGGCAAAATTTATCCGGCCTGTATTCATGACTGTAATTCTTGCAACAATATTAAGGCTGATCTATATAAACTATGCCTGATCAGCCAGACAGTCACCAACCTGAAACAGGAGAAAAAATACATGGATATAAGTATTTCACCAATCGGTATAATAAAAACACCATTTAATGAACTTGAAGGAATGCCTGTTCAGCCTTCAGGAGCGGCAGATATAAAAGGAACCATAATTATCAACACAGAATATCAGCAGGGCCTGAGTGACCTTGAAGGCTTTTCCCATATTATTCTGCTCTTTTATCTGCACCGTTCCAAGGGATACAACCTGATGGTAAAACCATTTATGGATGATAAGAAAAGAGGGGTTTTCTCCACGCGGGCCCCGAGACGGCCCAATCCCATAGGCCTGTCAATTGTTGAACTTGTGGAAATAAAGGAAAACATCATAACCATCAAGGGGATAGACATGCTCAATAATACCCCTTTAATAGATATTAAACCCTATATTCCGAAATTTGATGAAAAAAAATCCGCTTCAGCAGGATGGGCTGAGGCCAGGCAGCAAAAAGCAGATTTTCTTAAGTCTGACAGCCGCTTTATCAAACCCTGAATAATACTATTGTATTTTTTCGTATCTTCATATAAAAATTAATTAAATAATTGATTAATTTTTTGATTTACGGAGAATATGAGCATGAAAAACACTCCCATAGATGCATCCGCAGTAAAAAAAGAAATTGAAAAAATGGGCCTTGAGTCAGTGGGCATGGCTTCCATAAGAGAACTCAACAGAATTGTGAACAATATAGAATCTGCCACAGGCCAGAAATTTATAAGGATGGAAATGGGTGTTCCAGGGCTTGAGCCGCCTGCCATAGCTGTTGACGGCGAGATTGAGGCCCTGAATAAGGGAGTGGGCTCAAAATATCCACCCTTTGACGGAATCCCTGAACTCAAACATGAGATCTCAGCATTTGTCAAAAATTTTATAAATGTGGACATAAGCCCTGAATCATGTTTCCCCACGGTTGGATCCATGCAGGGATGCTATATGGCAATGATGTGCACCACCCGCAGGATAAAGGGTAAGAACAAGATTCTTTTCATTGATCCGGGCTTTCCTGTGAACAAACGCCAGGCAAGTGTAATAGGGGCTCCCTATGAAAGCTTTGACGTATATGAATTCAGAGGGGACAAACTCGGTCCCAAGCTTGAGTCCTTTCTTGAAAAAGGCGATATTGCATCCATCATGTACTCAAACCCCAATAATCCGGCATGGATATGTTTCACAGACCAGGAACTTGAAACCATAGGAAAGCTTGCAACAGAATATGACTGCATTGTAATGGAAGATCTTGCATATTTTGGCATGGATTTCAGAAAAGATTATTCAGTGCCGGCCCAGCCTCCTTTCATTCCATCTGTATCAGCTTACACTGACAATTATATACTTCTCATATCAAGTTCAAAATCATTTTCCATGGCAGGTCAGAGAATCGGTATGACAGCAATTCCGGACAGGCTTTTCAAATCAGAAGGCAACAACCTGAAACCATGGTTCGGCAGCAATGAATTCGGATATGCCTATATCTTCGGAGCAATGTATGCATTGAGCTCAGGTGTTGCACATTCTGTGCAGTGGGGGCTTGCAAAGCTTTTAAAAGCAGTCAATGAAGGCAGGTACAATTTTGTGGAAGACGTGAAAATATATGGTGAACGTGCAAAAATCATGAAAAGGCTTTTCACGGAAAACGGTTTCAAAATTGTATATGACATGGATGACAATGAAAAAATTGCAGACGGGTTTTATTTTACTGTCTCATATCCCGGATTCACAGGAGTTGAGCTTGTGGAAGAACTGCTGTATTACGGGATAAGCGCAATTTCCCTTTCCACAACAGGAAGTGACCGTCATGAAGGCATAAGAGCATGTGTCTCCATGACAGGTCATGAAATGTTTAAAATCCTGGAACAAAGGCTTGCAGCATTTAACCGGGATCATGGATAAATCTTGAGTTCTATTTCTTTTTCTGTTTTGCCCTGAGCGCCTGACGCTTTGAGGCCTGAAGCACTGATTTTCTCAGGCGTATGGCAAGGGGGGTGACCTCCACCATTTCATCGTCTCTTATGAAATGTATTGCCTTTTCAAGGGTCATGGGCTTTACAGGAGAACAGATTGTGCTTTCATCCTTGCCGGCAGCCCGCATATTGGTCAGTTTCTTTTCCTTGCACGGATTTACATTTATATCCTGCTGCCTGTTATGCTCTCCTATGATCATGCCTTCATATACAGGAGTGCCCGGCTCAATAAAAAGCTGACCCCTTGGCTCCAGGTTGAAAAGTGCATATGGAACAGCCTTGCCCTGACGGTCAGATACAATTGATCCTGTATAACGCACAGGAAAATCTCCCCTGTATTCTTCATATCCTGAAAGATATGAATTCATGATTCCGGTTCCCCTTGTATCGGTCATGAACTCATCCCTGTAGCCGATAAGAGACCTTGAAGGAATGGAAAACTCAATCCTGACCCTGCCCTTGCCATTATTGACAAGATTGAGCATCTTGCCTTTGCGGATGGAAAGCTTTTCCGTTACAACTCCCATGAAATCCTCTTCACAGTCCACAAAAAGATGCTCAATGGGCTCAAGTTTTTTGCCGTCCCTGTATTTATAAATAACCCTGGGCCTGCCTACACACAATTCAAAACCTTCCCTCCTCATTGTTTCAATGAGAATTGCAAGCTGAAGCTCCCCGCGCCCCTTGACAATAAATTTTTCATCTGTCTGGCTTTCTTCCACCTCAATGGCCACATTCATCAGGATTTCCTTCATAAGGCGTTCCCTTATCTTTCTGGACTGGACATATTTGCCTTCCCTGCCTGCAAAAGGAGAGGTGGAAATGGAAAACTGCATGGACACGGTCGGCTCATCAACCGTGATTCTTTCAAGGGGCACAGGATCCTGTCTGGTGGCAATTGTATCCCCTATTTTCACATCCTCTATACCTGACAATACAATGATATCACCCACCTGGGCCTGATCAACCGGTTTTAATGCCATGCCGTCATAGGTCTGGATCTTGGACACCTTAAGCGGCAGAAGGCTGCCGGCTTCATTGATGCACACAAGGCTCTCGTTTGATCTTGCAGTGCCATTGAAAATCTTGCCGATGGCAAGACGGCCAAGATAGTCGGAATATCCAAGATCTGAAACCAGCATCTGAAAAGGGGCATCAGGATCATACGATGGCGCCGGCATTTCTTCAAGAATAAGGTCAAACAGAACTGTAAGATTATCAACATCATCTTCCAGTTCCCGTTTTACAATCCCGTCACGGCCAATGGCATAAAGATATGTGAAATCAAGCTGTTCTTCTGTTGCCTCAAGGTCAATGAACAGGTCATACACCATATCCAGCACCTTGTCAGGCCTTGCATCTTTTCTGTCTATCTTGTTTATGATGACCATTACAGGAAGATTGGCTTCAAAGGTTTTTTTCAGCACAAACCTTGTCTGGGGCAGAGGGCCTTCAGAAGCATCCACAAGCAGGATAGCGCTGTCAGCCATGGAAAGAGCTCTTTCCACTTCTCCGCCGAAATCAGCATGGCCGGGAGTGTCTATGATATTTATCTTGACACCTTTCCAGGTTACGGAACAGTTTTTTGCGGCAATTGTGATGCCCCGCTCCCTTTCAAGGTCCATGCTGTCCATGAGCCTGTCATCAAGAGCCTGTCCCTCCCTGAACAATCCGCTCTGCTTGAACATTGCGTCCACAAGGGTGGTCTTGCCATGGTCAACATGGGCAATTATGGCTATATTTCTTAAATTCTCATTATACTGGATATTCTTTTTCATGATTCTCCTGTCTGTATGGTGTTGCTTTTCAATAGATCAGGACAATAATCATGAAAAGCCAAAGGGTCAAATATTACTTTGAAACCCTTGTTGTACCGTTTGATGAAGTAATGATTCTTACCCTGTCGCCGGGAGCCAGATCCATATCAGCTTCCTGAACAACAACTATTGTCTGGCCGCTGTCTTTTTTCACAACAATTTCAAGGCCCGGCTTGCGTGTAATGTTTTCTTCAGCCATGGTACCTGCTGCAGCTCCCGCAAGTGCACCCAGAACCGTTGCAACTGTTCTGCCTGAACCCTGGCCCACTGTGCTGCCTATGACACCTCCTGCAACACCGCCCGCTGCCGTGCCAATGGGAGTCTTGGTTCCTTCTATCTCAACATTTTTTACCGATACTATTGTGCCGTTTTCAACGGTCTGAACCTGTCTTGCCTCGCTCCTTGAATAAACCTTGCCTGAACGGCTTGATGCGCATCCTGATATAAGGGCGGCAGTCATCATGGCTGCTGCCAGCAATGCTGTACATGATCTTAACATTCTCATGATATAATTCCTTTTACCTGTTACTGCGTAAATCATTACAATATTTTACAGCACCTTTGAATCAGGTTCAAGTGGCAGCATGGCAAAACCCTGATTAAAATTTTATTTTCCTGCAGATGACCCGGCAGAAGAAAAGGCAATCATTCTGGTTAAAAACCGTGATGCAAAGGGCATAAGGCTTGTTCCTGCACTCATTGCCCTTAAAAGCATTCCCACCTTCCAATGAATTTTTTTTCTGAAACAGGCCTGAAAAACTGTTTCTGCCACCTGCTCAGGTGTGAGATTCACCCTCAGGCGGGATACGCTTGCAGCTTTGCGGTCAGCATCCATGATCATGGGAGTTCTCACATAAGGTGCCATTATATCACAGACATGAACCCCAAGCGGCTCAAATTCTATGTTCAATGCCTCGGTAAGGCCCCGGACTGCATGTTTTGTGGCAGAGTACACTGCAAGTTCCGGTGTGCCGTATATTGCTGAGGCAGATGACATATTGATGATCACACCATTGCCCGATGCCTCAAGCAGGGGCAGACAGGTATCAATCATGTTCAGAATGCCGCCTATATTGACATCCACGGTTTTTTTCTGTTCTGCAATACCGATACCAGCATGAGACCCCATGAAAAGAACTCCTGCGCAATTGAACAATACATCAAGGCGATGCTCTGTTTTCCGGGCCATTAACTTTACACAATTTTCAATATCTTCATGTGATCTTACATCCACAGCATAACAGCAGGATTTTTCAGGGCCGATCACAGAACAGACCTGTTCAAGTGCCTGACGGTTCATATCAAAAAGGCAGGTAAACCAACCTTTTGACGCAAAAAGCAGTGCTGTGGCGCGGCCTATACCGCTGGCCGCACCAGTAATCAATATTGTCCTGTGCATATCAGATCCTTTCAAGAATATGTATGCACATTGCTGCTTCTTCCACTCCTATATTGCCGCCTCCGTTTTCAGCAAGACCAATACGTGCTCCCTCAACCTGCCGCTTTCCTGCATTTCCCCTCAATTGAGTGACAATTTCATAAATCTGGGCAAGCCCTGATGCTCCAACCGGATGGCCGCGGCATTCCAGGCCCCCGCTGGTATTGACAGGCTGCCTGCCCCCAAGGGCAGTTGCACCTGATTCAGCATGGATTCCACCTTCACCGGGCGGACAAAACCCCATGGCTTCAGTCTGGTGAAGCTCTCCATATGCTGTTGCATCATGAAGTTCAGCAAGGCTGATATCCTCAGGCCCGATACCGGCTGTCTCATAAGCCTGAACTGCCAGACGTTCACCAATATCAATTCCGTCAATATCCCTGTCTGACCCGGATCCTGAAACCGAAGCTCTGATCCTGACACCTCCTGCCCTGCCAAACTTTTTAAGATATTTTTGCGAACATACAATGGCTGCGGCTGCACCATCTCCCACAGGAGAGCACATTGCTCTGGTCAGAGGATATGCAACTGGTATGTCTGACAATACTTCTTCCACACTCATGGGCTTCTGATACTGGGCAAGCGGATTGAGAGAACCATGCATATGATTTTTGGAACATATTACAGCCAGCTGTTTCTGGGTGGATCCGAACCTGCTCATATGCCATCTTGCGCCCATGGCATAGGCATCCATGAATACACTCCGGTTCTTTCCGGAAGGGCCCTGACCTTCCGGAAATTTTATGTCAAAGGTTTTATTGAGTTTTTCCATCATATCCATATGGGACTGAAAATTGCCCACATCCATACAGGAAGCGTATGCACCTAAAGACATTGTCTTGTCAGGATTCGATATTTTTTCGCTTCCCAGTACAAGGACAATATCATGGATACCCGCCCTGACCGATGCATAGGCCATATGAAGGGCGGTTGACCCGCCTGCACAGGCATTTTCAATATTGGTCACAGGAATCTTGCCAATGCCCATGGATCTCAGGATCACCTGCCCTCTTATGGAATGCTGGCCGGAAAAAAATCCCCAGAAACTATTGGAGAAAAAAGCTGCTTCAAGATGTTTTTTTTCAATCCCTGCGTCTGTCAGGGCAAGTTCTGCTGCTTCATGTGCCATATCGCGCACATCCCTGTCAGAATATTTACTGAACCGAATCATGCCGATACCCTTTATATACACATCATTCATTGCTGTTTTCCTTCCATTCTTTTTTAAAGATGATGGGCAGCCGTAATCATGAGGCTGTCATTGGCTCCGTCTTCTATCAGTGCTGCCCTTGCATCACGGAAAAATTTTTCAACCGGGTATTCTCTGCTGACTCCACTGCCCCCAAATATCTGGACAGCATCATTTGCCACCTCAAAGGCCGTATTTGTGCAGAAAACCTTTGAAGCAATGGAATACTGTATCATTGGCGGGGTATTGTTGTAATTATAGATCATGGCTGCCCTGGAAAGATAACGGGCAGCTTCTATTTTTGTGAACATGTTAAAAAGCCTGTGCTTGATCATCTGATGCTCAAAAAGAGGCCTGCCGCCCTGGATTCTGTTCTTTGCATAGGACAGGGCCTCTTCAAATGCCGCCCTTGCAAGGCCCACAGCCATGGCTCCTATTCCGGCATTGGCTGTGGACAATGTTATATCCAGCATGGTTTCATAACTGGTTTCATCAACCAGCATATAGCTGGCAGGAATTCTCACGTTGTCAAAAAACAGTTCTCCCTGATTCAGGGCGCGCTGTCCCAGCTTGTCCAGTGGCCTGCCTCTTTTTACTCCAGGAAGATCAAGCGGTACAATGCATATCCCTCCCCCTGACATACCCATGGAAGACTTGATGGTGGGGTATAAGAGACAATGGGTGGCAATTGTTCCATTGGAAACCCAGGCAGCTTTCTGACCGGAAATGATATATTCATCTGCCTTTTTTTCTGCTGTCACCTGACCTGATATGGCAGGATCGCTGAATTCAGGTGTAAAAGGACACAGGGTGTCTGTTCCGTGATCCGGTTCTGTTATTCCCCAGCACCCTATCATTGTTGCATCCTTGTTTTCGCAGAATGGTACAATTATCTCTTCAACAAGACGGTCATCAGGTACAAGAGCGGCAAAAAACGCAGGAAAACACGACACAGCAATGCCAACGGCAAAATCCATGCTTCCCCATCCAAGTTCCTCAAAAATTATATGGGTTTCCAGAGGGTCGGTTCCAAGCCCGCCCCAGGTATCAGGCAGCATGGCAGTATGATAACCAAGCTCATATGCCTTTTTGAAGGCATCCCTGAAAAGGGGGCTGTCAATGACATCACCCGGATTATCCATTTTATCAAGTTCCAGACTGGCAGGTCTTAAAACCTGTTTTGCAAACCTGCGGGTTTCCTCTTTTATGGCTTCCTGTTCCCTGGTAAGGTCCATGTTCAGGTCAATATAGCCTTTCATCCGCGCTCCTTCCTTTATCAATGAAAATTAATAATCACTTAAAATGAATACATTGTCTGCTTCAGGCGAAAACATCTGTTTAAGTTCCCTGTCCAGCGGTTTTTCAGAAATGGTTCTGGGAATTTTTTCAATAACCTGCAAAAAGGACGGAATGCAGTTTGGTTCCAGCTCTTTTCTGCATTTTTCAAATATCTGTGCCGGGTCTATATGTGCGTCACTGAACGGAGCCACAGCCGCAACCAGATCACTTTCGCCGGGAGCGCCTGAGGCTGCCCTTATGCCGTAAACACAGACCTCACTGATATCAGGATGCTCTCCTATGATGCGCTCGATACGGTCAGGCTGGATAAAATCACCTGCCCGCCTCAATTCCGAACCGATCCTGTTTTTAAAGAAAAACCATCCCTCTTCATCCTGAATCACCCTGTCTCCGGTTCTGAGCCATCCGCCGCGTGTTTTTTCCTTTGATGCAGATTCATTGCCAAGATAATCCACCCTTGTTTCTCCCTTAATCATTTTTATTATCAGTTCACCAGGAGTTCCGGCAGGAACCGGATTATCATTTTCATCCACCACCCTGAACTCCATCAGCCCGGGCAGAGGTTTGCCAAATGAACCCACAGGGCCTTTTCCCGGCGGCTTATATGCAAAACCTCCTTCAACCGCTCCATACCATTCAAGAATTTTAAGATCAAAGCGCTTTTCAAAATCCTCCCATATGGCAAGGGGAGTGCCTGCGCTGATGACAGTCTTTACAGGATTGTCCGCATCATTTTCCCTGAACGGCTCATTGAAAATTCCTGCCATCATGCCTCCCAGCAAAGAAAAACTGGTGCACCCGTATCTGCGGCATATATCCCATATTCTGGATTTGGTGAATTTAGGGCTTATCACAGCCTTCACCCCGGTTGCAACAGCAGGAAACAGGGTAACTGCCTGTGCATTGCCATGGGTAAGAGAAAGCCCTGTGTACAGAATGTCAGAAGGCCTGTATTTCCAGACAAGCCTGGTAACTATGGTGAACATGCCAAACCGGTTGTTGCGTATCATAACCCCCTTGGGGTCACCTGTTGTACCGCTTGTATAGATGATCTGCATGGGATGGCGCACATCCATGATTTTCTGGGCAACATGGTCATGGGAATCCTTTTCAAGTATTTCATTTAAAAAAGAATAACTGTGCGATTCAGCAGCAGAGTGCCAGGGCTTTTTCACTACAAAAATCTTTTTGATCAGGGGAAGCTTGGGCAGAACTTGTTCAAGCCAGGGAAGAAAATCCACTGATACCACAACCATACACGCCTTTGAGCTTGCAAGCAGAAATTTAAGCCTGTCTCCCCTGCTTCTTGGATCTATGGGCACCATTACAGCACCGATAACAGGGCCTGCCAGCATGGACAGGACAAATTCAGAATGGTTCCTCATGAATACCGCATAGACATCTCCTTTTTCCATGCCGGAATCAAGAAACGCCCCTGCAATCCTGTTTGATTTTTCATAAAGATCAGCATAGGTCAGCCTTTCTTCAGGATAATCATTGTTTTCAAAAATAAGAATTTCCCTGTCAGGATCAGATTCTGCCTTCAGCTCAATGAAATGGGAAACTATGGCATGGTTCAGATGTGATTTTGTGGTCATGGTCTTCTCCTTTCAGGTTCAATCTTCAACAGCTCCGATGAATCCTCTGGTATAGGTGGGAAATTCCCTGGCAAAAATTTCATCCCAGTGTTCTTTTGTCCAGTATTCATGACGGTCAAAAAACGGGTTCTTTTTTCCTGCACTGACGCATACAGAGATGCATATATCAACCCCCTCAATTATTTCCAGGGCCTTGGCACTGAAGGCCAGCGTGGAAAATACCCGGCAGTAAAGGCCCAGTTTGTGGGCCATGGATGCAGCAGCATTGGCAGCAATTCCCATGTTCATATTCTTGAACAGGCATGAAGGGCCGTTGGCTGTCAGGGATTCCACCTCCTGTGCGCGGTTCATGTCAGCGCAGGTTCGATATCCGCAGGCTCCGCAATCATAATTGAAATCTGATTTGCGCCTGTCTCCTATCACAAGCAGAGAGCAGGGCTGTTTCATCATCTGCATGAGGTTTCTTCCATCTCTTGCAGCAAGTGGGGACATGTCTGCAAGGGAGAAACAGTATTCTGCAATCTGCTCCAGGTCCTGTTTCTCGACGGCAATGAATTTTACAGTATTTCTGCTGCTGAACCTGAAGCTTGTATAGGCAGCCACGGACATCAGCTCCACTGCCCTGTCCATTCCATTGTCAATAAGGTCTGACATCTGTTTTATAGCCATTTCAATCTCCTTTCCGGGCCTTGACTAACTGTATATGGATCTGAACTGGGGCCACAGCCTGGTTATCATTCTGTCTGTCATGGTTCTCTGATTAATCTGATCGTAATTTTCAGGTATATCCCTGAACGGACTTTTTTCACTTATTGATATGGCAACTCCCAAAGCAAAGCCTGTATCCTTTGGTAAAAGCCCCATTCTGATTGCAGCTGCTCCAAGAGACCAGTAGACTCCATGATCAATGCCAAGGGTGACTGCCTGATTGATCATGCCGCCTATGGCATATGCCAGATTTGCTGCCCTGAACGTGCACAAAGGGCCTGTAAAGGCAATATCATCGTCCATGGGCAGTTTTTTTTCTTCTCTTAAATATTCACATACAAGTTTGCCGCACATGTTACAGTTTATGTCAGAAGGGTCATTCAGGCTCCTCAGTGATGTGGCGACAAGCAGGGCATCTGCATCCCTGAGCATTGCAGCATCTCTTTTAAAAAATTGCCACTGCTTTTTAATATCCCCCATTTTTTCAAGGGTCTGGCAGATATCTTCAATATCGCATTCATCGTCTATTATATGTATACTGCATTCTCCCACGCCGCCCACCCTCGGAGTGGTGGTGCCGGAGGCAAGCATGAGCTGAGCTGCTGCTCTGACTGCCTTTTTCCTGTCATTTTCAAATTGTCTGATGCTTCGTTCCATGCGTTTCTCCCTGTTCTCATCATGTTAATTTACGGGCAGACCCTTTGACTGCGCCCATTCCGGGTATGCAGCATAGGCAGGTTTCAGCAGAGGCATCAATTTTAAAACCTTGGGCATGGGACCCTTTGCCTTGATAAGCCCCTTTGCAAGTGCCACAGGCATTGCTATCTGTTTAAGCCAGAATCTGTGACAGGTATCTGCGCTCAGGGTCATTTCAACATCTGCTCTGATATTTTTATCATTCCAGACAATTTCGCCTTTTTCCCCGTCTCCCGGTGTAATGAAAAGCTCTGCATCAGGATCACTTATATTGAACTTGATCGTAATTCCGGCACTGGCAAATTCAGGGCCTGCCTCAGGATCGTTGAGAAGAATTTCAAACAGTCCTCCCAGCACTTGTCTGAGTTTCTCCCTTGATTCAAATACAGCCATAGTTTCTCCTTTCAGATAAAAGATTATTTTATATAAGGGGCTAAAATCCCCATGATACCCTGTCTGTATGTATCAACAGCCCATTTTCTTGAATGGCTGTCTCCGCCCAGATACCACCTTGTTGCAGTACCCTGGTAAATGGCTGAAACAGATCTTGCCACATCTGTTACATCCATCTGCCTGAAAACACCCTGGTCAATTCCCATGGAAAGCGCCTCGCTGAGCAGATCCACCCATTTATTTATCCATTGTTCCATCATTTCCCTGTATTCTTCATCATGGGCGGCAAGGGCCATAAGGTCTAAAAGCAGAGGATATCCCAGGCCTGCTTCAGGATTATCTGAATCGTAAAGCCAGTCATAGGACAAAATTTTATCTAAGGGATCACTGAATTTTGCCATGGTATCTGCGCTCATGGTGAAAATACGATTGAAAAACTCCATGAAAACTGCGGAAAACAGAACGCGTTTGCTTTTATAGTAATGCACAAGCCCGCCCTTGGACAGCCCTGCTGCACGGCATATATCATCCTGTGTTGTGACTGCAATTCCCTTGCGGGTCAAAACCTTAAGACCTGCTTCCAGTATCTGGGCCCTGCGTATCGCCTCAAGTTCCGGTATTGGCGGCATTTTGTAAATTCTCCTTTTTCTGGTTGAAATAAAACCGACTGATCAGTTTACATACCGACTGATCAGTCTATCTGTTAGTTGATCTTTTTTTCGCTGTCAAGGCATTTTTAAAAAATAACAAAAATATATAAAATCTGGGTTGGATTTAATCAGGAAGAGATGAATTCAGCAAAACATGCATAATAAAAAAGGCCTGACAGGATTTAAGTTTCCTGACAGGCCTCTGGTTTTTATCCCGGGATTATTTTTTCTTTGAGCTCAGTTCAGGAAAATCCCAGTAAAAATATTCGTTTTCGCGTCTGGTTTCTCCGCTTTCCTTTTTCTTGATTTCCATTTCCCTTAATTCAATGCGCCTGATTTTGCCGCTGATTGTCTTGGGAACTTCCTGAACAAACTCAATGATTCTGGGAATCTTGAATTTTGCCAGCACGCTTATCGTATGTTTGAAAAGGTCAAGAGCAAGCTCTCTGGAAGGTTCATGACCTGGACCGAGAATCACATATGCCTTGACAAGCTGATACCGGTTGGGATCAGGGCTGCCCACAACTGCTGCTTCTGCCACTGCCCTGTGCTCAACAAGGGCGCTTTCAACTTCAAAGGGGCCTACCCTGTAGTCTGAAGACTTGATTACATCATCTGCACGTCCCACAAACCACCAATAGCCGTCAGCATCAAAATAAGCACGGTCTCCGGTATAATAATAATTACCGATAAAAACATCCTTGACTTTTTCAGGATTCCCTATGTATTCCTTGAAAAGGCCAAGAGCGCGCCATCTGTCAAGCCTCACCACAATATGGCCTGGCTCATCCGGGACTGTCACTTCCCTGCCTTCATCATCAAGCAGGGCCATGTCATACATGAATGAGGGACGGCCAAACGAGCCTGCTTTCATTTTGCCTGTCATCCAGGGAGGA
The DNA here is from genome assembly GCA_964408295.1 of uncultured Desulfobacula sp. GTDB lineage: Bacteria > Desulfobacterota > Desulfobacteria > Desulfobacterales > Desulfobacteraceae > Desulfobacula. Next base: position 13,467 of record CAYOYY010000034.1, on the reverse strand, counting down.
TTGCCAATCATGGCTGTTGATTCTGTCTGTCCGTAAAAATCACGGATCTCGGTGCCGGTATGTTTTTTCCACTGCTGAATCACTTCAGGGTTCAGGGGCTCACCCGCGCTTATGGACTGTCTTAATGCCTTGAAATCAAATTTGTTAAGATCAAGGCCTATGAACATTCTCCATGCAGTTGGAGGAGCGCAGAATGTGCTGACCCTGAATCTGCTGAGGGCGTTGAGATATTTTGTGCCGTCAAGAACGGAAAAATTGAATCCAGTGGCTGTGGCTCCAACATTGAGGGGACCAAAAAAACTGCTCCATGCCCATTTTGCCCAGCCCGGCGCACTGAGGTTGTGATGAATATCATCGGGACGTATCCCGATCATGACTGAGGTGGAAAGATGTCCAAGAGGATAGGACGAAGCAGTATGGCCCACCCGTTTGGGAAGACCTGTTGTTCCTGAGGTAAAAAAGCAGAAAAGAGTATCATCTGATCTGGTTCTGGCAGGCTCAGCCTGATCCGGCTGGTCACTGGCCTGTGCAAATGGTGTCCATCCGTCTTTTGAACCTATGACAAGTTTCACCTTGGGGCTTACCCCTGTATTTGTGATTGCCTCTTCCATTATGGAGGCTGATGTCTCATCTGCTATGACAACATCGGGAGCATAGGCCTTGAACCTGTATTCCAGTTCCTTGACTGTCATTGTCATGGCTGTGGGAACCACAATCAGGCCGCCTTTGACACCGGCAAGACTTGCAAACCATGTTTCAGGGATGATTGGGATCATCATATAGACATTATCCCCTGCCTGAACATTGCCTTTTCGTATCAGATTCAGCACCTGATTGCTCCTGGCAGCAAGCTCAGCATATGTAAATTCGCAGGTTTCATCAGTATCCAGATCTGTCCAGATCAGGGCTTTGCTGTCCGGGTTCTCCTTTACATGCAGGCCTTCAAAGACCTCGTCCGCCCAGTTGAAATACTCTGGCAGATCCATTTTGTTCAGGCGGTCAAAAAAAGACTTTGCTGCCTGTTCCTTATCTGAATCATCAGCCATCATGTTCAGTTTCATGGCTTCTTTGTATAAACCGGCAATATCCATTGACAAGTCCTCCTCAGTTTAGAATTAAAAAAACGAAAATATCGTCATGATGTGATGTATTAAAGAGGGCAATATTGTACAATAGGGAACCACCTGATTTTCAATATAGGAAAACAAGGTGGTTTCATGTGGTCGATTGACCCGATATCATGTAGGCACATGAGCCTACAGCCAAAATATTCATTCCGGCATGCTGGCAATCTGACCTGTTTTCTCAAAATGCACTGCACATCTGACAAGTTCGTTTGCATTTTTAAGATGCAGTTTTTCCTTGATTCTCTCTCTGTATGTTCCTATTGTTTTGATGCTTAAAAAAAGCCTTTCAGCAATTTCCCTTGAGGAAAAGCCCCTTCCTATCAGCTTGAATACCTGAAGTTCACGGTTGGTCAGGCGGTCAAACGGAGTTTTTGTATGAACATCAGGGGCATCTGAAATACTTGAAAGAATATGTTCTTTCACGTTTTCATTCAGATATATTTTTCCCTTCAGAACATGGCGGATTGCTGTGACAACCGATTCCATTGCCTCCTGTTTCATTATATAACCCCTTGCGCCTGCATGCAGTGCCCGTCTTGCATACAAAAATTCATCATGCATGGACAATACAAGCGCAGGGATATTTTTATGATTTTTTTTCATGTACCGTACAAGGTCAATGCCATCGGAATTCTTAAGCGTGATATCGACAATTACAAGATCAGGGCACAGGTTCTGTATTTCTTCCATGGCAGGATTTACATCCTTTGCGCTGCCAAAGGCAACCAGATCCTCTTCCTGATTTATCAGCTCTGTCAGGCCAAGCCTGAAAATCGGATGATCTTCAACCAGCAGTATTTTTTTCTTGTCTGAGTCTGACATTAATCAGATTGCCCTGATATGGTAAATATTAAATTAAAACAACATGTTTAACACTGCTATACAACATTCAGCAGAGGGTTTCAAGCGGCATGGCAATGCTTATTGCAACTCCGCTGTCGTCCTCAGACGATATGCGCAGGGAAGCTCCGATGAGCTTTGCCCTGTAGTGCATTATTCTAAGGCCCATGCCGGCAGGATCCTGTGAATGTGTCATGCCGCATCCGTCATCCCTTATGGTCAGTCTGAACTGGTCCCTGTATGTCTCCATTGTTATGGTGATTCTCTGGGCTTTTCCATGACGGATGGCGTTCTGAACAGCTTCCTGCACTATATGGTACAGATTGACAGTGACCATGTGATTTCCCCGGGGCACAGGATTTATGCATTCAAGGCTGCATTGTATTCTGTGTATGTTCTGTGTATTGGTCACAAGCTGCCTTATTGATGATTCAAGCCCAAGGTTGAAATATACAGGACAAAGCCCCCTGGCAAGGCTTCTGGTTTTGTGTATGGCCTCTTTTATAAGTTCTGTGATCTGGTCGGCAAGCACTGCGGTTTCATGTTCATTAATTTTCTGCTTCAATACCTTGGTCAGGCCTTCAATCCCGATAAGATGGGGGCACAGATCATCATGAAGATCGTTGCCGATTTTCTGGCGTTCTTTTTCACCTATTTCCATGATGGCTTTTTCAAGGCGCTTCACTTCTGAAATATCCCTGTGGGTAATCACGGAACCGACAGGCTCTCCCTTTTTATTGCGGTAAACAGATCCCCTTGTGGTCACATCAATGGTTTTTCCGTCCTTTGACGTTCTTCTTGTTTCCGTTCTCGGAAGAAGTTCGCCCTTAAGTATCGTGCCTATGCCTTCCATGGTTTCTTTCCAGTGTTCTTCAGGAACAAAATGATCCATTTTTTTTCCCAGGCATTCTTCAAGCGTGTATCCGAATACTCTTGTAAATGCAGGATTCATATAGGTGACCTTCCCCTGCATGTCATATACAACAATGGGGTCAGGAGTTGCCTCCATGACTGAACGGTATTTTTCCTCACTTTCCCTTAAGGCTTCCTGTGCCTGTTTTCGCTCCCTGATTTCGGCTTTAAGATTTTTGTCATAGGATTCAAGCCTGTCCATGAATGAGTTGTAATAAAGGGAAAGCTGTCCCACCTCATCTCGGGACTGCATTTTTACCATGCGGTCGGAAAACCCGTTTACAATATCCTGGTCAAACCGGTTCATCAGTTCCTGAAGCGGTTTTGTTATCGTGGAGCTTAAAAAGAAAGAAATGGGGATAAAAAGAACAAGGCTGGTACAGCATACAGCAATTATAAAAGTTCTTATTGTTTTCAGGGGTGCAAATACTTCATCAAGAAAGCTTGTTGACGCCACAATCCATTCATATTCAGGTATATAATTGAATATGACCAGTTTTTTTTCATGATGTCCATTGCTGGAATGGTTCCTTGAATAAACTATCTTCCCGGTTTTCATGGCAAGAACTTTTTTAAAAAACCTGGCTTCATCAGAACTCAGAGCTGAGATATTCATGCCTGCAAGGTCTGGATGGATGATGATATTTCCCTTTGTATCCATGACAAAACAATATCCTGTCTTACCGAACCTGAGGCTCAGGATATTTTTTTTGAAATCATTTATATTCACCAGCCTTGAAAACTCTTTTCTATAGGATGAAACCGTAACCATCCAGTTCCAGGGTCTGAACCAGGTAAGATACAGGGCCTTGGCCCTTGGTGCAGGATCATCAGGGTTCTGCCATTCATATTCAATATATCCGTTCTTTTTTGCAATCATCTCACGGACAAACCTGTGATCCGAGATATCAAGACCTTCAAGAGATTTCTTGGGATGCTTGACCACCTTGCCGAATCCGTCCAGAATACAGATATATCCTGTTTTACCGATTTTCTGGGAAAGGATGATGTCAGCGGCCATCTTTTTTGCCTGTTTCATGGAAATTCTGCCTGATCGGGCCTTATCATACATATGGCGCACAATCTGAAGATTGTTTTCAGCTGCTGCCCTCAGATGATTTTTTATGGATACAGATACTGCGGTCTTTACCGTGTTTACTATGGCTGTGGTTGATTTTTTAAGTTCGTTTTCAATATTGTTTTCAACATGCTGCCTTACAATGGAATATATTGTAAGGCTTGAAAGGCTCATGATTATGAAAAATGTAAAGGAATAGATCAGCAGGAGTTTATACCTTATGGGAAAATTCCTGATGAAGAAAAACGGGTTCATATCACAATGATATCTTTGGTGAATTTATTGAGAATCCTTGTTTTTCCATTATGGTCTATGACCACGATATCTTCTATCCTCATGCCAACCTTCCCTGGAATACAGATACCCGGCTCCACACTGAAGGCCATGCCCCTTTCAAGCCTGCGGGTATTACCGGCATTGATGTACGGGCCTTCATGCACGTCAAATCCTATGCCATGGCCTGTCCGGTTCAGAAAATTGGGGCCAAAGCCACTGTCTTCAATGATTTTTCTGGCTGCAAGGTCGATTTCACAGCAAGGCACTCCTTCCCTGGCACAGGCACAGGCAGTTTCCTGGGCATGTCTTATTATATTGTATATTTTTTCATCTTCAGGTGAAACCTCACCTATGAAAAATGTTCTGGAAGTATCTGAGCAATATCCTTTGTAGCGGCATCCAAAATCAAGCAGGACAACATCCTTTTCAGCAATGATTCCTGAATCCATGCAGTAATGGGGCCTGGAATTATTGGGCCTGCATGCGACAATGGGGTCAAAGGCAAGGCCCTGGGCACCTTTTGCCATGAAAGAATCCTCAATTTTTATCTTGATGTCTTTTTCTGTCATGCCGGGCTTTATGAATCCTGCAAGTTCCTGCATTACCTCATCTGCCATGCGGGCTGCAATTTCCATGTTATTAAGATCGTCTTCAGATTTTATGATACGCAGTTCCTCAAGCAGCGGGCAACCGTTTACAAATTCACAGCCCATGTTCTGCTTTATCTCAATAAGATCAACTGCCCTTATTGTTTCTCCCACAGCAATTTTACCATTCTCAAGTTTAAAATCCGAGAACGCCTGTTTAAGAGTTTCCATAAAGCCTGCACCATCACTCCAGACATAAAAACCTGCTGTATCCGGAAACCAGGGTCTTAAATCTTCAGCATATATCAGGTTGCACAGATAAAATACTTTTCTTTGCCTTGTAATGAACAGGGCCTGCAGGCGTTCACATCCACCAGGAGTAAACCCTGTAAGATATTCAAGTGTATTGGAAGGGCCTATCATTACGGCATCAAGATCAGATTCATGCATCAGGGAACACAGTTTGTCAGTTTTTACAGGATCAAGCATGACAGGGATACTCCTTTTTATTTTTCACAACAGGAAATTTCCTGTTTAAGCATGCAGCATGCAATGCGGTATTCAGGTTTTCCTGTTTCATCATAACTAAGATTCTGGGGCTGTATCATTCTGTTCATCACACAGCCTTCCGGTATGGTAAGATCAAACAGGCTGGTTTCATTGATTGGCGGCCTTGGAACCAGCCTGCTGTCTGCAATTTCAAATGAATGCAGGGGAAAATCCTCGCATATGGGGCATTTATAAACCCTGCCGTTGGGAAACACAAAATAATTGTCAGCAACAAGACCTGCGCATTGAAACTGCTCATCATGGGACAGAAAAACCTTGGGATAGGTCACAATAATGCCGTGACGGGCAATTCTTTCAGCAACTTCAGGTATTTTTTCAAGCCATATTTCCCTTGAAACCTGGGCTTTGCCTGATTTTTTTGATGACCTGCCCCTCAGACCTATGACCTGGATAAAAAATCTTTTAATGCCAAGATCCTTAACAAGATCAGGCATCAGATCAATTTCATGGATATTCATCGCAGATATCGTATAGATCATGGAACAGGAAAATTTCTTTGTCACTGCCTTTTCAATATTGGCAAGCACAGTGTCATAACAGCCTTTTCCCCTTATGGAGTCATTGGTTGAAGCTGTGGCTCCGTCAAGGGAAAATGAAAGAAAATCAAGGTCTGAGGGTGAGATTTTATCCAGAAAATCATGAAAAAGATATCCGTTTGTATCGATTGTAATTGATTTGAATCCCAGAAAATTGGCAGCTTTTACAGCCAGATGCAGCTCAGGGTGCAGGGTTGGCTCTCCCCCGAGAAATATAAGATTTGTCCTGTATGCTTTGTCTGCAAAGAGGCCAAGCCATTCCCTGATTGTCTCAATATCAAGAGTGGCAGTTCCGTGCTGTTCTTTATTGATATAGCAGTGTACACAGCGCAGGTTGCATTTTGTCAGAATATGAAAAAACAGGTTTGAGGAATGCTTTGAAAAAGCAACGGTTTTATTCTGCATGCCAGTCATATCAGCCCATACATTGCTTGGTAAAATTAGGATCAAAGGCAACAGGGTATCTTCCGTCAAAACATGCCTTGCAGAAATTATGTTCAGGGTCTTTTACGCCTGAAGCCTCAAGCATGCCTTCAATGGAAAGATAGTGCAGGGAATCAAGTCCGAGATGATCCCTTAATTCTTCAACCGATTTGCTTGCAGCAATCAGCTCTCCCTTGGAAGAAAAATCAATTCCATAATAGCATGGAAACTTGTGGGGCGGGCATGACACACGCATGTGAACCTTTCTTACGCCCAGCTCACGCAAAGCCTTTACACGGGTTTTTGCGGTTGTGCCCCTTATTATTGAATCTTCTATTATGATGATATCCTTGCCCTTTATAAGTTCCCTTACGGGATTGAGCTTCACCCTGACGGCAAAATCACGCATGGACTGGGTGGGCTGGATAAAACTTCTGCCCACATAATGATTTCTTATCATTCCCATCTCAAAGGGAATGCCGGACTGTCTTGCATAGCCTATGGCAGCATAATTGCCTGAATCAGGAAAAGGCATTACAAGGTCTGCATCTACATGAGATTCCTGGGCAAGCCTCTGGCCATGGGCTTTTCTCATCTCATAGACATTTTTACCGCCAATGGTGGAATCAGGCCTGGCAAAATAGATGTATTCAAATATGCACAGGGATTTATGCTTTGCAGCCTTTGGATGGCGTATGCTTTTTATGCCATCATCATTGATTATCACAATCTCGCCCGGATCAAGTTCACGTATGAATTCAGCCTGAATAAGGTCAAAGGCGCAGGTTTCAGAGGCAAGAACATAATGGCCGTTGAGCATGCCAAGGGCCAGCGGCCTGAATCCGTTGGGGTCCTTGATTCCTATGATTTCTCCCTTGCAGGTCAGAAGAATCATGGAATATGCCCCTTCTATCTTGGAAACAGATTTTAAAATGGCATTTTCAATATCGCCCCTGATCAGGTTTTTTATGAAAAGATGCAGAAAAACTTCCGAATCCATTGTTGTCTGAAAAATTGAGCCCTGTTCTTCCAGCTCTTCCTTCAGTATATGGGCATTTACAAGGTTTCCATTGTGAGCCACTGCATAGGAACGGTGACGGTGACAGGCAACAAAGGGCTGGGCATTTGAAAGGATCGAATCTCCTGTGGTGGAATACCTGACATGGCCTATGGCTGATCCGCCCTCGATTCTTTCAAGATCATGCATGTTGAAAACTTCAGGAACAAGGCCCATGCCCTTGTGGGAAAAAATCTTGTCATTTATTCCCCGGTTTACAGAGATGCCTGCGCTTTCCTGGCCTCTGTGCTGAAGGGCATAAAGCCCGAAATAGGTGATTTTTGCAGCTTCAGGATGTTTAAAAAGCCCGAAGACCCCGCATTCATCCCTTGGCCTGTCCATGTCTTTTGATGGATAATAATTCATTTTCTGTTTTCCTGGTGATATTTTTGAATGGGACTGACACTTAATTCCTCTTTTTTAAGCGCCTTTATTGCACTGCATATGGCCTTTGTTCCGTCCGTAGTTGTTGCATACGGGATCTTGTATTTGATTGCAGCACGCCTTATTTCAAACCCGTCCCGCTTGGTCTGGCTTGATGCTCCTGTATTCAGTATGAGCTGAATTTCATTGTTTGTAACTGCATCAACAACATGGGGCCTGCCTGCGGAAACCTTTTTAACGGTTTTTGCGGGAATGTCATGTTCTGCAAGAAAAGCTGCTGTTCCCCTTGTGGCCATTATGGTGAATCCCATTTTATGGAAATCAGCAGCAACAGGCAGGGCAGCTTTCTTGTCCTTGTCCTGAACACTGATGAACACAGTGCCATGTGTGGGCAGTTTCTGACCTGCTGCAAGCTGTGATTTGGCAACGGCAGCTCCAAGATCAGCGTCTATTCCCATGACCTCGCCGGTTGACTTCATCTCAGGGCCCAGCACAGGATCCACGTTTTCAAACCTGTCAAAGGGCATGACAGCTTCCTTGACACAATAATATGAAGGTATGACCTCCTGTGTCAGACCAAGCTCTTCAAGTGTTTTTCCAAGCATTACCTTGGTGGCCAACTTGGCAAGGGGAATCCCTGTTGCCTTGGAAACAAAGGGGATGGTTCGTGAGGCGCGTGGATTTACCTCAATTATGTAAACCGTGTCATTCATGATACCGAACTGAATGTTCATAAGGCCCCTTACATTCAGTTCTTCTGCAATGGCCCTTGCAGCATCAGCCATTTCATCAATATGTTCCTGGGAAATGGAATAGGGAGGCAGCACACAGGCTGAATCCCCTGAATGTATGCCTGCTTCCTCAATATGTTCCATCATGCCGCCTATGATGGTTGTTTTTCCGTCTGAAATTGCATCAACATCAAGTTCAAAGGCTTCTTCAAGAAATTTGTCAATAAGCACCGGCTTGTCAGGAGAGGCCTGAACAGCAAGATTGAAGTATTCTTCAAGGTCTTTTTCATCAAACACAATTTTCATGGCCCTGCCTCCAAGAACAAAGGAAGGGCGCACCATGACAGGATATCCTATGTCTGCTGCAACTTTTTTTGCTTCCTCATAACTGAACGCAATCCCGTTTTCAGGCTGGCGAAGGCCAAGTTTATTGAGCATGGCCTGAAACTGGTCACGGTCTTCAGCACGGTCAATGCTTTCCGGGCTTGTGCCTATGATGGGCACTCCTGCCTTCTGAAGATCTGAGGCAAGGTTAAGAGGGGTCTGGCCTCCAAACTGGACAATAACCCCGAATGGTTTTTCCTTTTCAATTATATGAAGCACATCCTCCCTTGTAACAGGCTCGAAATAAAGCTTGTCAGAGGTGTCATAGTCCGTTGACACGGTTTCAGGATTTGAATTGACCATTATGGATTCCACCCCTTCCTCCTTAAGTGCAAAGGAAGCCTGCACACAGCAGTAGTCAAATTCAATTCCCTGACCGATGCGGTTCGGCCCGCCGCCGAGAATAACAACTTTTTTTCTTTCAGATACCCTTGCTTCACATTCGCTTTCATATGTGGAGTAATAATACGGAGTTGCTGCCCTGAATTCAGCAGCACAGGTATCCACAAGCTTGTAGACCGGCACTATGCCGAGATCTTTCCTGGCAGTTTCCACCTGTTTGTCTGTAAGCTTGGTAAGATATGCAATCTGCCTGTCTGAAAACCCGTATTTCTTGGCCTTTTCAAACAGATCCCGTGGCAGGTCTTTTCCTGCAAGCTTGATCTGTTTTTCAAGATCAACTATCTGTTTCATCTGGTTAAGAAACCATGGATCAATGCCTGTCATTTCATACAGCATGGTAATGGGCATGCCGTGCTCAATGGCATATTTGATATAAAAAATCCGCTGGGAATTGGGAGTTGACAGCTTGTATTCAAGTTCGTTTCCTGCAACACTGCCGGCCACTGGATCCTTGCCGTCAGCCCCGAATCCTGCACGTCCTATTTCAAGTGATCTCAGCCCTTTTTGAAATGCTTCCTTAAAAGTCCTGCCAATGGACATGGTTTCTCCCACTGATTTCATGGCAGTTGTGAGAATATCATCTGTTTCAGGGAATTTTTCAAATGTCCATCTTGGAATTTTCACCACACAATAATCAATGGAAGGCTCAAAGCATGCCATTGTTTCGCCTGTGATATCATTCGGGATCTCATCCAGGGTATAGCCGACCGCAAGCTTGGCTGCAATCTTGGCAATGGGAAATCCTGTGGCCTTGGATGCAAGTGCAGAGCTTCTTGAAACCCTTGGATTCATTTCCACAACAATCATTTCACCGTCTTCAGGATTGATTGCAAACTGGACATTTGATCCGCCTGTATCCACCCCGATTTCCCTCATGATGGCAATGGAGGCATCCCGCAGCCTCTGATATTCCCTGTCTGAAAGGGTCTGGGCAGGAGCCACGGTTATGGAATCTCCTGTATGGACTCCCATGGCATCAATATTTTCAATGGAGCAGACTATCACGACATTGTCAGCATGATCCCGCATGACCTCCAACTCATATTCCTTCCACCCGAGAACCGATTCCTCCAGCATCACCTGATTTATGAGGCTTGCGTCAATACCGGCCTTGGAAAGCTTCTGAAGCTCCTCCATATTATAGGCCACTCCCCCGCCTGTGCCTCCAAGAGTGAAACTTGGCCTTACAATAATGGGAAAACCTATGCGCCTTGCTGTTTCTTCCACTTCCTCCATGTTATGGGCAAAGCCGCTCTGGGGAATACGCAGGTTGATCCTGTTCATGGCAGCCCTGAAAAGTTCACGGTCTTCAGCCTTTTTTATGGCCTGTTCAGAAGCGCCTATCATTTCAACATTATATTTTTCAAGAACACCTGTCTTTGCTGCTTCAATGGCTGTATTAAGCCCTGTCTGACCGCCAAGGGTGGGCAGAAGAGCATCAGGCCTTTCCTTTTCAATGACCTTGATCACGGTTTCAGGTGTGACAGGTTCAATATAGATACGGTCTGCCGTGTCAGGGTCTGTCATTATGGTGGCAGGATTTGAATTAATCAGAATAACTTCATATCCTTCCTCCTTTAAAGCCTTGCAGGCCTGGGTTCCGGAATAATCAAACTCGCAGGCCTGGCTGATGATAATGGGGCCTGCTCCTATAATCAGAATTTTTTTAAGGTCTTCACGCTTTGGCATCTTGAATCACTTTTGCAAACTGGTTAAAAAGATAGGCAGCATCGTGTGGTCCTGGTGCAGCTTCAGGATGGTACTGCACTGCAAAGGCCTTTACAGAACTGTTTTCAAGGCCCTCCAGAGAGTCTTCATTCAGGTTTATATGGGTCATTACAGCATTGCCTGTTTCAATGGAATTCAGATCAACGGCAAAGCCGTGGTTCTGCGCCGTGATTTCAACCCTGCCGGTTGCAAGGTTTTTCACAGGCTGATTGCCTCCCCTGTGCCCGAACTTTATTTTCATTGTCCTGCCTCCCATTGCAAGGCCAAGAAGCTGCATGCCAAGGCAGATCCCAAAAATTGGCACATATCCCAAAACCTGTTTTATGGTGTCCACAGCATAGGTTAAAGGCTCAGGATCGCCAGGCCCGTTGGAAAGAAAAATCCCGTCAGGTTTCAGATTTTTAATTGTCTGTGCACTGGTCTGTGCAGGCACTGCAAGCACTTCACATCCTGCTTTTTCAAGGCTGCGTATGATATTGTATTTAAGGCCGAAATCAAGGGCCACAACAGAATGCTTTCTGCCTTTGTGCCTCCAGATGAAAGGGTCTTCAAGGCTTGAGGTATCAATATAATCAGGCTGGTTGTATTTCCAGAAATAGGGCTTTTTTGTTGTGACCTTTTTAACAAGGTCGCTTCCCTGCATAGGCGGAATCTGCCTTGCCTTTTCGCTTAAGGATTCAGGATCAAGATCAGAGGTGGATATAACCGCCCTCATTGCTCCGAATTTTCTGATATGGCGTACAAGCGCCCTTGTATCCAGGTCTTCAACTCCAAGTACATGGTTTTTAATAAGATAATCCGCAAGGTTTCCCTTTGACCTGAAATTGCTTGGAAAATGCTGATATTCCTTTACAATAAATGCAGCTACCTGAACCCTGTCCGATTCAACATCTTCAGGGCAGACTCCGTAATTTCCGATCAGAGGATAGGTCATGGTAACCATCTGGCCATAATATGAAGGATCGGTCAGAATTTCCTGATAACCTGTCATGCTCGTGTTGAACACGACTTCTCCGCTGGATTCCCCAGGGCCTGTGAAACTTCTGCAGTTGAAGAACCTGCCGTCCTCAAGGGCTAATAATGCTTTCATAAAAAAATCACACCTGTTCCCCTAGTGTTTATATCAATTATCCGGGCAGCGCCCGGAATCTTTTCTGATCCGAAAATTTCAGGTTCCGGATCAGGCCTAGTTAATTAACATAAACAGCGTGATTTTGGCAAGTTAGTTCTTGAAACACACTCAGTCCCCGATAATAGACAGATTCTTAGTGTCAAAATCAGAACCAAATTTTTTCCGCTTGATTTAATGAATAAAAACAGACGGTTCTTCATCCACTAGGGACTTTTGCTTATTGATTTCAAAAAAAACATTTTATAGATACCTTCAAAAGAAAGTTGAATATCGGCAGAACTGCCAACACAACAGGATACAATCAGATGTATCCTGATTAATCACAAAACTAAATCAACAAGGAGGAAAAAATGAAAAAACTGAGTTTAATCATAGGAATTTTATTATTCGCTTCAACAGCTTTTGCATATGAATCCTGGGATCCATCGTTTTATGCAGGATTAGGTTATGGGTGGTCCAAACTCGACACTGGTATAACAAATCTGACCGGAACCGCCTCCCTGGATGAAGATGACAGCGGATTCAAAATATTCGGTGGTTTTAAGATTAATAAATTTCTCGGGCTTGAACTGGCATACAATAAAATAGGGAAGGCAGAACTGAAAGGAAACAGCGGAGATCAGTTCTCCCTGGATGGTGTAACTTATTCGTTTCTAATCAATGGTGTTACAATAGAAGCAGAAGCCAAAACTATAGAACTGGCTGCAATATATTTCATACCTCTTGATTATTTTACCCAAAATGATTCAATGAAGTATTTTGAACCTTTCATAAAAATAGGAGCAAATTTCTGGGAAATTGAATATTCACTATCTGTCGCAAATGTTGGTAAGGTCAAAGGCGATGACGATGGAACAGATATAGTGTTCGGAGCAGGAATTAATTTTAAGGTTCATGAAAATTTTACAATACGAACAGAATGGGAAAGATTTAAAATGGAGGATAACGTTGATTTTTTTACACTTAACCTGATTTTTGATTTTTAAAGACACTGCTCTACCTTATCTCTAGTAAATGTGGAGAATGAATTTTTGCAGGGCTGTTAGTTCATGCTTTGCTGTTTGCCAATCGAACATTTTGAGAAAGTCGATACAGACAGCTCTTTACGGGCATAACGTTAAATATGGGCAATTGTCTGAATGGGTACGGGGCTGGATAAAATCATACCTGCTTTCATCCAGCTGTACCCGTTCAGGCCATCATTTAAAATCATGAACAATGACAAAATCATTGCCCGCTTTTACCCCATGACACCCCAGGCATCCCCTTGGCTTTCCATAGGGCTTTGCCATGCCGTCAG
>CAYOYY010000033.1:0-32251 GCA_964408295.1 uncultured Desulfobacula sp. | reverse complement strand
GGTTCGGGCTTTTAAACAGGCGTTATTGGTTTTGCCGAGTTGGTTGCTGTAAATCCGCCAGCCCCTGAATGCTGTCGTTATAATCTATCCTGACACATTGTCCAGTTTTTGGGGCCCACTATACTGGCAGATTGAAATTTATGATTTTCAGAACCTGCAATTGTCTTAAACCCCATGCAGTTTAAGAAAAAAACAGGGATCTGATCCATCCTGCCAGGGTATTGCCCCTGAGATTTTCCCTTTCAGCAATTTCAAGGGCACAGGTCATCTTGTCAATATCTGAAAACCTGTCCTTTCTTGTGACAAATTTCCTGTCAGGATCAAGATGTCTGACGATTCTTGCAGGATTTCCTGCGGCCACGACATTGGCAGGAATATCTGATGTCACAACAGCTCCTGCGCCTATTATTGTGTTTTCGCCTATTGTAACGCCCTTGCAGATTATGGCGCTGTCTCCTATCCACACATTCTGTTCAAGAACAACATTTTCAGTCTGATCAGGAGGCATTGACCTGTCATAGATCCCGTGCCAGTCAGAATCAGTTATATATGCATTGCTTGCTATCATGCATGAATCCTTAATCAATATGCTGCTTGCTGCGCTTATTCTGACGCCAGGGGAGATGAGCACATGATCGCCTATCCTGATTCCATCAATATTTTTTCTGTCCGACCATACAGTAAGCCTTGTTTTTCTGTCTGAACATCCCAGCAGGGTTACATTGTCTCCCACGGAAACAGGGCTGCCGAAAATTTCAATATGCCATGGTTTTACAATAAAAGGATGGCTGCCCAGATGATCCAGTCTGGGAACAAGCTTGTGACGGATATAAATGCGCAGAAGCCTGTACCACAGCTGTTTGATATAATAGGGCCTGAAATCCTTCATCTTTGTTCAAGTTCTCTGTAACGGAAGCCGCTCCATGATTCATGGCTGAAAAGTGCAGAAGCTTTTGTGAGATTGTATAATGCATCTGCTGCCATCAGAACAACAGCATTTGTCCAGGAAATTTTCTCCTCAGGCCAGATTACCATATCAGGATATGTATAACCGCACCAATATGTCTTATCTTCATATACCCTGTCCTGAATCCAGGAAAATACTATTTTTGCCTTTTCAGTTCTTCCCATGGCAGCAAGGGCAATAACAAGTTCACAGGTTTCCGCAATGGTAATCCAGGGCTGATCTGCCACACATCTTGCACCCTGTCCTTCAATAACATATTTGTTCCAGTATTTTTCTATTCTTCTGTCTGCCCTGTCTCCGGTCAGGGCCCCGCAAAGCACAGGATAGAACCAGTACATGGAAAACCTTGACTTTGAAACATTGTAATGATGAATATTGTTCTGAATGGAGTTTTCCAGATTTACAAAGGCATGTTCCCACGAAGGTCTTGATTTCCCAAGAATTTCTGCGATGGACAATGCGCATTTCAGGCTCATCAGAATGGAACTTGCTCCCGTGAGAAGGGACATGGGATCAGGCCTGCCTTCAGGGCTTTTTGCCCAGTAAATTTCTCCTGTATCAGTTTGAAGGCTTAAAGCGTAACCAATGGCCCTGTCAAGAACAGGCCACATATATTCAAGGAAATCAGTGTCAGAACTGACAAGCCAGTAATGGAAAAGCCCGACACCAATATAGGCTGCCATGTGAGATTCACGGGTTCTGTCAGTTGCAGTTCCCCTGACATATGAAGAATACCATGACCCGTCAGGATTCTGAAGCCGGGCAAGCCAGTTGAAGGAAAGGCATGAGGCTGTAAATTCTTTGCATATATTAAGACCCATTATTGTTTCGACAAGATCCCAGGGATCGGTTTTGCCGTCCAGGTGCCAGGGAATGTCGCCGTCTTCCCTTTGCAGGGAAAGAATGAACCTGGCAACTGAGCCAATGTTCATAGTTTCAGCCAGGTTTATTTTTGGGCCTTTAAGGTCCATAAACAATCTCCATTCACTAGAAATCCTTAATAGTTAGTGGCAAACATTATCAAACCATGATTTATTTTACAAGACACAAGACAAGTATAATCATGAATATATATTCATGGCAAATACTAAAAGGATAAAAATGGGGCACCATGACAGCTTATAAACAGTATTTATATATAAGGTTCTGATTTTGAAGAAAAATTATTCTGTCTTGCCTGGATGGTGTTTTCAATTATTTTTCTTGACAACCCAGGGCGTTATCTGTTAATCAAAAATGAATGGTCATTCATAATTGATAGCAACAACCCTGAAACAGGAGGACATCATGATAAGAAAAATCAGAAAGGCCGCAGTAATCGGCTCCGGAATCATGGGAGGCGGTATTGCAGCCCTGCTGGCTGGCGCCGGAGTAAAGGTGCAGCTTCTGGATATTGTTCCATTTGATCTGAAAGACGAAGAAAAAAACGATCCGGCTGCACGCAACCGGATAGTACAGGCAGGCCTTGACGCTGCACTGGCTTCAAGCCCGTCCCTGTTCTTCAACAAAAAGGATGCTGCTCTGATTTCAATCGGAAACCTTGAGGATGATATTGAAAAACTGGCAGAATGCGACTGGATTATTGAAGTTGTTGTTGAAAATCTTAAAATCAAACGGGATCTGTTCAAAAAAATCGAAGGCATAAGAAAGCCTGATGCAATTATTTCCTCAAACACATCAGGAATCCCATTAAAGGACATCTGCGAAGGATTCTCCCTGGAATTCCGTCAGCATTTCATGGGCACCCATTTTTTCAACCCAGTGCGCTACATGCATCTTCTGGAGCTGATTCCCGGCGCTGACACCCTTGATGAAATCCTTGAATTCATCGCCATGTTCGGCGAAAAACACCTGGGCAAGGGAATTGTATGGGCAAAAGATACACCTAATTTTGTTGGAAACCGCATAGGCATCCAGGGCATTGGCGCAATCATGAATGCCATGAAGGAAGACGACATGACCATCCCTGAAGTTGATGCCATTTTCGGACCTGCTCTTGGCCGCCCCAAAACAGCCATTTTCAAGACCGTTGATCTGGTTGGCCTGGATACTGTAATCCATGTATGCAAAAATTCCTATGAACTGTGTCCTGACGATGAGCAGAGACAGGCTCTGGTGCTTCCTGAATTTGTCGAAAAAATGGCGGAAAAGAACCTTCTTGGAAACAAGACCAAGGCAGGTTTTTACAAGACAGAACTTACTCCAGAATGGAAAAAAATAAGAAAGGTACTGAATCCTGATACACTTGAATACGAAGACCTTGTAAGACCAACCTTTCCATGCATTGAAGAAGCAAAGAAAAAATCAACCCTGAAAGAAAAAATCGACTGTGTGCTCAATGCAGAGGACAAGGGTGGAAAATTTGCCTGGAAAATGGCTGCAAACAGTTTTCAGTATGCAGCAAACAGAGTGCCTGAAATTGCTGACACCATAATTGAAATCGATAACTCCATGAAATGGGGATACAATTTTGAGATGGGCCCCTTTGAGCTCTGGGATGCCTATGGTGTTGCCAAAGCTGTGGAAAGAATGGAAAAGGAAGGTCTTGAGGTTCCTGCAAATGTGAAATCCATGCTTGAAAAAGGCAATACCTGCTTTTACAAACTTGAAAACGGTGTGAAATATTATTATGATTTTTCATCCAGCTCATACCAGAAAGTGCCTGTAAGCAAGAACATGGTCTCAATTGCAGCAGCAAAGGGCAATGACAAGACAGTTTTTGAAAATGCCTCAGCAAGTCTTGTGGATATAGGAGACGATGTCTTCTGCCTTGAATTTCACACCAAGATGAATGCCATAAATGCTGAAATCGTGGATACCATAGACAAGGCACTCGACTATGTGGATGAAAACGGTGCAGGACTTGTAATCGGAAATGAAGCAGGAGGAATGCCGGGAGCTTTTTCAGCAGGCGCTGATCTGTCATTCATATCAAAGCTGTGCCACGACAAGAAATATGCTGAAATCGAAGCATTTCTCAAAAAGGCCCAGGATGGAATACAGAAAGCAAAATATTCTGCTTTCCCGGTTGTTGCAGCACCTTACGGCATGGTACTTGGCGGAGGATGCGAAACCTGCCTCGGTGCTGACAGAATAGTTGCACATACAGAACTTTACATGGGTCTTGTTGAAATAGGAGTGGGACTTCTTCCGGCAGGAGGTGGAACCATGAATCTGTGGAAAAAATATATCAATGCTCTTCCTGCAAAAACAGCCAAAGACAATGACCTTGCAAAATTTTTCGTGCCTGCATTCATGAAAATTGCAATGGCTTCCGTATCCATGTCTGCTGCCCAGGCCAGGGGCAATGGATTCCTCGGTCAGGCAGACAGAATCGTCTTAAACCGCGACAATCTCGTGGGCGAAGCAAAAAAAGAAGTGCTCAAGATGGTTGACGATGGATATGCCCCCCCGCCGAAACAGCCTCTTATTGTCATGGGAGACGCAGGTCAGGGCATGGTAAATTCAGAAATATACAATATGCTCAACGGCAAATTCATGAGCGAGTATGATGCCTTTCTTGCCAGAAGGATTGCATATGTAATGAGCGGCGGGCAGGTAAAGGTTGGAAGCAGTGTTGATGAAGACACCATTCTTACCCTTGAAAGGGAAGCCTTTGTGGATTTTTGCAAAGAAGAAAAAACCATTGCCAGAATCGACCATATGCTTAAAACCGGTAAACCGCTCAGAAATTAACAAGGAGAATCAAAATCATGAAAGAAGCATATATAGTACAATCCGTCAGAACACCCGGGTGTAAGCAGAGAAGAGGCCAGTTCAACCAGACAAGGCCGGAAGAGCTGATTTCATTTATCATGAAGGCTGCGGTTGAAAAAACAAAAAACCTTGATTTTGAGCATTTTGACGATGTCATGCTTGGGTGCGCATTTCCTGAAGCAGAGCAGGGGCTGAATCTTGGCAGAGTTGCCAACCAGATGGCAGGTTTTCCTGAAAAAGTTTCAGGAGCCACAGTAAACAGGTTCTGTGCATCAGGCCTTGAAGCCATTGCACTTGCCCATTCCAGAATATGCATGGGCTGGTCAGATGTGACCATGGGCGCAGGCGTGGAATCCATGACCTTTGTGCCGATGGGAGGTAATCTTCCCCGCCCTCATCCTGAATATTCACTGACCAACCCTGAGAATTATATTTCCATGGGAATCACTGCGGAAAATGTTGCAGCACGTTATAATATTTCAAGGGAAGATCAGGACAAATTTGCTGCCAATTCCCAGGCCAAAGCAGTAAGAGCCCGTGACAATGGCCTTTTTACGGAAATTATTCCAACTCCTGCCTATAAATATGTAAAGCAGGAAAACGGCACATATAAAAAAGAACAATTCATTGTTGAGCACGATGATGGGATCAGACCGTCCACACCGGAAGGACTTGCAAAGCTCAGAACAGTTTTCTCAGCTGCAGGCACTGTAACAGCCGGCAACTCTTCCCAGACAACAGACGGAGCAGCAGCCACAATCCTTGCTTCAAAGGAAAAATGTGATGAGCTGGGCCTTGAGCCCATTGCACGCCTTGTTTCGTACACAAGTGTTGGATGCAAATCAGATGAAATGGGAGTGGGGCCAAGATATGCAATCCCAAAGGTGCTGGAACAGGCCGGAATGACCATTGACGATATTGATATTTATGAAATCAATGAAGCGTTTGCCTCCCAGGCTCTTTATTGCATAAGGGAACTTGATCTTGAAAAATACATGGACAAGATCAATATACATGGAGGAGCAATTGCGCTTGGCCACCCTCTGGGATGCACAGGAGCAAAGCTTACAGCCACCTGCCTTGCCAATCTCAGGGAAGTTAACGGAAAATACGGCATAGTTTCCATGTGCATTGGCGGCGGCATGGGTGCGGCTGCAATATTTGAAAGGCTGTAAACCAGCAAACAGTTTATAATTACTGGATCATCATAAAAAAGGGTATGGGAATCTTATTTATTCCCATACCCTTTTTATTTTGGCAAGCACATTATCACAAATAATGTTCGCTATAATGAACACAATCACTATCAATCTATTTAAGCGTAATGCAAATAAAAGGCCTGTTTCGCAGGTAACTCTAATTTTTATTTGACAAAGCTAAAAAACAGCTATATTAATAATATAAAATTTATGTTCTTCATAATGAATTTAATTATTTTCTTGGTCCAGAGGGTATTATATAAAATGGAAATAAAAAGAGAACATTTACAGATAGATCCTTCCAGATGCAATGCATGCAACGAATGCGCCATTGCATGCGCAACAAAGCACCATGGTGTGGCTGACCCGAAATTCTCCAGAATAAAAATTCTTGAGTTTGAAAACGGGCAATTCAACGTCCCTGTAGTCTGCATGGCATGTGAAGACCCGCCATGTATCAGCGTCTGCCCCATGAATGCAAGGATAAAGACCGCAAACGGAACCGTTGTCACAAATACAGAAGTATGCATAGGCTGCAAGGCATGCCTTTATATATGCCCTGTGGCCAGCCCTGTTGAAAACCCTGAAACAGGCCAGACCATGACCTGTGATCTGTGCCAGGGAGATCCTGAAGGCCTGCGGTGTGTGGCGGCATGCAAAGAAGGAGCTTTAACCATAGGCCATTGCGACCCCATGATGTCAGGTACAGCAAGACAGCGGGCAAGACAGATGCACAGAATCTATTCATGATAGCAAGAACACAGGATTTAGCACAATGAAAATCATAATAATAGGAAACGGAATTGCAGGTAACCAGGTCGCCTTTACCCTCACCCAGGAAAACACCCCAAACGATATATATATTGTTTCAGCAGAAGATGTACCTGAATATGATCCATGTTCCCTGCCCTATTTTCTTGGTGGAGATGTGGAAAAAAATGCAGTATTCAGAAAAAAAATCAGGGATTATGCCAGAAGCAACATAAAACTTATTTTCAACAGCAGGATTATATCCATCGATCCTGATCAAAAAACCATAAAAACCGATAAAAACATTGAAATGGATTACGACAAACTTGTACTTGCCCATGGGGGAAGCCTTTTCATACCGCCCATCAGAGGAATAAAAAACAAGGGCGTATTCAGCTGCAAGCAATTGCTTGAAACTGAAAAACTCAACTTACATAAAGGAAAGTCCGCCGTTGTCATAGGTTCAGGCGCCATAGGTATCGAAGCTGCCGAGGCTCTTAAAAAAAAAGGATATGAAGTTCACATAATTGAACTGTTTGACTGGATACTTCCCACTCTTTTTGATGAACCCACTGCAAAAAGACTTGAAAATTCACTTAAAAGCTATGGCATCAGTGTATGCACAAAAGAAAAGGTTCTTGAAATCAAAGGAGAGACGCATGTCACAGGAGTTGTGACTGACAGGCGCGAACTTGAGTGTGATACTGTTGTGGTTGCAACCGGCGTTGTGGCAGGAACACAGCTTGCAGAAACAGCAGGCATTGAAACAGGCAGGGGAATACGCGTAAATGAATACATGGAAACCAGTGTATCTGATATATATGCCTGCGGAGACTGTGTTGAAACTTTTGATGCCTGCACAGGTGAGCCCGTGATGTTCCAGCTCAAACACAATGCAATAGAGCAGGGTAAAATAGTGGCAAAAAACATTGCCGGAAAAAAAATAAAATATTCCGGAGCCCATGCATTTGCAAGGGCTCATTTCTTTAACACCCATGCAGCCTCGTTCGGCAGTACAATGCGGGGGATCAATACAGATTCTTCTGATACACGTATAATTGAAAGAGAAGACGGGGAAAATTACCTGCGTGTCATACTGAAAAACGGGAAAATAGCAGGTGGCCAGGCAATTGGAAAGTATGCCGAGATAACAGGCCTTCTAATAGGTGCCATGCGCAGAAAAGATGATATAGACCTTTTGCGTGCAAAATGGGACAGTATTGTGCGTTCAAAAAGCCCCTGCCTGCTGCCCCAGCTCAGGCTCGGCCATATCTTTGGATTTACTGGGCCAAAGAACCAGGCTGCCTGAACTAGCATTTATAAAAATACAATACAGATTTTGAGCCATATATCCGGCAAGGACAAGAAACAGCTTGACATGTTCGGATTCATAGTGTTATATGCCTGTATATACAACTTAACTCCCTTGATTTTCATATAATTTAAGAAGATCATGACAGATCAGGCATATAATAAATAGAAAAGGAGTCCATCATGCTATCCAGTATAAATCCTTCCAAATCCATGAAAATCTGCCTTGACAAAGAACTTCCACCTGAAAAGGAATTTGAACAGGGCATAAGAAGAGCGCCTGACAGAGGATTCAGGCTCAACCGGAAACAGACAGAAACCGCCCTGAAAAACGCATTGCGCTATGTAGCACCCAGGCACCATAAAACCCTGATACCTGAATTTTTAAACGAGCTCAAAACAAGGGGCCGTATTTACGGATACAGGTTCAGGCCAGAGGGAAGAATCAAGGCAAAACCCATAAACGAGTACAGGGGAAACTGCATCCAGGCAAAGGCCATTCAGGTCATGATCGACAACAACCTTGATTTCGATGTAGCCCTTTATCCGTATGAACTTGTCACATACGGAGAAACAGGAAGAGTCTGCCAGAACTGGATGCAGTACTGCCTCATTAAAAAATACCTTGAGGCAATGACCTGCGACCAGACACTTGTGATGCAGTCAGGACATCCCCTGGGCCTTTTCAGGTCATCGCCCGACAACCCCCGTGTCATAATAACAAACGGACTCATGGTGGGGCTGTATGACAATCCTGACGACTGGGAAATAGCAGCTCAGATGGGAGTATCCTCATATGGACAGATGACTGCCGGAGGATGGATGTATATCGGCCCACAGGGCATTGTACACGGCACATATAACACCCTTTTAAATGCAGGACGCAAAATGTGCGGTGTCAATGATGACAAAGACTTAAGCGGGCTTCTTTTTGTTTCTTCAGGACTTGGCGGCATGAGCGGTGCACAGCCCAAGGCAGCCAAGATAGCAGGAGCTGTATCCATTACTGCTGAAGTGGATTTTTCAAGAATTGAAACAAGGCACAGCCAGGGCTGGATAGACATGGTATCTGACGATCTTGAAACAATAGCCAGCATGGCGGAACAGGCCATTAAAACCGGCAGCAACACCTCGATTGCCTACCATGGCAATATAGTTGACCTGCTCCAGTTCATCAACGACAAAAATATAAAAGTTGACCTGCTTTCTGACCAGACCTCATGCCATGTTGCCCATGACGGCGGATACTGCCCTGCAGGTATTTCATTTGAAGAACGCACCCGTCTTCTGGCAGAAGACAGGGAGACTTTTAAAAAACTTGTGGACAAAAGCCTTGCAAGGCATTTCAACCTGATCAGACAGATAACAGCCAAAGGCACCTATTTCTTTGATTATGGAAATGCATTTTTAAAGGCTGTGTTTGACGCAGGCGTAACTGAAGTTGCAAAAAACGGCAAAGATGCAAAGGACGGGTTTATCTTTCCTTCATATTTTGAAGACATAATGGGGCCAATTTTTGACTATGGATACGGGCCCTTCCGCTGGGTATGCCTGAGCGGGAAACCAGAGGACCTGGACAGAACCGATATGGCTGCCATGTCCTGTATCAATCCTGAACGCCGGCCCGAAGACCGCGACAATTACGAATGGATAAAAAATGCAAAGGCAAACAGGCTTGTTGTGGGAAGCCAGGCAAGAATCCTGTATCAGGATGCATCAGGCAGGGTTGCCATTGCCCTTAAGTTCAATGACATGGTCAGAAAGGGCGAAGTTTCAGCACCCATCATGCTTGGACGCGACCACCACGATCCAGGCGGCACTGACTCCCCGTTCCGTGAAACCGCCAATATCTATGACGGCAGCAATGTATGTGCAGATATGGCCACCCATTGTTTTGCAGGCAATGCAGCAAGGGGAATGACCATGGTGGCGCTTCATAACGGAGGCGGTACAGGGATAGGCAAAGCCATAAATGGAGGGTTCGGCCTTGTGCTTGACGGAAGCGAACAGGTCGACAATATAATAAAATCATCCATGTTATGGGATGTCATGGGCGGGGTTGCAAGGCGCAACTGGGCCCGCAATAAAAATGCAATGCAGGTTGCAGCCGAATACAACATTAACAACGACAATACAGATCAGATCACCATTCCCTATGAGGCTGATGATGCTGAAATCAAAAAAGCGGTGGATGATCTGTTCTGACCTGTGAATCAGGTTTATGACAATTGTTACAGGCGGATAAAAACATATCCGCCTGAACCATATCCAAACCTTCTGAAAAGAAAATTATAGGAAAAGGCAAGCCCATTGTAAAAAGTGTTAAAATCAATTTTATAGGGATGTGGCTGTGATGAATCCACATCAAGGACAAGCACCTGATCAAGAGCCTGATCAAAACCTCCAACAGGTGATATATGGGGAATATGAAGGTCAGGCACAAAACTTCCCTGGTCAAAATGCGCAATAATTATGCAGTCGCCTCTGGTTTCAAAGCGGACAAGCCTTGAATAAAGCCTGTGTTTAAATGATTTCTCCCTTTGTGTACTGTTTTTTGCCTGAACAGTTTCAACACTATGAAAGGGAATCTGATATGCTAAAAGACTTGCCTCCACCACCTTTCCCAGAGTATGAAGCGGCAGTCCGCGCCGCCCCCTGTAACCTTTATCACTCATCCTTTCCTTCCAGTGAGCAGTTTTCACTTTTTCAAGCAGTTCATACTGAGTTACACAGTGATGATGTCTGCCTGATTTTTTTTCAAGAAGAGTATTGATTACACATGCAATTGAGGCTACTGAACAGGATGCTTCATGAAATTGCCTGACATGGTTACGGATAAGCCCGTCTTTTACACAATTGCCTGAATCATGCCGGATATTTTCAACAAACAGGGGCTGCTGAGCCGGCCTGAAGCAGAATTGTGGATAAAACCTGCCCAACCAGTATTGAAAATAAAGCCAGAGGCGGATCAACCATCTTAACATAAATATTTTTCAGCTGAAATCATCTGTAAACTCCCGACCACAGGCAAAAAGGCCTTCCAGTCAAAAAAGCTGAAAGGCCTGATCAGTTCTGGTCTCTGGTCGGGGCGGCAGGATTTGAACCTGCGACATCCTGCTCCCAAAGCAGGCGCGCTGCCAGACTGCGCTACGCCCCGGATAAGACGAACAAGATTTATAGCACCCATATTCAGGAAAATCAAGAAAAATATAAAGGGTCCAGACCGACCATTTCAGGCAATAAAAAAACAGGCAAAGCTTATGAAACAATAATCCTGTCAATATTATCGACACAGATATCAAGGCCCCCCTGCTCTATATCCTTTACTATCCTGTAGACAGCAGCATTTACAGGGACATCAATACCGTATTTTTCTGCATTTTCCGTAATAAAACCTGTGAGAAAATCTATTTCTGTGGGTTTTGCCCGCTCAAGAGACTGCAGGGCCGAAGATTTAAGCTTTCTGTATTTAAATCCCAGTGCCATGAGAAAAACATGACGTTTCAGATCAGATATCAGGCCCTTTGATTCAAGAAATTCATAATAATCCAGTTTTCCTGCAAATACGGAAACTTTGATATCAAGGGCATCTGCAACCTGCATGGCTTCCTCCATGATTTTCAGAAAAATAATTCTTATTTTTCTTTTTAACAGCATGGGGCCGAGACAAAGCCCGCACACAGCACCTACCGAAGTTATGCATGAATTGATTATGAGTTTGGCAAACAGGTCGCCTGCAATATTGGTGGAAATTTTCACAGGAACGATCGACGAAAGCACTGCCTGAACACCCTTGAGGCGCAAATCTTGTTCATTATCAATATTTCCTATGATAAAATCACCTGATGATGTCATTTCAAGCTCAAGCCGGGAATGCATTGTAGCTCCCCAGCCTGTTACACACCCCGTTATATTTTTTCTTCCAAGTATGGATGCAAGCTTTTCTTCACAGAAACCATTTTGCAAAGAAACCACCACAGCTTCAGGCCTGATCCGGGATTTGAGCTGCTGTGCCGCTTCTGTCATGGATACTGCCTTGACACATAAAAGTATTATGTCGCGGTCTTCTGACATGTTTTCCACGCCTGCAACAGCATCCATTTTCACTGTCATCCTGCCTTTTATGCCTGATATTGTAATGCCTTTGTCCCTTATCTGTCCGGCATGTTCCAGGTTTCTCACCACAACCTGAACATCAAACCCGGCATCTTTTATGAATGCAGCACAGATCCCTCCGATTGCGCCTGCACCCACCACTGCAATTTTTAAGTTTCCATAATCATTTTCACACATAATTAATCCCTATCCTGCACAGAGCAGAACACAATAGGTAATGAAAACAGCTCCTGTGACCGGAATTATTATTCCTCCCCTCCACAGTCCGAAAACAGCAGTAAAAATCATGCCCGGCACAACGGCAAAAGGCATCTGCGGGATTGATTCAAAAACTCCAGGTATGATCAGTGCGCCTATTGCAGCAGCAGGTATGCACTTTAAAAACATGTCAATCCTGCCTGAGATCTGTTTTCCTCCAAGCACTACAAAAGGCAGCAATCTTGGAATATATGTGACTGCTGCCATGCCAAATATAACGGGAATAAGATTTTTCATATGAGTTTATGTCCAGTTTCTTTTTCTTCAAATATCAAG
Source organism: uncultured Desulfobacula sp. (assembly GCA_964408295.1). Lineage (GTDB taxonomy): Bacteria > Desulfobacterota > Desulfobacteria > Desulfobacterales > Desulfobacteraceae > Desulfobacula. The sequence goes on along the minus strand of CAYOYY010000033.1, from coordinate 19,657 downwards.
GCTCCTGCTGCTGCAACAGCAACGATGCATACTATTATGGTCCATCCTGAAGGAAGGAGTCCGGATTTAATGAGAATTATATTCAAAAGGCCTGATGCAACAGCCATTATAATGGTTCTGACAGATTTTTTAAATTCAGGCAGTAAAATCGCAAGAAGCAGGGCATAAAGGGCTACTCCCATGCTTTTTGTCAGAATTTCAGGCAGAAATCCGCCAAGGATATATCCTGCCACAGTACCCCCGACCCATGCTGAATAGGCTGAAAACTGAAGCATGAGAATAAAGGGCACACTGAGTTTTTCCCTGGTAAAGGACAGAACTGAAAAGGTTTCATCTGTCACTCCAAATGCAATCAGAAAAAAATATTTTTCCGCAATTTCCTTCATCTTTGTGGACAGGTGAGCACTCATCAGAAAATGCCTGAAATTAACCAGTAAAGTTGTCAGGACAATTCCTGCCGGATCCATTCCGGTTATAAAAAGATTCAGAGCAATGAACTGGCTTGCTCCTGCAAAAACCACGGCTGAAAATAAAAAACATTCAACAAGGCTTATACCGCAGCCCTTTGCCAGCACACCAAAAGCCACAGCCGCAGGTATATAGCCTATCATAATGGGAATACCTGCCCTGAACCCGTTCCTGCATTGTTTTTCAGTTGATTCCATCTTGTTCATCCATTGTTTGAGTTCAGACAAATGTCAAAATTAAGTACTAAATTAAACTGCATAAGTCAAAACAGAATGTTTATCTGGTCAATAGGCTATGTTCATGAATTTTTTGAACCTGCCCGACGACAGGATATTGGTTTTTAAAAACCGCAGGAATGTCTTTTCAGTCAGGTTGGGAACCTTGTCCTGAAGCAGAACCAGAGAAATTTTATTGACCACATCATTTTTTCCTGTCTTTATGGGAATGATACGCCCCTTTCTGATATCCCTGCTTACAATATGCGATGCAATCACTCCCATTCCCAGATGATTTTTGATGGCAGTTATGACTGCCTGGTGGTTGTCCACTGTAAGCACCCTGTTCAATTCAGGAGAAAATTTGTTGAAATGATGTTTAAACCAGTTTCTGAGGGTCAAAGATGACTTCTGATATGAAATAAATTCCCTGGAAGCCAGATTTTCAAAACTGTGGTCTCCTCTGATATTCTTATCGTAATATTCCTTTGAACAGGCCATTACAACTTCTTCTTCTATCACAGGCTCTATGCTGTAAATACCAAAATCCTCAAAAACCTGATCCCGGGTCAGAAAAACATCCACCAGCCCGAAATCAAGATTACCTGCCCTTATCATGGGAAAAATTTCCGAAGGATCGCCAAGCTTCAGAGTAAAGACCACCTCTGGATATTGTTTTCTGAAAGATGCAAAAATACCCGGGAAATATGATTTGCCAAATTCAATGGGAGAGCCTATCCTGAGCATGCCAGAAGGAGTCTGTCTTGCGCGGGCCATTTTTTCAATGCAGTTTTCAAGATCATCAACAAACGGATCAAGAATCTCAAATAATTGTTCCCCTGCCAGGGTAGGTACAAGTTTTTTATGCAGGCGTGTGAAAAGAGGTATCTTTAATTCAAACTCCAGTTTATTCAGAGACTGGCTCACAGCAGAAGGTGAAATATTCAGGTGCAGGGCTGCATTTGCAACACTCTGGCTGCGGAACACATAATAAAAAACCTTAAGCCTGTTAAAATCAGGAAGCATTAATAAAACTTCACCTAAGATTAAATTGTTTTAATTTTACTTAATATAAGCTCTGATTTATATTATGTCCATAAATAATTTCATGGCAGGACAACATGGCCATGATTAAAGGACAAAAAAAAGACAGGATTATAATATGAAAGCTTTACTTAAAAAAATAGGAACCATAATCATTTATTTTTTTACTCCTGAGGATTCGGCAACCCCCATAAGAACAGGATATCTCTCATTTAATATTGAATCTGATATCATAGGAATAGGGTCTGCAAAAGCCCTGTTCTGGGTCATGAATACCATGATTTTCATGTACCTGATTTCACTTTTATAACAGCACGCTTCCTCACGTTAAAAAGAGCTGTCTGCCAGCATTTAAATCCGCCTTTTTAAGGTACAGCATACTGAAAATATAAGGCTGATTCCTACTCCCTTCCTGGCATGCAGCTCTTTTCTTTTTACTTTTACATCTCCCCTGCCTGTCAGCAGAATTTTTCAGCATTATGACATGACACCAGCCTGTTCTCCACCATCCTCAGTTCCGGCGCAGTCTGCCTGCATATATCAGTCATGTGAACACATCTTTGATGGAAAGTGCATCCAGGCGGAGGATCAAGGGGAGATGGCACTTCTCCTGTAAGACGTATCCTGTGCTTTCTTGCATTCCTGTCAACATGGGGTGTTGCTGCAAGCAATGCCATTGTATATGGGTGAAGAGGATGATCAAATATAATATCCTTTGGCCCCTGCTCAACCGGTCTGCCAAGATACATCACCATGACTTCATCTGAAATAAGGCGTACAACACTCAGGTCATGGGAAATAAACAGATATGCAAGATTCATTTCTTCCTGCAGATCCATGAGAAGATTAAGTGCCTGGGCCTGTACCGAGACATCCAGCGCAGATACAGGTTCATCTGCTATCACAAGGGCAGGGTTAAGCATCAATGCCCTTGCAATTGCTATCCTCTGGCGCTGCCCTCCTGAAAACATATGGGGATATCTTGAATATTGTTCAGGACTCAGGCCTACCTTTTCCATGATGGCAAGCGCCTTTTCCCTGCGCTGTGCCCTTGTCAGGTCAGTATTGATCAGCAGGGGCTCTTCCAGGATAGACCCCACTTTTTTTCTGGGGTTCAGGGAACCATAAGGATCCTGAAAAACAATCTGCACCTTCTCCCTGAGAGCTTTCATCGCAGGTTTTCCGCTTGTGACTGCATTGACACCGTCAACTTCAAAGTCACCTGCAGTCGGACGCTCGATCATTGTTATCAGGCGGGCAAGGGTTGATTTACCGCATCCTGATTCTCCTACAACTGCAAAGGTTTTGCCTGCAGGAATTGAAAAAGAAGCACCATCCAGAGCTTTCAGGGTTGCAGACCTTTTGATAAAAGATCCCTGTTTGACTGTATAATATTTTTTAAGATTTCTTGCTATTACAATTGGGTTATCATTCATACTCGGGGACTCCGTTTAGCAGTGGAAAGTGACATCTGTGGGCGCTGTCGCCTTCATATATTAATGCAGGCGGAACTGTTGCGCATTTTTCCTTTGCAAATCTGCATCTTGGATGGAATATACATCCTGTTTTCCTGTCATACCTGCCCGGCACAACTCCCGGAATTGTGGGAAGCCTTTTTGAATTTATATTGCGCTCAGGAAGAGAATTTAACAGGGCTTCTGTGTATGGATGGCGCGGGGCAGTAAAAATCCTGTCCGCAGTGTTCTTTTCCACCACCTGCCCTGCATACATGACCACCACATCCTCAACAGTTTCAGCAATAACCGCCATATCATGGGTAATAAGGATCAAAGCCATGTCTTTCTGTTTCTGAAGATCAATGAGCAGATCCAGGATCTGGGCCTGAATTGTCACATCAAGTGCTGTGGTGGGCTCGTCTGCAATCAGAAGCTTTGGGTTACAGGCAATGGCCATGGCAATCATGACACGCTGGCTTATGCCTCCTGAAAGCTGATGGGGAAAACTTTTGAGCCTGTCTTCAGGAGCTGGTATGCCTACTTGTTCCAGCAACTCAATGGCTCTGGCACGCCTTTGCTTTTTTGTGCCTCCCTCATGATATTTCAGAGCCTCGCAGAGCTGAAACTCCACAGTAAAACAGGGGTTCAGGCTTGTCATGGGTTCCTGGAATATCATGGCAATATCCTTGCCTGTGATTTTTCTTTTCTGATTTTCAGGCATTGTCAGAAGATCATGGCCGTCAAACATCATTTTTTCAGCACTGATTTTTCCAGGATAGGGGATAAGCCCCATCATGGCGAGCTGGGTAACACTTTTGCCTGAGCCCGATTCACCAACAATACCCAGAACCTTGCCCCGGTCAAGGGTCAGATCCACATCATCCACTGCCTTGAACCCGTCAAAATCAACTGAAAGATTCTTAATTTCCAATATCTGATTCATAATTTTTCTCAAATGATATTATTATCGCTTCATTTTAGGATCAAGTGCGTCCCGGAGCCCGTCACCTGCAAGGTTGAACGCAAGCACTGTCAACAGAATGGCAAGGCCTGGAAAAGTTACAACCCACCATGCCCTCTGTACAAACTGAAGTGCATTGGCAAGCATGGCTCCCCATTCAGGAGTGGGAGGCTGTGCTCCCATGCCGAGAAATCCAAGGGCTGCCGCATCAAGGATTGCCCCTGAAAAACCAAGAGTTGCCTGAACAATCAGAGGTGCCATACAGTTGGGCAGCAGCACAATGAACATCATGCGCAGAGGGCCTGCTCCGCACACCCTTGATGCTGTGACATAGTCCTTGCTCTTTTCCTCGATCACAGACGCCCTTGTAAGCCTTACATAATGGGGCAGAACAACAATGGCAATGGCAACAATGGCATTTGTAAGGCTCGGGCCCAGCACGGCAACAATGGCAAGTGCAAGCAGAAGACTGGGCAAAGCCAGAATAATATCCATGATCCTCATGACGATGATTTCAAAATATCCGCCGAAATATCCTGCAGTAACACCCAGGATCATGCCAACGGCAAGGGAGAGAGTAACAACAATGACTCCCACAAAAAGGCTCAGCCTTGATCCGTAAATAAGTCTTGACAATATGTCCCTGCCCACATCATCAGTACCAAGAATAAATTTACTGGATCCTCCGTCCATCCAGCACGGAGGCTGTAAAATGGCATCTCTGAACTGGTCAAATGGATTGTGGGGAGCAAGAAAATTGGCAAAAATTGCCACCAGAGCGGCAAATATAATAAAATACAGGCCAATGACAGCACCCCTGTTTTCACTGAAATATTTCCAGAACTCCTTTAAAGGATGGGGTGGGGCAATATCAGCCTGGGTTATGGCATAAGTTTCACTCATCTTGAATTTTCCTAACTATTGTAACGTATACGGGGGTTGATGATACCATAAAGTATGTCCACCCCGAGATTCACAAATATAATAATTGTGGCAATGATAAGGATACCTCCCTGAATTGCCGGATAATCACGCCGGTATATGGATTCAAGTATCCATTTGCCCACTCCCGGCCATGCAAAAATTGTTTCAGTCAGAATGGCACCGGCCATGAGCACTCCTGTCTGAAGTCCTATTACAGTAATAACCGGAATCATTGCATTTCTGAGAGCATGAACCAGGATAACCCGCTGCCGGGAAAGCCCCTTTGCCTTGGCTGTCCTTACATAATCTTCCTTTAAAACCTCAAGCATGGAAGATCTTGTCATTCGTGCAATAACAGCAAGGGGGATTGTTCCAAGCACAATAGAAGGCAGAATCAGATGGCTGACTGCAGATTTGAATGCCCCGGGTTCATTGGACATCAGGCTGTCTATGAGCATGAATCCTGTATGTGTATCTATCCAGATAAGTGATGACAGCCGCCCTGCCACAGGTGTCCAGCCAAGGTTCACGGAGAAGAACAGGATCATTAAAAGACCCCACCAGAAAATCGGCATTGAATATCCTGTCAGAGAAGCACCCATGACTGCATGGTCAAAAAAAGTTCCCCGCCTGACGCCTGCAATTATTCCGGCAGGCAGCCCTACCAGCACTGCAAAAATCATGGCACATATTGAAAGCTCAAGTGTGGCCGGGAAAAGTGTTAAAAATTCTTTTAAGATGGGCCGTTTGGTTACAAATGACTTGCCAAGGTCTCCTTTGAAAACTCCTCCTATATATCTGAAATATTGAATATAAAGTGGCTTATCAAGGCCCATCTCGGCTTCCATTGCAGCATGACGGGCAGGATCTATGCCCCGTTCACCTGCACGCAGTTCAACAGGATCACCCGGAATCAGATGAATAAGGGAAAAAGTAAGCAGGGTAATACCTATAAAAGCCGGAAAAATATGGAGAAATCTTCTTAAAATAAACTGAATCATAATAAATTCACATTCTTAAAATACATAAACAAAAGGGCGGTACAGCAACATTTTGAATGTTCATGTGCCATACCGCCATTATTCATCAGCTGGTCAGAAATTATTTAAGGTCTACACCATAAAAAATATGCTGGCCAAAAGGATCAATCTTGTATCCAACAACCTTTTTGCTCATGGGCTCAAACACGATTGAATGGGCAATGGTTACCCAGGGAGCCTGTTCCTTGAAAATAACCTGAGCTTCTTTGTAAAGCTTTGTTCTTTCCTTGATATCTGAAGTCTGTTTTGCCTTCATGATAAGATCATCAAAGGGTTTGTAGCACCATTCTGCTCTGTTGGAAGCACCTACTGCATCACATCCCAGAAGAACAGCAAGGAAATTGTCCGGGTCACCATTGTCACCGGTCCATCCCAGAAGAATTGTGGAGTGTTCGCCGTTCATGGAACGTTTAAGGTATTCACCCCATTCATAGGAAACAATTTTTGCCTTTACACCAACCTTGAGCCAGTCTTCCTGAATAACCTCAGCCATTCTTCTTGCATTGGGGTTGTATGGGCGCTGTACAGGCATTGCCCAGATATCTGTTTCAAACCCATTTGGGTAACCTGCTTCTGCCAGAAGTTTCTTGGCTGCAGCAGGATCATATGAATAATCCTTTACAGCATCATTGTAAGACCAGATGGTCGGAGGAAGCGGATTTTTGGCAATTTTGCCGGCACCCTGGAAAACAGCATCTATGATGGCCTGTTTATTAATGGCCATATTAAGTGCCTGGCGCACTCTGATGTCTGTAAAAGGTTTTTTCTTTGTGTTAAAAGCAAGGTATCCCACATTAAGGCCTTCTTTCTGCATCAGCTTGATGCTGGGATCTTTTTTCATTGCAGCAAGGTCAGCAGGGTTCGGGTATGGCATAAGATGACATTCACCGGCTTTGAGTTTTGCATAACGCACAGAAGCATCAGGTGTGATGGAAAAAACCAGTCTGTCAAGTTTTGCACGGCCTGCCCAGTACTTGTCAAATGCCTTGTAACGGATTGCAGAGTCTTTTTGATAGGAAACAAAAACAAAAGGGCCTGTTCCAATGGGTTTCTGGTCAAATTGTTCAGGAGTTCCTGCCTTCATCATCTTGTCTGCATATTCGGCAGAATGAATGGAGGCAAATGCCATGGCCATATTGGCGATAAAAGGAGATTCCGGTCTGTTAAGATGGAATACAACAGTATAATCATCTTTTTTCTCAATGGATTTAATGAGTTTATCCATGCTCATACCGGAAAAATACTCATAACTTCCGCCTGAAACTTTATGGTATGGATGATTTTTATCAAACTGGCGCATGAAAGAAAAAATAACATCATCTGCATTGAACTGACGGGTGGGTGTAAAATACGGGGTTGTATGGAATTCAACACCTTTTCTCAGATGAAAAGTATAGGTTTTGCCGTCAGGAGAAATATCCCAAGAAGTTGCAAGACCCGGAACAACCTTGGTTGAGCCACGTTCAAATTCAGCAAGCTGGTCATAAACTGTCTTAGCGCTTGCATCAAATGTGGTTCCGGAAGTATAAAGCGCCGGAGTAAAACCTTCCGGGCTCCCTTCGGAGCAATAAACAAATGTTTTAGCCTGGACTGATACAGCAAACATGCATGCAAGAGCTGCAATGCCTGCCATGGAAAAAATTTTACGCCATTTCATTTCTTTTCTCCCCTAAAAAATAATTAATAATACAAAATTTTACTTAAAATTTTCAGAATCCACCTAAATCAATATATCTATTTTATGGATTCAAAAATTGATAAATTGTTTATTTTTATTAATACTGGCCATACAAGTCAAGCAAAAAAGTATAGTCCTGTCCACACAGGGTTCATATTCAGCATATTCCATGGGCAGTTCTGAGTATGATTTCATCCTGAAGCGCAGAAGTCAGATTTACAAAATAATCAGAATATCCTGCCACCCTCACAATGAGATCTGCATATTTTTCAGGATGTTCCTTTGCTTCCATCAGGGTCTTTTCATCCACAACATTGAACTGGATATGATGCCCATCCATCTTAAAATAAGATCGTATCAGATGGACAATGGCTTTTCTGCCCTTTTCCTGTTTAAGCAGATCAGGCAGAAATTTCTGGTTCAAAAGGGTTCCTCCGGTTTTAATATGATCGATTGCCAAAGCTGAATTCAGCACTGCTGTAGGCCCGTTGACATCAGCACCCTGCACAGGAGAAATGCCTTCTGAAAAAGGCACTCCCTTTTTTCTGCCGTCAGGAAGCGCACCTGTGACTTCACCGAAATAGACATGACAGGTGGTTGGCAGAAGATTGATTCTGAATACCCCGCCCCTTGCATCGGGCCTTGAGGTCACAGCATCGTGAAAAGCCGTAAATACAAGCTTTAATATTTCATCTGCATATTCATCGTCATTACCGTATTTTGGGGCAGAGCAAAGCCTTTTGTGCAGAATATCATTGTCCCTGAAATTATTTTCCAGGGCCTTTACAAGCTGGCCCATGGATATATGGCATTTCTCAAACACATTATATTTTACAGAACAAAGACAGTCGGTGATGGTTCCCATGCCAACACCCTGGATATAGGCAGTATTATACCGGGCACCGCCCTGGTTGTAATCCCTTGCATTTGTTATGCAGTCTTCTGTAACAAGGGATAAAAGGGGCACAGGCATATACAATGCATTGATCTGCTCAATTATATTGTTGCCTCTTATTTTAATATCAACAAAATGCTGCACCTGTTTTTTATATGCATTGAAAAACTCGTCAAAATTTTCAAAGGTTTCAGGCTCACCTGTTTCAAGGCCGATTTTTTTTCCGGTTGCAGGGTCATACCCGTTGTTCAGCGTTATTTCCAGAATTTTAGGCAGATTGAAATAACCTGTCAGAATATATGCTTCCCTGCCAAAGGCCCCTGCCTCCACACACCCTGAAGCACCGGCTTTTCTGGCATCTTCAATGGATTTGCCCTGAACAAGCATTTCCTGAATAATGGCATCTGTGTTGAATACAGAAGGCTGACCAAATCCTGTGGCAATTATGTCAAGAGCCCGCATGATGAAGCGGTCCGGATTTTTCCTTGATACCTGAATCATGGAACTTGGCTGAAGAAGCCTCATCTTTTCTATTACATCCAGAATCAGACAGGTGAGCTCATTGACCCCGTCACGGTTGTCAGGTGTAACCCCTCCAAGATTGATAAGACAGAAATCCACATATGTATTGCTTTCTTTTGCTGTCACACCTACTTTCGGAGGTGCAGGGTGATTGTGAAATTTTATCCAGAAACAGCATAAAAGCTCTTCTGCCTCTTCACGGGTCAGCCTTCCTTCTTCAATATCCTTTCTGTAAAACGGATAAAGGTTCTGATCCAGTCTTCCGGGATTATAGGCATCCCACGGGTTAAGCTCGGTTATGACGCCCACATGAACAAACCAGTAATACTGAAGAGCCTCATGAAAGGTTTCTGGTTTACGGGCAGGAACCCTGCGGCATATGCGGGCCATGTTTTCAAGCTCTGACCTGCGTTTTTCATCTGTTTCACGTGCAGCTCTGCGCTCCAGTTCATCTGCATGGCGGGCTGCAAAGGTAATCAGTGCATCGGCAGCAATTTCAAATGATTTTAAAACTTCAAGCTCTGCAAGCGCATTTGTGTTTTCAAAAAAACTTATATTGTCCCGTACCTTCTTTATATCCTTTTTAAGATCTGAAAACCCCCTGTTATAAATCATATCCCCGCCTGCTGTATGACCAGGGGATCTTTGTTCCTGAAATTCGGTGAATATTCCGGCCTTAAAGGCATTGATCCAGTCTTTGTCCACACTGGCAAATATTTTTTCCCTTATGGTTCTGCCTGACCAGAACGGAATGATTTTTTCCCTGTAGATTTTTTTTGTCTCACAGCTTACATGGTATGCAACCTTTGGCCTTGAATCAAGTATTTCAAGGTCTTCAAGGGAATGCAGGCAGATCTCGGGATAGGTTGGAACTGCCTTGGGAAAGGGTCCTCTTTCTCCCACAATAAGCTCATTGTCATCTATGAATATTTTCTTGTTTTCAAGTATATGCTTTAGACACAATGCCCTTTGCACTGACACGGACTCTCCTGTCCCGGGATTGGAGGCATAGAATTCAGTTACAAGCTCTGCCCTTTCATGGGAAAGGCAAACCCGGGTTTCAAGTGTTTTTTTTCTTAAATATTGTATTCTTGAATTCATTCTGTCTATCCTCCTGTTACTGCATTAAACCCGCTGGCTTCAAACATCTTTCTTGTCATTTCCGTTTCATGATCTGAAGGCGGCATTGTATTTCCCATTTTATCTTCCATATCAAGCATGGAATATTTTTTCTGCCCTGCCCTGTGAAACGGCAGAACATGGATATCTGTGTACGAGGTTTCATTTTTCAAAAACTGTATGATATCCTCTATATTGCCCCTGCGGCCTGTTATTCCGGGAATGAACGGAAATCTTACCTTCACAGGAAAATTGCAGGACGACAGTTTTTTAAGGTTATCCAGTATCAGCCTGCTGGATTTTCCCGTATATCTGACATGATCCTTTTCATTGATAATTTTTATGTCATAAAGGACAAGGTCAGCCATTTCTGCTGCCTTCAGCAGTGTATCAGCGACTGCAAACCCTGAAGTATCAAGGCAGATATGTATGTTTTCCTGAATGCACTCTTCCATGAGGGCAAACAGAAGATCAGGCTGATACAGGGGCTCTCCGCCTGAAAACGTCACACCTCCCCCTGATTCATCATAAAAAATCATATCCTTTTTTATCTGTTTCATTACGGACAGAACGGTTTCCTCAAAGCCTAAGCATCTGCTGAATTCCGGCGCAGCCTGGCTTTCAGGATTATGACACCACCAGCAGGACAGGGGGCAGCCCCTGAAAAACACTGTGGTGCGTATACCAGGCCCGTCATGGATGGAATATTTCTGAATCTTGAAAATACGGGAATTCTCAATGATCTGCATTTTTTTCCATAAGCTCATTAAATCTTGTAACATGGTTCCGGGCAATTGATTCAGCCTTTTTACAATCCTTTGCCCTTATGGCTTTCACGATTTCACACAGGTCCTGATAATTTTCTTTGAGCAGATCCAGACTCCATGGCAGATAATGATGAAAATAGGTGCGGATATTATCATGGACAGCTGCAAGATTGGCCTCAATAAGCGGATTTCCAGCGATCTTTGCAAGAATTATATGAAAACGCGCGTCCATTTTGTGAAATTGTTCCCACCCGGACGGCCTGGTTTTTATATGGGCCCGGGCTTCATCAAGAATGTCCTGAAGCTGTTCAATGTCCTGCCTGCCTGCTGCCATGGCCGCCTGGGCAGCAATATGGCCTTCCATAATCTTTCTGAATTCTGCAAGGTGGGCCAGGGATATTTTCCGCTGACGGATAAGGATGGCAACATTGTCAGCCATGGGCTTTGATGTGGCCTTCTGGACAACCGCCCCTCCCTTGACGCCGGTTGAGACGGCAACAAGGCCTTTCTGTTCCAGCACGCGCAGGGCCTCGCGTATACTGCCCCTGCTGGTATCAAACATCTCCTTGAGCTTCATTTCAGAAGGAAGCCTGTCTCCTGCCTTGAGCCTTCCTTCACAGATTGCAGTCTGGATTTCATCCACCACATGTTCATATGACTTAAGTGCCCTGATTTTCTTAAACCCGACATCCATGAAACCTGCCCCCTGATTTAAAATTCAGACAAAACTATCAAACTGTCTAACAGTTTAATAGTTTAAAATTTATTTGTCAAAAGATTTTCAAGATCATTTTCAGAAAAAATTTCAATGCCGTTCATCTTTAAAAGAGCAGCAGTCACGCCGCAACCCGGCACAAGAACAGAAGTGAAACTGCCGTCATAGATCAGACTGACCCCGCAGGAAGGACTCTTATCCTTTAATACCGCCATAACAGCTCCTGTTTTCCGGGCCAGGCTGAGCGCATATTCAGCACCCTTTATAAAATTGGCGGTAAGATCATTCCCATTTTCATCAATAACCCTGGCATTTCCGTTCAGAACATCAGAACCGCTGCCCCCTGAAATCTGGGCAGGAGCCCTTGGAACCGGCAGGCCGCCGGCAATCTCGGGGCACAGCTTGACAATGCGCACATTCAGGGCAATACGCCCGGCAATATCCATGTCCACGGGCTTGGCCATTCCGTCATATCTTACCATGTCTCCCATGAGGCAGGCACTCATCAGAATTGTTTTCATATGCTGATCATATAAAATTATGCCTGGGTTGTAAAAAATAATTATTGACATGGGCTTATTTTAATGTAATGAATGAGTATTCATTTTATAAAATCTTATTACAGGAGGATTGTTTTTTTGAATCATACCATAATATTTTTGCTAAGATACTATTTTCATTATTTAAAATAAAATACATATTCCACAAACCAAAAGGGGCAAAAAAATCGAACAAAAAATAATCCAGTGAGCATTGATTCATTACATAAAGTCTTCACAATAATTATCAGGAGGATATATAAAAATGGCACAGGTAATTTCAGACAAAAGAGATGTTGAATTTGTAATTCACGAACAGCTTGAAGCGGCAAAACTGTCCGAGCTTCATGAGGATTTTGCTGATTTCAACAAAAAAACCATTGACCTCATCATTTCCGAAGCAAAAAATTTTGCTGTAAAAGAGCTGCTTCCAGCAAACAAGGAAGGCGACGAACAGGGATGCCGCCTTGAAAACGGCAAGGTTACAACACCTGAATCCTTTAAACGCCTTTTTAAAATTTTCAATGAAGGTGAATGGCTTGCCATAACAGAAGATCCTGAATGGGGCGGACAGGGGATGCCAAGGACTATTGCTTCAGCTGCTGCTGAATATTTCAATGGAGCCAATTTCCCTTTTATGATGTATCCCGGGCTCACACAGGGAGCAGGCCATCTTGTGGAAAAATTCGGGACAGAAGAACAGAAACGCATTTACCTTAAAAACATGTTCACCGGCAAATGGACAGGTACCATGCTCCTTACGGAACCTGACGCAGGTTCTGATGTGGGAGCACTTACAACAAAAGCCGTACGAAATGATGACGGCACTTTTTCCATTACAGGAGAAAAAATATTCATCTCAGGCGGTGAGCATGATCTTGCTGAAAACATAATCCATCCGGTTCTTGCAAGAATAGAAGGAGCCCCTGAAGGCACAAAGGGAATTTCATTGTTTCTTGTGCCAAAATACCGTGTCAATGAAGATGGCAGCCTTGGGGAATTCAATGATGTCATCTGCACCGGAATAGAGCATAAGCTGGGTATCCACGGCAACAGCACCTGCGCCCTTTCCCTGGGTTCCAAGGGCAATTGCATAGGAACCCTTCTGGGCGAGGAGAACAAGGGTATGAAAGCCATGTTCCTCATGATGAATGAAGCAAGGCGCCTTGTGGGATTCCAGGGTTTTGCCTGTGCAACAGCAGCCTATATGTATGCGCTTGACTATGCCAGAAACAGGGTTCAGGGAAAAAATATCCTTGAATTCATGAATCCTGATGCCAAATCTGTTCCCATCATTCAGCATCCTGATGTCAGAAGACAGCTTATGATGATGAAAGTCAATGTTGAAGGCATGAGATCCCTTCTTTATTTTGTCCAGTACTGCGCAGACATGGCAGCCTATGCCCCCACACAGGAAGAAAGGGATAAATACCAGGGGTTTGTGGAGGTTTTAACCCCCATTGCAAAAGGATATGTAACAGACCGTTCGTTTGAGGTATGCAGCCAGGGCATGCAGGTTTACGGCGGGTATGGATTCATCGAGGAATATCCCATGGCACAGCTTTTAAGAGACTGTCGCATCACACTGATCTATGAGGGTACAAACGGAATCCAGGCAATGGATCTTCTGGGAAGAAAACTTGGCCTTAACAAGGGTAAACCCATCATGGATCTGTTCGGGGAAATGCAGAAAACCCTTGCACAGGCAAAGGCCATACCTGCCCTTGAAAAACAGGCAGCAAAGGTTGAGGAAGCAGTGAACAAGCTTGCCGAGGTTGCCATTCACATGGGACAGACAGCCATGTCTGAAAAAGTATTGAATGCCTTTGCCAATGCCCATCCTTTCCAGGATGCCACAGGCGATGTGACAATGGCATGGATGCTTCTCTGGAGAGCTGTCATAGCTGCACAGAAACTTGAAAAGGCAAAAAGAAAAGACAAGGCTTTTTACGGAGGTATCATAAAATCCCTTCAGTTTTATGTGGAAACACAGCTGCCCATCACCCTGGGCAGGTTCAATGCATTGATGAACACAAGTTCAGCTGCCATTGAAATTGAAGATACAATGTTTCCATCTTAACCGGTACACATGAAACATTGATATCCAGCGCTCAAAAAGGGGCTGGTGCAGGAAAAGCCTGCGCCTGTCCCTTTTTGATTTTCTGCATACAAACAGTTTTAAATCTGGTATATACATAAAAATATGAAACATGAACTTAAAAATATAAACGGAAAAATACCAGATGAACTGTTTTAAACCCGCAGGACTGCCTCTGCTGATTGGAAGCCTTCCTGTTGACAGCCATGAACATGCACTTGATCTTGTTTTTGCACACACCCCGGAAATTCCTCTGTGGGTACAGCTTCCTGTCTACCCTGAAGAAGGAATGATTTCCCAGTTCCTTGAAGGAATTCCAGGATTTGACCCTGAAAGTTCAAAAAACATTATCAATACCTGCTCACCTGAATTTGACAAAGAATTTCTTGCATTCTTTGAAGATTATCTTATCATGTCAGAATCCCCTGAAAACCTTGAAAATTCCAGATTTGCACTGTCCGGAAAAAGGGCCCGGGGTTTTGAGGCTTTTCTTAAAAGGCTTGATAAGAGCAAAAAATCATTTACTGCACTCAAGGGCCAGATAACAGGGCCAATTACATTTGGAACCGCTGTCAAGGATGAAAACGACAGGGATATTTTTTACAATCCCCAGCTTAAGGATGCTGCCATTAAAAAGCTTGCAATGAATGCAAGATGGCAGGCAATACAATTTTCAAAAAGAGGTGCCCTTCCCATTATTTTCCTTGATGAGCCGGCCCTTGCAGGGTTTGGCACTTCAGCATACATAACCATCACAGAACAGGACGTCACACAGTCAATTCAGGAAATTATTGACCAGATTCACAGCGAAAACGGACTTGCCGGAGTCCATGTATGCGCCAATACGCAATGGGATATCCTTCTTGATTCAGAAATAGATGTTCTCAGCTTTGATGCTTTTTCATTTTTTGACAAGTTCATGCTTTACCCGGACATGATAAAACAATATCTTGAAAAAGAAAAAATTCTGGCCTGGGGAATTGTACCTACCCACAAGGCAGAAGTCATTGCAGCCCAGACAGGCACAAGTCTTACAGCCATGCTTCATTCCCAGATGGATGAATTGTCCGCAAAAACAGGAATTGACAAAAAAACCATTGTTCTACAGTCATTTATAACCCCAAGCTGCGGCACAGGATCAATTGACCCTGAATCAGCAGCAAAGGTTTTAAAACTTACAAGCCAGGTATCAGAAGCGTTCAGGGCATAAAAATCAGGTGTTTCAGACCCTGTTTTCCTGTGCAGGCAGGCTCCCGGCAGAGTCCTGGCCGGCCTCTTTAACTGCTTCCAGGGCAAAATCATGGGAAGCCCTTTCCATGTTTTCAAAATAGCGGGGATACAATTTCATGGATTCTTTCATGATTGTATCCCATGGAAGATCGGCAAAATTGCCGTGATCCCTTATATATTCCATATGACGCCTGCCTTCATTGTCAAATGGATGAAATATTGAATCAAAGGTTCCGTCAAATTCCAGGGGTTTTACATTGAAATTGCTGCAAAGCTCCAGATTGAATGCAGGAGTTGCCTTTACCCATTTTCCATTCAGGAACAATTCAGTATATCCATGGTATATGAAAACATCCGTACCCATCAGTTCCTTGAGCTTTGCTGTATTCAGATGATTTTTCACATCAGCAAATCCAAGGCGTGCCGGAATCTTCACAGCCCTGGCACAGGCAGCCAGCAGAACCGCCTTTGCCACACAATAGCCCTGGCCGCGCTTCAGGGTTGAGCTTGCCTTGATAAAGGCCCTGTCAGGTTCCATGGTATAGGGATTATAACGGATACCGTCTCTTACAGCATAATAAAGGGCAATGGCCCTGTCAGTCATGCCTGTGCATTTCAGGGTGTGTTTTTCTGCAAATTCCACTATATCAGGATGATCTTTATCAATATAATAGGTTGATTTCAGATATTCTTCCATTTTTATATCCTTTCCTGTAAACTTAATTATTCCGATATATCATTTATAATTGTCCCTGGAAACACAAATGTCCCATTTTATGAGACATAAAACTCTTATTATACACATGCCAGATGATTTTTCAGTCAATGGCATGGATTATGCTGCCATAAATTTTAAAATTAATTATAAAGGAAACTGATATGCCAGAACCCCATGCACGAAAAACAAGAAAAGAACTGAAAAAAATCCTGGCAGGCCCTGACAGAAAAAAAGCTCTGGCCAGGATAGCAGAAATTCCGCCTGAGCGGCTGATCGGGCCTCTTTTTTCATGTTTCTTCCACAGGGATGAATGCATAAGATTCCGCAGCATTGCTGTTATGGGCATAACAGTTACAAAAACAGCACAGGCCAGCATGGAAAAAGCCAGAATCATATTACGGCGGATAATGTGGAACCTGAATGATGAGTCAGGCGGGATAGGATGGGGCTCTGCCGAGGCAATGGGAGAAATCCTTTACCACAGCCCTGAACTTGCCCGGGAATTTAAAAACATACTTTTTTCATATCTTGACGACAACGGCAATTTTCTGGAGCATGAGATGCTGCAAAGAGGCCTGTTATGGGGAATAGGAACATATCTTAAGGCAGATCCGGCAGGGCTTGACCAACACCCGGCCATGATTCTCTCACAATTTCTTGATTCCTGCGATCCTGTTAAAAGGGCATATGCACTAAGGGCGCTGAAAAACGCTGAATGCCTGGAAAAATTCATGGAAAAATACAGAAATCTTGAAAAGGATTTTGAAGTGGTCAATCTGTTTAATGGATGGGACATGATCCCCATCCGCATAGCAGATATGATACATGACAGTCAGGCCGGAACAGGGTCAACATAAAAAACACAATTTGTCAGACAGCCTGGCATTGTTTTTGAATAACAATCTTCAAACATGAATCAGCAGGATATGGACAATAAAAAAACAGATTATGATAAAATGTTAAAAAAATGTGATGAAAATATTGCAAGAACCATTGAGCTTGCCAACCAGATGATCGAGCTTGCAAAAAAAGGGGATGAACACAGGGAAGATCCCGGATGTGGAATCCTCTACGGCATTCTGCTGGATTCCGGATACAGGTTGCTGGATCTTGCAATAAAAGAAAAAAATGCCCATATCCAGAAGGGCTGGTGGAAAACTTCAGATAAAAAATCAGATGGAAAGGAGAGTAAAGAATGAAAACTTATGTTTGTTCAGTATGCGGTTATTCCCATGTTGGAGATCAGGCACCTGAAAAATGCCCGCAGTGCGGCGCTGCAAAGGAAAAATTTTCTGTACAGCAGGGAGAGCTGGTATGGGCTGACGGCCATTCAATCGGAGTTGCAAAAGACGTGGATCCTGAAATCCTCCAGGGCCTGAGAGATAATTTCATGGGAGAATGCACTGAAGTTGGAATGTATCTTGCCATGAGCCGTCAGGCTGACAGGGAAGGATATCCTGAAGTTGCCGAGGCCTACAAGCGCATTGCATTTGAAGAAGCTGAGCATGCAGCAAAATTTGCAGAACTTTTAGGAGAAGTGGTTGAACCTGATACAAAAGCCAATCTTACAGCAAGAGTGATTGCTGAAAACGGAGCATGCGCCGGCAAAAAACAGATTGCAGTAAAGGCCAAGGAGCTTGGATACGATGCCATCCATGACACGGTTCATGAAATGTGCAAGGATGAAGCACGCCATGGCAAGGCATTTCAGGGCCTTTTGAACCGCTTTTTCAAATGAAGACTCCCTGTATCGATCTTGGCGCATGCATAATGTGCGAGCTGTGCGTTGATCTTGCACCCCAGGCATTTGCCGTGAATGATGCAGGTTTTGTACAGGTACTTCAGCTTGACGACTATTCGGATGAAAACATCCTTGAAGCTGTAAAAAATTGTCCAAAAGACTGTATCACATGGGAATAAACAAATACGGCCTGAAACTTTAACCGGTTTCAGGCCGTAATTTTTCCCTGTATCCATTCAAGAAAATCATTGCATATGATACATAAATGTGTCATTTACCTGATCAGTATTTAAACTGAGCAGGAAATTAAAAGAAGATTGCAATGACTGACCTCACACACACCATTCTGGAGCTTGACAACCTCAACTTGATACTGGACAACCTGAAACTTGGTATCATTGTTCACACTCCGGAAAGAATAATCAAGGTATTCAACAGAGAAGCCGAACGCATCACAGGATATTCAAGAGATGAAGTGCTTGGCAGAGACTGCCATAAGATTTTTCAGGGACCTTTTTGCGGAGGCAAGTGCTCTTTCTGTGACAGCACCCCCCGGTTTCCTTTTGGCTCAAAGGAATATCCTTTAAGCATCATAACAAAAGACGGTTCCACAAAACAGCTTGAAATGACAGTGTCTGCCATATTTGACCGGGGTTCTGAATTCAAAGGTGTTCTTGCCTCATTCAGGGATATAACAGAGTCTTTTAACCTTTCCCTCAAGGCTGAAAAGCTTTCCAGCTTTGCCGGCATGATAGGCAAAGCCAAGGTCATGCAGGATATCTTCACCCAGATAAGGGATGTGGCTCTTTACAGCTATCCTGTTCATATCTCAGGAGAAACAGGCACAGGCAAGGAAAGGGCTGCCTGTGCCATTCATGATATAAGCTCGTACGGGACAGGGCCTTTTGTTCCTGTCAACTGCG
This sequence comes from uncultured Desulfobacula sp., assembly GCA_964408295.1. Taxonomy (GTDB): domain Bacteria; phylum Desulfobacterota; class Desulfobacteria; order Desulfobacterales; family Desulfobacteraceae; genus Desulfobacula. The sequence continues at coordinate 603 of CAYOYY010000033.1, read as the reverse complement.
GAGCTCTTCCGGAAGGAATTGTGGAAAGCGAATTATTCGGTCATGTAAAGGGAGCCTTTTCAGGGGCAGTCAAGGAAAGAAAAGGAAGGTTTGAACTGGCCCATAAGGGAACCCTTTTTCTGGATGAAGTGGCTGACCTGCCTTTAAACACCCAGGTAAAACTTTTAAGATTCCTCCAGGAAGGTTCCTTTGAAAAAGTAGGCGGAGAAAAAAAAGTCAATGTTGACGTAAGAATCATAAGTGCTGCCAATAAAAATCTCAAGGAAGAAGTTGCAGCCGGCAGATTCAGGGAAGACCTTTTTTACAGGCTGAATGTCATACCCATTCATATACCTCCATTAAGGGAGCGCATCAATGATATTCCCCTTCTGGCAGCCCATTTTCTAAAGGAAGCAGAACAGGAAAGCAAAAACAAGGTGCCGGTGCTTTCTCCGCAGGCACTTGATCTCATGATGGACTATGAATGGCCCGGAAATGTAAGACAGCTGAAAAATGTTATCCAGTTTGCTGTGGTACGTGCCAAAACAGGCAGTATACTGCCTTCAGACCTGCCTGCGGAAATCACCCTGAAACAGGATATCAGCATCGGCATGACAGGCACCA
>CAYOYY010000032.1:0-32494 GCA_964408295.1 uncultured Desulfobacula sp. | reverse complement strand
TTGGTATGGATATTCTGTTTCTTGTCGTTCAGAAAAACCTGTCACTGACAACCAGTAGGCTGTCGGGTTGCTGAGCCTCTGAATATTGGATGTTTTTTCTTCCATTTATTTTCAACCCTTAAAAATCAGGCCGGCAGGATTATTCTGCCGGCCTTAATATTAAACACTCAAACAGACATCAGGTTATTTTTTAAGATTCTTTTTCCAGTCTGTGCTTTTGAACCATTTGTTGTATGATCTTTCATATCTTCCGTCATTTTTATACTGGCGCAGGAAATTGTTGAGGAAATTGAGAAAATCAGGATCGCCTTTTTTGATTCCCATTGCAAGGGGTTCAAATGTGAATGGTTTGCTTAAGAAAACAGTCTTCCCCTTGCCCTGTTGTGCCTGCATGATCTGGCAGAACGGAAGGTCGTAGATGAGTGCGTCTGCATTGCCCTGAATAACTTCCATGGCAGCATCAACCTCAGTTTCAAATGATTTGTAATGAGCCCTTGGAATCATGCGCTGTGCAGCCTGTTCCCCTGTTGTTCCAAGTTTTGATACTATGGTGTATTTGGGATCATTCAGATCCTTATAGGATTTAACCTTGTCCTTGAGCTTTCCATTGAGGAGAATTGTCTGGCCTACAACAATATAGGGATCGGCAAAATTGATTGCCAGGTTTCTTTCCTGGTTGCAGGTCATTCCGCTTATGATGATATCATATTTGTCTGTGATCAGGCCTGGAATAATACCGTCCCATGCAGTATTGACAGGGACAAATTTTACGCCCATTGCCTTGGCAAGGGCTTTTGCCAGGTCAATGTCAAAACCCATGTACTGACCGTTTGTGTTGGTCATTTCAAATGGCATGTATCCTGATTCAAATCCCACGCGCAGCTTTTTGTTTTTTACAATGGTTTCAAGTGTTGATTTCTTTGCCAGTCCAATATCGGCACTGAATGCCGGGATTGAGACAAAAAGAAAAGCCAGTGCAAATACTGAAATTAAAATTTTTTTCATTTTTCTCCTCCTAAGGTTTAAATTCTGGCCTGTCAGGCCGATTTTTTTTGAAAACCGCAGCCTTCCAGAGCCGTTCGGTTAATTAATAACACTGCTGCAAATGAGATTAATATGTAGCATAATCATATTAAATGGCAAGAATTATTTATAAACCTTCCTTTGTCTCTCGTGCCGTTGCTACCATGTTAGCCACATATATGGAAAAATCTGAAATGTCAATCCCTGTCTGGCGTTGATACATTGAGTTTTATACAGAAAGGATATGAGCAGGATTTTTTTGCTTGACATTTAAATTGTTTTGTGAATAGTTGCTAACTTGGTAGCAACAATTTAGGAGAACAGAAAATGGAAGCCCTGAAAAAGCAGATTGATGCAATTTTTAAGACTCACCGCCATGAAATTGAAGATGCTGTAAAAAAAATTCATGCAGAACCTGAATTGTCAGGAGAAGAAACCATGGCATTGAAAATCCAGGCTGATCTTCTTGAACACTGGCAGTTTTGTGTCAGCAAGGCTTACAAACGGATAGACACGGCTTTCAATGCAGTCTCGGGCAAGGGACATCCCCATGTCTGCTTCATGTCTGAATATGACGCCCTGCCCGGCATAGGTCATGGATGCGGCCATAACCTTATTGCAGGGGTCGCTCTTGGTGCCGGTATAATTTTAAAGGAACTTATCAGAAAAAATTGTATCCAGGGCAGGGTCAGTGTCATGGGAACTCCGGCAGAGGAAAAACGCGGGGGCAAGGTGGATCTGATACGTGCAGGAGCACTTGGGGATGTTGATGTGGTACTCATGGCTCATCCAAGTGATCATGCAACTTCCCAGAGCATGGAAACAGCCGGTATAATGCAGTTCAATATAGAATTTTCCGGCAGAACAGCCCATGCAGCAGCTGCCCCTGAAAAGGGTATCAATGCCCTGGATGCTGTAAGGCTTTTATTCAGCGGAGTGGATGCATGGCGACAGCAGCTTGAAGAAACATGCAGGATACACGGAGTGATCAGGGAAGGCGGTAAAGCCCCCAATATTATTCCAGACTGCAGCAGGGCTGATTTTTATCTGCGCGCCTTTGAGCTTGATACCCTGATGTCAATGAAAAAGCGGTTTGAAAACATAGCAAAGGGCGCAGCCCTTATGACAGATACAGGCCTGAAATTTGAGGAAATACCCAATTCATACAAGCCTGCAAAACCCAATGATGAACTTAACAGGGTTTTTATGGAGCTTGCAGATGAATATGGAATGAATCCTGAATGGAAAGAGCCTTCACGGGCTTCTTCCGATTTTGGGGATGTAACCTGGGAACTGCCTGCAATGCATGCGTATTTTAATATAACAGAAGGCAGGCATGATGCAATTGCACACTCAAAACAATTTGCCGAGTGTGCAATATCGGAATTTGCTTTAAAGCAGATGGGCACAACTGCAAAAATTCTGGCACAGATAGGGTATTGGTACCTTACCCTTGATGATTTCAGAAAAAAGGTGGATGCGGGGTTCACCAGAGCCTGAGCCGAACACCATGGCAAAGGCCTTGACTTATGGCTCTGTGCCTAATATTTAAGATTAAATTAATGTAACCAAGCTGTGAAAGGATGTTATGAACGGACATCAGACCGCACTTATTGTTGAAGACCTGCATAAAAGGTTTGGCAGTGCTGAAGTATTAAAGGGAGTTTCCCTTACAGCATGCAAAGGAGATGTTATTTCCATTCTGGGATCCAGCGGATCAGGCAAAAGCACTCTGCTCCGCTGCATTAATTTTCTTGAAATTCCGGACAGCGGTAAAATTATTGTGGATGGCGAGGAAATTCTTGTTGAAACCACAAGAAAAGGAATTACAAGACCAAAGGATGTCAGACAGGTGGAACGCATCAGAACCAGACTGTCCATGGTTTTTCAGCAGTTTAATTTATGGAGTCACATGACAATTCTTGAGAATGTGATTGAAGCTCCTGTTCATGTGTTGAAAATGCCGAAGGCTGAGGCTGTTGAAAAGGCGGAATATTATCTGAACAAGGTGGGTATCAGCGAAAAACTCAATGCCTACCCGGTTCAGCTTTCCGGGGGCCAGCAGCAGCGTGCTGCCATTGCAAGGGCCCTTGCAATGGAGCCTGAGGTCATGTTGTTTGATGAGCCGACATCTGCCCTTGATCCTGAGCTTGTGGGCGAGGTGCTTCAGGTTATCCGAGCCCTGGCAAAGGAAGGCAGGACCATGATTGTGGTCACCCATGAAATGGGTTTTGCAAAGGATGTATCATCCAGAGTGATTTTTCTGCACAACGGAGTGGTGGAGGAAGACGGTGATCCTGAGACTGTTTTTACAAATCCGCGGTCCGAAAGGTTCAGAGAATTCATTACTGTGGCAAATTAATTTTAATTTTAACAAAGCAAAGGAGATGGCATGAAAAAATTATTACTGGGTTTGATCGTATTTACTCTTGTACTTTCAGGTGGCAACCTGTTTGCAAAGGAATGGAAAACAATAAGGGTAGGTGTGGAAGGAGCTTATCCTCCGTTCAGTTTTGTTACTCCGGACGGCAAACTTGACGGTTTTGACATTGATATTGCAAAGGCTGTTGTAAAGGCTGCCGGCGCAAAGATAGTTCTGGTTGCACAGGACTGGGACGGTATTATTCCGGCCCTTCTTGCAAGAAAATATGACTGCATAGTCGCTTCCATGTCAATTACAGATGAAAGAAAGAAAAAAGTTGCCTTTACCCATAAATATTATCAGACTCCTGCAAAATTTGTTGTGAGAAAAGGCACAATGAAGGAGTTCTCCAGGACAGCCCTTAAAGGTAAATCAGTTGGTGTCCAGCGTGCCACTATCCATGATAAATACCTGACAGACAATTACGGCAACGAGGTCAAGGTCAAAAGATATGGAAGCCAGGATGAGGTTTATCTTGATATACAGGCAGGAAGAATTGACCTGTTTCTTGCTGACAGTGTCGCAGCTTCAGAAGGATTTCTTAATAAACCCGAAGGAAAGGATTTTGAGTTCATAGGCCCTGATCTTACAGATCCGAAATGGTTTGGAGAAGGTGCCGGTATTGCATGCAGAAAACAGGACAAGGACCTTGTGAACCTGCTGAATGCAGCAATAGACAAGATCCGCGCCAATGGCACCTATAAGAAGATCCAGGACAAATACTTTAACTTCAACGTATACGGAGACTGATGTTCAGCCTTCAGGGATACGGGCCCAGCATAGTACAGGGCACAATTCTTACAATAGAACTGTGCCTTGTCTCCCTTGGAATTTCAATTGTTCTCGGAATCATTACAGCCCTTGCCAAATTGTCTCATTCAAGGATTCTCAACCTTGGGGCACAGATTTATACAACCATAATCAGGGGGATTCCCGATCTTGTCCTTATGCTGCTGATTTTTTTCGGCGGCCAGGTTTTCATAAACCAGATCGGCCCCATGGTCGGGATTGATGAATACATTGATATCAATCCCTTTATGGCAGGGGTGTTTACCATAGGTTTCATATTTGGTGCCTATATGGCGGAAACATTCAGGGGCGCAATCCTTGCCGTGCCTGCTGAACAGCTTGAAGCAGGCTATGCCTACGGGATGTCAAAGCTGGGTGTTGTTACAAGGATCATGCTTCCCCAGATGGTGAGGCATGCATTGCCGGGTTTTGGCAATAACTGGCTTGTTCTGATGAAAAGCACGGCTCTTGTTTCCATCATAGGGCTTAATGATATGGTCAGAATGGCAGGACTTGCAGCAGGGGCAACCCGCAAGCCATTTACATTTTATCTTGTGGTGGCCTTTAATTATCTTGCCTTGACCTCTATTTCCATTCTGGTGCTGAACTGGATGAACACAAGATACAGCGCAGGCTTTATAAGGGAGTAACCATGGATTTTTCAATTATTTTCAGCAATATGGATATTTATCTTGAAGGACTGAAAAATACACTTGTCCTGGTTTCTGTTTCCCTTGCAATCGGCCTTGCATGTGCAATTCCCCTGGCAGTGCTCATGACCTCGAAAAATATCCTGGTTTCCGGTCCAATCCGGGCTTTTGTGTATTTCTTCAGAGGAACTCCGCTTCTGGTTCAGATGTTTCTGGTGTATTATGGCATGGGTCAGTTTGAGTTGATAAAAACTTCCTTTTTATGGGTGTTTTTCAAGCAGGCATACTTCTGCGCCCTTTTTGCCTTTACCCTGAATACCTGCGCCTATACAACGGAAATCATACGTGGAGCCATAGAAAATACACCCCATGGAGAGATAGAGGCTGCAAGGGCTGCGGGAATGTCGGCTTTCTTGAGATTCCGCAGAATTATTCTTCCTTCTGCATTCAGAAGAGCCCTGCCAACATACAGCAATGAGATAATTTTCATGCTGCAGGGAACTTCCCTTGCAAGTGTGATCACAATCGTGGACATCACAGGAGCGGCCAGAATAGTGAATTCAAGATATTACAGCCCCTATGAGGCATTTCTTACAGCAGCGGCTTTTTATATGGCCATTACCTTTATGATTCTGTGGCTGGTTAAAAAACTTGAATTCAGGTGGTATGCTCATCTGAGGCGGGAATAAGACTCAATACACCCAGAATGCATTCAAAATCAAAAATTCTTGCTGTTTCAGATTTTGAAGATAAGACCCTGATCAGGCAGGTCGAGGATAAAACCCTTGACCTGCCTGATCTTATTATTTCATGCGGAGACCTTGCACCTGAATACCTGTCATTTCTCAGAGACCGTCTGGACAGGCCTCTTTTCTATGTAAAAGGCAACCATGATATCCGTTACTCATCCTCCAACCCTGTGGGGTGCAATAATATACATGCCAGAATAATCAGATTCAACAGCCTGAATATCCTGGGACTTGAGGGCTCCATATGGTATAATGGCGGGATGAACCAGTACACGGAAAAGCAGATGAAAAAAATCATATCCCGCCTGAGGTTTGCCATGTGGCTCAGGCGCAGGATTGATATTGTTGTGACCCATGCTCCTCCAAGGCATATACATGATGCTGAAGACCGCTGCCACATGGGATTTGAATCATTTGCCTCCCTCATTGACAGGCAGAGGCCGAAATTGTTCATACATGGTCACATCCATAAAGAATTTCACAGCCAGGAGGACAGAATCACCATGGTTGGCAAAACCAGGGTCATAAATACCTGCGGATATACTTTTTTAGAGGTCTAGGCATGTCAAATTTTTTTAAAAGATTTTTTTCGTCAGTTCAGGATGAAGCAGATGATCATGTCAGTTCATTCAATGAACAGCAGGAAAAAGAAGATGCAGTGCAGTTCATTGATCATGGCATACAGACCGTAAGCCTTGACAAGATCATTGGAAGTGTCGGGAAATATTATGATTTTGATTCCCAGTTCAGGCCCAAGAAACATGTTGCAGACAAAAGGTTTTCCAGCATAAAAAAAGCTATGCGGGACGGAAAATCCCTGCCTCCTGTAAAGCTGTACCAGATCAGAAATGATTATTATGTTCTGGACGGCAATCACAGGGTTGCTGCTGCCAAGGAACTGGGGCGCTTTGATATCCAGGCAAGGGTCATTGAGCTTATTTCAGGCAGAAATACAATGGAAAACCTTCTCTACATAGAGAAGAAAAGGTTTTTTGAGAAAACAGGTCTGCCTGAAAAAATTGAACTCACTGAAATTGGCAAATATAATTTTCTGGAAAAACAGATTAAAAGGCATAAAAATCATCTGACCAATATTTCAGGCCGGGAAACTGATTTTAAAAAAGCTGCCCAGGACTGGTACAATACAATTTATATTCCCCTGACCACCATTATTGAAAATGGGGATCTCATCAAATATTTCCCAAAAAGGACTGTGGCTGATCTTTATACCTATATTGCATATCATCACTGGGAAAGAAGCTGTCACAGACGCTATGGCATCGGTATTGACCGGCTGATTCCGAGAAGTATGGAAGGGTTCAGGACAGCCATGCTTGAAAAAAACACTCCTGATTATCCTGAGATGAAAAGAACCATTACAGCCTTTATCATGATCAATATTGACACTTCAACCGAGGTAAAGGTAATAGACAGGCTGTTTGCTCTTGAAGAGGTTCAAGAAGTTCATTCTGTTCACGGAATAATTGATATACTGGCAAAAGTCGTGCTTAAAAGGGATTTTCTTGCATCAGATGCAGAGATTATTGCCGAGTTTGTCGATCAGCGGGTAAGGCGTATCAACGGAATTAACAGAACCCAGACCATAATTCCCGGTATTTCAAAGGTCAAGAAGGTGTTTTCCTGATCAGCACCTGGCCCTGCTGATTCCATTATACCTGATACACAGCATTGTCATGTCATCTGAGGGCGGAGCCTCATTGATAAAATTTCTGATTTCAGTCAGAATATGAGTTATTATTGATTCAGGGGAGCCTGAAGATTCTGCAAAACACTCATGAAGACGCAGGTATGTGAATTGTTCCATGTCTGTGTTGAAAGCTTCATTGATTCCGTCTGTATACAGGAGCAGATAATCATTTTTACTTAAGCAGATCTGTTCCGCTCTGTATGAAATATCAGGGAAAACACCAAGGGCCGGCTGATTGTGCGTTGATATCCATACACAGTCTTCGCAGGTCTTCAAAAGTGGAGGGTTATGGCCTGCATTGCAGTATTCCACATTCCCTGTCTCAAGATTGAGAACTGCCATGAAAACGGTTACAAACATGCAGGCTTCATTGGCTTCAGCCAGTTCGTTGTTGACCCTGGATAAAATATCTGCCGGTGAAATTCCAGGCATTGCTCCGGCCTTTAAAAGGGTTTTGGCAACAGCCATGAACAATGAGGCAGGCACTCCTTTGCCTGATACATCGCCTATGACAAAGCAGAAATGTTTTTCATCAATGAAGAAAAAATCATAAAAATCTCCGCCCACTTCCCTGGCAGGCTGTATAATGGCATGAATGTCAATCTCAGGCTGATCTGGAAATGGAGGAAAAATTTTAGGCAGTATGCTCATCTGGATTTCACGGGCAATTCCAAGCTCGCTTTCAATCCTCTGTCTGGCAGCAGTGGCAGTTTCAAGATCAGCCATATAGGATTTAAGTGATTGCTGCATATGCCTGAATGACCGGGAAAGCTTTCCAAGCTCATCAGGGCTGGGATCTTCCGGAAGAGGTGAAGTGAAATCTCCCTTTGCAATGATATCTGATAGCCTTGACAGCCTTGATATTCTTGAGGTTGTTTTTCTGGCAGCCCATGTCACTGCCAGAATCAGGAGAACAAGCCCTGGAATGCCGACAAGCAGCATCTGGCGTGTGAGCAGCTTCAGGGGGGCAAAAAGTTCATCATCCGGAAAAATAAGCCCGATTGTCCACCCGGTGGATTTTATGGGATGATAATATACCTGAAATTTTCTGTTATTGAGGGAAAAACCATTGAAGGCGATTTTTTGCTTTTCAATGTCAGATGCAATTTTCATAAGCTGTCTGCTGTGGGACAGGCGTGCGTATTCTTCCAGAGTCCTGTGCATGATAAGACCGGAATCAGGGTGGCTTATGAAATTGCCCCTTGCCGTGACAAGAAAGGCATATCCGGATTTCAGAACATGAATGTCTGACACAATTTCATGCAGGTGGTTCATGGCAAGGTCTGCGGTTATAACTCCGATGAATTTTTTATTGCGTATGACAGGATATGAAAATGTGGACATCAGAACATTGCCGCCCCCACGGTCAAAATAGGGCTCAGACCATTCCGGTTTCATGGACAGCTTTGGAATGCAGTACCAGTCCTGTTTCATATAATCATACGAAGTGTCTGTAAGGCTTGTAACGCCGATCTGTCCTTTGTCGCGGTAAACATATGGGCATATGTGCATGACAGAGGGTTTGAACCGGTAAGGCTCAAAAGCAGCAGCCATGCCGAAAATATTTTCATTTGATTCCAGGCTGATTTTCAGTGTTTTTATTATATCATCTGATCCCGGAGTCAGGGACTGTGCTATATGCCGGGGTATTTTTTCAATTGGCTCTGTGATCAGCAGAATACGTTCCACAGCAGCCTGCACAATTGTCTGTGCCTGTTTTTCGGTCTGTTTCAGAATAATGTCATAGGCGATTCTGTGGCTGAACCAGGCAAGAACAATTACAACCGGAATCACAAATGCAAGTATTAGCAGAACGGATTTGAAAGCAATGCTGTTTTTATTCATCAGGGGCAATTTCCATAAAAACTGTGATGATATTTTTTTTGTCCCGGAACTGATAATTTATCCTGGAAGCAAGGGTCTGTGCCATCATTATGCCAAGGCCTCCCGGCTGCCTTCTGTCTATGGGCGCACTGATGTCAGGGGCAGCAGATTCAAGGGGATTGAATTTTATGCCTGTGTTGATGATGACCATTTTCACCATTGTATTGTCCTGCATGCCAAGTTCCATATACACATTGCCTTCAGTGTCAGGGTATGCATAATGAATGATGTTTACGATCAGTTCCTCTGCAACAAGGCGGAGACGGTACTGCCATTTTCCGGCAATGCCATGGGCTTTTGAAAACCTGTCTATATCCGTCATTATGTCATGCAGCCGTGGCAGTACAGCTTTATATGTTTTTTTCATGGGTCAGGCAATAATGCTTTGTCCACTGATTCGTAAATGTTTAAAAATGAGGTGAACCCGGAGATATCCAGCACTTCCATTACCTCCGGCGCTATCTTAACAAGTGCAAGAAACCCGTTCATGGAAGCGGTTTTCTTTGCTGCCTGAAGCAGTATCTGAAGCCCTGCGCTGCTGATGTATTCCAGGTTTTCAAGATCCAGAATCATCCTTGTATCTCCGTTTTCAATGAAACTTTGTATCTGTTTTCCTGTTTCAGCAGAAGTAAGTGCGTCCAGGTGCCCGCTGAGTGATACTATAACTGCATTGCCTCTGGTATGTCTTTCAAGTCCCATGCCCTGATATTCTCCCTGTCAAAGCTGTTTGTATTGTTGACAATACAATATATACAATTGCCTGGGACATCTGCAAGGAAAACCAGTATTAAGTCTTACATGCTTTGGCAGATTCGGGATAATCTATATATCAGGAAGGTCATAGAAAAGGATTCACGCGGCCTGAAACGGCCGCGTGAAAAAAGGCGGGTTTTTATTTTTCAGCTTTCAATCAGGCCTGCCCTGACTCCCTTGAGATAGTTCATGCAGTAGTCATCATGGCCGAGAAGCATGTCAGCTGTCTTGATTGCCCCCATGATTTTCATGTCAAGGGGATCTATGATGGCGGAATCCATGCCTGCTTCCATCATGAGCGTGACAAATGTCCTGTTGATGATTTTTCTTTGTGGAAGGCCATAGGAAATATTGGACAGCCCGCCTGTAATATGCACTTCAGGAAATTTTTTCTTTATGGCCCTGACTGCCTCAAGCACCATGACTCCCTTGGTGGAATCCGTGCTTACAGGCTGGATCAGAGGATCAATATAGATTGAATCCGTGGAAATGCCTGTTTTATTGAGTTCTGTCACAAGTTTTTCAGCACGCCCCAGAATATCATCTGAAGATGAGGGCATCCCTGCATCATCCATGCAGAGCGCAATTACCTTGCATTCCTTGCCTTCAAGAAATGGTATCATGGCTTCAAACCGTTCCTTTTCAAGGCTGATGGAATTTATCATGGGAGTTTTTTCAACCATCTGGAAGGCCATTTCCAGTATGGCAGGATCAGGGCTGTCAAGGGCAAGGGGCACTTCTGCCACTGGCTGAATGGTATCAATAAGCCATTTCATATCTTCTGATTCATGCCCTATGCGTGCGCCTGCATTGACGTCAATATAATTGGCTCCGGCCTGCTGCTGTTTTTTTACATCATCAATGATATAATCTGCATTACGGTCTGCAACTGCGGCCTGGACAGGTTTTCTTGATGTATTTATTCTTTCGCCTATTACTTCAAACATTGTTTTATCTCCTGGTTCTGATGAATACGGTCAGCTGACAAGTGCTTTGGCAAGTTTTGATGCTGCTCCGGCATCAGGGGCAAAACCATCTGCTCCTATCTCATCTGCAAATGACTGGGTCACAGGGGCACCACCCACAAGAATTTTTACCTGATCCCTTAACCCTGATTCCACAATTGCATCAACTGTCTGTTTCATCATGGGCATAGTTGTTGTAAGAAGGGCTGACAGGCAGACTATTTTTGCCTTTTTTTCCTTTATCTGGGTTACAAAATTTTCAGGGTCAATATCCACTCCAAGGTTGTGAACTTCCATGCCCGCACTTTCCATCATCATTGCCACAAGGTTTTTACCTATATCATGCAGGTCTCCCTTGACCGTGCCTATGATGACCGATGCGCCCTGTGCTGATTCTCCTTCTGCAAGCAGAGGTTTCAGAATGGTGACACAGTCTGCCATTGCACTTGCTGCCATGAGTACTTCCGGGATGAACATTTCTCCGCTTTCCATTTTTTCACCAACGATATCCATACCGGCGATCAGGCCTTTGTTAAGTATGTCATTGGCAGAAACATTTTCTGTAAGGGCTGCTTTCACAAGTTCCTCAAGCTTTGCACCGTCGCATGAAACAAGGGCGTCAATCATTGCATTGAAATCACTCATATTGTTTTCTCCTTTTTATGAATTTTTGCGTTTTTCAACATATTGGGTTAAAAGTTTTTCAATTTCAGGGTCGATTTCCGGCTTTTCATAGTTGGCAAGCCTCTGGGCAACCTTGTCCTCTGCTGTCTCATGTATGTGTTTTTTTCCGGCTTTTGCCCATGCATCAGGATTCTGGCGGCTCATCAGTGAAGGCATGAAAAACTGTGTTCTGCAAAGCTGGAAGGTTTTTGGATGGGTCAGATACTGTCCGCCTATTCCCACCTGTTCTATCATTTCAAGGTCAATGGATTCATCGGTAAGGGCAAGGGGTTTTATCATGCTGCGCAGCATGCCGCAGGTTTCCTCATCAATGAGAAATTTTTCAAAGCTCATTGCAATATAGGAACCAAGAATTCCTGCTGAATGCAGAATGAAATTTATGCCGCTGCGCACGGCAGTTGAAAGGGCAAGAGCAGATTCCAGGCCTGCCTGGGCATCTGGTGCAAGTGCGTCTGTGAGGCCTCCGCCTGACCTTGAGGGCAGGTTATAGAATCTTGCCATCTGTGCTGTCATGTGAATATTTTTTGAAAGTTCAGGTGCTCCGATGGACAATGCTCCTGTTTTCATATCCATTGCAGAGGAAGTGGAGCCGTAAACAACCGGAGTCCCAGGGTTTACAAGCTGTGCCAGGGTGATTCCCGCAAGGATTTCAGCATTCTGAAGGGCAAGAACCCCGTCCAGGGTTACAGGCCCTGATCCTCCTGCCATGATGAGAGACGCCACAACACAGGCCTGGTTGTGTCTGGCAAGTTCAATGAGCGCGCCTGCCATTTCATCGGAGAACTGCAGAGGAGACAGTGAATTGATAAGGGACACACTTATTGTTTTATCCATGATGTTTTCTTTGCCTCCCCACAGGATACCTGCCATCTCAATGCCGTCTATTGCTCCCTTACGCGATGCAGGGCTGCCCATGAAAGGCTTGTCGCAAAGAAGCATGTTGGACAGGTTCATGTCCAGATGCACTGTGCTGCTGGGCATGTCAGAGGGCTCCACCATCATCCAGCCGTTCATGTCAATATGGGCAGATGTCTGGATAAGTTTGCAGAAATTGTCATAATCTTCCATTGTTGCATGGCGCTGGTTTCCGTTGGCTTCCATGATGAAAGGAGCTCCGTATCCCGGCAGGAATACAAAATCATCTTCACCTATTTCAACATTTTTTTCAGGATTTCTAGCATGGACTGTAAAACGTGCCGGAGCGGTTTCAAGGGCCTTTGTAATGTCTGATTCCTCAAAAAATACTGTATTGCCCTCAACCCTGTGGCCATTGCTTTTAAAGATTGCAAGGGCCTCTTCTTCATTAAATGCCACTCCTGTTTTCTTTAACAGCTGCATTGCAGCATCATGGATTTTTTCCATGTCCTGCTTTGTCAGTTCCTGCATTCTGTCATACATTGTGATTCCTCCTTGTAAAAGATTGGTTATTGAAGATTATTGTCTTTTTTGTACTGGTTGAGTCCCCTGAATACGCCGAAAAGAATGAATATCAGAAGAAACATGAGCGGGAACGCCGTTGCAATGGATGCTGTCTGTATTGCCTTGAGACTGCCGCCTCCTGCAAGTACCGCAGCAACGGCTCCAAGTGCGATGCCCCAGAAAGCTCTCAGGTTGCGTCCTGGATTTTCATGGCCTGATACAAACATTGCAAGCGATATTGCAGCTGAATTGGCAGAGGTCAGAAAGAAGGTGCCGATGAGAAAGATCAGGGCCACTGCCAGGATTGAAGTCATGGGCAGGTGCTGTGCAATTGCAAATATTGCACTTTCCATTCCATGGGCCTTCATGACAGGGCTTACATTGTAATGGATTCCTGCGCCTCCCACCACTCCGTACCAGAGGAAATCTCCCAGGGTCGGAAGAATCAGGGTGGCTGCAATGGTCTGTCTTATTGTTCTGCCCTTGGAAATTCTGGCAATGAAAACTGCCACAAAAGGTGCCCAGCTCATCCACCATGCCCAGTAGAATACTGTCCAGGAACCGATCCAGTTGCCCTTGAATCCGGGAGCGGTGAAAAGGCTCATGGGAATGAAGTTCAGAAGGTACTGGCCTATGGCATTTGTGGTGAGGTTGATCAGAAAAATTGTGGGTCCGAATACCAGTACAAAGAACCACACAGCCACAAATACCCACATGTTGACATCGCCAATGAGTTTTACCCCTTTTTGCAGGCCTGTATAAACGGAAAGGGTGAACACAGCAGTGAGAACTGCGATTATGACATAGGTGCTGCCGCTGCCAAGCTGCATTCCATATTGGTATTTAAGCCCTGCTGAAAGCTGCAGTGCAACAAAACCCGTGGTCGTGGCAAGGCCGCCAAGAGTTGCAAATACAGCAAATATATCAAGGATTTTTCCCCATATTCCGTGGATTTTATCTCCTATGACATAATAAAAAGCTGTGGAGAATTTAAGGGGCAGGTTCTTTGTAAAGGCTGCATGTGCTATTGCAATGGTGAGCATGGCATAAATTGACCAGGCACTCAGTCCCCAGTGAAAAAATGAATATGTCATGGCATTTGCGCCGGCAGCAGGAGTGCTGGCCTGTCCTCCGAAATAGGGCGGAGGGCTCATGTAATGGTAGGCAGGCTCTGCAGGGCCCCAGAACACAATGCCGGCTGCAATGGCAGAACCGAAAAGCATGGCAAACCATGAAAAATTGGAGAATTCAGGCACATCCTGCTCAAGCCCGAGTTTCATGTCTCCGTATTTTCGCCCCATGAGCATGAAGCATCCTGCAACGAGCATGAATACTGTCAGAAGATACAACCATCCCCAGTTGGTGGTCGTCCAGCTGAATACTGAATTTATGACTGAGCCCATGTTTTCAGGAAATACAATACTCCAGAGAACAAAGGCGATTGTGATTGACGCAGATACCCAGAAAATAAACGGGTCAAATGGTTTTTCAGAAGAATTGATCCTGTCCAAGATTTTTTGCTCCTTAAAAATTTTTTGTTTATAAAAACACGGTTTTTAAATCTGCCGTGCAGAACATTTTAAACAGGTTAATACAAATTGCATGCCAGAGGTTTTTTATTGGGTGGTGGAACTGGTGATATCCTAAGTATTGAAGATGATTGGATAGTTTTTTTAAAAAAACAGGGCCTGGTGTTGTGGATTTATAAAAAAGAAAAAAATTTTTCGTTTATTCTGGAATTAATGAAAAAATTTTTTCAGCAGAAAAAAATTTGACAGACCGGAACTTATGGTCAGGGCATGAATTCCTTTCTGGAAAATCCATGTTTCCTGATCTTGTAGTGAAGAAGCTGTCTTGAGATTCCAAGGGTTTCAGCAGCTTTTGTAACATTGCCGGAGCAGGCTTCAAGTGCTGCTCTGACAGCATTTTTTTCATTGTCATTCTGGGTTTTTACAAGATTGATGTTAACGGCAGTGTTTTCAGAGTCTGGGTTCTGGCCATTGCCGATTCCGCCTGAATCATGTGTTTCCCTGTCCTGACAGGTGAAATCAACCGGTTCCATGCAGTCAAGCCCCGGAGAAAAATGTTTGATTCCAATGGTTTCCTCCTGTCCTGCCATGTTCATGGCGCCTTCTATGAGATGGGCAAGTTCCCTTACATTGCCGGGCCATCTGTAGGCAAGAAACAGGTCAAGCACTTCCTGTGAAATATATCTTACATGGGTTCCAAGCCTGGTATTGTATTTGTCTATGAAATGACTGATAAGTTCATTCATGGATTCTCTGCGATGCCTTAAGGGAGGCAGCTTCACCATGACGACTCCAAGCCGGTAGAACAGGTCGGTACGCAGCTTTTCCTGTCTTATGGCACTTCTTGGATCCTGGCTGATGGAGCTTATTATTCTTACGTTTACAGGGGTTTCCTTTACAGCGCCGAGCCTTTGCACGCGTTTTTCCTGCAGAACCCGCAGCAGCTTGGCCTGAAGTTCAACAGGCATGGATAAAAGCTCGTCAAGAAACAGGGTTCCGCCGTGGGCAGTCTCAAAAAGACCGGGCTTGTCCATTGCGCCGGTAAACGCACCCCGTACTGTTCCGAACAGCATGCCCTCAAGAAGGTCATGGGGAATGGCAGCGCAGTTGACAGCGACATATCTGCTGTTTCTGCGCGGGCTGTGATTGTGAATGGCCTGGGCAAAAAGCTCCTTGCCTGTCCCGGTCTCTCCCTGGATCATGATGGGCGAGGTTGAAACAGCAGCTTTTCTTGCTGTTCCCACAACTCTCTGAAAATCAGGGCCGGTTCCTATGAGATCGGCAAATGTGTACTGGGTCCCATTTCCAAGGTCAGGGCGGCAGTCTGTTGCACAGCTCATGGGTGTTGACCTGTAAAGCAGTTCATAATCCTTTACAAAGCATATGACTCCGTTGACCCTGCTGTTTTTTGAAAGTGGATATGCACTTGTAATTGTATTGGCAACCTTGCCGGAACATGATCTGTAAAAGAAAGCGCGGTTTTTTATTGCAGCCTTTTGATAAATGACCTGCATTATGATGCTGGTACGGTTATTGAGCTCATAAATATCTGTTACTTTCCGCCCAAGTGCATCTTCAGGGCTCAGCCCGTCTATTTTGGACTGTGCAGCATTGTAAAAAAGAACTATTCCGTCGGTATCGGCAATAATCACGCCATCATCAAGCTGGTCAAGCACGGACAGGAAATCAATATTTTCCATGTCAGGCAGGCTTGCGGAATAAAATTTTTCATGAAACGGCATGGCTGGTATCCCTGGAAGTTTCTTAAATTAAATCCTCCCCTTAAATCCGGCATGACCATATCATATCCCTGAAAAATTATCAAAGCCGGACATTCAGATCCTGTGACAGTAAAACTTCACATCTGAAGGCGGCTCAGGCGTATTGCCAAGAATCATGTCGCAGGCTTTTTCCGCAATCATCATTGTGGGAGCATAAATATTGCCATTGGTAACATAGGGCATTACAGATGCATCAACCACTCTCAAGTTTTCCAGCCCGTGTACTTTTAATGAATCAGGATCTGTGACTGCCATATCATCTTTTCCCATCTTGCAGGTGCATGAAGGATGAAGTGCTGTTTCACCGTCCTTTCCGACCCAGTCCAGAATTTCACGGTCAGTCTTCACTCCGGCTCCAGGAGATATTTCACCTCCGTTGAATTCATCAAAAGCTGGCTGGTTCATGATTTTTCTTGCACATCTTATGGCTTCCACCCATTCTTTTCTGTCCTGGTCTGTGGAAAGATAATTGAATGTAAGGGCAGGGTGTACGGCAGGATCGGCTGACTTGATCTTTACAGATCCCCTTGAATTTGAATACATCGGCCCCACATGCACCTGATATCCGTGGTCATGGCTGGGCTGGCTTCCGTCATAGCGTATGGCAAGGGGCAGGAAATGGAACTGGATATTGGGATATGAAACCTCGTCATTTCCCCTTATAAAACCTCCTGCTTCAAAATGGTTTGTGGCTGCGGCTCCTGCCCTGTGAAAAAGCCATTGATATCCTATGAATGGTTTTTTCCACCATTTGAGTGCTGAATTCATGGACACGGGTTTCAGGCATTTGTACTGCACATATACTTCAAGGTGATCCTGAAGATTTTCCCCGACACCGGGCAGGTCATGGACAACCTTTATGCCGAGCTTTTCAAGTTCCTCTGCATTGCCGACCCCTGACACCTGCAGAAGCTGGGGTGAATTGATGGCACCACCGCAGCAGATGATTTCACCTGCATATGCAGATTCTGCATTTTGCGATCTTCCCTTTGTAAATTCCACTCCAACGGCTTTGCGGCCTTCAAACAATATGCGTTTTGTAAAAGCGCGGCATTTTACCTCAAGGTTGGGCCTTTGTCTGAGCACAGGGTGCAGATATGCCCTTGCAGCGCTCAGGCGCCTGCCCCTGTGGATATTTCTGTCAAACGGGCCAAACCCTTCCTGCTGATATCCGTTGACATCATCTGTCAGCGGGTAGCCTGCCTGTTCTGCTGCCTTGAGAAAGGCATCGAACAGGGGATTTTTACATGGGCCTGTTTCAAGAATCAGGGGGCCTTTTGTGCCGTGGTAGTCATCAGGGCCTTTGAGACGGTTTTCCGCGCGTTTGAAATATGGAAGATTATGGGCATAATCCCATTTTTCCATGCCGCTGTCCTTTGCCCATTTTTCATAATCCATTGCATTGCCGCGTATGTATATCATGCCGTTGATACTGGAAGATCCCCCAAGGACCTTGCCGCGGCCATGGAAAATTTTTCTGTTGTGCATGAATGGTTCAGGCTCTGATTCATAGCACCAGTCATAGTATTTGTTGCCTATGGGAAAGGTAAGCCCTGCCGGCATGTGGATAAATATATCCCAGATATAGTCCGGGCGGCCTGCTTCCAGAACCAGAACCCTGTTTGCCGGGTCATGACTCAGCCTGTTTGCAAGTACACATCCTGCTGATCCGCCGCCGATGATGATATAATCATATTGGTTTTTCATTCCTACAGCTCCTTTTTTCTCAATAGATATCAGGTTGCAAATTATATGGCTCAACTTTGATTCAGGGTCTGGGAATGAAAAAGGCAGAAAGGTTTTTTAACGGGTCAGATCAATCCTGTACTGCCACCAGATCCATGAATCCTGCTACAAGCTCTTCAATATCCATCTCACCGTCCCTGACCAGGGCCTGGAGAGCAACACCCTGAAGCCCTGCAATAAAGCATACAGCAGCTGCTCTGTTGGTCTTTTTGGCTTTTATCCTGTTCAGGGCTTTTTCAAAGGCATCCACAAATATATCGTAGGCTGCCTGGATTTTGACAATCACAGGCCCTCTGATTCCGCTGAACTCAGCTGCAAGGGATGCAAGTGCAATGATGGTGTCAGGGTGGTTATGAAACCTGTCCATGAAAATTTCCATCATGCCGCTGATAAGCTCCCTGTAATCAGAGGGTCTGCTGTCAAAAAATTCAATATACTGATCAAAACTGTGATTAAGTTCTTCCACCACTTCTTCAAGAATATCTGTTTTTGATTTGTAATGATGGAACACAGCTCCTGTTGTCATGCCTATGTGGTAGGCAATGTCCTGAATAGTGGTTTTGTGATACCCGAGCCTTGCAAAAAGATAGGTCGCGGTATCAAGAATCCTTTTTCTGGTGGCAATGGTTTTGGCCGCTTTCTTATTGATCTGATCCGGCATATTCAATCCTCAAACGTTTCAGGGTTTTATCCATTGGGACTCCTTTTTTGTCCCATCCCCTGAAGTTATAGTATTCCTTTTTCATATATGCCATATCTTTTTTGGAAATACGGTGTCCCTCTGCCGGCCCGTCAGGAAGCCTTTCTTCTGTGAAGCGGCGGGGCAGTGTGTCTTCTGCAGGATCAAGCCCGTTTTCCAGGTTGAATATCCTGACAAGATCCCAGATTTTTGCCCCTGTTTTCATGAATATGTCTTCTGGATACTGCCTTCCTGAGGCTGCTTTCAGAAGATCAGCATATGTTCTGGCTGAAATTGCAAAGCTGCCGAAATCACATTTTACAAGGGTGTCTGTTCCTGCTGAATAGTTCTGGAGATGCACCACCATTTCTGCCTTGTTGCAGGGTGACACAGGATCAAGTTGTCTGCCCTGCCATTGCCCGTCAAGTTCATACCCCACTGTGAACCCCCTCTGATGGCAGCCTCCACGGTCGGCTGTCATGATGGCAAGGCCCATACCTGATACACCTCTTGGCCCCCATGCAGGTGATTCAAGCCCCTTGATGTGCACTGCAAAATCACTGGAATTGCCGCCTGTCAGCTCAGCCGCTTTTTTTACTCCCTGGGACAGAATTATGCCAAGTTCATTGCTTTTTGCTGCAATTGAACGGATCAGGTATTCGGCAGCCTCAACACTGCCGAAACATATGTCAATGTCTTTTGGAGATTTTACAAACCCTTTTTCGCATGCTTCCATGACAAAGCCTATGGCTCCTCCTGTGGACATGGTATCAAGGCCGTAAAGGTCGCACAGCCTTACCAGATGGGCTATTGCCCTTATATCTGAAATATTGAGGTTGGCTCCCATGAGCGATGCTGATTCATATTCAATGATATCAGTGACAATCCCTCTGTATTTTCCCGTGCGCACAGCTCCTGTCATGCTGCAGTGTATGGGGCAGCCCATGCATGCGGATGGCCCCAGCCACAGATGTTTTGCCTGGCCTTTTTCTCCTATTTTTGAAGCCTTTGAAAATGTGCCGTATTTGTAATTTTTATGGGGAAGAAGGCCTGAAGCATTGGCATATTCTATTGAAGATGCAGTGCCGAACGCTCTGAAACCCTGGATTTCCGGGCTTTGGTCCAGCTCTTTCAGGGCTGTTTTACATGCCTGTCTGAACCCTGGTACATCATGAACCCTTACAATACCTGTGCCTTTGACCGCAATTGCCTTGAGGTTTTTGGAACCCATGACAGCCCCTGCTCCTCCACGGCCTGCCTGTCTGTTGTATTCGCAGCAGATCAGGGAATAAAGCACCTGATTTTCTCCTGCCGGGCCTATGGTTGCGGTTTTGACAGAACTGTCACCTAATTGCTCCTTGATCCTGCGGCAGGTTTCAAGTGTGTCTGCGCCCCACAGCTCCCGTGCATCGCGTATTTCAACTTTTGAGTCAAAGATGGTTATATAGGATGGTTTTTCAGCTTTACCTTTAATAATGATGCCGTCATATCCTGCGTATTTTATTTCAGGCGCAAAACTGCCTCCAAAATATGAATCCAGAAATATTCCGGTCAAGGGAGACTTTGTCACCACGCATCCTCTCATGGCAGGCGCGGCAGTGCCTGTGAGCGGGCCTGTCAGAAACATGATGATGTTGTCTTTTGCAAGTGGATCTGTGCCGGGGGCAAGCCAGTCTGAGAGGAGCTTTGCCCCATATCCCTTGCCTCCTATGAATTCGTCTCTAAGAGGCTCCGGAACCGGAAGGACTTCATGGGTCTGCCGGGATAAATCAATTATCAGCAGGTTGTTTGTGCAGGCTTCATTCATTGATTCCTCCTTTTTCTGACCGACCGTCTTTCCGGACAAGTTCAAGGGCTCCTGTGGGGCATGCCTCCACACATTGGGGATTGCCCCGGCACAATTCACATTTACAGGCCCTGCCGGTTTCAGGATGCATGACAATAACATTGATCGGGCAGTATTCTGCACACAGTCCGCAGCCTGTGCATTTTTTTTCGTCAATGCTCACCACCCCGGATTGTGTTTTTGTGATTGCCCCTGCCGGGCAGGCATTCATGCAATAGGCATTTTCACACTGGTTGCACACAACGGGAATATGGTAGAGATTTTCCCTTTTGCTGTGTATCACAAGCCGTGCAAGACGCGGGTTATATCCGCCTGTCAACTCCATGGAACATGCAAGCTGACATATACTGCATCCTGTGCATTTATCAAAGTTTATGTGGATGAATATATTGATAACGCCCTCCTGTAGCCGGTTTTGAGGTATTGTGAAATATAAATATCACATATTACGTACTATGTAAATAGTTTTTTTAAAAATTCATATTTTCTTCTTGATTTCGTATTTACGCTATGCTATGGCATTAATTACATATCACGTATTACATACTATGTGATAGTAAAGCTTGTTCAAACTTCAACCCCTGAAGGAAGGAGCAGTCACTTATGCTTGATGTGAAAAATGTCACTAAAAAATTTGGCGAGCTGACTGCGGTCAATGATCTTAGTTTCCATGTTGAAAAAGGCCAGGTATTTGGAATAGCAGGGCCCAACGGCGCAGGTAAATCCACATTGTACAACCTCATTACAGGTCTTTATCCCTTTGAAGGCTCCATCAGGTTCAAAGGCAGGGAAATCAGCGGTCTGCCGCCTCATAAAATCGCAAATCTGGGTATTTCAAGGACCTTTCAGATACCCCAGACCTTTCCCAGTCTGAATGTGGAAAAAAGCATTGGCGTAGGGAGCTGCTTTGGCAGCGCAAAGGGGTTTGATTCTTTGCATGTTGATGAAATCATTGAATTTGTTGATCTCAATGACCAGCGCGGAAAGCTTACAGGCCAGCTTAACCTGCTGGACAAGAAAAAACTGATGATTGGAGCGGCTCTTGCGACAAGGCCTGATATCCTCATGCTTGACGAACCCATGGCAGGGACAAATGCCAGGGAAATACTCAGCCTTATGGATCTCATCCGCAGGATAAATCAGGACATGGGTATTACCATCATTATTATAGAGCATTTCATGAAAGTTCTGACAGATCTTACACAGACACTTCTTATAATTGAAACAGGCACGCAGATATGCTGCGGTGACCCTGTTGAGGTTACAAATGACCCTGTTGTGATTGAATGCTATCTGGGAGACAGCCATGATCAGAATTAAGAAGCTTAATGCATATTATGGAGATTTTCACGTTCTCAAAGATGTGAATGTGGATGTGAAAAAGGGTCAGATCGTTGTTATGCTCGGGCCCAACGGCCACGGGAAAAGCACATTTTTAAAATCAGTGTGCGGCCTTGTGGAAAATGTTTCTGGTGAAATTCTTTATGCCGGTGAAAATGTGACAGGGCTTGATGCTGAAAAAATGGTCAACAAGGGGGTTACATATATTGCGGAAAACAGGGAATTGTTTCCTGAAATGACTGTGCTTGAAAATCTTAAGCTTGGTGCATATGCAAGGAGCGCAAGGCAGCATGAAAAGCATAACCTTGAAAAGGTTTTTTCTCTTTTTCCAAGACTCAGGGACAGGCAGTCCCAGCTTGCCTCCACCATGAGCGGAGGAGAAGCAAGAATGCTTGCCATTGCAAGGGGGCTTATGTCCAATGCAAGGGTGCTTGCCATTGATGAGCCTTCCCTCGGGCTTCAGCCCAATCTCAGGGACGAAGTTGCAAGAATCATAAAACATATAAATTCCCAGGGGATGACAGTTCTTGTTGTGGAACAGAATATCCCCCAGATCACGGAGCTTGCAGATAAACTTTATGTGATTGAGGAAGGCAGAATATCGTTCCAGGGCACCAGGGAACAGGCCCTTGGCAATGACCACCTGAAAGAAATCTTTCTTGGCATGTAGGAGGGAAACAAACCAATGTTCATTGAGATTATTGATGTTATCATCAGCGGGCTGATCAACGGATCTGTCTATGCGCTTATGGCTGTGGGGCTCACTCTTATCTACGGGGTGTCAAAGGCATTCAATTTTGCCTATGGCTCCTTTTTTACCCTTGGAGGCTATATCGCATTTCTGCTGTTCGGCATGAAATTTTTTTCAAGCTATTTCATTGTATTCTGTCTTGCCATTCCTCTGCTTCTGGTTTTCGGGTTTTTTGTTGAAAAATTTCTTGTGGCTCCGTTGAGAAAACGCGATGACTGGGAAGTCAAGGTCATGATGATAACACTGGGCCTTGCCCTTTTTCTTGATAATTCATACCAGGTGGTATTCGGGGCAAGGATGAAATCCCTTCCTCCCATGCTTGAGGGAAGCTTTGAAGCAGGCCAGTTCATGCTGTCCTATCAGGATGCAATGATTTTTGTTCTGTCCATTGGCGGGATTCTGCTTTTCAGATGGTTCCTCAATAACACAAGAACAGGGATGTCTGTCAGGGCTGTGGCGCAGAACCCTGCCGGTGCCCAGATTGTGGGAATTCCCAAGGAGTTTGTATTTGCAGCAACCTTTGCCATATCAACTGTGATGGTGGGGACGGGCGGCATTCTTCTTGCCCAGAAATATTTCATCACTCCGTCAGGCGGGTGGCCCATTCTGGTCAAGGCCTGGGTTATCACGGCATTCGGAGGCATGGGCAGCATCAAGGGCGGGCTTTACGCTGCCTTTATCGTGGGAATGCTTGAGGCATTTGTGGGATGGCAGTTCGGCATGAATTGGACCCTGATTGCATTGTTTGCAGTATTGTTGACAACCCTTGTGGTAAGGCCGCAGGGGCTTATGGGAAAATGGGGGTAAAAAATGGATCCCAAACGCATCGCAGTATTATTGGCAGGTATCTGGGGAATCGTTGCTGTCCTTCCCCTGTTTTTCGGTTCCACCCATTTTATAATGCATATTCTGATCATGTGTCTGATATGGTCGGTTGTGGCTTCATGCTGGGATCTTATAATGGGGTTTGCAGGTATCTTTTCATTCGGTCAGGTGGCATTTTTCGTTATAGGAGCCTATGCTTCAGCCATTCTCACTGCAAAAACAGGGCTTGCTCCTGTGCTGGCAGTATTTGCCGCAGGCCTTATCACGGCAGGAGCTGGAATCCTTGTGGGTCTTCCATGCCTTAAGCTTAAAGGTGCATACATTGCCCTTGTGACCTTTGCAGTTCATATGATTCTGGAACCTGTTCTCAAGGGAGACATAGGCCGCGCCATAGGTACAGGCGGTTCAAGGGGAATACTGACCATCCAGCCCATGAAGATATTCGGCTATACTTTCACGGCTGGTCATCCTGTCCCTTATTTTTATCTCATGCTTTTTGTGGCAGTCATATGTTCCGTGATCATTCTGCTGGTCATCAGATCCCACTGGGGTACAGCTTTTCTTGCCCTGAAAGATTCTGAGGAATTTGCCACCTGCCTTGGTGTAAGTGCATTCAAATACAAATTAATGGTTTTTGCCCTGACTTCATTTCTCACAGGAATGATAGGAGGTTTTTATGCCCATTATGTGGGAATGCTGTCAACAAGAATGCTGGGAATTGATCTTTTTGTAACTCTTATGGTGATTCTTGTCATAGGCGGAGTGGGAAAATTTCCAGGAGCTGTGATAGGCGCCTTCATAACCATCGCCATAAATGAAATGCTTTCGCCTCTGGGATCATACAGGCCCATAATACTTGGAGCCATGGTTGTGATCCTTGTTCTGGCGCTGCCCGACGGTATTGTGGGTCTGTTTGAGAAACTGATGCCGGCAAGAAAAACAGGTACAGGCCTTTAACCATAATATTTATCAAGGAGGGGTAGGATGAAAAAAACAATTATTGTGATTTTAATGTCAGTCTGTGTGTTGTTCATGGCTGGAGGAGCCTTTGCAGGAGGGGTGATCAAGGTGGGTGTGCCCCTTGCCATGACAGGCCCGTACACTGATACAGGCGACAACTACTGGAAGGGGATCAAGATGGCCATTGACGAGATCAATGCAGCAGGCGGGCTTCTGGGCAAGAAGCTTGAGGCGGTAAGATTTGATACCCAGGAATTTGCTCCTGAAAGGGTGATGCAGGGTGCTGACTACCTATGTGGTAAACTCAAGGTTGATTCTGTCCATGCAGGCTGGGCAGGCTGGGGCCAGGACATAAGGGCATATGGAAAATATACAGCTCCTTTTTTTGCTGATGACGGTTCACAGGCTGCCGTTGATGTATACAAGCAGAATAAAAAAGAATACAGCAATATATTTCAGCTCACTGATAGCGGAATAAATCAGGCAAAAAGCATGTTCCGCGTCCTCATGGCTCTTCCCTATGAATACCCCAATAAAAAGGTTGTTATCATTACTGCTGATGATGCCTGGGGCAGTGAAGTGGGTGACACCCTTGAAAAAAGCTTCAGGGCAAAGGGGTGGAAAGTGGCCATGCATGAAGTTGTTCCCTATGGCACCAACCAGTGGGGCCCGCTTCTGACCAAGATAAGAAAGATAAAACCTGCAATAATCCATGTGGAGATTGTATCAGCTCAGGAGGTTATAACCTTTTTCAGACAGTTTATGAAAAGGCCCACAAATTCCATATTAAGCTATGGTTATTCACTGGTTCCAAGGGAAGTTGTGGGAACAATGGGAAAAGAGGCAGACGGGCTCATAGGCGAAGTTCCCACTGCCATGCCGACCCCTGAAGCCCCCACTCCTGCGGCTCAGGCATGGCTTGAAAAATTCAAGACCATATGGCATCACCTTCCCCAGGCAGGATCATGGGCAGCATACAGCGGGGTAAAGGCATGGGCTGCCGCTGTAAAGGCCGTGGGAGATGAAAAGAAACATGAGCTGATCAATCAGTATATTGCAGATCATGGATACAAGGGAGAAACCGGGTGGTGGAAATGGGATGATGATCATGTGATGAGGGCAGGCGGAGATGTGCCCATTGCCCATTACCAGGTGCAGAACGGGGAAATGATAGCGATATTTACAGATCCTCCGACAAAGCCGTATAAAAATTATAAATTTCAGGTTCCAAGATGGATAAAGAAATAAGATGACAGACCGAACAGGTGAGGAGGATTCCATATGCATGATATGGAATCCTCCTCTCTTGTGAAACGTCACCTGTGTCAGTGAATTCTGCCAAATTCCCTGACACAGACCAATAATATACCATAAAACCAGAGGAGACAAAACCATGAAACGTCACAGCCTGATTGCAGGTGTTCTAATTTTTATGTTTGTATTCATCTGTTCTGCAATATCATCTGCAACCGAACTTGAGCACTGGCCTCCACAGACTGCAAAACGTCTTGAAAAATTCATATCAGCACATGCCAATAAAGGAGAATATGCTGTTTTTGATGCTGACAACACCATCTGGTACAGAGACCTTGAAGAATCTTTGCTACCCTATCTTGAGAACAGGGGGCTTGTGACAAGGCGTACCATTGATCCCTGTCTCAAGCTTATCCCGTTTCACCCTGACGATACCCTGGTATCATATGCCTATAAATTGTATGATATAGACCACAAGGTCGGATATCCATGGATTGCCCAGGTTTTTTCAGGATTTACCCTGGGCCAGCTTAAAACCTATGTGGATGAGCTCTTTGCCCTGAAAAGAGCCAAAATGCCCTGTAAATACTGGGATGGAGATAAACTTGTTGATTATTATCCTGAAACTCCGGTTATTTATCCAGGTCAGCGCGAGCTCATAAACAGGCTGCAGGAAAACGGCATTGAGGTCTATGTTGTCAGTGCAGCTCTTGAGGAACTTGTACGCATGGTTGTGTCTGATCCAAAGTATGGCATAAATGTCAAGCCTGAGAATGTAATCGGCGTGACCTGCCTTTTAAAGGACAGAACCACCCATGATGTAACAACAGCACGCCTTCAGGTGAAAAAAGGGCATTTTTTTGATGCTGTTTACACAAAAAAGGAACATTATTCAAAGGAACTGACTCCATATATGTGGTCGCCCAATACCATGTATGTGGGCAAGCTTGCCGCAATAAAGGATTATATACATCCCGTGAAAAGGCCCATCCTTGTTGCAGGAGATTCCCCCAATGATCACTGGATGCTTTTTTATTCTGATTATTCAAAAGGCGGGATAAAATTATGGATAAACAGAAAGGAAAAATACTGGAAAAAAACCCAGAAAGCATTTACCCTAAGGGCAGAACAGGAAAAACAGGCAGGGCTTGAACCTGCTGCGGATAAAAACTGGATAATGGTACGCCCCAAAGATATTGGAATCCGATAATGTGAAAAACAATGGGGCAGTACCTGAAATTCTGTGTTAAATAACACCCTGATTTCATTTTATGCAGGAGCTGTCCCATGAACTTGAAACCCGGATTCAGTGATCTTGAGAAACTTATTGAAAACTATGTTGATGACTGGCGCGGGAAAACCCGTGTCCAGAATATATGGCGCAGGCCGCTTGTGGTTACGGCAGCAGCAGATGAACGCTTTGACATACTGCCGGAAATTGCCTCGGATGATCATGTCCGGCCAGGGGATCTTCTTCCGGAATGCCGGTCTGTTATCGTGGTTTTCATTCCCTTTACAAGGGAACTTGCCCAGGAAAACAATGAAGGCCCTGTACCCTGCAGAAACTGGGGGCTGGCCTATGAAGCAACCAATGCCCTTATCAACAGCCTGTGTGCGGAAATAAGAAAATTTCTGGAAGCAGCAGGTTTCACAGCCGCCCTTGTTCCGGCAACCCATAATTTTGACCATGAAAAACTTACAGCCAGATGGTCGCACAAGCATCTTGGCTATATTGCAGGCCTTGGAAGATTCGGAGTCAATGCCCAGCTCATAACACCTTCAGGATGCACAGGACGCCTTGGCAGCCTTGTAACCAGCGCTGATTTTGGTAACAATCCCCTTGTGGATCAAAAGGAATTATGCCTTCATAAAAATGGATATAAATGCCTTGCATGCGTGAAACATTGTCCTGTGGGCGCTGTCTCACCTTCAAAGGGAATAATCCGCCAGCGCTGCTGGGCAAGGCTGAAATCAAATCTTGCAGAGACACAGCAGCTTGAGGGCCTTGCTTCCACCACCCATGTATGCGGCAAATGCCAGGTTCTTATGCCATGCAGCCTTGGTATTCCTGAACCAGAACCAGGAAGTGTATGACAGGTATGATCCGGCAACCTGTCAGTTTTTCAGGTCATCGGGAATCATGCACACAGGTATGGGTTTCATTTTATGCAGGTTGGCACTGTGAAATTTTCTGAATATGTCAAGCACCTGTTTCTGTCTTTCGGTCATGCCTGACTTATCCTGTGCATCAATATGATTCATGGCCCATTCCAGTTCAGCATAACTTGCCCCTATCTGGTTTTCATCTGTTCTGTTGTCTTCCCACAGACCGTCCGTGGGCGGGGCTTTCATAATATCCTCAATAATGCCAAGCTCTTTTCCAAGTTCATAAACCTGGGTTTTCAAAAGATCTGCAATGGGAGAAATATCAACTCCTCCATCCCCGTATTTGGTGAAAAAACCGACACCGAAATCCTCAACCTTGTTGCCTGTACCTGCCACAAGCAGCCTGTGTGCCGAGGCAAATGCATACAATGTCACCATGCGCAGCCTTGATCTTGTATTGGCCATGGTAAGCTCATCCTGTATCTGTACAGGAAAAGTTTTTTGAACCTGTGTGAACAGGTCGGTAAGATCCTGGTGCACTCCTTTTACATTGGCAAATTTTTTTTCAAGCCAGCTGATATGTGCCCTGGCCCTTGAAACCTGGTCAGTGGCCTGAAAAATAGGCATGTCAAGAGCAATCACCTTTTTTTTTGTAAGTGCGCACAGGGTTGAAGTCACAGCAGAATCGATTCCGCCTGACACCCCGACTGCAAAACCTTCAAGCCCTGATTCTTCAAGATATGATACAAGCCATCTGACAATATGTTCAATTGTTTCCCGTGTTTTCATGGTTCCCCGCTTCAGGACAGTTTAAATTTAAACATTTTAGGCAACACTGTATTTTTTGTCAATGATGTTGCCCCGGCCATGATAACAGGATAAAATATTTTAAAGTTTATTATCGGTTTTTATTGAAAAGGGAGAGTTTAAAATGAAGGTGATCATGGATCTTTGTGTTGTGCCGATGGGAGTTGGCCTGTCTGTGTCAGAATATATTGCTGAATGCCATAAAATCATAAAAGAGGCAGGGCTTTCATCTCAATTGCATGCCTATGGAACAAATATTGAGGGTGAATGGGATCAGGTCTTTGCAGTGGTAAAAAAATGCCATGAAAAAATTCATGAAATGGGTGCCCCCAGAATTACTACAACCATCAAGGCCGGAACCCGAATTGACCGTGAGCAGACAATGGCTGACAAGATCGCAAGTGTGAAAGACAAACTTTAAAAATCTTTTTTGTTTCTGGCCAGAATATCAAGTATCAGGGCAATGTCCCTGTCAGCAGTTTCAGGGTCAAGCGTGCATCCTCCTGCTCCTGCATGGCCGCCTCCTCCGAAACGCGCCAGCAGTTTTCCCGTGTTTACCCGGCATCTGCGGTTGAATATGCTGTGACCTATGCTGAGAAGAATATTTTTTTTTCCAGGACTGTCAAACCTGATCTTTACACTTGCAATGCATTCAGGAAAAAGGGAATAGACCAGGAATCTGTTGCCTTCGGGTACAGGATCAAGGCATCTGAAATCAGTGACAGATATGTTTCCAAGTATTTTTGTATGCTTTACAAGAAATTTTTCATATTTTCTGTTTTCTTCTGCAATGTTTTTGCAGCGCTGCTTTACCTGCGGATCTTCCATAACCCTGTCAATATGATTTTCAGATAAAAGCTCTATAAGGTGATTCCAGTACGGAATGTCACTGTATCCATGATTTTTTATGGTCATGGACAATAAAATGTATGGATAGTTTTCAGGATGTCTTACCTGATCCATGTCAAGGTCGGCAGAATCAATCATGTCAGTATTGCGGACAAGTTCGTCAAAGCGGTCATCTATCCTGTTTTGTGCCTTGTAATATTTCAGCACAACACCTGCGGCAGAAGGGGCTATTTCAAAGGCTCCTTCAAACTGGCGGTCAGGAGTGTTGGAAACATGGTGGTCAAACCACATGGAACACCCTTGTGCCCATGGAAGATTGGCAATGATGTCGCCCTGTCTTATATCAGCCTGATTTTTCTGGATTTTGTTGGGCTCAACCCAGTAAACAGGACAATCAATTTTTTCTGCCTGCATAAGCAGCACAGCACATACAATACCGTCAAAATCAGGCCGGGCGACTATTCTCATATTATTCCTTTTTCATAAAATTAAAACAGAGTAATGATAAATCATATTAAAAATCTTTACAAGGATGGTCTTGTCAGGATATTTCTGCAAGAATATCACAGATAAGGCAGGTCAGGGCTTCTGAGCCTTCAGCAGCAGTTTCAAGCACTGATTCAAGCGTGACAGGTTCTGGACTGTCAGGATTATTGATATTTGTTATCAGGGACAGTCCGAGTATTTTCATTTCTGCATGAACACCGGCAATTGCTTCCATTATGGTTGAAAAACCAACTGCATCAGCTCCAATGGTTTTCAGAAACCTGGTTTCAGCAGGGGTTTCAAGGCTTGGTCCTGCAAGGCCTGCATACACTCCCTGTTTTATCGGAAGGTTTAGGTTTTTTCCTGTTTTATCGGCAAGGCCTGCAAGGCCCGGATCATATACACGGCTCATATCGGGAAATCTTATGCCCCAGGCATCATGATTGGGGCCTGTGAGAGGATTATGCCCTGTAAGATTGATATGGTCCTTTATCACCATTATATCTGAACAGGCATAACCCGGGTTTATCCCTCCTGAAGCATTGGTCAGGATCAGGGTTTCAACTCCTGATTCCTGCATGACCCTTACAGGAAAGCATACCTCTTCAGGAGAATACCCTTCATAAAGATGGAATCTGCCCTGCATCATCATGACAGGTTTGCCTGATATCCGGCACAGCACAAGCCTGCCTGCATGGCCCTGAACCGTGGAAACAGGAAATCCCGGAATCTGTGAATATTCAAAGGTTCTGATTATTTCTGCATTGTCAGGCATGGTGCAAAGCCCGGTTCCATTGATAATGCCTGCAACAGGCCTGATATCAGCCTGTGATTTTAAAAATTGCGCTGCTTTTATGACATTTTCTATATATTGGTCTGTGCTCATTTCTGATACTCCTGTCAATTATTGTTTTCAGGAATATCTTTATCAGATTTTCAGAATAGTTGCGTGTATAATTTTAAGTTCTTTAAACCATGTACCCGGCAGGGGGCAGGGCAACCTGCTTTGCTCAATCCAGCCAGGACGTCGTGTCCTGGCTGGAAGCAAGATCTTTGATATTTCAGTCCTGAAATACCAAAGATCTTAAGCCGCGCAGCAGGCCGCCCTGCCCCCTGCCTGGAAATCCCGGGTTCACTACAGTACAGTATCATGACAAAAAAAATAATACTGCCATGAATTTCAGAATATCTGGGAAAAAGGCCATATCCGGCCTTTGGATTCAGCCCGCCACTAGGGACTTATACCTATTGATTTTTTAAAATCACCATTATATGAATCAATACAATAAACCGTCAGCAATGTAACTGACAGGGCACAATCATAAAGGAAAAGGCCGGGAATTTGACTGAACTTAAAAATTTTCATCATGATATCAGATTCTGATAAGATTATTTAAAACATGATATCCAGAACCATATAATAATTTGTTAGAGCCAGCAAGGAATCAGTTAAGTAATATGAAAATAGAATCAGTATCTATAAAAAACTTTAGAACATTAGAAAACGTCAGGGTTTCCTTTGATTCATACTATTCTGCAATTAGTGGAAAAAACAATGCCGGCAAGACAAGTTTAATTAAAGTCTTGAGGACTATTTTTCGTGGGGATACACAGAAAATGTTTGCGTTTCATGAAGAAGAGGATATTGAGTATAGGGAAGATAAAACTCAATGGCTGAGTGACTCTCCCGATATAGAGTTGGAATATGAAATTTCAGTTAGCTCAAGTAGTGACCCCGGGCTGTTTACCTTTATAGAGAAACAATACGAGAAAAAGATTAATACTGATTGCATTTCATTGTTAATCCATCTTAATTATTCTAAAGAATCAACAGATAGTTGCTCAATTATTGTTGAAGGAGATACATTGGGGGACTACGAATCTAATGAAATACTTCAAAAATTAAAGTCTTCAGATTTAGCTTTTTTACATAATTCAACCCAAAATGAAATGGGAGTAGTAATAGCTAGTAAGGCTAGATTGTTCCACGAATTGATGCTCTCTCCAGAAGAAAAAGAAGTATTGGTTGACGCGCAGAAACGACTTCAAAATAAAGTCAAGAAATTAGCAAAGTCTCATAAAGAAGAGCTTGTTTCCCTGCTTGGGCATCTTGAGGATAAGTATGATGTTGAATTTACAATTCCTGAGGCATTTTTCTCTAGAAGTATGCCATTTGGCATTAACTTAAAAGACAAAAATGTTGAAGTGCCTTTAAGTGAATGGGGTAGCGGGACGAAGAATAGAACACAAATTATGATGTCTATTCTTCATGCAAATCGTATTAAAACAAAAGATGATAGTGAAAGTAAAATTACTCCTATAATCATCATTGAAGAACCAGAAAGTTTTCTTCACCCTTCAGCTCAAGCGGAGTTTGGTCGCGTTCTTAGAGAACTTGCAGTAGATCTTGGCATTCAAACTATAGTTACAACTCACAGCCCCTACATGCTCTCACAAGAAAATCCTAAATCAAATATTCTACTTGATA
>CAYOYY010000031.1:0-33539 GCA_964408295.1 uncultured Desulfobacula sp. | reverse complement strand
CAATTGATGCTTGACAGCATAACTGGTTATGATTTATTCTTTTCATCAGATTCAATACTCAAATTTTCTGTTTAAATACAATCTGTTCAGGCGATAACTGAATTTGCTGCGATAAGACGATGTCAGCTCCATTGCCTGCAATCACCTGGATATATTGTGGCCGCTCAAATTATTATTTTATTTATGGAGGAGTGATGAAAAACGATAAGATCAGTCAATTTTATGAGAATCTGGAGGCAAGGGGAGTATCACGGCGAACCTTTCTTAAGTATTGTACTGCATTAACCGTTACCATGGGCCTGTCCCATTCATGTGTGGGCAGGGTGGCGCAGCAGATTGAGCAGACAGCAGTAAAACAGCGCCCGCCTGTGGTATGGCTCCATTTCAGTGAATGCACAGGATGTTCTGAAGCCTTTTTAAGGGCCCCTGATGTGGGTGCGATTATCCTTGAAACCATCTCTCTGGAATATCATGAAACCCTGATGGCGGCTTCAGGATCTCATGCAGAAAAAAACCTCCATGATGCCCTTAAAAAATATGAGAAAAAATTTGTGTGTGTGGTGGAAGGAGCCATTGGAACCCGATATAATGGCGCATACGGGAAAGTGGCTGATAACAGCTTCTTATCCATTGCAAAAAAAGTGATTCCAGAGGCTGCTGCCACAATATGCATGGGAACATGTGCCTGTTACGGGGGCGTAGCTGCGGCAGCTCCCAATCCAGGCGGGTATAAGGGAGTTGGAGATGCCCTGGGCATTTCTCCCATAAACCTGCCGGGCTGTCCCACCAATCCGCTGAATCTTGTGGCCACTATTCTTAAATATCTCAACGGAGAATCAATTGAACTGGATGACTATGGCCGTCCCATGTTTGCATATGGTGAAACCGTGCATGATAATTGCCCCAGACTCAAACATTATGAAGCAGGCAATTTTGTGAGTGAATTCGGATCAAAGGAAGCTGAACTTGGTTATTGCCTTTATGAGATGGGGTGCAAAGGGCCGGAAACCTATAATAATTGTCCCACTGCAAAATATAATGACGGAACAAGTTTTCCCATACAGGCAGGCCATCCATGTATCGGATGCAGTGAACCTGATTTCTGGGACAGTATGACTCCTTTTTATGAGGAATTGTAAAAACTGGTAAAAGGCCGTAACCGGCAGAAAAGAATTTTCAAGGCAAAGAAAGGAAATATATCATGGGAAGAAAAATTATTGTTGATCCCATTACAAGAATAGAAGGACATTTGAAAATTGAAGTGGAGATTGAAGGAGGACGCGTTAAAAATGCCTGGAGTTCAGGCCAGATGTTCCGTGGAATCGAAATGATGCTCAAGGGAAGGAATCCAGAGGATGCCCATCATTTTGTTCAGAGAACCTGCGGTGTCTGTACCTATGTGCATGCTCTTTCTTCAGTCCGTGCCGTGGAAGATGCATGTGATATTGAGGTGCCTGAAAATGCCCAGATTATACGCAACCTTCTTCTCGGGGTTATTTTTCTGCATGACCATATTGTACATTTTTATCATCTCCATGCCCTTGACTGGGTTGATATTATCAGTGCATTGTCAGCTGATCCGGTAAAAACTTCAAAATTTTCATATAATGTAAGCGGAAAGCCTGAGAGTGCGGATTATTTCAAATCAGTTCAGGCCAGGCTTAAAACTTTTGTCAACTCAGGACAACTGGGCCCTTTCAACAATGCATACTGGGGGCATCCTGCCTATCATCTGCCGCCTGAAGCAAATCTTATGGCATCTGCCCATTACATTGAAGCCATCAGAATGCAGGCCAGAGCAGCCAGGATGCACGCTGTTTTCGGCGGGAAAAATCCACATCCCCAGTTTCTGGTGGTGGGTGGTGTTACATGTGTCAGGGATATGAACCCGGAACGCATAAAGGAGTTTGAAACGATCTGGAAGGAAACCCGCGATTTCGTGGATAAAGTATATGTTCCTGACCTGCTGGCCATAGCTTCCTTTTACAGGGAATGGAGTAAAATAGGAGGAAATAACGACAGTTTCTTAAGCTATGGAGATCTTCCGCGTAAAGGATCTGGGTCAGACCTGTTTTTCCCGGCCGGAGTGGTGAGACGCGATCTTACCCTGGAAACTATGGATGTTTCGCAGATTACAGAAGACGTTACCAGGGCATGGTATGAATCATCAGGCACTGCCCATCCCTATGATGGGAAAACTGGTCCTGTTCAGGGAGAGCCAGACTATAACACGGATGTGCAATACTCCTGGATCAAGGCTCCGAGATATCAGGACAGGCCAGCGGAAGTAGGCCCCCTTTCCAGGATGCTTGTTGCCTATGCCGGCGGTGTGAATGAGGTAAAATCCATTATTGATCAGACCCTGAAACACCTTGGGCTTGAGGCAGACGCTCTTTTTTCAACCCTTGGCCGGACTGCTGCAAGAGCCCTTGAAACCAGCCTTATCAGCCATTCCATGGAAAAATGGCTTGAAATTCTGAAAGCCAATATTGCATCGGATAATAAAAAGACTTTTCAGGCCTGGCAGATGCCGGACAATGCCAGAGGCTATGGTCTCAATGAAGTGCCAAGGGGGGCACTGGGCCACTGGATTGAGATCGAGAACGGCAAGATAGGGAATTATCAGTATGTTGTACCTTCGACATGGAATCTGGGCCCCAGGGATTGTAAAAATCAGAAAGGCCCGGTGGAAAATTCTCTGATCGGTACACCTGTTGCTGATCCCAAACAGCCGCTGGAAGTGCTTCGGACAGTGCATTCCTATGACCCGTGTCTGGCATGTGCTGTGCATGTTATTGACCCTGATACCAACGAAACCTATAGGATCAGGGTGATATGATGGATGAAGTTTCCAGGGGTTTGGATGAGAATATTATTGTGTTGGGGGCAGGAAATATCCTGTACTCAGATGATGGAGCAGGGATCCGGGTGATTGAATGTCTGAACCGGGATTATGAATTTTCCGATAATGTGATAATTGTGGATGGGGGAGTGCTTGGACTCAGCCTGCTTGGAGTGATGGCAGAAGCAGATCACCTGATTGTGGTGGACACCGTATTAAACCACGGCAGGCCAGGCGATATCCACCGCCTGAAAAAACATGAGATTCCTGACAGGATCCTGGCCAAAAATTCGCTTCACCAGGTGGATATAATTGAAACATTGACCTTATGCAAGGTGCTGGGTCATGTGCCTGAAACCACCATTATAGGAATTGAACCGGAAGATATTGCAAGCTTTTCTGATAGTCTAACCTGCAGAATCGCATCCAGGCTGGATGATCTCACCCGGGCTGTACTGGATGAAATTGTACATGCTGGAGGCTCTTATAGATTACTATAGCTTCTCCTGGGTTATGGATGTCACAATCGTGTGGATCGTGACAGAAATCTAGTTTGAACAATATGAAGCTATATGGGGAAAAAAATATTCAAGCCCGCCCTGTCTGAGCAGGGTTTCATGGTGTTCGTACATGGCTGTATCCCACATGTCAAGAAACGATCTCATGGGTTCTTTTATTTTGTTTTTGTGTTTATAGAATACTCCATGCTCTATGATCCGGGTCCGGCTGGTTCCTGCCTCAAGTTTTTTTCTTATTTCTTTTTCCCTGTCAAGGAGCCTGGAAATGGCCTTTGCCCAGCTTGTGTCAAAATTTTTTTTTATAATGCCGCCGTGGCTTGTCAGAATCAGGTTTACATCCATGCCGTCCAGCCTCAGGATTGAATCCACAATTTCTCTGATGCTGCAGTCTTTCCATCCATACCAGGGCCCGAACCGGTCAAGGCCCATGTCACCTGAAAAAAGGATTTTTTCATCTGGAAAATAAAAGGATGTGTGGGAAGGTGAATGACCAGGGGTCTCCACAATCACCATTTCCGGGGCAATGTCTTTGAAACTTGTTGTATTGTTATAGCATTCGTGATTTTCAAGGGGTTTGTAGCCAAGATAGTTTTTTACAAAACTTCTCCATTCTTCTGCCATGCCAAAGGGCTGTGCTGTATGTTCAATTACAAAATCAAGGCTTGTAAGATAGTTTTCTTCAGGCTCAGGTATGAAAATACGTGCATCTGTGTGAGCCGTGATTTGCCTTGTCCATATGGAATGATCAAGGTGGTAGTGGGTTATTATGGCGGCGTCAGGCTTTTCCTGCTCAATAAGGCTTGATGTCTGGGCCGGCCCCATGTTGGTGTCAATGAAAATTTTTTTTGTGGAGTTGATTATGATTCCTGCGCATGATGTGAAATTTGCCATGGAATCTGGCTCAATATAGGTGATTTTATCTGTGATACGTGTTTTTTTCAAATTGCCTGATACGCCTTTACTGCCCTTATAAGGGTTTTTCTTGCTTCTTCAATGATTTTTGAACGCCATTTTTCAGATTCAGGATAATAGCCTCTGATAAAGCGTTTTTTTGTTTTTGTTTCATCCTGTTTTGAAGCATAGCCATACCAGGTTCCCTGGTTTTCAATGATTACATTGTGCAAAGCCTTTATGGAACCCATGGTTGTATTGGTATCCATGGTGCCGAATTCAAACGTCATCGTCATGTAGTCCTTGTCTGGAATAATACTGCCGATATAGGTGGCAAATTCCCCTGTAATGGTATAGAAATCATCTGTATTACCCCAGTTTATGGGCCTGTCCGAGAAAATTTTTTCTATTCTTGCTTTTTTCTTTTTATCCTTTACAGGGTTGGGAAAAAGATGCAGCCTGCCGTTTGCTCCGTAACCTGTGTGCAGGTCAATGGACAATACCGTGGAATATGGCTGTGCTGTTTTACGGATAAGGGAAGATACAGCAAGAATTGAAGGCTCCAGCCTGTTTCCGCCAAAATAGATCCCCCTGGGATATTGATACTGGCCCTGTAAAATGGCCTGTCTTAAGCTGGACATTGAATACTGCAGTATTTTCTTTACTGCTGTGAGATGAAAGAAAAAATTGTCAAAACTTGTCAGATTTACCCTGTGTCTTGGGTTCAAAAACATGTTCAGCCTGTCATATCCTGAATTAATGGTTCCGAACAGGGCAGGATCAGCTGAACAATTCCGGTTCAGGTCAACATTATTTTCATTTACCCGTCTGTTGTATCTGAACCCGTAAGGATTTACACCGTGGATCAAAAGAAGGCCAAGCTCATCAAAATTCAGTTTTTTTACAAGCTCGGTCAGGATCATCTGCTGCACAGCACTGCCTGCATATCCTTCAACTCCGTGTACTCCTGAGCTTATTATCAGCAGGCGGTGTGCAGCTGTCTGTGCAGGAATATAACAATAATCAATACTGAGATCAGGATCAGATCTGGTTTTGATTTTTAATGCGGAAATTTCCAAATTGTTGTAAATTCCGGTTAATTTTTCTGAATCTTCAATAAAGCTCTTTCTGCACTCAGTATATGAATTCTGAAAATATTTCAGGTTTTCAGGCACAGGTTTCTGATCAACTATGTGCGGGGAATATGCATTGAACTGCCATGTGATAAAGGCAATTACAACGGTAATGCCCAGAATTATCACTGCGGAAACTGCCTTTAAAAAATATTTCATAAATCTTTACCTGATCCCTTTGGTTAATTTTAAGCTGCTTCAGTTTCTGTAGAGAAACAGGAGCCTGCTGTCAAGCATATTTACAATTTTGCAGGATCAAATTTTATGCGTTTACCAAAGTTTCTGGAATTATCTGAAATGAATATTTCTTCCGGAGTAAAACTGTAAAGGCGGGAATTGAATTTTTCAAGGAAGAATCCAGGATTGTCAATAAGCTGTCTGCCAAAAATTTTTTTTAAAAAACTGAACTTGGCAGTATATGCTTTTGTAACCCTTATATACCTGGCATGATCAGAAACGCAGTCAAGCTTTCCTGTCATCTGCACCCCGAATATTTCATTTATGCTGTCACTATCGTGGAAAATGGAAACGCATATTTTGGAGCAGGGTTCTGCCCATTTGACATGCCGTGATTTTTCACTGGAAAAAAAATAAAATTTGGGGGAACAGAATACAAAGTAAACAGGTGATGACCAGGCAGTATTGTTGTCTGATACAGCCAGGGTCATCACCCTTGTTGAGCAGATAAGGTTTGAGACTTTCTCAGCAATTGGAACGCTGTTTATCCCTTCCATTCCTATAAACGTATGATTTCAAATTCCTGGCCGCAGTGTTCCAGAAATTTTACAAGATCTTCTGATGCAATTGTTGTTGTTGCCGTATTGACAAGAGGATGGAAATTTAACAGCCTGTTTTCCATAAGGTCTTTGTCCAGTATGATTTTTATTTTATTTTCCTTTGCATTTATTGCTGCAAACGGGGTCACAGCTCCCGGTATTACGCCCAGAACCTGGTCAAGGAGCTCTGGTTTGGCAAATGACGGGCTTTTCGCCCCTATTTTTTTTGCCATCTCCTTGATTACAATGGGCTTGGTATCAAGGGTTATAACCAGAAACAGGTTCTTTTTCTTGTCCTTGAAAAACAGGTTCTTGCTGTGAGCCCCCTTTATCCCCTTGTGGTGGAGGTTTGCCTCTTCAACCGTGTAAACGGCAGGATGTTCATGGTTTGTGTATTCAATGCCAAGCTGTTCAAGGACATTTAAAAGTTCTTCCTGTGTTTTAAGCATGTTTTTCTCCTGTATTTTTGTTCCTGTGCCTGCCCCTTATCTGGGCTCGAAATTGAACAATATATCGTTTTCAAGGTAAAAGGTTTCAAGCTGTTTCTGGTATCGTGCCATGTCTTCTCCCCTTTTTGCAGCAAGCTCCTGTACCATGAACTGGATTACGGCCAGCATGCCTGATACATTGCCTATAAAAGGAATGGACCTGGAGGGTATCACAAGTGACAGGTCGGCAAATGGTATTACAGGGCTTAAATTGCTGTCTGTCATGGTTAAAAGGGTATGGGTGCTGCGGCAGACCATCTTGCACAGCCTTATCAGTTCATTGGGGTAACGGGATGTGGCAATGAGGATAACAAGGCATTCGGGACGTGCATTGGCAAGCATGTCCATTGCTGTGGAGTCGCTGCCCTTCAGAATGTGAACCTCGTTTCTGATCTTTGTCAAAGACCAGCCAAAATAATATGCAAATGTATATGACAGCCTTGAGCCCACCACATAAATGGGACGTTTTTCATTAAGGGTATTCACGAACTGGTTCATTGTTTCCATATTGATATTTTCATACAGGAATTTAAGGTTGTTCAGTTCTTCAAGAATCCCTCTGTGAAGCCTGTCAGCTCCGGGTTCGTTAATTCCTTTGATGTCTGCTCTTTCAGGCAGGGAAAGCCCTGTGTTCACAAAATCCTTTAAAGCTTCCTGAAAATCGGAATACCCCTTATATCCAAGGGTGCTGACAAAACGGACAACAGTTGCCTCGCTTATTCCGCAGGCTTCTGCCAGTTCCTTTGTGGTCATGAAAACAGCCTTTGAAGGGTGCTGCATTATGTATGTGCCAAGGGTCTGTGCCTTTGGGCTCAGGGAGTCAAGTCTGGAAGAGATATCATTTATTACCGGGTGTGATGCTGGATCATTCATTGTTTTTTCCTGTAATCTGTTAATTTGACACGACTTTATAAAAACCATGGTGGTTTGTCAAGGTTTGATGAAAGAAAATATATCATTTTATAATTTTATGCTTGACATATTTTATTTCATACTTTAATGATGAAAATGGTAAAGGCATCATCTGGCAACAATCCATAATTTAAGAGAAGGCCAATGTTTTTGAAAAAAAAGCCCATGTGGGGCAAAAAAACCCAGCTTAAGTCAAGTTATGATGTGGTAATCATCGGAGGCGGGCTGCACAGCCTGGCAACGGCTTATTTTCTTGCAAAGGACTATGGCATCACCGATATTGCGATCATTGAGAAAAATTATATCGGTTTTGGCGGGGCAGGAAGAAATACTGCCATTGTGCGTGCCAATCAGCGGACGCAGTACAATGTCCCTCTTTACAAGGAAGCCCTTGACCTCTGGCCGGTTCTGACAAAGGACCTTGATTACAACCTGATGTTCAACAATTGCGGAAACCTTAACCTCATGCATTCTGAAGCTGCAATGAAGGCTGCAAGAATGACCATTGCAACTGCACAGTTCCATGGAGTGGAAAGCCATCTCATTGATGCAAAGGAAGCCAAGGAACTGGTCCCTGCCCTGAATATTTCAGAGGATATCACCTTTCCCATTCATGGCGCCATGTTCCATCCTCCAGGCGGCATTGTGCGTCATGATGCCGTTGTCTGGGGGCTTGCAAGGGGAGCTGCAAAAAAAGGGGTACAGATTCACCAGCAGACCGAGGCACTTGCCATTGGAACCAAAAACGGCAGGGTTGCTTCCGTGACCACAGACCGTGGTATTATCAATACAAAACAGGTACTTATTTCAGCAGGAGGATATTCAGCAGGCCTGATCCATTCCATGCTGGGACTCAAACTGCCCATAAGCGTTCTGACGATTCAGGCCATGGTTACCCAGCCTCTCAAACCTCTTCT
Organism: uncultured Desulfobacula sp.; assembly: GCA_964408295.1. GTDB lineage: Bacteria > Desulfobacterota > Desulfobacteria > Desulfobacterales > Desulfobacteraceae > Desulfobacula. Next base: position 25,062 of record CAYOYY010000031.1, on the reverse strand, counting down.
GGATCATGTTGTTTCATCCGGGGCATATCACTGCTATGCCAACCAGACTCTTAAGGGAGAAGTGGCAACAGGCGCTCACATGGATCCATGGCCCAATTACACCACCCTTAATACTGCACATTATATCAAGCATCAGGCAGAAGCACTTTCAGAATTTCTACCGTGTCTGCGAGGGGTGCGTTTCATGAGAATATGGGGCGGGCTTGCTGATATGACCCCTGACATGGCGCCCATAATGGACGGCAATATCCCTGTTGAAGGGTTTTACATGGATTGCGGATGGGGATATTTTGGTTTTAAATCCTGTTCTGCCGTGGGTAAATACATGGCTGAATACATGGCAACAGATCAATGCCCTGAAATGCTGAAACCATTTGCCCTGAAACGTTATCAGGAACACAGGCTCATGGGTGAAACCGCAGCGCTTGTGAACTACAGCCCGGACAATTAGACTGCAAGGAGAAAATAAAATGGCATTAACAATTACATGTCCGATTTGCGGGAAAAGAAACGGATATGAATTCAGATTTGGCGGAGAAGACAAAGGCCCCCGTCCGGATGAAAGAAATCTTACACCGGAAGCCTGGTGCGACTATGTTCATATGAACAGATGTGTTGCAGGCGTGCAGAAGGAATGGTGGTTTCATAAGGACGGCTGCGGCAGCTGGTTCACCATCTACCGGGATACGACCACAAATCTTGAAGTACAGGTTAAGGAGGGCAAAGAAAATGAACCGGTTTAACCATCTGCCGACTTTGAAAATAGATGCAGCCAGTAAAATTTCCTTTATTTACAAAGGGAAAAAATATTACGGGGCAAAGGGAGATACAATTGCAACCGCCCTTTTTGCAAACGGTGTCAGAATTTTCGGCAGAAGCCTGAAATACCACCGTCCAAGGGGGCTTTACAGCCTTGACGGAGAATGCAGCAACACATGCATGGAAGTGGACGGCATACCGAATGTAAGATGTGAAAACACATTGCTTGAAGAGGGCATGGTCATAAGAGAGCAGAATGTAAAGGGATCTGCTGAAAATGACATGCTTTCTTTCATAGACAAGCTTGACTGGATGATGCCTGCCGGTTTTTATTACAATACCATGCACAAGCCTGCGAAAATATGGCCGATTGCCATGAAACAGATAAGAAAGACAGCCGGGCTTGGCAGGATAAGCCCTGATTTTGAAATGCCGGGAAAATATGATGAAATCTTTCTTAATGCAGATGTATGCGTAATAGGAGGCGGGCCTGCCGGCATGAAGGCTGCCATTGCTGCAGGGCAAAAAGGGCTCAGGGTCATCCTGATGGAATCAAGGCCCTGGCTCGGAGGTTCGTTTGAGTACAGGTCAAAAAAATATCAGGACAGGCAGACACTCAATGAAAGGACACATTTTCTTGCAAAGGAGATAAATGACCTGGACAATATCAGGGTGTTCACACATGCAAGCGTAGTTGGAACCTATAACAATAATCTTGTTACAGGATTTCAGATCGGCGGCAGGGATGATGTGTTTGATCAAAGATATATTGAGATCAGGGCAAAATCTGTTGTGGTTGCCACAGGCTGTATTGAAAGGCCGCTCATTTTTGAGAACAATGAAAGACCCGGTGTTATGCAGGCAGGATGCGCCCTGCGCCTTGCAAAGACATACGGGCTTCTGCCCGGTAAGAAAGCTGTGTTCAGCATTGGCCATGATTTTGGAATCGAGGCTGCCATTGATCTTCACGACCTTGGGCTGTCCATTGCCTGTGTTGCTGACATCAGGGAAGACGGCCAGGATCCTGAACTTTTAAAGAAACTTGATGAAAGAAAAATTGCATTTTTCAGGGGATGGGTTGCAAACTGCGCACACGGCAGAAAAAAAGTTGCAGGAGTAACCCTGTCAGGAACTGACGGGCTTGTCAAAAGAAAATTTGCATGCGACCTTATTGTGGCTTCAGCCGGGTGGACTCCTGTTACAGGGCCTGTCACCATTGCCCTTGGAAAGCTTAAATATGACAGCCATACAGGTTTTTTTCTTGTTGATAAACTTCCGGAAAAAATGCATGTTGCAGGACGGATTACAGGCCTTGAGGATGCAGCTTCCATAGAAGCCTCAGGAACACTTGCCGGGCTTAAGGCTGCATTTGACTGTGAAAACTGTTCCATCGGAGAACTGGGTGAGGCAAAAAAAGTTCTTCAGGCTCTTCCCGGGCCTGCAAGGGGTACAAAGCTTGTCATGGCTCCTGTAAAGGGGCGTAAAAGTTTTATCTGCTTTGATGAGGACACAACCATCAAGAATATAAAACAGGCCATTGACAAGGGATTTGACATGCCCGAGCTGATCAAGCGCTTTACTTCAGCCGGTACAGGCCCGGGCCAGGGCGGTATCCCGGGTCATAACCTTCCTTTATATGTTGCAAAATACCAGGCTCTGCCGGATATATCCATAAGGCCTACAAATGTCAGGCCTCCTCTGGTTCCAACCCTTATATCCACCTATGCCGGAACCAATCATATCATGTTCAAGATAACTGCCATGGATGAAATGCAGAGAAAGGACGGAGGAATTTTCAGAAACATAGGAGTGTGGCAGAGGGCCAGATATTTTTCCGATGATTTTTCATGCAGAAAGGAAATTGAAAACGTAAGATCAAATGTGGGAATGCTGGACGGTTCAACCCTGGGCAAATTCAGAATTCACGGACCTGACGCCCTTAAGGCTCTGCAGCGTGTATATGTGTCTGACATGTCAAAAGTAAAGGAAGGCAGAATCAAATATTCTGCAATGTGCAATGATGACGGATGCGTTATTGATGACGGAGTTGTGGTCAGGCTTGGTGAAAATGACTATTATTTCACGACTTCCACGGGAAGGGCAGGTCAGACCATTGAATGGATACGCTATCATACAAGATATGACGGCTGGGATTTTCATCTTGTAAATCTTACCGATGCCATGGGTGTGATCAACCTGTCAGGCCCCAATTCCAGAAAAGTGCTTGAAAAAATCGTTGATATTGATGTGTCCAATGAAGCCTTTGGATTTTCCGAGTACAGGGAATTTGAGATCGCAGGTACCATTCCTGTAAGGGCAATGCGTTTAGGCTTTGTGGGTGAGCTTTCATATGAGCTTCATGTGCCTTCTTCCTATATGCAGTCCGTATGGATGATGCTCAGGGAGGCAGGACGTGAATTCAATATACTTAACTTTGGTGTTGAGGCCCAGAATGTGCTGCGCATGGAAAAATGCCATGTCATACTTGGGTCTGAATCCGAGCAGAGAACCAATCTGCTTGACCTTGGCCTGGGCTTTCTGTGGGATCGCTCCAAGCTGGATGCAAAAACAGTTGGAGCTGCTGCACTGCGTCAGGCAGAAAATGATCAGACCCGTCTTAAGCTCATTGGATTTAAAATGGAAAACAATACGCGCGCACCAAAGGACGGAGCCCTGATTGTGGATGACAGGGTAAGGGGTTATGTATGCACTGCAAGGGACAGTTTCACTCTCAAGGAAGCTGTGGGCATGGCACTTGTTGAAGCGCCTCTTTCAAAGATCGGTACAAGACTTGAAATCTTTGAAGATGAGTGTGGTGATGACAGGATTTACGCAATAGTGACTAAAACTCCGTTCTATGATCCTGAAGGAAAACGGATGAAAATGTAAGGGAATAATCATGAAAGAGATAAAAAGAGTTTCCCCTGTTGTATTTAAGGCTGCTCCCCTGAAAATTGAAAAAAGAGGCAACTGGGATGTGGTCACAGAATACAGGGAAGAAGGAGATGGCCCTTTTCTGGTGGATTTAAGCCATAAACCAAGGTTTGATCTGCAGGATTCAAAGATCGGACAGAGGACACCGTTCGGCCTGACTCTGCCGCAGAATCCGGGTGAATCGGTTTTTGAGAACAAAATACTTGCCAACCGCATGAATAATACCCAGGTTTCCCTTTATTGCCTGGATACGGCGGACATGGTTGAAATGCCTGATGAGCAGGGCATGACAGATGTCACAGAGGCAAGCCTGTTTATTGCACTGATCGGACCTGATGTATTCTCAATCTGTGAGAAACTGAGTTCACTTGATTTCATGGACAGATCAAAAAAGACCCCTTTTCTTTATCAGGGGCCTTTTTCCCATGTACCGTGTCAGATCGTTACCCTGGGCCGTGATCCTGAAAATTCAGCAATTGTTCTGACCTGTTCCAGAGGGTATGGCAGGGATATGATACATGCCATACTGGATGCAGGTGCTGAATTCAGCCTTGCTCCGGCAGGGGAAAAAAGATTTGCTGATTTTATTAATACCTTGTCATGAACCCGTAAATTACGTAAATATTATACCCGAATTAAAGGAGAAAAAACCATGAGTGAAAAATTTGATGCAATCATCATTGGTGCAGGCGTTATAGGTTCCCCCATTGCCTATGAATTGTCCAAAATGGGTTATAAGACCCTTAATGTTGACAAGGGGCCTGATGCGGGAGAAGGTTCCACTGCCGGGTCATGTGCAATTGTCAGGGCCCATTATTCCACGGCAGACGGTGTTGCAATGGCATATGAAGGCTTCAAGTACTGGCTGGACTGGGAAAATTACCTGGATCATGTAAAGGATGAAAAAGGCCTTGCAAAATACATGAATACAGGCTCCATTCTAATCAAATCACAGGGCCATGACTGGCGCAAGGTAAAGAAAAATTATGACGAGGTGGGAGTTGCATATGAAGAATGGTCAAATGACAGAATAAAACAGGCTGTTCCCGTTGCAGATCTGCATGAATTCTGGCCTGTAAGACGTCCTGAGGATCCAAAATTTTATGATGAGCCCACAAAGGAAATAGAAGGAGCGCTTTTCTGCCCTGAAGGCGGTTATGTAAATGATCCTGCACTTTCTGCCCATAATATAATGAGGGCTGCCGAGGCCAAGGGTGCAAAATTTATGTTCAATGCCGAAGTGGTTGATATCAGAAGTGAAAAAGACAGGGTAAGGGGTGTGACACTCAAAGACGGAACTCAGATTGATGCTGATATCGTTGTCAATGTGGGAGGCCCCCATTCATATATTATTACCAAGATGGCAGACGGCGTGTGGGAAGGGTGCAATATCAAAACCAAGGCATTGCGCCATGAGGTCATGTACTGTCCTTCTCCTGAAGGTTATGATTACTACAATGAAGGCTACCACATGTCTGACGGCGACATAGGCTGTTATGTGAGGCCCGAGGTCGGTAATTTGTTTCTTATCGGCAGCGAGGATCCTGAATGTGATCCGCAGCACTGGGTTGACCCCAATGAATTCTATGCAGGCAAGGGCGGTCCCGGATATGACAACCAGCTGACAGATGCCCAGTGGAAGGCGCAATGCTACAGACTTGGCAAACGTATTCCGTCTCTCAAGGTTCCCAATCAGCCAAGGGGTGTGTGCGATCTTTATGACTGTTCTGACGACTGGATTCCCATCTATGATAAAACAGATCTGCCCGGGTTTTATCTTGCAGTGGGTACCAGCGGCAATCAGTTCAAAAATGCCCCTGTGGTGGGACGCATGATGGCTGAGCTGATTGATGCCTGTGAAAAGGGACTGGATCATGACAATGAACCTTTGCAATACAAGTTCAAATATATTGACAGATCAACGGATGTGGGCTTTTTCTCCAGAAAAAGACAGATAAATTATAATAGTTCTTTTTCCGTAAACGGATAATTGAGTAAGGGGACCATTCCAATGCAGATTTATGTGTGTGTGAAACATGTTCCTGATTCTGCTGCCGCACTGACCATAGTTGACAGCAGCCGGATTGATGAAAATGTCACCTTTCTGCTGAATCCATATGACGAGCATGCAGTGACAGAAGCGGTCAGGGTAAAGGACCTTCTGCCCGGTTCAGAGGTTGTTGCCGTGTGCATAGGAAATGACGATGCTGAAAAAACAATAAGATCTGCACTGGCAATGGGTGCTGACAGGGGGCTTCTTGTTACGGGCGGTGAAGGCTGTGACAGCATTGCAACCGCCCGTGCCCTCAAGGCTGTGATTGACAGGGATGGAAAAGCATCAATGATTTTCACAGGCAGACAGTCCATTGATGCTGAGGGCTGGCAGACCATGTTCCGGCTTGGAGTCCTGTTCGGTTTTCCCGTTGTAACAAATGCTGTAAAACTGGAACTGGACAGGGACAGGGTTATTGTGGAAAGCGAACTTGCAGGCGGGGTTTCAAATGTGTATGAAATGAAGATGCCGTGCGTGATCGGAGCGGGAAGAAGGCTTAATACTCCGGGATATCCCACTTTCCCTGATATTGTGAAATCAAAGAAGAAAATTGTGGAAAAAATTGAGCTTTCCAGCCTTGAGACCGGTGAATCAGATTCCTGTGTGAAAACCCTTGAGCTTGCTCCCATGCAGCAGACAAGGCATCCTTCCGAGATAAAGGGCAGCCCGGCTGAGGCTGCACAGCAGATTGTGAACATACTTAAAAACGAGGCAAGGGTTATATGATGGACAATATCTGTGTTATTCCGGAATTTGACAACGGGAAAATCAGTAAGGCAGGCCTTGGGATGATTACTGCGGCCAGAAAGGATAACTCAGAAATTTTTGCCCTTGTTTCAGGGGCAGATACTGATATTGAGGCAGTAAAAAAGGATTTGCAGGATTATGGAGTAACAAAAATCATTAATATCTGCCTTGAAGACTGCCATAAAAAAAATCCTGCTGTATTTGCAGCAGCAGCTGCCGCAATTATTTCTGAATACGGCATCACTTTGGTGTTCGGACTTTCCTCTGCACTGGGAAAAGATATTCTGCCGCGGCTTGCAGCTGTTCTGGATGCTCCCCTTGTTATGGACTGTTTTCATGTTGACCATGAAAACAATTGTGTAAAAACATCAAAGTATTCCGGCAAGGCCATTGCCACACTTGAACTTCAGGGCAGTATAAAGGTCATGGGAATCAGGCCCAATGCTGTTGAACCGGTACCTGTGTCCCGCAAGGTCTGCGCTGAAATTGTCAGACATGATTTTCCAAATGTTTCTGACGGGGGGCTTAAGCTTGTCAGGGCAGGAGAAGCGGGAAATGATAAAAAAGTAAACCTTGCCGAGGCTGATGTGATAATATCTGGTGGAAGAGGGATGAAAAACGGTGAAAATTTTGATATCCTCTTCAGGTGTGCTGAAAAACTCAATGCTGCAGTGGGAGCATCAAGAGTTGCGGTTGATTCCGGATGGGTGCCGTATTCCATGCAGGTGGGTCAGACAGGGGAAAAGGTAAGCCCCAAGGTATATATTGCATGTGGAATTTCAGGCTCGATCCAGCATTTTGCAGGTATGAAGACATCCAGGATGGTCATTGCGGTGAACACAGATGAAAATGCAGCCATAATGTCCAATTGTGATTATTTTATAAAAGGTGATGCACTTGAGATAATACCTGAACTTACCAGATGTCTGGAAAAGGATGACCAATAGAAAAAAAGATAAACCAAGAGAAAAGAAAAAACCGGAAAAATTTCTGTATCATCTGGATGATTCAGATTATCTGTCCATATTTGACAGGTTCAGCGACGGAGTGATTGTCACAGATGCAGATGGCGTTATTATTTACTATAATGATGCCATCGCGCGCATTGATGAACTTGACCGCGAAGATGTCATAATGCGCAAGATCACGGATGTCTATGACCTTGATGATGAGACAAGCATAATAATGCAGTGCCTTAAAAGGCAGCAGCCCATAATTGATGAGCCCATTTACTATCGAACCAGAATGGGCAAGTTTGCCAATACCCTGCACAATGCAATACCTATTTTCAAAAAATCCAGGCTGGTGGGTTCCATCTGTTTTGTCAGGGATTATCACGCCCTTGCATCCACCATTGCTTCAATGCCTCTGCCCGGTAAAGATCAGCTTTTTGACACATCATCCATTACCTTTGAAAGAATAATAGGTAAAGACCCTGCCTTTGTGGAGGCGCTTAACTCCGCAAAAATGGCTGCTGGAACCCCTTCTCCTGTCATGCTTTACGGGGAAACAGGCACTGGCAAGGAGCTGTTTGCAAGGGCCATTCACAATCACAGTTCCAGAAGCGCCAAAAAGTATACTCCTGTAAACTGCGCTGCCATTCCTGAAAACCTGCTTGAAGGTATATTGTTCGGAACATCCAGGGGGGCGTTTACAGGAGCTGTGGACAAGGCCGGGCTGTTTGAAAGAACAAACAAGGGAACAATTTTTCTTGATGAAGTCAATTCAATGCCTGTGGGGCTTCAGAGCAAAATATTAAGAAGCATACAGGAAAGCAAGGTAAGAAGGGTCGGGGCTTTAAAAGAGATTGAAACAGATCTTAAAATAATAAGCTCTGTCAATACAGATCCCCATGCTGCAATTGCGGACAAAACCCTGAGATCAGACCTGTTCTACCGTCTTGCTGTTGTTTTTATCCATATAGTGCCTTTAAGAGAGCGCATGGGAGATATTGATCTGCTTGTGGAGCATTTCATTGAAAAACACAATGCAATGCTGTGCAAAAATGTCAAAAGGGTATCCAGCGGTGTGATGGATCTTTTTGAATCATATGACTGGCCAGGCAATGTAAGAGAGCTTGAACATGTGATCGAGGGTGCAATGAATATTGTGGGCACAAACGAGGTCATCAGGGTACGTCATCTTCAGGCCCATTTTTCCAGCTGGTCTTCAAAAACAAAATCAGCAAAAAATAAGTTTGCCAGAGAACCTGGCCTTATGATAAAAAAAACTGCACATGAAGAAAGCATAATACGGCAGGCCATTGCAGAGAACAAGGGAAATATTACAAGAACGGCCCGGTCTCTTGGAATCTCCCGCCAGCTTCTTTATTATAAACTGAAAAAATTTAATATTCCAAGGTAAGTTTTCCATGCCGGATTTTAAAAAAGTACTGAAAATTTTTCTCTGTTTTCTGAAACTTGGGCTTACGGCCTTTGGCGGACCTGCCATGGTGGCTTATATACGTGAGCTTGCCGTAAAGCAAAATAAATGGCTTTCAGAAGATTCCTTCCGGCACGGAGTGGCTGTGTGTCAGTCCATACCAGGCGCCACTGCAATGCAGGCAGCAGCCTATGCAGGGCTGCGCGCTGCAGGCCCGGCAGGTGCTCTGGCTGCCTATACAGGATTTGGCCTGCCTGCTTTCGTGCTAATGGTTGTGATGGCTGCTGTTTACGGCAATGCCCATGATGCTGCCGCAGTTATATCAGCTTTCAAGGGTCTTCAGGTGGTTGTGGTGGCACTGGTTGCCAATGCAACCATAAATTTTGGAAGATCCACCATAAAGAAATGGCAGGACTGGGTACTGGCCCTGGGTGCTGCAGCCTATCTTGCCGGGCATGGAAGCCCGATCATTGCGATTGTTGTTTCAGCCCTTGCAGGGCTTGTGATTTACAGGAATATTGAATTCAGTAAAAGCCCAGGTGACAGCACCGGCAGCGGGACATTCATGCAGAACCTTGGAGTGCCGCTTCTGCTGGTGGCTGTGGTGGCCGCAGGAATGGTTTTCCTGTATTTTTTTGATCATAAGCTTTTTGCCCTTTCAGCTCTGATGCTCAAGGTTGATCTTTTTGCCTTTGGCGGCGGATATGCTTCAGTTCCTCTCATGCTTCATGAAGTTGTGGGCTCAATGCACTGGATGGACAGCAGGACATTCATGGACGGCATTGCCCTTGGCCAGGTAACTCCCGGTCCCATTGTCATCACGGCTACCTTTGTGGGATATCTCATTGCAGGGCTGCCAGGCGCTGTTGTGGGCACCATAAGCATATTTACTCCTTCATTTGTAATCCTGACAGGCGTGGTCCCGTATTTTGACCGTTTTCATGGAAATGAATTTTTCCAGAGGGCATTGCGAGGTGTGCTGGTTTCATTTGTGGGGCTGCTTTTAGCTGTTACAATACAATTTTCCATGGCCCTTGACTGGACTCTGGCCCAGATTCTGATAGCCTGTGCCGCATTCACTGCATTCAGGCTTAAAGTTGATATATTGTGGGTTGTCCTTGCAGGGGCAGGCATTGCCGCAGTTATTCTGTGACCTGTTTTTTATGGAAATCTTGTTGCATTGGAAAATCTGATTGTAAAATCAGGTTCACATGCAAGATCAATGAATTTTACTTCAGGAGCAATATCCTGAATGGTTTTTCTTGAAGACGGCCTGACCAGTGCCATTACAGCTCCGGCTCCTGCAAGATTCTGCTGTGTTTCAACCCGGCCCTCCAGGATGCATGCCGGCAGCATGCCAATGTCCCTGGCATTTTGCCAGTTGAATTTGGCTCCAAATGCTCCTGTCAGGACAGTGCGGTCAACATTTTTTATTCCGGCTTTTTCAAGCAGCAGTTCAATACCTGTGAACAGGGCAGCTTTGGCAAGCTGAACCTGGCGCACATCAGACAATGTGATGAAAATATCTGTTTCAGGGATGCGGTATTTTCTGCCAATCCCTTTTTCATCACATGCAACTCCCCTGGCCTGTGTATTGAATTTTCCGTCTTCAAGGGTTATCATAGCCTTTCTCATGGCAGAAAGCGCATCAATTATACCTGAACCGCATATGCCGGCAGGTTCTGCATTTCCAATTGTTTTAAAGGAAACGGGATTTTCAGATTCAGGAGTGAAAAAAACCTGTGAGATTGCTCCTGATGCAGCTCTCATGCCGCACGAAATCTGTGCTCCTTCAAGTGCCGGGCCTGTTGCACAGCTTGTGGCCCATATCCCATGTTCTGTATAAAGGATAAGCTCTCCATTTGTCCCTATATCAATTATCAGACAGGTTTCTTTTCTTTTAAAGGGCTGGTCTGCAAGAAATGCTGCAAGTATATCTCCGCCAAGAAAACCTGAAATAACCGGGAAGATATAAACAGGTGTTTCAGTTCCAAGATTAAGCCCGATTTTTCTGGCATCTGTCAGTACAGCGGAAGAACTGACAGGGCGATAAGGTGCAACACCGAGATTTTCAGGGCTGATCCCGGCCAGTATATGTTCCATTGTTGTATTGCCCACAGCAGTGACATCCCTGATTTCAGATATATTGTTACAGGTTTTTTCAAGGCATAGTCCGGCAAGCTCGTTCATTGCTTCTGCAGCCAGACTCTGCTGTTTTTCAAGGTTTTCAGGATCTTCCCTTATTGCCGCAATTCTGGAAATCACATCTTCGCCAAACCTGCGCTGGGGATTTACCATGGCCTGTGAGGCAAGTATCCTGCCTGAATCAAGGCTGCACAGATATGCTGCAATTGTGGTGGTTCCAATGTCAAATGCAAGCCCAAGCCCGCTTTTCTGTGTTTTTTCAGACTCAGGCGTAAAAACGGTGGTTACAGATGTTTTGCTGGATGATTCATCCTGAATAATGAGGTTTTCAGGTATGGTAATTGTGACAGGCCCTGTAATTTCTGCCTGGCATGCCAGACGTACAGCCTTAGATGCTGATAATTCTGCCAGTATTTTTTTTTCTGCCTGTCCTGCAGGGCTCAGGTTTTCAGGCGGGTCTGCCACAATTCTGCACTTGCCGCAGATTCCTTTTCCGCCGCAGTCCGATCTTATTGGTATATCAAGAATCTGTGCTGCCTCAGATACCAGTGTTCCTGCAGCGACTCTTCCCTTGATATGAAAAGGGTAAAAGAAAATATCAAAAAATTTGCTCATAATTAATAATCTCAATCATAAAATATTTAAAATATGATGATTTGTGACAATAATATATTATTTTGTCAACCCATGTTCTTTCCTGTGACCCTGTATAATTGTCTTTACTTTTAACCTGCAATGCTTATCATCATTTCTTGATGATTTTTTATAACAGGCGATTGTATCAGGAGTGAAAATTTAAGTAATGGGAAACAGCCCGGCATCCAGTTCAAAGGAGCTTGACCGCATCATTGTAAAAGGTGCAAGAGAGCATAATCTGAAGAATATTGACATTGAAATCCCAAAAAAGAAGATGGTGGTTGTAACCGGGGTATCAGGGTCAGGAAAATCAAGCCTTGCCTTTGATACCATATTTGCCGAAGGCCAGCGCCGTTATGTGGAATCCCTTTCTTCATATGCGCGCCAGTTCATAGGGCAGATGGAAAAGCCAAGATTTGATACAATCAGGGGGCTTTCTCCCACAATTGCCATTGAACAGAAATCAGCCAGCCGCAATCCGAGATCCACGGTGGGCACCATCACTGAAATCTACGACTACCTCAGGGTGCTTTTTGCCAGGGTCGGTACCCAGTATTGCTGCAGATGCGGTAAAAAGGTCGGTCACGGTCATGCCCAGGCCATGGTTTCACAGATCATGGCCCTGCCTGAAAGATCAAAGATTCTTATCCTTGCCCCCATTGTGGAGAACAGAAAAGGTGAACATAAAGACAAGCTTGAAGAGCTGAAAAAACAGGGATATGCAAGGGTACGCATAGACGGAGTCATTCAGGAGCTTGAAAATGTCCAGACCCTTGCAAGAAATAAAAAACATAATATTGAGGTTGTGGTTGACCGGCTCATTGTAAGCCAGGTCCAGGATTTTGAGACAAGGCTGACAGATTCGGTTGAATCGGCCTTAAAACTTGGCAGCGGCCAGATCACGGTTCATATCCTCGGCAGGGAAGACCTTAAAATGAGTGAGGAACGTTCTTGCTGCGGCATTGCATACCCTGAACTTTCTCCCCAGATTTTTTCGTTTAACTCTCCACTTGGCATGTGCCGTGAGTGTAATGGAATCGGGACTCTTCTGTCCATGGATCCGGACAAGATTGTTCCTGATAAGAACCTGAGCATCAGGCAGGGAGCAGTTGTCCCCTGGAAAAACTATTTTATTAAAAAGCCAAGATATAATAATGAGAATTCCTGGGGAAAGAGCCAGCTCAATGCCATTGAACAACAGTGGGGCATTGATTTTGACATTCCATGGAAAGATCTGTCTGAAAAAGACAAAAAGCTTCTTCTCTATGGTTCAGAAGGTAAACAGATGAAAGTCACATGGAATTCCTCCAGAATCCAGGCGGAATTCACAAGATCACATGAAGGCCTGGTCAATACACTCATGCGCAGATACAGGGAGACCCAGTCTGAAACCCAGAAAAAATATTACTCATCGTTCATGACAGCATCGGTATGCCCGGCCTGCCATGGCAAACGCCTGAAAGATGAGGTGCTTAATGTAAAAATCAATGGCAGATCCATCATTGATGTGACTTCCATGACCGTGGGCCAGGCTTTTGATTTTGTGAAAGGCCTCAGCCTGACCGGCAACCGCAGGCTCATAGCAGAGGAACTGCTCAAGGAAATATCGGACAGGCTTTTATTCCTTGTCAATGTAGGGCTTGGTTACCTGTCCCTTGACCGCAGCGGGCCCACGCTTTCCGGCGGAGAATCCCAGAGGATAAGGCTGGCTTCCCAGGTCGGGTCTGAGCTTACCGGTGTGCTTTATATACTGGATGAGCCTTCAATAGGTCTGCACCAGAAAGATAATATCAAACTGCTGCACACGCTCCAGCATCTGCGTGACATAGGCAACACCCTGATTATTGTGGAGCATGATCAGGAAACAATGGAGCAGTCCGACTGGATCGTGGATATGGGGCCCGGCGCAGGACACCTGGGAGGGCAGGTGGTGGCCCAGGGCACTCCTGATCAGATCAGGGCCAATCCTGTTTCCATAACCGGAAAATTTCTGAGCGGCAGGGAAAAAATACAGGTGCCTGAAACCAGAAGAAAGCCGGGAAAAAAATGGCTTGGCATTTCAGGAGCCTGTGAAAACAATTTAAAAAATCTCAATGTTAAAATTCCCCTGGGCCTGGTTGTGGCAGTAACAGGGGTGTCAGGCGCCGGAAAATCAACCCTGATAAGCCAGATCCTTTATCCTGGCGTTGCATCAAAACTGCATGGTTCAAAAATGCTCACAGGCAGACACGGAAAAATTTCAGGTATCAGGTATCTTGATAAAATCATCAATATCGACCAGAAACCCATAGGCAGGACACCAAGGAGCAATCCTGCCACATATACCAAGGTGTTTGACCCCATAAGGGAACTTTTTGCAATGCTGCCTGAATCAAAGGCCAGGGGATATAAAAAAGGCAGGTACTCGTTCAATGTCAGGGGAGGCAGGTGTGAAGCCTGTCATGGAGACGGTTATATCAAGGTTGAAATGCATTTTCTGGCAGATGTGTTTGTCCCGTGTGAAGTGTGCCGCGGCAGACGGTTTAACAGAGCCACACTTGAAATCACCTATAAAGGCCATTCCATTGCAGATGTCCTTGATCTGTCAGTGATGCAGGCAGGCGAATTATTTGCTGACCATCCTAAAATAAAACGAATCCTGGATACTCTTATGGATGTGGGCCTTTCCTATATCAAGCTCGGCCAGGCTGCCACCACTCTTTCAGGAGGCGAGGCACAGCGCATCAAGCTTGCCAGGGAACTTGCAAGACGTGATACAGGCAAGACACTTTATATACTGGACGAACCCACAACAGGGCTTCATTTCAGTGATGTGAAACTTCTGCTGAAAGTTCTGTCCCGGCTTGCAGAGGCAGGCAATACCGTCATCATCATAGAGCATAACATGGACGTGATCAAAACTGCCGACTGGGTGATAGACCTTGGGCCTGACGGCGGCAGCAGCGGGGGTACAATAGTTGCCCAGGGCCCTCCTGAAAAAATAGCTGAATCGGTTGACAGTTATACAGGGCAGTACCTTAAAAAAATCCTGGATGATTCCTGATCCTGTTTTTATCTTGATATCCATCTGGATGAACTGTATGATAATTATTTAATTCTAGGAGGAATATGGTATTTTTAACTGCTATATTAATCACAGCCATTTTATATTATCTGCAGGCAGACGGTCTGATTTACGTGACCCTTATTGCTGTGGTTGCAGAGCTGTTCAATATTTTTATGACGCATACGCTCAGCAAATCCGTTGAAAAGCGGACAACAGACAAATTCACCAGAATTATTGCCGATTACAGGGCTAAAATAGCTGCTCTCAAGAAAAAAATTAAACAATTTGAAGATGTCCAGGAAAAATATATTCAGAAACTTAATGCTGCAAATTTAAAGATAAAGGAATATGAGGCCCGGCTTAACAGGTCTTCCGGCACTGACACCGAAGATGCAGACTCTGATAACAGCCCGGATGAACAGGACAGCACAGAGCCTGCCGGGACTCATGAACCTGAATCTCCTGATCTTCAGGAATTCGTTGATCTTCCTTCAGGGTCCAACAGAAAGCAGTTGCCAATCTGAAAATCAGTTCTGCTTGATTTTAATTTTTACAATCCTGCCCTGCTTGTTGATATAAGCTGTTCCATGGGCAAGTACCTGTTGAGATTGAGAACTTATGATTTTAATTTTTTTGGGGTAAAGAACAACTGTTGCAAGGTTTTTGTCATCTGCAACAGTATTGGCCCCGGCTTTATCTGAAGACTGTTTCCTGGCGGAATCTTTTTCCAGGGCTTTTTGTCTGGTTATATTGAATCTTGCCTGATTCCGGTTGACAATCAATTCTGAAACACCGGAGAAATCCCCCTTTTTTTTGTCGTCACGACAGCCTGCAACACAGAAGAATAACACCAGCAAGGTACATAAAAAAATTTTTCCGGATTTCATCGGCAATTCTCTGAACCTTAAGTTGCAGCTTCAACTGTGAAACGACGGTTTAATCTCATTGTGGTGAAAAGGCCGTAAACATCATTTGTGACATTTATTACCTTAAGCTTTCTGCCGGACTGGTTCAGAGAATTATGGGCTGCTATAATCACTCCGATTCCGACAGAATCAACCATTTCCACACCATCAAGGTCGATTACCACCTCAGATGTTCCTTCATTAATTACTGAGAGCAGTTCATTTTTAAAATCTTCAGCCATGGAGGCCACGACATCCATGCCCGGTTTGACAATGGTCTGGTTTTCCTGTTTGAGTATTTCGCTCATTTTTTTCTCTCCTGTAATTAAAACCCGGTTTGTTGATCTTCAAACTGCTGTTTAATTAAATCCTGTATCCATAACCTTCAGTATATCAAAAAAACATGCCTGATCAAGGTATATTTTCATCATGCACAGACCTTAGGCATATAAAAAGGATATTGGACCGGGTCAGCAGCAGATCTGAAAATGTGTCTTGCAAAAAATATGAAAAACAATTATATATATATCTTCCGGCTGTGCAGCCGGATCTGGATAATTCTGACCGGTCGCCTTGTAACAGAAGGCCATGAACCTCGTCAGGTCCGGGAGGAAGCAGCGATAAGTGAGCTCTTCTGTGTCATGGATTGATCCCGGTCATGCAATTTCCATTTCCCATGCCAGCCGGATTTTTCTTTTTACTCCTTTGTTTTTATATCTTGACATGCCTTCAAACAGACTTATTTTTCACCCATAATTTATTTACATTATTATAAATCATTCATAATCAAAGGAATTTTTTGACCAGGAGAAGAAATTGGCTGAAAATAAAAAGAAGAAAAATAATAAGAATAAAGGTTTGAAGGATTCTCCCGAAAAACCGGCTGAAAATGCCGGCCCCAAAAACAATTCCGAAAAAGGGGATAAAACAGTCAACAAGGACATGGAAAAATTAAAAGAAGAACTTGCAGCAGAAAAAGACCGCGTTTTAAGATTGTCTGCTGAATTTGAGAATTACAAGAAAAGAAAACAGCGGGAGATTGACGAATTTAAGAAATTTGCCAATGAAACTGTATTCAAACAGTTTCTGACCGTTATCGACAACCTTGAAAGAGCCATTGCTTCGGCCGAAGAGAACTCAGACGACAAAAGCCTTCTTGAGGGTGTGAAACTGATTTACAGGGAAATATTGAAAATATGTGAAACTTTCAATGTCAAACCGGTGGATGCGGAAAATCAGCCATTTGATCATAATTTTCATCAGGCTGTCAATCAGGAGGAAACAGATGAGTTTCCTGAGAACACCGTCATAACAGTGCTGCAAAAAGGCTATGTCCTTCATGACAGACTGCTCAGACCTGCCATGGTTGTTGTATCAAAGAAAAAAACTGAAAAACAGGAAATTAAGGAAAATTAAAATATCTTTGGAGGGTATATTATGGGAAAAATAATAGGAATAGATCTTGGAACTACCAATTCATGCGTGGCTGTCATGGAAGCAGGCGGTGAAGTAAAAATCATCACAAATGCAGAAGGCGGCAGAACAACTCCGTCAATTGTGGCTTTGACCGAAAGCGGAGAACGTATTGTGGGTCAGGCAGCCAAAAGACAGGCAGTGACCAACCCGGAAAATACAGTATTCGGTGTCAAGAGACTGATAGGAAGAAAATTCAATTCAAAAGAAGTGCAGGATGATATCTCTGTCCTTCCATACAAGATTGAGGCAGCTCCCAACGGAGATACAAGGATCAATCTGAGGGGTAAACAATACAGCCCTGCTGAGATTTCCTCATTCATTCTTGCAAATATTAAAAAAACTGCAGAGGATTATCTTGGTGAGGAAGTAAAGGAAGCTGTTATCACAGTACCGGCTTATTTCAATGACAGCCAGAGACAGGCAACAAAGGATGCCGGTAAAATTGCAGGCCTTGAAGTAAAAAGAATAATCAATGAGCCCACCGCAGCATCTCTGGCCTATGGCCTGGATAAAAAAGGCGAGGAAAAAATAGCTGTATTTGACCTTGGCGGCGGTACCTTTGATGTGTCTGTGCTTGAAATAGGTGATGGCGTGTTTGAAGTCAAGTCCACTGCAGGAGATACCCATCTTGGCGGCGAGGACTTTGACCTGAGAATTATTGACTATATTGCCGATGAATTTAAAAAAGACCAGGGAATTGATGTCAGGACAGACAAGATGGCACTTCAGCGTCTCAAGGAAGCTGCTGAAAAAGCCAAGATGGAGCTTTCCTCTGCCACTGAAACCAATATTAATTTGCCTTTTATAACAGCAGATGCATCAGGCCCGAAACATCTTGATGTCAAACTTACAAGGGCAAAGCTTGAATCACTGGTATCAGATCTTCTGGACAAACTGGAAGGCCCGTGCAGGGAAGCCATGAAAGAGGCAAAACTTGGAAGCTCAGGTGTGGACGAGGTTGTTCTTGTGGGTGGTATGACCCGTATGCCGGCTGTGCAGCAGCGTGTTGAGCAGATTTTCGGGAAAAAACCCAACAAGGGCGTGAACCCGGACGAAGTTGTTGCCATGGGTGCAGCTGTGCAGGCAGGTGTACTCCAGGGGGATGTCAATGACGTTCTTCTTCTTGATGTTACTCCGCTGTCACTCGGAATTGAAACCCTTGGCGGTGTCATGACCAAGCTCATTGAGAAAAATACCACAATTCCGACCAAGAAAAGCCAGGTATTTTCAACTGCTGCTGACAACCAGCCTGCTGTTTCCATCCATGTACTTCAGGGTGAACGTCAGATGGCAGCAGACAACAAGACCCTTGGCCAGTTTGAGCTGTCAGACATTCCGCCTGCCCCCAGGGGCGTGCCTCAGATAGAGGTTACATTTGATATTGATGCAAACGGTATTGTTCATGTTTCAGCCAAGGACAAAGCAACCGGAAAGGAACAGTCAATCCGCATCACTGCTGCAAGCGGCCTTTCAGAGGAAGATATTGAAAGGATGATCAAGGATGCTGAAATGCATGCAGAGGAAGACAAAAAGAAAAGGGAGCTTGTGGATACAAAGAACAGCGCCGAAGCCCTTGTTGATCAGACAGAAAAAACCCTGAAAGAACATGGGGACAAGGTAGACGAGGCAACCCGCAAGGATATCCAGGCTGCCATAGAAGCCCTGAAACAGGCCAAGGATTCCTCCAGCGATGTTGAAGAGATCAAACAGAAGATAGAAGCCTTGTCAACTGCATCACACAAACTTGCCGAAGTCATGTATCAGCAGGCAGCCCAGGATGGCCAGGGCGCTGCTCCCGGTGCAGATGCCTCAGCATCTGCAGGTGCCGGAAACCAGGATGATGACGATGTTGTTGATGCTGATTTTGAAGAAGTTAAAAAAGACTGATTGAATATATAAAACCAGTTGAATATAATCCTGCCGTGTTTTATAGTTGCGCGGCAGGATTTTTATTTTTTAACTTAAGGATGATGAATCATTAATGATTATTACTGATATTCTTGCCAGAAACGCATGGATGTACAAGGATGAGACAGCCCTTGTGGAACGGGTGCCTGCTCTTGGCATACGCAGAACCCTGACCTGGGAACAGTTTTACAGAGCATCTTCCAGGCTTGCCAGCAGCCTTGCACAAAACAGCATATGCAAGGGCGATAAAATTGTACTGCTCATGACAAACAGCCTTGAATGGCTTCCGATTTATTTTGGCATACTTTTAACAGGTGCCTGGGCAGTTCCCCTGAATTTCAGGTTTGAATCTGACAAAATTCTTTTGTGCACACAGACAGCAGAATCAAAGGTGTTTATTTTTGGCGAGGAATTTGTCCAGAGGATTGAAGACATAAGACCTGAGCTTGAGCAATATGTACGTCTGTGGATTTTTACAGGCCCTTCAGACATGTGCCCTGACTGGGCTGTGCATTATGATGATTTTGTTTCACACGGAGATCCTGATACCCCTCCTGATGTAAAGCTTGGTGTTGAAGATGATGCAGCTCTTTATTTTACAAGCGGAACAACCGGTAATCCAAAAGCTGTTCTTTTAACCCACAGAAATCTTGAACATGCCTGTTATGTGGAGCATGCCCACCATGGACAGACTCATGAGGATATTTTCCTCTGTATTCCGCCCTTATACCATACCGGGGCTAAAATGCACTGGATGGGAAGCCTTCTTGTGGGGGGCAGTGCAGTGCTGCTCAAGGGAGTGAAGCCTGAATGGATAATTGAAGCTGTGTCAGAAGAATTGTGCACCATTGTATGGCTGCTTGTCCCGTGGGCCCATGATATTCTGATTGCCATTGAAAACGGCAGTATAAAACTGTCTGATTACAGGCTTTCCCAGTGGAGGCTCATGCATGCTGGTGCACAGCCTGTTCCTCCAAGTCTGATCGAAACATGGAGAAAATATTTTCCAGGCCAGGACTATGATACCAATTACGGGCTTACCGAATCCACAGGCCCTGGATGTGTGCACCTTGGAATTGAGAATGCAGACAGAATAGGTCCCATTGGGGTGCCTGGATTTGACTGGGAAGCAAAAATTGTGGATAAACAGGGTAATCTGCTGTTTGGCAATGAATCAGGCGAACTTATTGTCAGGGGCCCTGGAGTAATGAAGGAATACTATAAAAACCCTGAGGCAACGGCAAAGGCCATCAGGGACGGATGGCTTCACACAGGAGACATTGCAAGATATGATGTGCATGGATTTATTTGGCTTGTGGACAGAAAAAAGGACATGATCATCTATGGAGGAGAGAATATTTTTCCTGTGGAGATCGAGAATTTTTTCCAAAGGCATGAGAAGATCAAGGATATTGCCGTCATAGGCGTCCCTGATGACAGGCTCGGGGAAATCCCTGCAGGAATCATCAGTGTGAAACCGGGATGCATGCTGTGCGAAAGCGACATAATTGAATTTCAGAAAGATCTGCCAAGATATAAACAATTGAAAAAAATATTTTTTGGAGATGTTCCAAGGAATCCCACAGGTAAAATTGAAAAACCTAAATTGCGAAGGATTTATGCAGAAGACAAGCGCAAGGATATCAGGAAACTGCTCAGGTAAGATTCATGCCTTTGTGCTGATATTTACCTTTGCTGTGTGTCTTGTATTTTCACAGGCATATGGTGCAAAGGAATCTGTGACCATAAAAAGCGTTATGGCCGGCCTGGAAGCAAGATACAGCGGTAAAAGTTTTGAAACCTCATTTGTCCAGATATCAAGGCTTGATGCCCTTGACATGGTTGAAAAGGCTTCAGGCAGAGCCTTGTTTGCATATCCGGGCAGAATGAAATGGGAATACCTCAGCCCTGATCACCATGAAATTATAACAAATGGTGAAACAGTATGGATTTTCAGGCCTGATGAAAATCAGGTCATGAAAGGCAGTGCCTCTTCATTTTTCAGAGCAGGCGCTGGCGGAGCCTTTCTGTCGGATATAAAAATAATAAAGGATCATTATGATGCCCGTATAAAATCTGTGAATCCATCATGGATTGACATCAGTCTTATACCAAGGATCAAAACAGATCAGATTGCATCCATATCAGTAAAAATAGCAAGGCCCGGCTTTGAAATCACAAAGGTGACCACTGTGAATGCATATGGGGACACAACCGTGTTTGAATTTCATGACATCAATTTTAGAAAAATTAATCCTGAAATATTTGAATTTGCCATCCCTTCAGGAACAAGTGTCATTAACATGAACTGAAGATAATCCAAGGTGACAAGATGAAAGAGAAAATAAGGCAGCTTGCCGGGAAAAGAAATGCCATCATACTGGCTCATAATTATCAGCCTCCTGAGATACAGGATATTGCCGATCTTTGTGGAGATTCCCTTGAACTGAGTATAAAGGCATCTGAAACTGAGGCTGATGTGATTGTGTTCTGCGGGGTTCATTTCATGGCTGAGACAGCGGTTATTCTGTGCCCTGATAAAAAGGTGCTTCTGCCGGCAGAGGATGCGGGCTGCCCCATGGCAGACATGGTGGAACCTGACAGCCTTGAGCGCAGAAAAAAGCAGCTTGGCAATATACCTGTGGTGACATATGTGAATTCATCGGCAGCAGTAAAGGCTGTATCTGACATATGCTGCACTTCCGCCAATGTCCTGAAAGTAGTTGAAAACATTGATGCAGATGAGATACTCATGGTTCCTGATAAAAACCTTGCACAATATGCAGCATCAGGAACAGAAAAGAAAATTCATCTATGGGAGGGGTATTGTCCCTTTCACAACACCCTGACACCGGAAGATGTGAACATGGCCAGGAAAAAGCATCCCAAAGCATTGTTCATTGCCCATCCTGAATGCCCGCCTGAAGTGCTTGAACTTGCTGACAGCATTCAGTCCACTTCCGGCATGATCCGGTTTGCAGGCAGCTCAGATGAGACGCAATTTATACTTGGAACGGAAACAGGGCTTTTATATCCCATTTCAAAGGCATATCCTGAAAAGAAATTTTATCCTGCCTGTGAGAAAATGTACTGCACTGACATGAAAAAAATCACGCTTGAAAATATAGCATCCTGCCTTGAAACACTGAGCGGAGAAGTCACAGTGCCTGAGGATATAAGAAAAAAAGCACTTGGTTCTGTGCAGAAAATGATTGATCTGTGATCTGAAAGCAGAAGCTGTTTCAGCCGGGAAAAATGTGTTTCCGGGCCGGCTTCTGCTTTAAAATACGTGCCTACTGCTGCATTGAATCAAACACTTCGTCAGGAATGTCTGCATTGGAATAAAATTTCTGTACATCATCGCAGTCATCAAGATTATCCATGAACCTGATCATCTGCTCTGCTTCCTTGCCTTCAACCTTTGTCAGATTTTGGGGAATCATGGTGATATCAGCTTCCTGATATTTTATACCTGCCTTGTCAACTGCTTCCTTGACTTCATCAAAGTCTGCAGGATCTGTGATTATTTCAAAAGAATCGGTTTCTTCCCTGATATCTTCTGCTCCTGCATCCAGAGCCACTTCCATGAGAGTGTCTTCATCAGCATCATCCTTGCTGACACAGATAAGCCCTTTTTTGTCAAACATCCATGCAACACATCCGTCTGTTCCCACATTTCCGCCTGCTTTATTGAATATATTGCGCACCTCTGCAATTGTCCTGTTGCGGTTGTCAGTCAGGCATTCCACAAGAACAGCAACACCGCCAGGGCCATAGCCTTCATACACGATTTCTTCGTAATTGACTCCCTCAAGCTCTCCTGTTCCTTTTTTAATGGCTCTTTCAAAATTGTCTTTGGGCATGTTCTGGGCTTTTGCAGCATTCAGTGCGCGCCTCAGTCTTGGGTTTGCCTCAGGGTCTCCACCGCCCATTCTTGCGGCAACTGTAATTTCCTTGATAAGCTTGGTGAAGATCTTGCCCCGCTTGGCGTCAGCCGCCCCTTTTTTGTGTTTGATTGTTGACCATTTGCTGTGTCCTGACATTATTTATTTCCTCCTTGTTTCCTTCTGCCTTTGGCTATAATATATATTTCTTTACTTTGTTTTCTGCAACTGTTTGGTTTGAACATTCTGCATTCTCTGAATACAGACTTAACCTTTTTCTGAAATTCACTGAATTGTCTGCCCTGAAAAATTTTGCACACAAAATGCCCGCCCGGTGCAAGGGATGTGTCTGTCACCTTTAAAGCCATGTTGCAGAGTTCAAAGGATCTTAAGGCATCCACATCTCTGCGTCCTGTGGTTGCAGGTGCCATGTCGCTTAATATGACATTGAATCTGTTCTGTATGTTTAAAAAGGAAGCATTTTCAGGCTTCAGGATATCATCCTTTACTGCTGTGACATTTTCCGGAAGGGCGATTTTTATTTCCTTAAGATCGATTCCTGACACATGACCCTTTTTTCCGACCTGTTTTGCTGCATAAAGCAGCCATGAGCCTGGTGCACATCCAAGATCAAGAACCTGGTCGTTTTTTTTCATTATGTGAAATTTTTTCTGGATTTCCTCAAGCTTGTAAACCGAGCGCGCAGGATAGTTTTCTGCCCTTGCCCGTTTTGTCAGATGATCTTCCCACCTGTTTTTGTGTTTTTTTGCTGCCATTAAAAAAGAACCTCCATGGCATCCTTTAGAAAACTTATGCTTTCAATGGTCATTGATTCTATTTTTGAAACCTGTTTGATTGACCTTGAAGGTATCAGGCATCTGTTGAATCCCATTTTGGCCGCTTCCTTGATTCTTGCCTGAATATGGCTTACAGCCCGTATCTCGCCTGTCAGTCCGATTTCTCCTATGAGTATGGTTTTGGCATCCACAGGTCTGTCAAGAAAGCTTGAGGCAAGGGCAGCAGCAATGGCAAGATCAGCGGCCGGTTCCATGATTTTTACCCCTCCTGTCACATTCATGAAAATATCAAGGCTTGAAAGATTCATTCCAAGCCTTTTTTCCATTACAGCAACAATCAGGGACACCCTGTGACTGTCAAGGCCCAGAACTGTTCTGCGGGGTGTGCCAAGGCCGGTGCTTGATGCCAGCCCCTGGATTTCAATTAAAATGGGCCTGGAGCCTTCCATGCATGATGTGACAACAGAGCCCTGTGCAGTGCACGGCCGTTCTGACAGAAACACAGCCGAAGGGTTGGGAACCTGAGCCAGGCCATTTTCATTCATTTCAAACACACCGATTTCATTGGTGGACCCGAACCTGTTTTTAACGGCTCTTAATATTCTGAATACATGGGTTTTGTCACCTTCAAAATACAGGACAGTGTCAACCATATGCTCCATGATTCTCGGGCCTGCAATTGCGCCCACCTTGGTCACATGACCCACCAGAAAAACAGGAATTCCAGTTGACTTGGCAAGTTTCATGAACTGCATGGAAGCTTCCCGTATCTGCGTGACACTTCCCGGGGATGAGCCTGCATCAGGATGGAACACAGTCTGTATGGAATCAATTACAAGGGCATCATAACGGGTTTCCGCCACAATTGCCAGTATGGATGAAAGATCAGTCTCAGATACGATAAAAAGTGAATCAGTCTCTGAATCAAGGCGCCTGCCTCTCATTGAAATCTGATGCACAGATTCTTCTCCTGACACATAAAGACATTTTCTGCCGGTATCAGCAAGGCTTGACAATACCTGAAGCATGAGCGTGGATTTTCCTATGCCGGGGTCTCCGCCTATGAGAACAAGGGAGCCGTCAACTATGCCTCCTCCCAGCACACGGTCAAATTCACCAATACCTGTCTTTATTCTTGCGCATTCCTGTGCAGGAACAGAGTTCATCAGAACAGGAGATGAAAAATTCAGGCCCTGTTTTTTTTTCAGGGCACCAGACACCATGACTTCCTGTTCCAGTGTATCCCATTCTCCACAGACAGGGCACTGCCCCATCCATTTGAAAGACTGTCCTCCGCAGGCCTGACACCTGAATATGACCTGGTTTTTCTTTGCCACCTGTTATCCTGTGTAAAAAAAATTCATAAACACAGTAACATATCATTTTGGCC
>CAYOYY010000030.1:0-34554 GCA_964408295.1 uncultured Desulfobacula sp. | reverse complement strand
ATCGTAACAGGCCCAGAACCCGGCCTGATCTTGACGATCTTACAATCAATGTCATGCCGGGATTCAGATATGTGCTGGATGACGGCTTTGTTCTTACAGGAGGTCTCAGATACACCTGTCTTGTCAACAGGCAGAACAATGATACTGGCAGGCGCACCATGATATATGCGCAGATAAGAAAAAATTTTGATCTGTAACAACACCAAATTCTGGGGAAGATAAATGGAAGAAAATGTATTGGCACCGGTTGATTATGTGAAGATATTGAAAAGGCGGAAATGGTTTTTTATGGTTCCGTTTTTTATGGTAGCTGCTGGCGCGGTTATTCTGGCTTTTGTACTGCCTTCCGTATACAGGTCCACGGCAGTGATCCTGATAGAACAAAGGGAGATTCCTGCGGAATATGTGACCTCCAGCCTTACAACATATGCTGAACAGAGGATGCAGAGTATCAATCAGAGGGTATTGACATCGGCAAGGCTGCTGGAACTCATAAAACAGTTTGATCTTTATCAGGAGCTGAGAAAACGTGAAACCACAGATGAGATTATTGCCAGGATGCGCAGGGATATTTCGCTTGAGCCGGTGAATGTGGATGTGACAGACAGAAAATCCGGGAGAACAGCAACGGCGACCATTGCCTTTACCCTGTCATATGAGGGAAAAAATGCGCGTAAGGTTCAGCAGGTTGCAAATACCATTACTTCCCTTTTTCTCAAGGAAGATCTCAAGGTCAGAAAGGATCAGGCTTCGACCACGTTTTTATTTTTGCGAAATGAAAAGGAAAAGATCCGCAGACAGGTTGCAGAATGTGAAAAGAAAATTGCTGAATTCAAAAAACAGCATGTGCAGTCCCTGCCTGAACTTTTCCCGGTGAATCTTCAGATTCTTGACACCCTGAAACGCAATATTGACAGGACTCGTGAAACTTTAAGAACATTAAGGGAAAAGGAAGGAGAACTTGAGGACAAGCTTGCAAATACTGCCGTTGACCTGAATTCTGCCATGATGCGCAAAAATCTCATGGATGAAGATGAAAAACGTCTGGAAAATCTGAAAATGGAATTGATACGCCTGAAGACCAGGTTTTCAGAACTTTATCCTGATGTAAGGAAAATCAGGCAGGAAATAAAGGAATTATCAAAGAAAATCGAGTTGAAAAAAAACAGGAAAAAGGCAGATCATACAGATATCACAGGTGATTCTGTGAAAAATCCAGCCTATGTTACCCTGTCATCCCGTCTTGCAGGGTTAAGGTCTGATATCAAGTCAGTGAAAAACAATCTTGCAGCCCTGGAAAAGGAAGAAGCTGAATGCAAGGCAAAGCTTGCAGCAACTCCGGGTGTTGAGGAAAAATATAACGCACTTGTTGCCCGCCGCAATGTTCTCAATGCCAAGCTGCACGAGCTGCAGGGCAAGATGATGGAAGCAAGAATAGCGCAGGAACTTGAGGCCAAGCAGAAAGGCGAACACTTTACTTTGATAGATTCTGCCCGGCTTCCTGAAAAACCGTATAAACCGGACAGAACAATAATTATCCTGATAGGAATTGTCCTTGCACTGGGAGCTGGAATCGGAAGCGCTGCTGTTGCGGAGTTTTCCGATACATCTTTCACAGATGCAATTTCACTTGCAAAGGCAACAGGATTTCCGGTTCTGACTGAAGTGCCTGAGATTATAACCAGCAGAGATATGAAGGCAGCAAAAAAACGCAGAATCATCATCTGGACTGCAATAATTGCAGCTGTAATTGCAGGTGCATGGCTGTTCAACACCTGTGTCATGGATTTTGACGTGCTGACGGCAAAGATAATGCGCAGGTTTTCTTAACAGATAAAAACAAGGAAATAAAAAAATGGAATCACATATATCAGATACCTGGAAACCGCCTGAATATACAAACTGCAGAAAAGTGGAACTGGATGCAGGGATCCTGGAAGCCAACCGCGGAATAGCAATTATGCAGGATGCGCAGGAAACCGAGCGTTATAAGATTTTAAGGACAAGAATACATCAGCATGCCAGAAACCGTAAATTAAGCACAATCATGATCACAAGCCCTGATAACGGAGAGGGTAAAACCGTTACTGCCATCAATATGTCCCTTATCTTTGCAAGGGATCTGAAACAGACCGTGCTGCTGGTGGACTGCGATTTAAAGGGACAGGACATACACAGGTACATGGGAATTGACAGCAGTGTCAGCCTTATTGATTATTTTCTTGATGGTGTACCGCTGAACGAGCTGATAATATGGCCTGGAATAGAAAAGCTGACCCTGATTTCAGGCAACAGATCGGTTGACGAATCCTCGGAACTGCTTTCATCCGATATAATGGAAAACCTTGTACAGGAAATGGGCGACAGGTACGGAGACAGATATGTTTTTTTCGATGCTCCCCCGGTTCTGAAACGTTCAGAAGCCATTGCCATGGCTCATATGATGGACGGGATAATAATGGTGGTGCAGGCAGGGCGTACAATTAAAAAAGATGTTATGGAAGCTGTTTCCCTTCTGCCTGAGGAAAAATTTCTCGGGTTTGTTTTTAACAGATATAAGTGAGATTTAAGCTGAAATGGCAGCTTTTGAATATTGTGCATTAAATGCAAAAGGCAGGAAAATCTCAGGCATAATTGATGCTGAAACCAGTGCAGCAGCAGCTGCAAAGCTGCGTTCACAGGATATTTTTCCTGTCAGCGTTAATAAAATAGATTCACAGCCTGCCCTGACAGGCGGAAAATACGGTTTTTTTCTTAAACCAGGTGCATCTGAGCTTGCCATGATCACAAGGCAGATGTCAACCCTGCTGTCTGCGGGATTTCCACTTGTAAATGTGATTGAGACCCTGATATCCCTGACAGGGTCGGGTGGGATGAAAAAGATCCTTTCAGGTGTCAGGGATGCAGTGGAAGAAGGATACAGTTTTTCAAAGGCCCTTGCATTGTATCCTGGTGTGTTCTCAGAACTTTTCATAAACATGGTTAATGCAGGAGAATCATCGGGAACCCTGGAAATTGTTCTGGAAAGACTTGCTGATTTCATGGAGGCAAGGGAAGATTCAAAAAGAAAAATCAGGGCGGCCCTTGCCTATCCTGTCCTGATGGCATTTATCGGGCTTGCTGTGCTTTCTGTGCTGCTGACTTATGTGGTGCCTGGTATTGTCAGTATATTTTCAGACATGGGGCAGACACTGCCTTTGCCCACCATTGTGCTCATACGTGTGAGCAGCCTTTTACGGGAGTGGTGGTGGGCTGTCCTGGCAGTTTCGATTATTATTTTCATTATTGGTGTTATGGCAAGAAAGACAGAAAAGGGGCGTTTTATGACTGATGCATTCATGCTCCGTATGCCCTTATATGGGCTGCTTTTAAAGAAGATGACTGCTGCAAGGTTCACAAGAACTTTTGGATCTCTGCTCAGCAGCGGAGTTCCTGTTCTTGCGGCATTGAATATAAGTGAAACCATTGCAGGCAATATGGTGTTCCGCAGGTTTATTTCCCGCGCCTGTGAAAGGGTTGAGCAGGGGGACAGCATTGGAGATGCGCTTGCAGATGGCAATGTGTTTCCGGAACTTGCTTCCAGGATGATAAAAACAGGGGAAGCAAGCGGTGAGCTTGAAAAGATGCTGGAAAAGGCAGCAGTTTTTTTTGAAAAGGATGTTCAGGCTGTTGTGACAACGGCCACAAGCCTTCTGGAGCCTGTGATCATCCTTGTCATGGGCCTTATTGTGGGTGGAATCATAATGTCAATATGCATGCCTATTTTCCAGATCAACCAGTTCATAGGTTAAAACCTGTAATTGATGGAAACCCCGCAGGCATGGTTTTCAAGATCAAGGCTCGGGCTTATGTAAAATTGTCTGCTCAATATGGCAGATGCCTGTTTTCTGTTATATTTATATGCGCTTGAAATAGATCCATATATGTTTGCCGGATAAAACCCTGTTTCCACAAATGCGATCAGACCTGCAAGGGGGATGTTAGAGCTTTCATATGCTTTAACCGCGGCACATATCAGGCCTGTGTTTAAAAGAAAGCTGACAAGGGCATCCTGATATCTTCCACAATACAGAAACCCTGCTCCCGGAATCAGGGCAAAAATTCCCGCTGCACGCGGGTTTTTTTTTGCAGCATGGCCAGCCTGCATGATGATATCTTTGTACTGATATGTGTGATACTTCAGTTTTCCAGGTTCCGAGATTTTTGAAAGACTGTCAAGGGCAAGTTCAAGTGCGCCTTTTTTTAGCTCTTTTGCTTCTTTTATGTGAATTCTGGCAAGCATGAAATATATTTTGTCCCTTGTTTCAGTGTCTTTTGCAAGTTTCAGATAATTTTCCATTATTATTGCTGCATATCCAGAATTTCCAAGGCTTAAAAATGCCCTGGCCTGGAGAAAACATGCCTGTTCTGTTATTCTGTCCTGTCTGTCCCTTATTATGATTTTATTCAGAACCTCTGCGGCGCGCCTGTATTTTTTAAGCCTGAACAGACAGACCCCGATCATGAATCTTGCCTTTTCAACACATGGGCTTTGGGGGAAAAAATGTATAAAGCGTTTAAATTCCGTAACAGCAGTTTCATAATCCTGGTCTTTTACAAGCATGGCAGCATAATTGAACTGCATTTCAGACGAAATAACCACTTGTTCCGCACAGGCGCTGTTTCTGAATCCGGATGCACCTGCAAACAGGGCAAGGCATATTGAAATCACATACATGGGTTTCATTTTTTTTCAGCCCACCAGAAATTGTTGGCACTGACAGGGTCATATGTGTATTGTCTTCCATTGACAATTATTTTTTCTGAAATTTGTGTTTCATCCCTGCCGCACCTGACAAGACGGTCACAGGCCATTATCCAGCCCATTATCAGCCCGTGTTTTCTGACAGCCTGTGCTGCATATTCCGAGCATGACGGCATCATGGGACATCTGCTGCCATCAGCCCCGGATATGTATGTCCTGTAGAAATGCAGGATAATATTGTCATGGCCGGTTTCGGACGAATCTGAACCAGCCTTGATAATACCTGCCTGGAAAATCAGCAGGCCTGCCATGATCAGTATTTTTATCTTTTTTGCATTATTGTGTGACACGAAGCACCTCGTCAATTGATGTGATTCCCTGTTTTATCTTTAGCATGCCGTCCTGACGCAGGGTTTTCATTCCCTGGCTTACAGCCGCTTTTCTTATAAGGTTTGAATCAGAGGTTTCAAGTATCAGGCTTTTCAGGGTTTCATTGATTGTCATTATTTCAAATATGGCCTGTCTGCCTGAATAACCCGTGTTGAAGCATTCCGGGCATCCCTTTGGCCTGAAGGCTGTCATGCCTGTATATTCTGATCCCGCACCGTTAAGGGAGTGCAGGTGTGAAGGCTTTATCCTGTATTCCTGCCTGCATTTTCTGCATAATACCCTTACAAGGCGCTGAGCTATCACAGCATTTACAGAAGAGGTGATAAGATAAGGCTCAATGCCAAGATCAACCAGGCGGGTGACAGCTCCTGCAGAATCATTCGTGTGCAGTGTGGAAAATACAAGATGGCCTGTGAGTGCGGACTGTATGGCGATTCTGGCTGTTTCACCGTCTCTTATCTCTCCTACCAGTACCACATCAGGGTCCTGCCTGACAATGGAACGCAGTCCCTTTGCAAATGTGACCCCTGTTTTTGTATTGACCTGGATCTGCCCGATTCCTTTGAGATTGTATTCTATGGGGTCTTCTATGGTAATTATGTTTTTGTCGCTGGAATTTATTTTTGAAAGCACAGCATACAGGGTGGTTGTTTTGCCGCTTCCTGTGGGCCCTGTTACAAGAACCATTCCGTTATTCTGTGTTATGATTGAGTTGATAAGTGAAAAATCCGCCCTGGAAAGCCCGAATTCAGATAAATCCAGGAAATATCCAGATTTGTTGAGAAGGCGCATGACAAGGCGTTCCCCATATGAAGTGGGCACAGTTGAGATTCTTATGTCAATTTCAATATTTCCGATCCTTACCTGGGCACGGCCATCCTGGGGCAGTCTTTTTTCTGCTATATTCATTCCGGCCATCACCTTTATTCTTGATATGAGTGAAGACTGTATTGCCTTTGGCGGGCAGAGCATTTCATACAAAAGCCCGTCAATCCTGTATCTTACCTGCAGAATGTCCTGAAAAGGTTCTATGTGGATGTCACTTGCTCCTGCTTTTACTGCCTGTGAAATTATATGGTTCACAAGCCGGATCACAGGGGCTTCACTTGTATCATCCAGAAGATCTGCCGGCTGGTCATTGTCATCAATGATCAGAAAATGGTTTTCCTCCATATCCTCCACCAGTTGCTGGGCACTTTTCCCAGCCCTGTCGTATAATGCGTTTATGGCAGACAGGATCTGGCTTTTACCAGATAACACCACAGAATATGTTTCAAACTCCAGTATATCTGCGATATCATCAACAGCTTCAAAATTGAGAGGATCATTCACTGCTATCACAGGAGCAGATTTTTTTCCTGTCAAAGGCACCATGCACATTTTTTTTAAAAATTGTCTTGAAACTGCCAGAGCACATTCAGGCATGGCCCCGGCCTGCGGCAGGATTTCCATGAATTCAATGGAAAAAACAAGCCCAAGTGCAGACAGCACCTCATTTTCACTGACAAGTTTTGTTTTTACAGCACCATGTGTCAGGCTTGTCCTGTCCCTGAGACAGGCTGTTTTTATTTTTGCACATTCTTTTTCTGAAAGTGAGGCCTGCCTTCTGAGCACTGATATGAACTCATCAATCACCATTGCATGAACCTTTGCCTGGCCTTCCATACAGGATGATTTCCTCTTTCTGAAATCTGCTGATATCATCTGATTTCTCTTTATAGATTTTTTTTACTTCAACCGGATTTCTGATCACTCTGGGAGTCAGAAAAACATAGAGATTGGTTTTTTCCCTTCCCCTTGACATTGATTTAAAAGCCCAGCCAAGTCCTGGAATATCTCCAAGGCACGGAGTTGCTGTCTGGCTTGTTGTAAGGGAATCATCAATAAGTCCGCCTATGACAACACTGTTTCCGTCCTTTACAATGATTGTGGTTTTGATTTCACGTTTCAGTGTTGTGGGCCTGTCACTGGCCTGCTGACTGACTGAATCCAGTTTGGTCAGCTTCTGAAACACATTAAGCCTGACAAGCCTGTCCTTGCTGATATGCGGGGTTATTTTAAGTTCAATACCCACATCCTTGTATTCAAATGAATTATATGTGGTTGATCCTGATTCTGCGGCCGATTTTGTCTGATACGGGACATTCTTGCCCACTGTAATGGAAGCTTCCTCGTTTTCAGTTGTCAGTATCTGCGGGGTTGATATGATATTGACATCCTTGCTGTTGCGGTATGCCTGAATAACAGCCTGTATGTCTGGAAATACCATGTTTCCTATCTTGAAGCTTCTGCCGAGCACTCCAAGGGAAAATCCTTTTGGAAGGGTCCCTGATCCTGACAGGCCGCCAAGATTGGAAAAACCTGAATCACCCGTGCCTCCGAATCCGCTGAAAACTGCTTCATGTCCATTGTCAAATTTTTTAAAG
This sequence comes from uncultured Desulfobacula sp., assembly GCA_964408295.1. Taxonomy (GTDB): domain Bacteria; phylum Desulfobacterota; class Desulfobacteria; order Desulfobacterales; family Desulfobacteraceae; genus Desulfobacula. The sequence goes on along the minus strand of CAYOYY010000030.1, from coordinate 26,994 downwards.
GTTTTCCATTCCGTTCCTATATTAAGCCCGCTTGTGACCTTTACTTCCATGATAAGGCATTCGATATAGACCATGGCCCTTGGAATATCCAGTTTTTTTATGACCTTTTCCAGTACTGGATAATCTTCCTTGTCAGCCGTTATGATCAGGCTGTTTGTGGATTTGTCCGCAGTGATTTTTATTCCGGAGGACAGTGCAGGAGGTTTTTTCCTGCCATTGATTTTGGTTGAAGAACTGCTGCCGGCTGATATCTGCTGGAGAACTTCTGCAACGGATTTGGCAGATGCATGCTCAAGATAGTATACCCGGATTTTCTCTTCTCCTCTTGGCACCTGCCTGTCCAGCATTGACAGCAGTTTTGTTATCCTTCCCGTATCTGTTCTGTCAGCCAGGATAATAATGGTGTTTGTTCTTTCATCTGCAACAAGCCTGACCGGTGTTCCGGAGACAGATTTCATGCCCGGGCGCATCATTCCTGCATTGAAGATTTCTGAAAGGCTTTTCACCATTTTCTTTACATCAGCATGCCTGACAGGAATTATACTTATCTTTTTCCCAATGCTTTTCACGTCAACGGATTTTATGATTTTAAAAAGTCTGTTTATACTGGAAAGGCTTGCCGTGATTATCAGCATATTGGTGTCCCTGTATGACAATATAATGCTTCCGGCAGGCATCAGGGGAACAAGCATCTTTTTAAGCTCATCCGCCCTTGCATATGTAAGGGGGATTATCCTTGTTACCATTCTGTCCTCAGGATTTTTCTCACCTGAGCCTTTCTGCATGATCATGGTTTCCAGGTTATCTGATTTTGCCTTTGGCACAGGTATGATCTTGATTATTTTTCCGGACCTGACAGTTGAGTAGCCATTCATTTCAAGCACTGATTCAAAAACCCTGTATGCGTCTTTCACGGAAAGCCTTGAAGGAGAAATAATCGTGACCCTGCCTTTTACCCTGGTGTCCACAACAAAATTTTTCCCTGTGAGCCTGCTTATGAATTTTATGAACATGCGGATATCAACGTTGTTGAAATCAATGGAAACCTTTTCTTTTCCCTGTATGATATCTGCGCCCTGCACGGCTGCATGGCATGAGAATGAAAAAACAATACATATTATTGAGCCTGCTGATAAAAGCAGGGCAACCTTTTTCATGAAACCCATTTAAGTCAATCTCCCTGAACATTCAATACCCTGCCGTTATGAAGCCGGAAAAACAATTGTTTTTCCTTTTTGCGCCTTGACAGGGTAATGACGGCATTGTCTGTGTTTTTAACAATATTGAAAAATTCTGGTATATCTGCCGGGGAATTAAGGGGGATTCCATTGATTTCCCTTATGATATCACCGTTTTTAAGCCCCATCTGCCTGAATACAGTTCCAGGCCTTATCCCGCATACCACAAGGCCTGATTTCCTGCCTTCTGAAACATGCGCCCGCAGGGTGATCTGCTGTTCCGGCCTGAATGCGGTTTTCTGCCTGTCTGCGGGTTCAGGGCTTTTGAATTCATGAAAATCTTTGTTCATTTCAAGTATTTTTTTTCTGCCCTGAAAATCGAGGATAACTGACTGCCTTAAAATTTTTTTTATCCTTGCGTTATCCACAAGATCGCCTGGTTCATATAAATTCTGTTTTTGGTCTTTTTTGTTTTCAATTACTGCAAATTCATGTGAATTACCGGTTATTGTTCCCCACAATACCAGGTTTGTGGCTGATGAATCGAGTTTTTCAGGCATGGCTTTTTTCTGTTCAGACTCTCTTGTTTCCACATGGAAAAGATTGCGCTGTACAATAACCCTGTATGAAGATTTATTTTCAGTTTTTTCAGACCGGTTGCAGGAATCTGTTTCAGAACCTGCGGGAAAAGAAATGCCGATGGAAGGCAGAATAAAACGCTCGGGAATAACAAGCCTGTATGTGATGCCAGCGCACAGATATGCACAGATCACAATTATAAGTGTATTTATGAGAACAACCAGATATTTCATATTTTTATTTCAGGATTTTTCAGGGTTCCTGTGATGGAAAATTTTATTCCCTCCCTTAAAATATCTTTTCCAGATGCCTTTACAGATGCAAGCCCTGCAAATTTCACAAAGGCTGATGAATCCGTGAATACCAGACCCTTAAGATTGAGCCTTGTCCTGTCAGGGAAAATGTCTGTGATTATATTGCCTGTGATTGCAAGATGAATTGCTGATCCCTGTGCTGAACATTCTGTTATGATGATTTTATTCTTTTTTTTTATGAATCTGACTATTATGGATGAAAACCTGACACCGGACATGCCCATGCGGTTCAGCAGGCTGTTTTTGAGGTTTATCACTGTTTTTGTGGCCCTGATAGTTCCCCTTGCAGCAGATATGTGTCCGGGCCACAGGCCTGATGCATCCAGTTCTATGTCCAGCACTGCATCTGCCGAAATATCTGCCTGGCCTGCCCTGTACCTGAAATCCCTTATTCTGATGCCTGATGCTGAAACTGAAGGGTCAATGCATTTTAAAGGATTGACACCTGCAATGGCTGTTGCGGCATTTACACAGCCCCTGCCGGATTCTGCCGTAATTTTTACTGCCGCATCATGGCCCGGCAGGGGTATGCCTGACAGCCTGATCTTCAGCATATCAGGCTCAAATTTCATGCCTGATATGACAATGCCTGCATTTTTGAATTCAAGGCAGAATGGAAAGCATGGTCTGATATCTGTACAGTGAAAATAATTGCTGCTGTTCTGTGAGCACTCTGACAAAAGACAGGCTGCTTTTTTGCCTGGAAACAGAATCACAAGAAAAACAGACAGGGAACCTGAAAAAACCAGGATATAAAACACAATGGTTTTTATCTTCATTCTCTTTTATCCCTTTTCATTAGTGTTCCTGTTTCAACCAGTGCATCAAGCCTGTTTTTCTGCCTGCCTGCCCTTGAAACAGACAGAGATATTATGACTATGCCCCTGTCTGTGGATTCCATGTTTTGTATGAAATCAATGAGACTGCCAAGACAGATGTTTTGCAGTTTTATCTTGACCACTGACAGATAAACAGACGGGTCCATGGCTGTTTTCCTTGTATATGGCTTCATATAGACAATATGTTTTTTTACCCTGGTTTTTCTTGCCTGAAGATCAAGAAAAGCAAAAAGTGAAAAATTTTCCGGCCTTTGCCTGATATGTGTGTTTTTGTATCCTGAATTTGTCTGAACCTGCCTGCTCAGCCTGATCATTGTTTCAAGACTGCGGATTTTTCCGGCCAGTATGTTTTCCAGGTTTTTTTTCTTGTCAAGAACCGGCATGAATCCTGTCTGAATACAGAAAAAAACGCTCAGAAAGATCAGTGCAAACTTAATAAGTCTTGTTTCCCGTATGGAAAGATTCAACATGGTATGATCATCACTTATATTTCAATTAAAAATTTGAACCTGACTCTGCCGCTTTTTCTGTCCACAGCTGCACTGCTGATGCTGACATTTTTCAATAATAATGAAGAGGCAAGGCTGGTTTTTATTGTGTCCACTGTATTGAAGCTGCCTGTTGAGCCGGACAGAATAAGCCGGGTGCCGCTTAGAAGAAATCCTGTGACCTCAATGTCGGTTGAAGAATCAATTTTTTTTGAGATTTCAGCCATTATGCTGATAACAGAAGCCCTGTCCATTGAGGACAAGGTATTTCCGGCACGGGTTCCGGAATTTTGGGCATCAAGTTTTTTTACATTTGCCTGCATCTGAAGATAGGGATCTATAATTGTTTTTATCCCGGGAAAACTTGTGCGCAGGATGTTTACGGCCTCTGCATCAACAGCAGCAATCTTCTTGGCCAGAATTGCATTGTCCAGGGATATGTCTGCAAGTGCAAGGGAAAGGGCCAGTATGATAAAAACAATGCATGCCCCAAGATGGGCTGAATATGTCCTGAAAAAGGATACAGGTTGAAATTTTCCTTTGCACAGATTCAGTGCATAAGCCCGTGCTGATCCATATGGCAATATATGTCTGATATCATGGGCCTGGCTTGCAAACGGGCCTGGATTTGTCCATCTGCCGGCATCCTGCCTGAAAAGAGTCTCAATTTTCCGTGTTTCTGCCCTGTCTGTGTCCGAACATATGACAATGTCAAACCCTGGGTCTGTACAGGTACGATGGCAGAAATCCATCAGCGCCTGTTTGAAGGCCCTTGCAGAAGCTTCTGGGCTGGAGCAGGGATCAGGCAGGGTTCTGACTGCGCATGTGCGCCTTTTAATGACCACGGCCATTGAGGTTTCGTTTTTCCATATATGGATGAAAACAAAGCTGGCAGTACTGGCGTGCTGCCTCAGAAACCCTGTCACAGCAGCATGGATGACAGGTGCAATAACCGAGGGCCGCATGTGAAAACATGAAAGTGCATCAAAATATTTTCCAATCAGGGAAGCGGCAGCGCTTGCAGTGAAAATCCAGTTTGATTCATCCTGAACATCGAGAAAATAAAAATCAGAGACATGGGCTTCATCATGGCATGGCAGGATACCGGCAAGTTCCATGGGCAGTATCTGCTCTGCCTTGCGCCTTGACCTGAACGGAAGGGTAATGGTTCTGAAACTTACAAATGCGCAGGATAAGAAGATCAGTGCATGGGTGCAGTTTTTAAGGGAAACCAGGGTTTTTATTCTGTCAAGTGCAGCCATGAACATGTTTTCCCGGTTTTTGTCATCACCCAGGTCAAGGTCATTGTACCTGATCCTGATGCGGTCACATATCCTGGATTTCCTGCCGTTTCCGCATACCACGGCAGCTTCTGTTTCTGATCTGCCCACTTCAAGATAAAGAAAATGTTGTTTCTGCATTATTCCTGCCTTTTCACCTGAATAACTGAACAGGTCCACTGGCCGGATGGTTTCTTATGTCTTTTTATGAAAGCAGTCAGGGTGCATCTGCTTCTGTCTGCCACGGCAGAAACCTTTACCCTGAAAATACTGGAGGAATAGCATACAAGGCTGTCAAACACTGCCTGATTTTCACGTGACATGGGAATTATTTTTTTATACCATCCGGGAATAAGGTTATGGGCAAACCTGCCATCCGGGGATATTTTTTCCAGCCTGAATTCTGCAATTTCATGTGCCATGCCTTCCATTCCCTGAGGCAGCAGGGCTGCAATAATATTTTCATCTGCTGTATTAATGTTTATTTTTCCGGGGTATCTGAAGGCTCCACCATTCTCCGGTTTTGCCGGGTCCAGCCCTAATACGGTGAAAAACCTGTCAGGTTCATTGCCGGCAGCAGGCATCAGGACACCCAGATTTTTTGCCAGACCTTTGACATGCATCAGTTGCCTTATGTCATCAAGGGGCCCGTCCGCACATTCATAAGGATGCTCAAGGCTCGTATAATAATCAGATTCAGCACCTGACAGACCTGTAACCATATTGCCGTCTTCTGAATCCAGCCAGTCCTTCAGCGAATTTATGATTTCATCTGTGTTTTCTGAAATGCCTTCTGTTCTGCCGGGTCTGTGCATGGACAGGAAATGCTGCCACAACAGAATCTGATCAGGATTGACAGTATGGCCAGGGAAATATTTTAATAATGCATTGACCTGAATCCTGGATAATTCATCTGTTATGCTTATGACAAGCCTGTCATTTCTGCCGATGCCCATGGCCCGGACAGCAGATGTAAGTATCTCAGGATCTGCCCATGCTTCCTGCACTGAATCAATTGTGCTGTGCTCTGCATCATCAGCAAGGATCATCATGGCAAGGTTTATTCCTGAACGTGCAAGCTGATCTGCGCAGAACAGGCATCTGTTCACTGCTGCCCCTGTAGCAGAATCCATTGTGATTCTTTTTATATGAAACCCTGCTGCCACAAGCACTGCGGCAACTGCAAGGGTCACAACCAATACACTGCCTTTTTCATCATGGATGGTCAGGTTCATGAATTATCCTTTCCGCCATTATGGGGATTATGATGTCAAGCATTCTGTTGTGACTACCTCTTCCCAGTCTGATCTTAAATTCCATGGTGCAGGGAAAACCAAATTCAAACTCTTTGTCATCTGAATCCCAGGTATTGTATTTTTTCCCGCTGTTATCTGTATAAATTATGTCAAATCCTGAAATATTTCTGCACAGAACAGGGTCTGTGCATGATTTCACCTTATCAGGAAACGGAGGCAGGTGATCGGACCGCACAAGGTCATATGTATCGTCAGAGTTTTTTCTTATATAATAACTTATCTGCGCCACTCCGTTTCTTTTGTCTGTGCCGCAGGGAATATGGGCAAGGCTTGCAAACTGGACTGCTGAAAAGATGCTGTTGCCGGCAGGTTCCTGTATGCTGTAAAGCCTGTACGGGTCATGGCTGCCATGAAATTCAGGCGGACTGAACCGCGGAGGCTGTGTAATGAATATGGATTCAAGGTCAGATGCAATCCGTGTGTAAATAGTTTGTGTTATATTGTTCATGGCTGTTCTGCGGCCTATTGCCCTGCCTGAAATGACAAATCCCTGAAAAGAGGAAAACACGGCAATCATTATGATGGCAAAAATTATTGTGGCCACAAGAATTTCCACAAGGGTAAATCCATATGACATGTTGTTAATGCCCCTGTTCACCTGGCCCACCTCCATGTTGTGACCATGTATGTTCTTTTTTTATCCCTTATCTGAACAATTATTTTTTTCATATGCCATCTGCTGATTCCTTCAGGAAGGTCAGGGCTTTTAAAAAACACGTCTGAAATTAATATTTCCCGTTCTTTTTCATTGTCCAGGGACGGAATCCCTGAATCATGTTCAGCCTCTGCAATGAGATTGCCTGCAAGTATAGGTGCCATGACACTGAATTCACATGCACGGGCAAGGTCAGCGCTTGAAGCCTGCATTCTGAAAAGGCTGATGAAAATAACAGATATTATGGCAATACTGACCATGACCTCAATCAGGGTGAAGCCTGACCGGTTTCCGCGGTAAGAAAAATTAAAGGCAGTCCCTGAATGAAACATGTCTGTCCTGGATAAGGGCCGCATCAATAAAAGGCTCTATTCTTAGTGTTAAAGGTTTTCCTGTTTCTGTCATATGGATGAGTGCATAATCTGAGTATCCCTGCATGCTGAACAATATTTCATATTCTCCGGTACAGGGAACACAAGAACCGTAGAACTCAACGCCGGAAAATGCAATGCTGCTGAACCTGAGAACATTTTTGGGGGGAACACCATGTCCTGGTGCGGTGTTTTTTGATCTGCCAGTGATCCACAGGCGGCAGGATGCGGGATCAATATGCAGATACAGGTCAGTCTGCTGTTCCACGGCCTGTTTTTTTAATCTGTTGATCAGGTTTACCATCTGCACAGCCTGTGCCGCAGGGCCGGGAAATATTGCTGTCCCCTTGAACACAGGCATGGCAACAACCAGCATTGTGCAGATGATCAGAATCACCACAACAAGTTCCATGAGGGTGAACCCGTATGTCCTGCCGGATCTATTCAAGTTCCCAGCTGTTGATATCTTTGTTCTTTTTTTCCCCGCCCGGAGTGCCGTCAGCACCATAGCAGACAATATCATAATCTCCGTGTACACCTGGAGAAAGATATAAATACGGCCTTCCCCACGGATCCATCGGGAGTTTTGCTTTTGCCAGATATCCTTTTTCATTCCAGTGTCCCGGCACAGGTTCAGTGGCAGGCTTTTCTATTAAAGCTGCAAGCCCCTGCTCAGTTGTCGGGTACATGCCATTGTCAAGCCTGTATAATTTCAGGCTTGTCTCAAGTGCTGCAATGTCCAGCTTTGCCTTGACCTGCTTTGCATCTTCAGTCCTGCCCAGAAATCTTGGAGCAATGTATGTGGCAAGTATTCCCAGAATAACCACAACAACCATAAGTTCCAGAAAAGAAAATCCTTTTTCATTCATTTTTTATTCCACACCGGCTTCAGCATTAAGCTGCTTTCTGTAAGTTGACGGGTTCATGCCCTCATATTTTTTAAATATTCTTGAAAAATATGATACATCATTGAACCCGACTGAATAGCAGACCTGTGATATGTTCAGCTCAGGAGTCCTCATGAGCTTTTTTGCGGCCTTAAGCCGCCTCATGTTGAGATATTCCTTGAATGTATGGCCTGTTGCGTTTTTGAACATCCTTGATGTATGGAACCTGCTCAGGCCTATTTCCTTTGCAAGATCGTCAAGGGAAATATTGTCAGCATAATTTGAGTCAATATATGTTATGGATCTGTTCAGCCTGACTCCCTGTTTTATGGCAGAAAAAGCCTGTCTTGAACCTGCCTGTTCAGACGGTGAACATAAATATCTTCTCAGTCTTTCAAACAGAATATTTTCAAAAAATGTTTTCAGTTCTGCATTTTCTGAAATAATTTTGATGAATGTTTCCTTTTCAATGGTAAAGCATTCCACATATTCTGTTGAAAGTTCGTCAAACAATGCAACTCCCTTGTTGAACAGGGCTTCGATGCCGAAATAATCTCCCTTACCGATGGAACCATGGCAGGTCATGAACCTGTCTTCCATATCATTGAAAAGTTCAATAGTCCCTGAACAGATATACCCGATCTGGCTTATCTGTTTGTTTTTTTCCATAATCAGGGTATAAGGCTGCACTGTGGTATGCCAGAATTCATTGTTGATCACAGTTTTGAGCCTTTCATCATTCAGGGTGTTAAAGGGCGGAAAATCCGTAATATTGTGCTGGATTTTCATCATGACACCTCCAAAAACGAAAAAGTCCGGGCAGAATATATTCCGCCTGGACTCCCGTTTTTCATCCACTTTTATCTGGTTAACCAATCGCTTCCCTTTGATCGGTACCTCATACAGGTTGGTCTTCTGACTTCCGGATCATCTTACTTGCAGCGCCTTCCCGTTTTACAAAAAAACAGTGACATGAAAGCTGGTTTCATCCCCGGTCACAGCGGCGGGCCCGTCATTGATTCTCACAATGTTCCCATTATCTCAAATAATTGAGTGCCTGTAATCCATATTGCAGAACCGACCATAGAAATTTTTTTATGAAAAGTCAAACGGTAATGAAAAACAGTGTTCTTTTAAAAAAACTCTATTTTTTCAAGTACTTATTCTGATTTCATTATATTGCAGACCAGATATCGCGGAAAACCCGGGCAAAATCGCAAAAAAGTCCTGAAATTTCGCAAAAAAGTCCTAAAATTTAACAAGAAAATCCAAGCATTCTTTACTCAGATAGGATAGAAAAAGAACCAGATTTGAATATCAGAAATCCAGAATTTAACAGGAAATCAATATCCGGGGAATCAATATGAAACAGATCATAAAAGAGTTGTGGCAGGATGAATCAGGGGTTACAGCAATTGAATACGGGCTTATTGCAGGTATTATGGCAGCTTTGCTGGTAACGGTTCTTGGCGGGTTTTCCGACAAGCTCAGCACATTGTTCACAGCCATAACAGATAAGCTGAGTCAGGTGACAGATACCATAACAAACAGCACGGTCAATAATCCTTAGACAGGGTAAATAAATCATGCAGGTTTTACTGATGTCCGCCCTGTTGCTGTGTATATGCCTCTATACTGATCTGTTATGGAAAAAAATTTACAATTGCATAACTGTAACTGCAGCATGTTTCGGTATATATTTCCATGCTGTAAATCCTGTGCAGGGGCATGGCCCGGGCTTTGCCATAAGCGGGATGCTTCTTGGGACTGCAGTTTTGATCGTTCCTTTCATGCTTGGAGCTACAGGGGGCGGAGATGTAAAGCTTTTTGCAGCTCTTGGAGCATTGCTGGGCCCCCGGGCGATGGTTTGTGTTTTCCTTTATACCTCATTGGCAGGAGGTGTTTTTTCCTTTGTTCTGCTGATGAAAAAAGGGCAGTTGTCAGCATTGAAAAATTTAAGGCATGATGTGAATTTACTGCTGGCAGAACCCGGCAGCAGGGTGTGTACACGGAAAGCAGGTTATATTCCATGGTCTGTGCCTGCATCACTGGGGTATCTTGTATATGTGCTTATCGGCGGAATATTTTGAATTTGAAACAGTTTAAACTCAGTTTTTCAGATAACAGAGGCGTGGCAGCACTGGAATTTGCCATTCTTCTGCCTGTCTGGCTCATGATTTTTTTTGCTGTTCTGGATTTTTCCTGGTACCTCACCAATCTCATGGTAATGGAAAACGCCGTGGCTGCCGGAGCGCGAGCAGGAGTCAAAATCAGATACTGGACAGATGAACCAGGCGAGACTCCGGGCTCAATTGCTGTTCAAGCTGTGAAACATTCCTTCTGGCTGAGCAGTTCATTGAAAACTCAGAATATAAAGGTTTTTATCAGGGATATAAACAATTATCCTGTGGATATCAGCAATGCTGAATATAAGGATTATAAATATCTTGAGATAAGGGTTGTGGATTACCATTATCCCATGCTTGCAGGGTATCTGTCAGGAGCCCTGCTTCCGCGCAGTATAAGTGCTGCAGCAATGATGGCATTTCCCTGAGAACCAGGTTTTTTCATGGAGACAATTTACTTATGTTGAAAGCAAAAACATTGATTGCCATTTTATTTTCTTTGCTCATGGGTGTGCTTGCGGTCAGGGCATTGTCCGTTGTACGGGACAGGCCCGTAAAAAACAGGCCGGCTGTCCGTGTTGAGCATGCCAGCTCTGAAATAAAAAAACAGCCTGAAAAGAAGAAAGTACAGGCCTCATGTCTGTCTGAATCCATTCCGCCCGGCATGAGGCTTGCCACTGTCAAGGTCAATGAGATATCCGGAGTCACAAGGTCATTGCAGAAAAATGATCGTGTGGACGTGCTTGCCGTTACCGCTCTCAAGGGAGGAACAGGAGGCATGATATCGCGCCTTGTGCTTCAGAATATCCCTGTATTTGGCATGGAAGGCAATTCGCCGGGATCAGGAAAGAATATCATTGATTCCACACTCAGGAGAAAAAAATCATGGGCAGTTCATCTTCTGGTTACCCCTGCACAGGGAATTGTGCTGTCTTCCATTGGGTCCGGTACCAGGCTCAGGCTTTTGCTGAGAAACCGGGAGGATGATAAGATCCTTGATGTAAGCCCGACAATTTATACCTCTTCCACAGGAGCTGTTAATGTCAATTATTCAATGTCAGATCCTGCTTCTGCCATCAGACCTGGAATGCGTGCCGTAACCCTGAAACTTGACAGTGCAGACGGTATATGCGGCACCCTGTCTCCGGGAGACCGTGTGGATGTGATTTTTTCGTGTAAAGCCTCCCGTTTTGCAACAAAGGACGGTAACCAGGCAGTGGGAAGTGTGGGGGAAATATTTGATGTGAGAAAATCTTCAAAGATTCTTCTTCAGAATGTGGAAGTGCTTACTACCCGCACTGCTCTTGAAACCATTGTCAGAACCAATAAACCTGTCAAATTTGTGACTTTGAGTGTTACGCCTTCCCAGGCCGAAAAACTTGCTCTGATAACTGATGCATCAAAAACCGGCAGAATCAGGCTGGTTGCAAGGAATCCCGAGGACACGGAAAAGGTTTCAACCGGCGGAGAGATTCTGGAGGATATGCTTTTAAAGGATAAAAGGGCTTTCAGGGTTATACAGGTCATGAGAGGAGCCAGAATTTATCCCATGAAATTTTACCTTGACTGACAGGAATGTGAAAATTGCACAGAGGAGATTTTTTATTGAAATTCAGGACAGAACTTTTTTTGCTGAAGTTTATTGTGATAATCTGTTTTTATGTGGTGAATGCTGTGGTTCCCTTTGCAGGAGCAGAAGATGGCACAGCAGGGGTGCTGATGATTCCTGCTGCCCATTCCCGCCTTATAAGAACTCAGTATCCGATTATAAGGGCATCTGTTGCAAATCCCAAAATAGCTGATGTCAGTGTTGTCACACCGAACCAGGTGCTTGTGATTGCCAGATCACAGACAGATGCTGCCACAACCCTGATTCTGTGGCAGGATGAGAACACGGCCCGCAGTTTTGATATCCGCGTATACACACAGGTTTCACCCCTGGTAATGCAGTTGCTCAGAAAAAGGATAAAAAAGATAGCTCCGTCTGTGAATATCAGGGTGATGCAGGCCCTGGACCATCCTGAAAACGGGACAGTGATATTGACAGGAGAGGTGGCAAGCCAGAGATTGCTTAACAGGGTTATCCTTTTGCTGAAAAGTTTCAGGCTGAAATATTACAACCTGGTTCAGGTTACAGGATCCCAGCAGGTGCAGCTCAAGGTTGTGATTGCAGAGATTTCAAGATCAGGGCTTAAACAGATGGGAATCAATTTCCTTGACAGGGGCCTTGGAATTTTCAAGGGCGGACAGTCAGAAGGAAAATATGAGTTTGAATTAACTGATAAAACTGCGGCCCTGCTTAATACCCGCACCCTTAAAGGCAGTGCCTCGATTGTTTCTCCTTTTGCTTCTGCATTTCAGGTTGCAGTCAATTCTTCTGCTGACAGATGGATCGGAATATTAAGCCTTCTGAAAAACCAGGGGCTTGCCAAATCACTTGCAACTCCTACTCTGGTTACCATGAACGGCCAGAGCGCATCATTTCAGGTCGGAGGCGAGTACCCTGTGCCCATACAGGGAGACAAGGGCCAGATCACGATTGAGCAGATTTCCTATGGAATTATTCTGTCTTTTACCCCTTATATTATTGATGATGAAACCATTTCCCTTGAGGTCTCTCCTGAGGTCAGCACTCCTGATTTTTCACTGGGAGTCACTGCCGGAGGCGTAACAGTGCCGGGACTTACCACCAGAAAAGGGCAGACAACCCTTGAACTGAAAAGCGGGCAGACATTTGCAATGGCAGGGCTTTTACAGGAAGAGGCATATTCCACAACCAATAAGATACCTTTTCTGGGAGACCTTCCCTTTATAGGCACGTTTTTCACAAACAAGGAAACAAAACACAAGGAAACAGAGCTGGTTATAATGGTAACTCCTGAGATAGTGCGTCCTTTGAACAAAGATGAGGTTCCGGCCCTTCCCGGCCAGAATCTGGGGAACAAAATAAGTGATATGGATTTTTTCATTGCAAACAAAACACATCTGCCCGCGGAACCAGGCAGATCTGCCGGCATGTCAGGCAGTATCATGAAATTCAGGGGAAAAACAGGGTTTTCCAGATAGAGGTCTGAATGAGAAAAAAAACAAGTGCAATAATAATAAGTAAAAACAGAAGGCTCTGCCAGGACATCACCTCAAGGCTTGCGCCGGTTATCGGGGATTTTGAGGTTCAGGAGGATATTGCAGCTGCCTATTCATATATAAAGGAAAACCAGCCTGAAACTGTTTTTTTTGATATGACAAAATCCAGGCAGGGTTTTCTCAAGTTTACAGCCAGAATTAAAAAAAGCATGCCTGGAACCAGAATATTTTTCATTTGCCCGCAAAAGGATCCAGACCTGATTCTGGCGGGATTCAGAGCAGGAATTGCTGATTTTTTCCTTTATCCTTTCAATGGATCTGGAATCAGTGAGTCAGTGCGCAGGTCACTTGCTGTCTCAGCCGGGCGCCATGAAGCTGAAATTTTCACGGTTTTCAGCCTTAAGGGCGGCACAGGAGTAACCACAATTGCCATGAATCTGGCACACCAGATTCGTGAGCTGACAACAGACAGGGTGCTGCTGCTTGATCTTAACCTTTTCATTGGAGATGTATGCAGTTACCTGAATCTTGGCACATCATATTCTCCTTATGATTTTATTCAGGATATTGACAGAATGGATACAGAACTGCTGTTTTCAAGCCTTTTATGCCATCAGGACGGGTTTCATATTCTGACAACTCCCGAAGAAATCAGTGATTCAGACAGTATCTCTCCTGAGATGCTGATGCAGATGCTTTCAATCCTGAAACAGAATTTTGATTATATTATTGTGGACAGCCCCCATGATTTTTCAGACCGCACCCTTAAGGTATGCACTGCATCGGACAGGATTCTTGTCCTGGTTCAGCAGAACATTCCTTCAGCAAAGACCGGGCAGAAGGTGATTGAATTTTTCCGGGAGCTTGGTTTTGACGACAATAAGGTGAACATGGTCATCAACCGTTATCTGAAAACAGGGGAAATGGAAGACAATGACTTTGAAAATATCTTCCGCAAACCTGTTTTTTTCAGGGTGGACAACAATTATCCTTTTGCTGCAAAGGCAGCTGCCCGCGGGATGACCCTTGGCCAGGCAGGAAAACACCATAAGATCACGGTACAGATCAGGCATATGGCTGAAAAACTTACCGGAATATCTTCCAGAGAGCCTGCCGGCCTGAGACGATTTTTGCAGAGGCGCTTGATTCCATGAAACTCAGCACCAGAATACATCTTGCATCAACAGGAGACAGTCATGCCCATTCAGAATCCAGCCGTGTCCTGAATGATGAGAAATACAATGATGTCAAATCCAGAATCCATCTCATGCTGGTTGACCGCCTGGAACTGACAGCCATGGCTGATCTTACCGATGAACAGCTTGAAACAGCAGTCAGAAATGTTCTCAATGAGATTACAATGGACAGGGAACTGCCTCTCAATAACCAGGAAAGGGCAAGGCTGGTTCTGGATATTGTGAATGAAATCACAGGATTCGGTCCTCTTGAAACCTATCTTAATGATGAATCGGTTCAGGATATACTTGTGAACGGCCCTTTCCAGGTTCTTGTTGAAAAAAACGGAGTGCTTTACCCCACGCCTGTAAAATTCAGGGATGATAAACACCTGATGCATGTAATAGACAAGATTGTGTCAGGAATCGGCAGACGCATTGATGAATCCTCTCCAATGGTGGATGCAAGGCTGCCTGACGGCTCAAGGGTGAATGTGATCATCCCGCCACTTTCCCTGGACGGCCCTGTCATGTCCATCAGAAAATTCGGCCGAAACAGGCTGACAGGGAAAGACCTCATGGAGCGCGGGTCCATGTCCGGAGGAATGTTTCAGTTTCTGAAGGCTGCAATAAGGGCAAAACTCAATATTCTTGTATCAGGAGGAACAGGGGCTGGCAAAACCACTCTTTTAAATGTATTGTCGGAAAATATCCCTGACAACCAGCGCATCATCACCATTGAAGACAGCGCAGAACTGCGTCTTGAACAGCCACATGTGGTGCGCCTGGAATCAAGGCCTGCCAATGTTGAGGGCAGGGGAGAGGTCACTTTGACAGATCTTGTGAAAAACAGTCTCAGAATGAGGCCGGACAGGATTATTGTGGGTGAGACAAGGGGAGCTGAAGTCATGGATATGCTTCAGGCAATGAGCACAGGCCACCCAGGCTCAATGTCCACGGTTCATGCAAATTCACCGGCAGATGCATTGTCAAGGATACAGGTCATGGCTGGAATGGGAAAGATAAGATTGTCTGAAAAGGCCATGCAGACACTTATTGCAGGCGCAATTGACCTCATTGTGCAGCTGGAAAGACTGGCAGACGGCAGGCGCAGGGTCGTCTCCATATCTGAAATCAATGGAATAAGAAACAATAATATTGTCATCAATGAATTGTTTGTATTTGAACGCACGGGAATGGACACTCATGGAAACGTGCTTGGGCGGTTTGCAGGCAGGTCGGTTGTCCCTGATTCATTTGCCAGAATAACTGCCAGCGGAATCGGCCTGGATTCCGGTATATTCCATGAAAAATGTGAGGTGTGCTGAACATGGATATCATTATTTTTTCAGCAGTATTTTGCGGAACATTGTTCGTGGTATTTTCTGTATGGAAAATTATATTGTTTTTCATTAAAAGGAAAAAATACAAAAAATATAAAACCATATTCAAGCTTTCCGCACATGACACCCGGAACGGGCTGACGCCGGGATTCAGGGCGCCCGGCACCAGAAGAGAAGAAACCGGCATGTTCAGTATGGAGGCTCTCGGATATCTGCTCATTGGGGCACGGATTCCTCTCAGCCCGGCACGTTTTGCAAGGATATGCCTTGCCGCTGACCTGACTGTACTTGTTCTGGTATGGATATTGTTTGAAAATATTATTCCCGGTGTGATCTGTGCCCTGGTTTTTTGGGGCCTTGCTCTTGGTTTTCCTGTGCTGAGAAAACGCAGAATCCGCAGGGAGCTTATCCAGCAGATGCCCGATGCCCTGGGGATGATAGTCAGGGGCATAAAAGTTGGACAATCAGTTGATGCTGCACTTAAGGATGTGGCAGAGTCCATGCCCGATCCCTTCAGAACCGAGATCAGAATCATATATGAGGAAATAAGGATGGGCCTGCCGTTTGATCAGGCCATGGCAAATTTTGAAAAACGGTATCCAGGCATTGCAGACATAAAAATTTTCTGCACAGCTTTTATCATTCAGAGGGAAACAGGAGGCAGCCTTGTCAGGATTCTGGAAGGGCTGGGAGATACAATCAAGAAACGCTTTCATTTTCAGCGGCAGGTGAAAACCTTTTCAGCAGAAGCAAGGACCAGTGCTGTTATCATAGGGCTTATGCCCCTTGTCTTTATATTTTTCATATGGATTTTCAATCCTGAATATATTGCAGGCATGATCTGCTGCACCAGCGGCAGAATACTGGCGGGAACAGCTCTGGGGCTTGAAGCTGCAGGGTTTGCAGTTATGCACAATATGGCTCGGATTGACATATAATGAATTTTAAGGCAGATCTGATCAATATACTGGTATTTTTTCTTGCCTCCGGAACCAGTTTCCAGGTGTGGAATATTGCTGACAGGCATTACAGAAAATACATGCTTGCCAAAAGATTTAATTTTAAGGATCAGCCTGGAAGCTTAAAAGAGCCGAGATCTTTTTCACCTTCTTTTAACAGGCTTGCCCTTTCCCTGGGCAGGCTGGCAGTTCCGAAAGATACAGAAGCTGTGTCTGAAGTTTCAGGCAGGCTGTCATATGCCGGATTCAGGCAGGAGGCCGGTGTAATTGTGTTTTACGGCATAAAGCTTGGCCTTGGCCTTGTGCTTGCCATTGTTTTTGTTATGGCCTGGCTGGGTTTGTGGCATTTTTCCTCCAGCGCATGCATAATGATATTCCTTCCTTTCGGGCTTGGTTATATTTTCCCTGATATTGTTTTAAAGCATATGGCAGATTCAAGAATCAGAAAAATTTTTCTGGAGCTTCCTGATACACTTGATCTGCTTGAAATATGTCTCAGGGCAGGAATGGGTTTTGATTATGCCCTGTTCCGTGTATGCAGCGAGCTTGGAGAGATTGCCCCTGTTCTGTCAGATGAATTTGGCAGGTATTTTTTTGAAATCAGGACAGGGCTGGGAAGACAGGCAGCTTTGATGAATCTTGGTGAGCGTAATGGATCCGAGCCTTTAAAACAGGTTATCAATGTGATTTTGCAATCCTTTAAAATAGGCAGTGACATGGCTCAGGCCCTGAAAATATACACAGATACAATGCGCAGGGAAAGACAGCAGACAGCAGAGGAACAGGGTGCAAAGCTTGCCACCAAACTGACTCTTCCCCTTGTTGTGTTTATTTTACCGGCATTGATGCTTGTTATCCTGGGCCCTGTTATCATGAATTTTATAGGCCTTGTTCATAACGGGTTATAGTTTTACCCGGCAGAATGGAAAACGGAGAATTTTTAATATGGGTTTTTGTGTGAAATTTAAAAAATTAATAATGATAATGGCCATGGCCTGTATATCAGCAGTTTTTTTTTCAGGGTGCATGGGATTCATGAAAGGCAGGCCAGGCAATGCACCTGTAAATACGATAAAAAGGCAGGTTGCAGCAGGATCAGGCCCCTGGGATACAGAAAAGCTTAAGCCAAACTATCTTGCACTTGCACGGGATCTTATGGCAAAGGGGTTTTATGATGTTGCAAAGGTTCAGCTTGACCAGGCCCTTGCACAGCAAAAAAATAATCCTGAAATTTATGATCTGAAAGGTGTATGTGCCCGGGAAACAGGTGATTTCGGGCGTGCCCTGCAATATTTTAAAAAAGCGTTGGATATTGATTCAAAAAATGCTGCTGCAAGAAATAATCTTGGCATTCTTTATACCATGCAGAAAAAATGGAAAAAGGCTGAGAAAAATTTTACCCTGGCCAGAAATCTGGATCCTGCAAGGGCAGATTTTTTCAATAATGCAGGCGTGCTTTTCATGAAAGAAAAGCATTTTAAAAAGGCAAGTCAGAATTTTGTCAAGGCAATTGAGCTTCAGCCCGGGTTTGAAACAGCATCAAATAATCTTGCCATCACCCTTGGGTATATGAATGAATTTGATCATGCGTTTGAAATTCTTAAGACAGTTCATCCATACAGGACAGCATGTTTTAACATGGGATGCATATATGAAATGTGCGGAAAGAAAATAATGGCAGACAGGATGTTTACCCTTGCCGGATCAGATGGTTCTGCCTCTCCTTTTGAAACCCAGATCATTAACAGACATTCTCCAGTTAATACAGCTCCTCCCACAGGCATGCCAGGGGATATTGCAGACGGTATTTACAAGCGGTATCAGTACAGGATAAAAGAGGGCAGTTCAGCACCGTCCCGCAGATAACTGCCCTTTAATGGATTATGTTTCATGAAAGTATTGATGAATGACATCATTCTGTCTGAAAGGGGAAGCTTTTCTGTTGTTTTTGCATTTACAATAATGATTTTTCTGTCTTTAATGGCTTTTTCCCTTGATCTTGGCTATTTTGCAAAACAGAAATCAGGCTATCAGGAATGCGCAGACATGGCTGCCCTGTCTGCTGCTGAAAACCTGTGCTGCGGAAGGGCAGAGGAATCAGCCCTGAATGTTGTGCACGCAGCAGACATTACATTGACACGGGACAATATCACCATCAGGCCGGGATTTTATGATGCTTATAATGAATATGACAGTTTCAGGCCGTATAAGGATTTTATAAGTGAAGATGATGAAAATTATCCTGAAGGTGAAGCCAATAACGCTGTAATGGTCATAATTGAAAACAGGGTTGAAAGCCTTACAGGATTCCATGCTCCGAAACTTGTAAAGGCTGCTGCAGTGGCCTATCTGCCGCGGGTGAGCATTGTTGCGGGCAGAAATCTGAAAATAGGGCCCAGTCTTCCAGGAGGCCTGACCCTGCACAATGGAAACCTCTACGCAGAAGGAACAATGACGCTGCGCGACAAGGGAGGGCTTCTTGAGGATAATGTAAAGGCAGGTTCCGGTAAAAGGATAAAATTATATAACGCCAGCTCGTTCTGGAACTGGCAGTACAAAGGCATACGAAATTCCGATGACCTTCCTGAAATTGATATTATACGCAAATACATACTTTCAGGAACTTCACTCAAGGATTATGTGGAAAAAATGCGTCAGGTTGCAGATGTGGTATACACACCGTCTGACAGCGGCACAGGGCCTTTTTACGGCAGTGTGCACATAACAGAATATGGAGCAGATGAGCTGGAATGCTATTTTGATTTTTCACAGGAACACGAGGATCACAGAACCATTTTTTTTGACAGCTCAGGCTCAGGGTATAACAGGGTGATTGTATATATCACTCCACATGCCTGTGCTGATCCCTATGCGCTCAGCGGGCCGAATCCGTCAGGATGGAAATTTTCAGGGTCTCCGTGCATGCAGCAGATAGGCGAAACACGGGCAAAAGGTACTGCCATGCAGAATATCACTTTTATTACAAACTGCCCTGTATATATACCCATGTTTCATGCTTTCAGGCCTCCTGTAATTCTGGGCGGCAGAGGCATGGATCAGTTGAGCATAATTTCGGATCAATGGATATATTATTATCCAGGCAACAACCCTGCAAAGGGCGTCAATTTTTTCTGCAATACATTTTCCATGGGCGTGCCAGGTATGCCCACTGCTTTTTATGATGAACATCAGCCCCAGGACATGGACCGGTATATAAGGGTGATTGCAATGAAAGATATCAGAATCGAAAATGCATATCAGAATAAGGAAGCAAGATATTATTTCAAGTTTGCACCTCCATGTCCTGCACTTGCGCCTCCTGCACTTGGGCGTCTGATTTTGAACCCTGACAGGTAAACCCATATAAAAAGGGGAGACTCAAGCCTTTATGTCAGGTCAGGTCTCCCCTGAAATTATCCCAGAATCAGGCTTTTTTCCTTTTTATGCCCATAAGTGTCAGAAGTCCGCTTCCAAGCAGCCATACTGCTGCAGGAACAGGTACTGTGTTTGCATTGATAACGCCAACAGCATCAAGATCAAATCCTGCGCTTCCGAATGTGGGATATGGATCATAAATAACATCGCCTGAACTGTCCAAATATGTTCCGTCACCCACAATATCAAGTATTCTTACATAGCCAATATTGTTTATATCAAGCAGAGAACTTACCCCTGCAAGGTCAGCCAGATCAAACGGGGTGCCATAACCCTGTTTGTATTTGCCTGCAAGGCCTGTGATATTGGTGGGATCAACAGCGCCAAAACCGCCTACAGAATCTGAAGTAAGCGAATCATTGTCAAATCTGAAAAAGTCAGTGCCGTTTGATGAAACCTCCACATATCCAAGCTCAAGAAAGGTGTCACTAAAAGAATTCTCAAATACGGCAAAATCATATCCATCTCCATTGGCAATGGGATTGTCAAAGGTCAGGGTAATCTGTCCGCCGCGGCCAAGGCACACTATATCAAAGGGTGTTCCCACGGCCTTGCCAAGAGCCTTGTCAGGTGTCTGCCATGTGCTGCTCACATTTGAGCCCATATTGTAGTTTTCCCAGCCCGTTGCCCAGCCTGTGAATGCAGGATCATTCATATGAATTGCAGTGGAATTCGGCTGACCTGCGGCAGGGGCATACGGGCCTGCATATGCAAATCCTGATGCAAGTAAAAAACAGATTGAAATTATCAGCATCTTGAATTTCATTTGATTAACTCCTTTTTTAATTTATGTGTTATTGGTATTTTTTCCCGTGAACATACACCCTTGCAAAAACTGGTATTGCAATGTAAGGCCTTTGCCACAGATTGGTTCTGAGGATGATTCTTCCTCTGAAAATTCCTGGTTTTTCCGCGTTTATACTGAAAACAGCAATATATGAATTTTTTTTCTTTTTCAGGACAAACTTTATTTCTTCAGGCATCATATTCTTTTCAGGGCCAAGCATGAGCGGTTTTCCGTCCGGTCTTGAAATTTCAATTGTCTTTTTTAGGCCATGCCCTGTTTCTGCGCTGAAGAATATACGGTCAACCGGCCTGAGCATTACAGCGTCAAGAACATTGGCAATGATCTTTAACTGTATTGCTGGATTCTGCCTGTCATTGCAGGAAATTTTAATTGTTTTTATCTGCTTCCCGGTTTCATTGAGGCTATTGAAAACCACATGTATGGTACCCTTTGACACTGGCATGATGATTTTATCAAACCTGACATCAGTGCATCCGCATCCCGGCCTTACCTCAAGAATTTTCAAACTCCTGCCGCCTTTATTGCGCACTGTAAAATCATGCCTGATAACCGAACCTTCAATTATGGTTCCTGCGTTAAAAATCCTGTCTGCGATTTCAATGCATGGCCTGTCATGACAGGCGTGCCCCTCTGAATCCGCAGTTGTGGCAGATATTGCAGTTACTGCATACATGAATATTACAAGGCATGCTGCCGCAGATGCAGATATTGCTGATAATCGGTGAACCGTATTCATATATGTTTTTCTGTACAATGCAGAACTGCCGGATTCAGAAACTTCGTAATCCGGCAGCCTGATCTTGCCTCCTTTCCGTTTTTATTTATTATTGATTCAGCATGTTGCAGGCTCAGTCATTTTTCCTTCTGAGCCCCACAAGACCGATAAGCCCGGATCCGAACAGCCATACTGCTGCCGGAACAGGCACTGGAGAAGCAGCAGGAATAATATCAAGCTGGGGTGGATGAAAATTTTCAGGTATTTCCGGCAGTTCCTCTATGCTGCCGTTTATTGAAACTGCAAACATTCCATCTGCAAAATCAAAATCAAAATCATTGTTGCCGTCTGCAACAAGATTTGCAGTGTTTACATTAAATGTAAAAGTGCCGTATGTGTAAGTGCCTGCATCAACCACGGCATAATTGGGTCTGTGTCCCCAGTTGCACATGGAATTGAAATTATTGACATAACCCTTGCTGCCTTCAACTTTCGCATTAACAGGGCCGAACATGTCAGGAACAAACGGACTGGGCGGAGTGTTGGTATAGCTCTGATATGTCAGTTCATCTGCATCATATTTAAATTCAAACCCGTATCCGTCAACATGCAACTGGGCATCGGTAGTAAATTTAAGAGAAAAAACCGCCTGAGCATCGCCGGGTTTATAATCAGTGTCAAGAGAAAAATAGAAGGATGCAGAAGCATTTCCTGCAAAACACCCTATTACTGCCAGAGCAATTAATATGTATAGACCTGTTTTTTTCATTTTATGTCTCCTTTAAGTTTAATAATTATAAAATGGAACCGTACTTCCGTATTTATTGTTGAATCTGATGGAATCCATTGCATTTACCACTCCGTTTCCGTCCATGTCGGCTTTTGCATCGTTGGTTCCCATTTTGCTCATCAGATAACGGGCGTCTGTCATGTTGACAAACCCGTCATTGTTGAAATCACCATCAATGATATTGCCGTATCCGTCATTGTCGGCGTCAATATTGTTTGAACATGCAGTCCAGGGAGAATGATCATCAACATCGGCGAATCCGTCGTTGTCTCCGTCTCTTGCCGTGTCAATTCTGTAGACAGTGAGCTTTGATGTTACACCTGGGCCCCACCAGTCTGTATTGCCTCCGATGGTGCATGCGCCTGTGCCGTCTATCCAGTTGACAGCAATGGACCTTTTATAGCTTAATACCCCTGTTGCAGTATCGTTTCTGCATGAATCAGGGGCAATTTCCCTGTACTGGGCAGCATTGGTTTCATCTATCTGATAAAGAGGTATGCCGGCGTCGGCTGTATCGCTTATTACCTGTCTGCTGATAAGGGCGGCATAACCGCTTTCAAGATTCTGGGAACCAGAATTTACAAACTGACCGCCTCCGACATGAAGGTTGCCTTCTTCGTCAAATCCCAGATGCGCTGCGCTGAGCACGTTGTTGGCAAACTTTCTTGCTGCTGAATAGGCCAGTGGTAAACCTGAGGTTTTAGGGCCGCTGTTCTGCCACCAGGAAGATGCCGGCAGAAGAACAAGTTCTCCTGTTCTTGCATTGTTGTTGCTGTCATACCCATTGCCGAAAATCAGGTTTTTATCACCATCAAGCGCAATTCCTGATGATGCCCCTGGATATGATGTGTTGGAAATGATGCTGACAGGAGTGTTACCTGCATCTGTGATGTCAAGGCATGTTATGCCGACTCTATCGGCAACATTGTTTACGTCATCCCAGAAACCGCCGTTGATCACAAGATGGGTGCTGTTATCCGCCCATACTGCATCATAATATCTGACAGTATTCCAGCCAAAGCTTATTGTTTCTGAATTGTTTGTAATATCAGTGATATTGCCTGATGTCAGAAGTGACAGGGGAAAAACAAGCAGGTCCTTGCCCCATCCCTGTCCAAGAGCCACTTTGGTGCCGTCCGGAGATACTTTTATGAAGGCTGCATCCATTGTGTCAGTAACCGTTCCTACCTTTGTCCAGGAACTTGAATCAACTGCATCCTGAAGATAGATATTATGGCCGGTTGCAGCAATTAGCCTGCCTTTCAGAGCTGCACCTGCACCATCAGGAAGATAATCCAGGGCCACGGTATAGCTTTGCGCTGTAACAATATTCCCGGTTATGACATCATCAGCATCCTGCCTGTTATAGTGATAATAATCATTTGCCGCAAATACTGTTCCTGAAACAAATATCACCAATAACGCAATTGCAGCGCATTTGATGATGCCGGGCGGTTTGAGTTTTTTTTGTGTTATCATCATGATCCCTCCTTTTCTTGTTATTTTATTGTTCCGTCAGGGAAATAGGTTTTTCTGGCATATGGCTGGCCCCCAACCCATTGCATTACAATTATTTTTTTATTGTACTGTTCGCTTATATCCCGGTAGAGGTCAGCCATTTCAGCCATTATTTCATTCATCTCCCCTGCATTCTCCGGTTTTATGCGAACCCATATTTCTCCTTCAGGCGGGCCAAAAGCTTTGGGATGTACAGGATTATGGGTCTGTACCGTGTATACCGGAAAAGTTTTCTTAACCAGAGTTTCAAAAAATCTGTTCTGTCTGAATTCTTTTGCTGCGCTGTTTTTCTGCGGCAGGGTGTCAGCTTCAGGCGCTGGGCGTTGAGAATCATTGTCTGGCCTGTGGCTGGGTTTTCTGCAAAAACTTTTGTTTTCAGGTCTTGATTCAGCAATCGGGGGAGCCCCGGGATCAGTTCCGGATTCAGGAATAGGAAGCGTTATTCGAGATTGAGGCACAACAACCTTCAGGTCAGCATGATCAGCCCCGATACTGAAAATATATGTCAGCAGAAAAAAACCGAAGACAATCAGACCTGCCAACAGAATAATTTTTTTTGACCTGATCACATTTTTTTCCTTTTTATGGCGAAAACTGCCGCAGTTCCCAGCCCTAAAAGCCATATCGTGCCCGGCACAGGAACCGATGCAGGATCAGCAACCGAGATGGCGCTGACAGCATCGATTTCAGCAGACCAGTCATCGTCCTCAGCCTGCCAGAGTTTTATATATTGAATCCAGTCAAGACCGGTTTCATCCATATCCACTCCGGTTCCTCCACCTGAACCTTTGTAAAGACCTAAAAGCTCTGTATATGTCTTGTTTTTCCATTTAATTGACGGATCCACCGGTTTTAGAAAATCAGCAGGTACAGATCCATCATGTACATAAGTGCCACTGCTGTCTGTATAACCCTGAGTAGGGAAAAGGTTATCGGCTGTGACGGATGAAATATCGTACCACGTAGTGCCATCCTGGCTGATGCTTATTGTGGCCGGCTCTGCAAAAATTCCTCCTGCTTTCCCGGATGAGTTAGTAAAAAAAGCATTGCCAAAAATAATGAAATCCACACCGTACGGATTGTCCGGATTATTCATGATCCGTTTGTTGAATCCAAGTATCAGCTCACCGCCTGCACCGATGGAAACAAGCTGGTCTGGTTTCCATGCTGGATAGAACATGGTGACATCAGTATTTGTACCCCATTCATCAATGTTTCTGGCTGGTTCACCAAGAGCTGAGCCCGGATTTGTATACCCTGAAACAGCATTGGAACCTGGTGTATAGCTTATGACCCTGGATGCATAATGGGACGGGTCGACAGATGCGGCTATGACAGATGGCGGGCTGTATAAACTTATACATGCAGCAAGTATTATAAATATAAATGACAGTTTTTTCATTTCAGATTCCTGTTAGTTTTTTTCTTCGTAATCCCAGAATTCCGGCAAGTCCGGCTCCAAACAGCCATACAGCCGCAGGAACAGGAACGGAATTCAGATCGTCCATGGCAAAATAGGCAGGGGTCAGCATGCCATATGAGTTGTTGTCCGAGGAACTGAGGTTGAACTCAAGGCCTGCAACCTTGCCAAGACCTGAAAGATCCACCCATGTCCATTGATTTACAATATAGTCTTTGGAATTGTCGGAAAATCTGTAATCAGCAAGATAAAAATCAATGGGATCAGTGTATGTTCCGGCTGCTGTTATGCCCTTGATACTCAGTTTGAACCAGTCAGGATCATTGCCTGTTGTTCCGCCGAATTTTTTTGCAAAGCTGTCCCCGTTAAGCATGGAAAGATATGCATATGTGGTGTTTGTGAAAAATGCTCCTGAAATAACCTTGTCATAATCATTTCCGGTTACAGCTCCAAATGAGAGATTTGGAGGTGAAGCTGTACCATATGAGCCTGCATTGTATGCAACCCCGTAATTTGCACTGCCGTGCACACCAGACCCTGTGACAGCACTGAACTGGTTGGTATGTCCAGGTGTTGTGGTGTCTGTCATGTTGGAATATGCCCATCCGTCCCAGCTTTTATACTGGGAGTCATATCCGTTCATGAAAACTGCATCTCCGCTTGTGAACATGCCTGCGCCGTCTGAACCGTTCCAATAGGAATTCTGGGACAGGCTGAGATTCTCAAAGGCGGCAATATCAGCGTGTGCAAATGGTATTGTCACCAATAAGATTAACAGGATAAAACTTGAAATCCGTTTCATTTTGTTTCTCCGCAATTGTTAAGGTTAAAATTTTTTTCTGGCGGCCCGGCGGTCTGGGAAATTCCTTTGAGATCCGTGGCTTTCCGGCCCTGTCTTCCGGCAGGTGTGGCTTTTTCAGATTTGACACATAATATTATTGTTTTCAGGATAATGCTTTGATTTTTTTGCGAAATTTCAGTACTTTTTTGCGAAATTTCAGCATTTTTTTGTCATGTGGAAGCAGGTCTGGTTCCTGCCGGGAAGGTGTTATTGTGCAGTTGTGGTTATACGATCCCTGCCTGTGTATATATTAAATCGTTTTCCCCTTGCAAACCCTATAACAGTAAGCCCTGCTCTGCTGGCAAGCCTTACGGCAGGCAGGGTAGGCGCAGCATTGGAAATTACAATGGGAATTTGTATTTTTATTATTTTGCCTATGATTTCAAGAGACATCCTGCAGCTTATGGTTGCAATCTTGTCCACTGTGTAAATACCTTTCATCAGTATATCTCCTGCCATCTTGTCAAGGGCGTTGTGCCTGCCTATGTCTTCATAATATGAGATAATGCCTGACGGGGTACATATGGCTGCACTGTGAACCGCTCCTGTCTGCCGGAACAGCTCTGAATGATCCCTGTGCTGTTTTATAAGATTCAGAACCTGTGCAGCAGAGATGTTCAATGGTATGCCCATGGCAGGGTCTGGAACTGGCGTGTTTTCCTGATCCTGAAGAACTGTGCCGCCTGATGATGCTTTTGCATGGATTTTATTTCTGAATTCATCAAACCTCAATTCTGCTGACCTGCCAAGCCTGACACGCACCTGTTTTTCAGGCTCAAGAAATTCTATCTGTTTTATGTCATTGATTTCACGTACAATACCCTGGGTAAACAGAAAACCTGCTGCAAGCTCCTTTGTGTGGCTCATGGAGGC
>CAYOYY010000029.1:0-38252 GCA_964408295.1 uncultured Desulfobacula sp. | reverse complement strand
CTGCCTGTATATGCTGCAAATTCCAGATTCATATGATTTCCTTTAAGAAAACAATATCTCGTCAAGGTAATTTTTATCAGTACGTGTAAATGGTATGGGGCCTTCAGGTTCTCCATTTATGAATTGCCTTACACGCGGGTCGGAGCTGTTTTTAATCTCATCCACACTGCCCCTTGCAATGACTTCGCCATAAAAGAGAATGATGATATTATCCGCGATCTTAAAACTTGATTCTATATCATGTGAAACCACAACAGAAGTTATATTGAGCGCATGATTAAGATCCATGATAAGCTTGCCTATCACGCCGGTTGAAATGGGATCAAGCCCTGAAGTGGGCTCATCATAAAATATTATTTCAGGATCCATTACAATGGCCCTTGCAAGGCCGACCCGCTTCATCATGCCTCCTGAAAGCTGGGAAGGCATCAGGTTTTCCGTTCCCCTCAATCCCACCATTTCAAGCTTCATTGTAACAATGGTTCTGATAATATTATCTGCAATCTTTGTATGTTCACGCAGGGGAAAAGCAATATTTTCAAAAATATTCAGGTAATTGAAAAGCGCAGAACCCTGGAACAGCATCCCCATTTTCTTGCGCAGGGCAAAAAGTTCTTTTCTTCCAAGCTTTGTGATATCGGTTCCTGCAATATATATGGAACCTGAATCCGGTTTCTCAAGGCCTGTGAGCTGCCTTAAAAGAGTGGTTTTTCCAGACCCGCTTCCTCCAAGGATGGCAGTAACCTTGCCCTTTTCAAAAGAACAGTTTATATTATTGGAAGCTTTGACGTCTCCATATTGTTTTACAAGGTTTTCTACTCTGATCATCAGTTGCCGCTTACCCGTATGTCTGTAATCCGTTATCAACAGCCAGTCCTGACCCGTATATCTGATATATATGACAAAGATTGACAAACCCTGCAAGCATTTATATAAAAATACTTAATAATATGGATGAAAACAGATATCAGCATATGATTACAGGCAAAGCCTGTTCACCATCAGATCACGATTGTAAAGACAATGATCCGCATGGTCCTGACTTAACAGCCTGTATAAACAGGGTAAGGCGGTTATCCGACTGCATTGAAATAGCCAACCTGATAAATTCTGAACTTTCAATCGGCAAACTGCTTTCCAATGTCATGACAGCGACCAGAGAAGCGTTTGCAGCCGATGCTGTGAGCCTGCTTTTAAAAGATGAAGAAACAGGAGATCTTATCTTCTATATTGCCCTCGGAGATGTTGCAGATGAGATAAAGGAAATATACAGGCTGAAAAAAGGACAGGGAATAGCAGGGCTTGTTGCTGAAACAGGTCTTCCACTGAACATAAAGGATGCATACAAACACCCCAGTTTTTCCTCTTCACATGACAAGATAACAAATTACAGAACCCGTGCCATGCTGTGTGTTCCCCTGAAACTGCAGAAAAAGGTGATAGGGGTGATTCAGGTAATCAACAAGCTTGTCCCTCCGTTTTATTTTTCCTCTGAAGAACTTGAGATGCTGATCACCATAAGCACCAGTGCTGC
Organism: uncultured Desulfobacula sp.; assembly: GCA_964408295.1. Classification (GTDB taxonomy): domain Bacteria; phylum Desulfobacterota; class Desulfobacteria; order Desulfobacterales; family Desulfobacteraceae; genus Desulfobacula. The sequence continues at coordinate 36,718 of CAYOYY010000029.1, read as the reverse complement.
AGTTGCAATAGATACGGCAAAAATGCATACCATGATATTACAGAGAGAAACCCTTGAAAGGGACCTGAAACTTGCAAGGGAAGTACAGGAAAGCTTTCTGCCAAAGGAACTGCCCATTCTTGCAACCCACAGATTTGCCGCTCTGAACCAGCCTGCTATGAAGATAGGCGGAGATTTCTACAATGTATTCAAACTGCCTGGCAACAGGCTTGGAATCGTCCTTGGAGATGTATCAGGCAAGGGTATCTCAGCATCCCTGTTCATGGCAAGGCTGTCCAGTGACCTGCAATACTACACATTCATACATCCTGACCCGGAAGAACTTTTAAACAGGATAAACAGGGAGCTATGCGGCAGAACCAAACGGGGCATGTTTGTCACTCTTGTTTACATGCTTCTGGATCCTGAAACCCGCACAATCAAACTTGCCAATGCAGGTCACGTCAGCCCGGTTTATTCATGCAGGGAGGATGTACATCTTCTGGGACAGGATAACAAAAAAGGCCCTCCGCTCGGCATAGTGCCTACAGCCCAATATAAATCCGAAACTTTTATTCTTGAAAAAGATTCACAGGTAACACTTTACACAGACGGAGTCATTGACGCAAAAAACAATGAAGGCCATCTGTTCGGTATTGAAGGGCTCATCAGAACGATTAGAAACAGCCGGAATGCCGGGCCGGAAGACATGATCAGGGCAATAACTGACCAGGTTGACAGATTTGCCATGGGCGAGCCCAGAACCGATGACCTGACACTGCTTGTAATGAACACAATATAGGATAACGGGCATGAACACTAAATCAGATATCATTCATCTTTGTGTCACCTCACATCCGGAAAATCTTAAAAGAATCAGATCTGCCATATCAGAAGCCATGGAATGCACAAAAATATCCAGAAAGGAATCTGACAGGATTGTGCTTGCTGTTGACGAAGCCTGTTCCAATATAATAAAGCACTGCTGCGGCCAGGACAGAACCAGAAAAATAGACCTGACAATTGAAGCCTATACAGAAGAACTTGTCATTTCCATCATTGACAACGGGGCCAGATTTGATATCAGCAGGATACAGTCAAGGGATATCAATGAAATAAAACCAGGAGGCCTTGGAATCCATATAATCAGACAGGTAATGGATTGTGTTGAATACAGCCATACTCCTGAAGGCCTGAACATGGTAAGGCTGACAAAAAAATTCTAACTGCCTGACAATACCATGAAAGTCAGATCATCTGATTGTGGGGCCATCTCAAGACGGCACTGATTCATGAGCCAGTGTGCCTGATCCCTGAGCGGCATATGACCGGACTTAACAAGCCAGCGCAGAAAATTCTTTAACCCAAGCTGAGTGCCATTTTTAAGTTTTCCTTCTGTAAATCCGTCCGTATAAAGATACAGCCTGCTGTCATTTAGATGAATTTGTCTTGCAGGATGGCCGATGTCAGGTAATACCCCAAGCGGAGGATCATCAGGATCAATCCTTGTGATTTTACGGCCGCTGACAAGAAAAGGAGGCATATGCCCTGCATTGACAATATCAAGCCTTCCTGAATCAGGGTAAAGCCAGCCTCCTGCAAATGTGACAAACATACCCCTTACTGCTGTTTCACAAAGTTCATTATTCATCAGCTGCACAATAAAGCTGATATCATCTGCAACCTTGCACAGGCAGCGGAAAAGCGATATAGCCTTTGCCATAAGCAAAGCCGCGGCAGTACCCTTGCCTGACACATCTCCTATACAGAAACAGATTGTGCCGTCATCTTTTTTAAAATAGTCATAAAAATCACCAGACAGGTGCATGGCAGGTATGTTAAAAGCTGCAACCTGACTGATATTTTCCATGTCAGGCTGCAGGCTTTTCTGAATTTCCCTTGCAACATCAAGCTCTGCCTCAAGTTTTGCAGCATATTGATCACGCTGTTTCAAAGATTTTTGCAGGCGCCAGGTAAGTTCCTGATATGAAATATTATCTTCAACAAGTTTTTTGTTCACCTGCTCCATTACCGTGTCAAAACCTATCTGAGGCCCTGCTGCAATATTCAGAGCCTGTGACATCTGTGTGACCTGATCAGGCAGATGGGAAAGCAGGGTTTCAATTTTCTGCCCTGAAAGTCCGGGCAGCAGACCTGCCGCATTTTTCAGCGCACTCAAAGCCTCTGATTTGTCATGGCTTGTATAAACAGCGTTACACAGGTCTGCCAGGTACATGATTTTTGCAAGCTCATCATGTTCTGTCTTATATGATGATCTGCCCGACCCTGAATCTGGTTTCTGAAAAAACCTGTGGTGATCTGCAATCCCCATGATATATGATTCAGGCAGGTTCCACCTGCGCGCCATGAGCGCACCGACACTGTCATGAGTTGTATGAAATAATTCCTCTTCCATTTTAAGACGCGAAAAAGGCAGGTTTGAACGCAGAAGCGGCCACCTGTCGGTTTTTTCAGGCTCTATAAAAAACAGGGCAACAAGGCCCATATCCTGAACCATACCTGCTGTAAAAGCCTCCTCGGCACAGAAATCTGCCATATCTGCACAAAGTTTTGCTGCAACCGCCCTTCTGAGTGAATCCTCCCAGAACATTTCAATGTCAAACCCTGGGATATCTCTGCGAGTCAGGGCTTCCTTGACAGCAAAACACAGGACAAGGTTTCTCAGACTGTTAAGGCCTATGGCAATCACTGCCTCGGAAATTGTGTCAACCCTGTGACGCAATCCAAAAAAAGCAGAATTCACAAGCCCGAGAAGCTGAGCAGTAAGGGCCGGGTTCACGGATATGAGCCGGGCCAGCGTTTCCATGTCTGCATCATCCTTCAGTGTATAGCTTATCAACTGCATGGACTGTCTGTCAGGCACGGGCAGGTCTTCAGGTTTAATATCCCGGTAAAAAAAATCAGGGGAACTCATCACAATATCCTTCTTTTAAAGCTGCAAAATTTTGTTATGATAGCGCAATTTTCAATATATTTCAGATTATAACACTGTGAATTCAAGTCTGGCGATCTTTTGCAGTCCATCGACGGATAAAAGCAGTAACATCAGATTTATCAATTTTTCCGGACGCCACATCAAGTACCATATCTGCAAAATCATCCTCAGGCGCATTGAAATCATATCCATTCAAAAAAAGAAAGGCAAAAGCGGTTACAGCCCCGACACGTTTGTTTCCATCCACAAAAGGGTGATTCATGACTATGTGAAAAAGATATGCGGCTGCCATCTCGTAGATATCCGTATGCAGAAACTCGCCTCTGTATGTGGTGGACGGCATGCCGATTGCCGATTTAAGCAGTTCGACATCACGAATTCCTGTGGCTCCTCCATACCGGGCAATCTGATCCTGATGTATCTCCATTACTTCAGACAGGCTGAGAAAAAAAGGTTCCATAAGTTATTCAGCCAGTTTTTTAAGAGCCTTGGGATAACGGGCATTAACCTTCTTGAGGGCATTTTTGAAAGCCATATTTCGTTTTGCATCTTTAACCGGGGACAAAATAAGAACCTGACCATCAGTTGTTATATCAAAAGGTGTCTCGGCATCTGCTCCAAGGAGTTCAAGAATTGGCTTTTCAATGACAAGCGCCAGGCTGTTTCCATGTTTTGTCAATGTTTTAATCATCATTGTCTCCAGATTGAGTTGTTACATAGTATATACGATAATAGAACAAAGAGGCCAGGCTGTCAAGAAACACGGCAAAACAGCAGGCTCTTATGATTTGAGAATATTGCAGGTACAACAGCGAACCTGTGATTTCCAGGCAGAGGGCAGGGCAGCCTGCTGCGCGGCTTAAGGTCATTCATATTTCAGGACTGAAATATGAATGACCTTGCTTTCAGCCAGGACACGATGTCCTGGCTGAATTAAGCAAAGCGGGTTGCCCTGCCCTCTGCCGGGTACATGGCTTAATACATGCACTTGCAAAACTCACAAACATACTTATTTTCTTGCAGGTATGTTTTTTTACCTGGTTTCAGCAGGACTTTAAAGGTCATTTTAAACAGGAAAATTAAGCTATGGAAAACAAAAATTTCTTACAGGATCATTCCTTAAAGTATATTGAGATGGCTTTGAGCACGGATCATATTGAAAAAATTGAAAACCCTGACGGCTATGGAAAACGAACCGGAGACTGCGGAGACACAGTACAGTGCTTTCTGATCTGCCCCAATGATATAATAGAGCATGTATGCTTTCAGATTGACGGGTGTATGAATACAATTGCATGCTGCAATACAGTTGCACAATTCATAGAAGGCAGACCTGTTGATTATGCATGGACGGTTTCCCCGGAACAGATAGACAGATTTCTGGAGACTCTGCCTGAGGATCATTTTCATTGTGCCGAGCTTGCAGTGGGGGCATTGTATCTTGCCCTGACAGACCTTAAAAGCGACAAATCATGAAATGATCTGCATGACCGATGGTCGCATAAATGCGACTGCTTTATTGTCACAATTTTAAATCAAAATGACAATTCATTGATTTTATTGGATATTAAATATAAAATTTTATGCTGGCACATGGTTTGCAGAGGCTGTATGACTGACATAATGCGGTTTTAAAATGCAAATGTCATATAATTCAACATACAGGCTTAATTTATAAGGAGACCAATATATATTATGATTAATGCATTACTTATAAGCCCGGAAAAAAATATTTTCCTGGAAATTGAAAAAGGATTCAGCAGCCACAGCATAACACATGAATGGACTGACAATGCTGACAAAGCCCTTTCCATGCTTTCAGACAAAAATTTTGACCTTGTAATATTTGAAGAACAGATTCCGGGTATTGATCCCAGAAAATTCATTGAAAACATACTTTTAAAAAATGCCATGATCAATTGTGCTGTAATAAGCTCTCTGTCTCATAAGGATTTCCATGAGAAATATGAGGGCCTTGGAGTTCTGATGCAGTTTCCACCGAAGCCTGAACGCTCCCATGTAACAGAACTGGTTGACCAGCTTGAAAAAATTGCAGGAATTGCGGCAAGAACCCAGGAACTTTAGACGAAAAAGGAGACTGACAATGATTATAAGTGTTGCAAGCGGCAAGGGTGGCACAGGCAAAACCACTGTGTCAACCAACCTTGCCCGTTGTATTGACAGAAAGGTGCAGCTCCTTGACTGTGACATTGAAGAACCCAATGCCCATCTTTTCCTTAACCCTGTTTTCACTGACAGGGAAAAAGTCAATGCCCCGATTCCTGAAATAGACCTTGAAAAATGCACTTTCTGCAAAAAATGCATGGAAATATGCAGATACGGGGCCATTGCTGTTCTAAAAGATCAGGTCATGACATTTGAAAACCTGTGCCATTCATGCGGCGGGTGTTTTGAGATATGCCCTGAAAATGCAGTATCAGAAAAAGAGCGCTCCCTCGGAGAAATCGAGCGCGGCTCATCAGGAAAAATTGAATTCATACACGGCCGCCTTGACATAGGTCAGGTCATGGCTCCACCTGTCATCAAAAAAGTGCGCTCATACACTGATCCTGACCTTGTAACAATAATTGATGCGCCCCCAGGCACTTCATGCCCTGTGATTGCAGCAATGTCAAACACTGATTTTGTTCTTCTGGTAACAGAGCCCACCCCTTTCGGGCTGCACGATCTCAAGCTTGCAGTTGAAACGGTAAAAACCCTGAAACTTGCCCACGGGCTTGTGATCAACCGGGCAGGCCTTGGAAATGATGAAGTGAAAAAATATGCAGAAGAACAGAATCTTCCCGTATTAATGGAAATTCCCTTTGACAGGAAAATTGCCCAGGTTTATTCCAAAGGGCTCATGATTGTGGATGAACTTCCTGAATACAGGGAAAAATTCAGGGAATTGTTCAGATCCATAGAAAACATGGTGAACAGGGGAGGACAGGACAAATGAGAGAACTGGTTATTTTGAGCGGAAAAGGCGGTACAGGCAAAACCAGCATCACATCTGCATTTGCATCCCTTGCCACCAACAAGGTATTGTGTGATGCAGACGTTGATGCAGCAGATCTTCACCTGATTTTAAATCCTGATTTTGGACAGTCACATGATTTCAGGGGAGGCAATGAAGCTGTCATTGATCAGGACAGATGTGTTCAATGCGGCAGATGCATTGAAGTATGCCGATTTGACGCGGTTCAGGAGAATTTTGTAATTGATCCCATAGAATGTGAAGGCTGCGGAGTCTGCGTTGATTTGTGCCCTGAACAGGCCATTGATTTTCCAGAGGTTGTCAGCGGGCAATGGTATATTTCAGATACAAGATTCGGGCCCATGGTTCATGCAAGGCTTGGAATTGCCCAGGAAAATTCAGGCAAGCTTGTATCTCTTGTACGGCAGGAAGCAAAGAAACTTGCCGAATCAAAGGGGCTTGACCTTATTCTGACTGACGGCCCTCCAGGCATTGGATGCCCTGTGATTGCATCCATAGGACAGGCCACAGCCCTTCTCATCATTGCCGAGCCAACGGTTTCAGGCCTGCACGACATGGACAGGGTTGCAGAGCTTGCAGCACATTTTAACATACCTGCCATGGTATGCATAAACAAATACGACCTGAACCCTGAACAGACGGAAAAAATCAAGGAGTCAGCCCGCAGAAACAATATCGAGATTGTGGGGCAGGTTCCGTTTGACCCTGATTTTACCCGCGCCATGGTTCAGGAACAGACCATTTTCGAGTATAACCCGGATTCACAGTTGTGTGTACAGATAAAAGGCATATGGGATACCATCTTGTCCCTTCCCTGCTTTGAGCACCCTGTGGCCAACAATATAATGCAAAAATTACAGGAGTAATTAAATTATGAAAAACGGAAGGATAGCAGTCCCTTCAAACGGTGAGGGCGGACTTGACGGTACAAGATCCGGCCATTTCGGACATTGTGATGTTTTTACCTTGATTGATGTGGAAGACGGTGAAATAAAAGAAGTATCCATTCTTCAGAATCAGGAACATACCCAGGGCGGATGTATGGTTCCTGTCAATCTTCTGTCCCAGAACAGGGTCAATGCCCTTATAGTAGGCGGAATCGGAATGCGCCCGCTCATGGGCTTCCGCCAGGTTGGAATTGACGTATATCACGATGACCAGCGCCCTGAAATCAAGCCCGTTGTCATGGATCTCATTGCAGGCAAGCTGCCTGAAATCAGCAATGATCAGGTCTGCGGCGGTGGAGGCGGACAGATTTAATGCCCTTTACTTTAAAGGAGAATAATAAAATGAAAATAGCAGTCACATCACAGGGAGATTCACTTGAATCACAGGTTGATCCAAGATTTGGAAGAGCTGCTTACATACTGGTTATTGACACAGACACCCTTGAATTTGAAGCATTTGACAATTCTGAAAACAAAAATGCCTTCAAGGGAGCAGGTATAAAGGCTGCTGCAATGGTCAGCGACAAGGGAGCAGAAATTCTGCTCACAGGCTTCTGCGGGCCCAATGCCTTTAACACGCTTAAAGCAGCCGGAGTGAAAGTTGCCAACGACCAGGCAGGCAAAGTCATTGATGTGGTGGAAAAAGTTAAAAAAGGCGAAGTCGTTTTTGCCGAATCCCCCAACAAGGACGGCCACTGGTAAAATTTGAAGGATTGCAGAAAAACGCCCGTGCCGGATAAAAGCCCATTCCCGGCTCAGGGTGTTTTTCTGATCCTTCATTAATGCTAGATTATGGACATGAGCTGAAACAAAGGAGAATCAAATGCCTCTTTATGAATTCAGATGTGATGATTGCGGGAAATCAAGTGAGATTCTCATGATCAGCACAGAAGACAGACCAGAATGTCCTGAGTGCGGCAGCACAAGCATGACAAAGCTTTTATCTGCACATTCTTCAATGTCAGGGCCTGTAAAAAACCGCATGCCAGGCCCGGGCGATACTGCCTGCTGCGGGTCTTCTCCCGGCAAGGCACAGGGGTGTGCAGGCCCGGGTTCCTGCTGCGGAAGGTCATTTTAAACAAAGGTCTGTATATATGGGTGTTTACCGTTATGGTACAAGAATTCCCAAAATAGGGAAAAATTGCTATATAAGCGATTCTGCAAGGGTCATAGGAGATGTGACCCTTGCAGACAACTGCTATGTGGGCCATGGCGCCATTGTAAGGGGTGACTATGGCACCATTGTCATTGGCGAAGGAAGCGCTGTTGAAGAAAACGCGGTTCTACACATAAGGCCCCATGGAGTTCTTGAACTTGAAACCAGGGTTACAGTGGGCCACGGCGCCATTATTCACGGCAAGCTTATAAAATCACATGCAGTAATAGGAATAGGATCTGTCATAGGCTTTGATGTTATTGTTGGTTCATGGGCCATTATTGCAGAAGGCTGTGTTGTGCCGCAGAAAACAATGATTCCTGATGAAAAAATTGCAGGTGGAGTGCCATTTGAAATAATAGGAGATGTCGACACCAGGCACAAGGAGTTCTGGACATACGGCAAACAGCTTTATGTGGATCTTGCCCGTGAATATCCCAAAAAGTTTGAAAGGCTTGCCTGATCTGATACCAGAGCTATTTTCTTATGTAATCCTTTACAAAATCAGGCTCTTTTTCAATATAGATACGGATCTGCATGCTGCCTTTTGTCCTGCCGTTTGTCCCTGTGGCAGTGATCGTATGCTCTCCAACAGAAAGGTTTACAGCAATTTTCTTGCCCTTGCCAAGCCTGCCGTCAATACTGCTGGTCCATACAATGCTGTCGGAAAAATCGCCTGTAACTGACAGGGCTGTGCCCTCAAATTCAATGGGAAGGTCAGAAGTATAAAAATACTGGCCATATCTTGGCCTGCGTATGAAAACTTCAGTGGAATCATCCTGCTTTATATCTATGTCCTTTGACAGCTGCATGAATTCTGTCAGATGAATTTTCGGAATAAATTCAAGTTTTCTTTTCAGTAGCACCATACGGATTTTCTTCTTAATTTCAGGCAGGTCTTTATAATCGTGTTTTCCGTATTTATTGAACTGTTTTATGATCTCAACAGCTTTTTCATATTCCCCGGCCTTGTAAAATTTCAAAAGACGCTTATAATGATCATCAATCTTTACCAGAAACTGTTTTTCAGCCCTTTGCCTTGCCCTCTGCTCGGCCTGCTTTTTCAGGGCATCTGAACGCAGATCAATGACAAGTTTGAACACAAGATTGAACAGCACAAAGAAAAAAACAGCCAGAATTACAACAACCTGAATATAATATGAAGATTGATTTTTTCCCATGTTCTCCTTATTTTTTAAGTATCACGTCTGTGATTCTAATGAATCAGGACCCGGACGTAAAGTATTTTCAGCGCATTCTGATATTATTGTAAAGGTTCAGCGTCCTGACATCAGGCTGAGTGCCAAGATCGGTTTCAAACAGCCTTCTGCATTCCTCGAAAATTTCCAGCGCCATATTTTTCCTGCCTGAATCCATGTAAATTATCATAAGGTTTCTGTATGCAGGTTCAAAATAAGGGTCTGTTGCAAGGACAGCATGCCAGGTATCCACAGCCTCTGTGATCTGATCAAGTTCCTCATGTATCATAGCCTTGCTGTGCATTATCTGCCTGTACCTTGTCCTCAGGACTTCTCTTTTGCGCATTATCCATTCCTGATAGGGTTCTTCGGCAAAATAGTCCCCTTTATAAAATTCTGCGGCCTTTTCGTATAGTTCAAGTGCCTCCTCAAGCCTGTCCTGTTTTTCAGCTTCTGCAGCTTCAGCACTTAAATGCATGAACCTGTCCGCGTCAATTGTCACAAGATCAGGGTCAAGGGAAATCCGGCCTGCCTTCTGAATCACATATGAGTACCCGAAATCCTTTTCAAAAGCAGGCTCAATGGCTTTTCTTAAACGATGAAAATTGATCTTGAAATTTTTGTCCCCTGATTTTTCAGAGGCATCAGGCCACAGATCATCTATCAGGATCTCCTTTGGGATATCTATTGACCCGTGCAGCACAATTGATTTAAGCAGCAGAACAGGTTTTGAGCCTTCAAATGAAGAAGTATCCAGAATGCGCCCGCCCAGAAAAAGCCTGAATCTTCCCAGAGTCTCAATATTAAGCTCCGGCAGAAATTTCTTGTATACCGGCCTTAAATTCTCCACAATTACTGTTTTTTGTTTTTTATTCTTCTCATCAGACACAAAGGACATCTGTTTCAGGACAATATCAGGATTAAAACGGCATATCATTGAAACAATGCATGATTCAAAGGAACTCATCACAGCATATCCTGAAAGTGCCACAAAAACCATGGCAGCATCATCTTCACACATCATGGGAAAAAAAACATAACCTTCCCTGCATGCTGTGGTGGCAGCCTGTTCAAAATATTCAAGCCCCCTGTGCCTGTGCCCTGCTTTGAATGACATGAGCCCCAGAGCCATGCGGATCTGGACACAATTGAATTCAGATCTTATGCCCTCAAAATACGACAATGCTGACAAAAGCATCTTTTTTGCCTGTTCAGATTTGCCAGCCCCCATATGTATCATGCCGGCAAGGTGCAGGGCAGTAAAATGATGAATATCTCCTTTTTTTGCCAGATCAAGCTCCTTCAGGGCCTTGGCTATTTCATCCTGTGCACGTTCAAACTGCTTTTGAAGAAAAAAGGTAAGTGCTGTTATCCTGTGGGAAATCCCCTTGTAAAAATTATTGCCTTCCAGAACGGAAAAATCATTGAGATACCCTGCCATCTGTCTTGCTTCATCAAATTTTCCCGTATACACAAGATAAAGCGCTTTTGCCTCAATAAATCCCGGATACAGAAAAATAAGCCCGAATTTTTCTATATCAGCCTCTGACCTGTCCAGAAGCCTGCCTGCAAGCTCAAACCTTGCATTCTTGAATGCAAAATCAATGTCAACTATGCTTTTAAGCGCCCTGTATTCAGGATGGATACCCTCCTCTGTCATTGTCCCCATCTTTGCCAGCATCTGCCCTGCATTTACAAAATCACCCGCCTGAACATACCCGAAGGTAAGAATGACTGATGCATTGAGAACAAGATCAGCATTATTGATCCTCCTGGCAAGCAGAATTGCGCTGCGGCATGCTGACACTCCCTTTGGAATATCACCGTTGCCTGCAATATACCCAAACCCCATGTGCTGCCACAGCAAAGCCCTGGCCCACGCATATCTGTGGGTCTGACTGACCTGGGAAAGAAGCTTTCTGGCCTTGTGTATCCATTTTAAAATCACGGCTGAAGGCTGCCTGACAAATACACAGGCCTCAATCAGGCACCCGCAGGCAATAAGGCTTCCGCGCACATCGCCTGCTCCGTCAAAAAGTGCCAGACATTTTTTAAAGGCTGCTATATTTTTCCTGCCCCCTATGATCCGCCTTGTCATTGTCCTGAAAAGAAGCAGCCAGGGATCTTTTTCAATCATTGCAACGGGAAGTTTTGCAGTCCATTTGTCAAGCAGGGACAACCTGCCCCGTATTATATAGTCTGTTCCCTTTATACGGATGATTTTCACAAGCTGGGAAAAAGCCTGCGCCCTAAGATAATAATCCATTGCCTGTTCATGATCTTTTCTGTTCCAGAAAAAATCAGCAGCTTTTTCATGTATGCTGCGGCACGCCTGCCTGCCTTTTTCCGCAACAAGCTCCTGAACAAGAAAATCCCTGAAAAGGGTATGGTATTTATAACAGATACCGCCATTCGGGCCTGCATCAATTCTCTGAATAAACAGGTTGCGCTGCTCAAGGTCATTCAGAATGGCGCCGGCATTGCAGGATCCGAAAATATGATCCACCATTTCAAGGTCAATAACATCAAGAACCGCTGTTTTAACCAGAAACTTCCTGATGTGTTCCGGCAGGTTAAGATAAATTTCCCTTGAAAAGAAATCAAACGCATCCCATGACAGACGGGCAGGCAGGTTTTCAATATGCCTGAGCTGCCTTGCAGACTCCATTACAAGGGCAAGCCCTCCGGCCCATCCGTTTGTTATTCTGTGAATTTTCTCAATATCAACCATGCCTGCCTCTGGCCTGTCCCTGAAAAACTGCCTGGTCTCCTCAAGGGTGAACAAAAGATCATGATTGTCCAGGACACAGATTCCATGCTCCATCTTAAGCCTCTGCACATTGAAGCTCGGCCTTGTTCTGGACAAAACAAACAGTTTCAGATATTCAAACCTTATGGAAAAAAGAGCCTGTACAAGCCTGAACCCTGATGAGGTCTCATCAATGGTTTCAAAATCATCCAGCACAACAGCAAGGGGGGATGCAAGCCCGTGAAAGACACCTGACAAAGATTCCATGTGGCGTAAAAGCCCCTGGTCAGTTCCAAGGGTTGCACCCGGCAATGGAGGTGTGATGGCTGATTTTTCAGCACGAGTGTCTGCAAGACGGTGAATCCCGTTCTCCATCCTGTGAAACAGCCTTGTATGGTCGTTGTCATCTTCACACAGTGCAAGCCATAAAACAGGCAGTTCCATTTCTTCAAGATAGGAAGCCGCAAGAGTTGATTTACCCTGGGCAGCCTGCCCTGTAATCAGAAATTTTCCCTTGTGAAACTGGGAATCAAGAATATGAAAAAGGCGCTGCCGCCTTACATAATCCCTGACCATGGGCAGCCTGTTCCTGTACTGGGACATGGATTTAAAACTCCTGATCTTCCAGAATGCTTTCCTTGAGCTCAGCCACCCTGTCCATTCCGGCCATCCTGAAAATTTCTGCATAGCTGCATGACAGATTTTCCATGATGATCTTAATGCCGGAATTCCTGAGCTGCTGAAGTGTACCCATCAAAAGGGATATCCCTGACCTGTCAATGGAAAAGCAGTCATCAAATACAAGATACAGATTTTCCATAACAGAATCAGCAAGGGACAGGCAGGCCTCAGCAAGATCCCTGCCTGAATGTTCAGAAAGCCTGCCTGCAATACGCATGCAAACATCCTTATCCTTATTTTCCACAGCAAATTCAAATCCCGGCCTGCCGGACATGAGCCTTCTTTTTTCAGCACGTGCAAGGGCAGAATTCAGGGCCCTGCGTTCGACCGGCTTGTTGATGAAATCCGAAGCATCCAGGTCAAGTGCCTGAACCGCCTTTTCCATGTCTCCATGGCCTGTGATAATAATGACCTGGCATGAGGCAGGTCCCTGTTTTATACGGCGCAGCACTTCAATACCGTCCATTCCCGGCATTTTAATATCAGTAAATACAATGTCAGGTTTTATTTTTTCAAACATCACAAGCCCTTCTTCCCCGTTTTCTGCCGTATGGACATCATATCCATATGCAGCCAGAAAAAGTTTGAACATGGAAAGAGTTGGTTTTTCATCATCAATAACAAGAATTTTCATGCCTGCCCCCTGTCTGCATAATATGCAGGAAAAGTGATTCTGAAACTTGCTCCGTTTCCCGGATCGCTTGCAACGCTGACAGTGCCGTTATAATCCCTTACAATTCCCTGGAGAATGGGAAGCCCGAGCCCGAGCCCCTCACCCATTTCCTTTGTTGTGTAAAAGGATTCAAATATTCTGTCAATCCGGTCAGGATCTATTCCAATCCCGTTATCTGCCATGACAATACACACATTGTCACCGTCAGAAAATGTGGAAATCACAATTCTGCCCTTTTCAATATCATTTTTTGTCTCTATTCGTTCATTGATGGCATCCCTTGCATTTGTCATCAGGTTGAACACAACCTGCTCCACCCTGTTGTTATGGGCAAGAACCTGTGGCAGACCTGCGTCAAGCTCAAGCACAAGATCAATGTTCTGAAGGGAAATCTGCCTTCCTATAATCTTGTTGACGGATTTTATGCATTCATTTATATCGGTTTTCTCCCTTGAAAAATCAGCCTTTCTTGAAAATTTTTTAAGCCTTCCCACAATTTCTGCCGCCCTTGTAACCTGGGTGCTTATCTGATCCACCACCATTGTAAAATCATCTTCAGGTATTTTCTGTTTTCTTTCACTCATCATGCAAAGATATTCACTTCCCATTTTTATGGCATTCAAAGGCTGGTTTATTTCATGGGCAATGCCTGCTGACATCTTTTCCAGGTTGGTCATCTTGCTTGCCTGTATAAGCTGGGAATCCTTTTCAATAAGTTCGGTTATATCTGTTGCCGCAACAATGATGACATCCCTGCCCCTGTAATCAGACAGGCTTGCATGCAGATTCACAAACACATGGGCCCCGTTTTTCTTGTAAAATCTGACCTTTGAGCTGATGACAACGGTTTCACCTTCAGGATAACTGCGGTCAAATCCGGCAGCATCAACATTTCCGAGCATGAAAAGATTCATATTAAGCAGTTCTTTCCTCTCATACCCGAAAAGTTCCGTGGCATTGGGGTTTGCATCCAGAATCTCAAAGCTTTTCCTGTCAACCACAAGAATGGGGTTAGGCCCGCTGCGGAACAGGTTCCTGTATTTTTTCTGCGATTTTTTCAGCCTGTCCGTGGACTGCTTGAGCCTGTGCGTCATTTTGATAAATGAACTGGTCAGAATTGCAATCTCATCATCCCTGCCTTCTGTGCATCCCTGATCCAGGATTTTAAGATCCTCTTCACCAATGATGTTAAAATTGCCCTTTGTTATCTGATCGGTATACCGGATCAGTGAGGCCACAGGCTTTGTTATTCTCAGGGCAAGTCTGTGGCTTAAAAAAAAGAAAATAATACTTACCATGGAAAGAAAACTTAAAAAAACCAGCCTCAAATCTGAAATCAGTTTCTCAATATGCTTCTTGTCAAGGCCGATCTGTACTGAACCTATGGTATATATGCCCTCTTCCACAGGAACCACAACATGAAAAAATGAAGACCCGCCAAGGTCAATATTCATTATTTTCTGACCCTTTATGATATTGTGCTGTTTTATTATGGATCTTATCCCGTCAGGAAAGCCCGTGGTAAATGTATGGGCAAGAATATTGCCGTGGTCATCCGTTATGATCAGGTATTTCACCATATCCTTGCGGTTTCCTAGTTTTGCATCATAAGCCAGGGCAGTAAGCTCTGCCCTGTTTCTTGTAAGTATATATACCCTGGAACTGTCAGCAATTGCCTGGGCAATGCCTATGCCCCGTTTTTTCAGCTCGCTTGTAAGCCCTGAAATCAGAAGGGCCCTTGTGAAAAGCGCAATCAGAATACTGACAATCATGATAAATCCCAGACAGGACACAAAAATCTTGTTTTTCAGGGACAGTTCATTGAAAAATTTCATTTGAAAAGCACCAGCCTGCCGTTCTGTATCACGGTATAATAGACATCATCCAGGCCCTGATGGTCATTTTTCCCAAAGGACAGGGTATTCTGGATTCCAAGGTCATAATGGTCAATTGATTCCATGGCGCGGATAAATTTCTCACGGGTTATGTCCCTTCCGGCACGTTTCAGCCCCTCAACCAGAATTCTTGCATTAAGATAGCCTTCAAGGCCTACAAAACTTGGTTTTGCATCAGGATAAAAATATGACAGCAGCCTCAGATATTCCACAACTCCAGGCAGGATCTCTTCTGGATTATCAGTGTCAGGAGGCGGCACAACCTGGGTTACAATCACGCCTTCCCCGTCCTTTCCAAGCCTTCTTGCAAGCTCCTTGGACCCCACAAAGGACACATTGTGAAACAGAGGAGAGAACCCGCGTTCTCTGGCAAGGCTTATAAATCTTGCACATGAATCATATGTTCCTATCATGACAACGGCCTGGGCATCTGATTCCATTATTTTATCAAGCCCTGCTTCAACATCCAGGGTTCCCCTCACATATGAGCCCTTTGCAACAGGAACCAGCCCGTATTTTTTAAGGGCAATCTCGGTTCCTTTAAGGCCGTCAAACCCGTATTCATCATATTGATAAAAAACAGCAACCCTGTTCATGTGTTTTTTGCCCACAATCAGATCCACGGCAGCCTGTGTTTCCTGATAATAGGAAGCCCTTATATTGAAAAGATAATGATTCACAGGCTGACGCAGCCTGTTTGCGCCTGTAAACATCCCCACCAGAGGAATCTGCGCCTCATTCACCAGAGGAATAATCCTTACGGTCGTGGGAGTGCCCACATAACAGAAAAGGGCAAACACCCTGTTCTCCAGTATAAGTTTCTGGGTATTGTAAAGGCATTGGACAGGATTGTATCCGTCATCCAGGGCAACAAGCCTAATTTTTCTGCCGCAGACACCGCCTGCTTCATTGATATGGCGGATATATGACATGGCTCCCTGCAGCATCTGAGTGCCAAGGTATCCTGCATGGCCTCCAAGGGCAAGGGATGAGCCGATCAATATCTCGGTGTTCTTTATTCCGTTCCTGTTCTCAGGCACGGCACTGGACTTGCCCGGCCCTGAACACCCACAGAAAAAAAGCACACCAGACACCAGCAGAATAATATATCTGCACAGGCATGACCAATGGTCTTCCGGATAACCTTTCTGTCTGTCATTATTGGTTTCCACGGTTCAGACAATAAAATAGTGGCGATGGAATGTCAAACAGATCAATCAGACAAGAATCTGACTCAGATGCACAACCTTTATATCAAGATTTCTGTGAACTGCTCCGCCCTGAAGCTGCATCACACATCCGGGGCATTCAGTGGCCCATACTTCTGCTCCCGATTTTTCCACATCTTTAAGTTTTTTGTCCAGAATCTGTTTTGAAACCAAAGGAAATCTTGCAGAATAACTTCCGGCAAATCCGCAGCAGGTTTTCTGTTCATCCGTACTGAGCCATGTATTTCCGGATGCACGTATAAGGTGCACAGGAGCATTTTCAGATTCAGGATCGCGGCAAAGATGACATGGAAAATGAAAAGCCGTTTTTTCAGATTTTGCAGATACTTTTATATAACGGGTTCCAATCACATCATTTACAAATCTGCTGAAAACAATAACTCTGCCGGCAAATTCAGCGGCCATATCCTGTGCAGACTGATGTACAAGTTCTGCATAATTATTCGCAAGATAAGAAGCACAGGAAGCGCACAGGGTAACAATATAATCAATATCCAGGTGCGAAAATGCATCAATATTCTGTAAGGCCACATCCTGTGCAGCCTTTTTCTCACCTGTCATTGCAAGGGGCAGGCCGCAGCACGACTGGCCCTGGGGAAACTCAACCCTGATACCTGCCTTTGCGAACAGGTCCATGGCAGCTTCAAGATGCTCTGGGTAGACAAAATCCTGAGCGCACCCCGCAAAAAGTGCGATTTTACAAAGAGGTTTTTTCACGGGACGGTATATTTTTTCAAAACGCTGTCTGAAAGGTGTTTCAGCAATTACAGGCAATGCCTTGTAATTATGATCCTTTGAAAAAATCAGGGGCAGATGCCGAAGATACTGGCCTTTGCGGGCAAGGGGCCTGGAAGCAAGACCTGCAGCCCTGAGAAGACTGTGAAACAATTTTCTGTTTTTCAAAACCCTGGCAAGCATAACGCTTTGCAGAGAATGGCCCTTTTCATCCTGGATTCTTGAATGCACCTCATTGATCAGGCAGGGCAAATCAATGCCGGCAGCACATACATCCCTGCATGCTCCACAGTTTGTGCAGTTTCTGACAAGGTTTTCTGCAGCATCTGTTCCATGAAAAAGATATGTAAAAACAAGGCCGATGGCACCAATGTAAATATGGCCCATTACATGCCCTCCCACTACCCTGTACACAGGGCATACATTTGCGCAGGCACCGCACCTTATACATTGCAGAGCCTGTGAAAATACAGGATCTTTTGCAATTGCGCTGCGACCGTTATCCAGAAGAACAACATGCATCTGTTTTTCTGAATCCCCTGAACCTGGCCTGTATTCACCCGGGCCTGTGATCCATGTTAAATAGGAAGTAATGGCCTGTCCTGTGGCATTTCTCGGCAGAACAGCATTGACAGAAAGGGCCTGCTCAAGTGAAGGCAGAACCTTGTCAATTCCTGCGAGAACAACATGCACACGCGGCAGGGTAGTAACAAGCCTTGCATTGCCTTCATTGGTCACAATTCCCACAATACCGCTGTCTGCAAGCAGAAAATTTGCCCCGGAAATTCCCATGTCTGCCAGGACAAATTTTTCCCGAAGCTGTCTTCTTGCCACCCTGACAAGATGTTCAATCTGTGAATCCTGTACCGAGCCTGTCACACCGGAGAACAGATCTGCCACCTGATAACGTGACAGATGAATGGCAGGCATGACCATATGGGAAGGTTTTTCCTTTTTCAACTGCACAATCCATTCTCCAAGATCTGTTTCCGTTATTTCAAGTCCTCTGTTTTCAAGCTGGAGGTTCAGGTTTATTTCCTCTGCTGTCATGGATTTCGATTTTATAATTGATTTTACTCCTGCTTTTCCCGCAATTTCCGCAATGATTCTGCCGGCATCCAGGGCATCAGATGCCATATGTACTTTAACGCCTTTTTTACGGGCAGCATTACAAAATAAATTCACAAGACCTGCATTGTTTCTGACAGCACCTGACCTGATGGCTGCCACCTCTTTTATGGATTCAGAAACATTCATGCCTGCAAAAGCATTGATACGCGACTGCCTGTATGCCACTGCAAATCTGTCCATGGCTGTTCTCAGAAATTCATTGGAAACAGCCTGATTCACCCTGGCCCTGTACAAAGCAAAATTTTTATTTTTTCCCATATTACATACTGCCTTTCAGCACGATATGAAGAGCAAGTGGGCCATGAACGCCCAGGGCAAGCACCCGTTCAATGTCAGCAGTCCTGCTCGCCCCTGTTATGAAAGAAGTATAAGAACCGCAGGAATTCATCATCGCCCCAAGCTCATCTGCCATCTCAAGAGCTGAAACTCTGATATCTGATCTATCCAGTATGGCAATGTGGGTTTCACACAGCATGGAGGCAAGGCGTATATCTTCTGAATCTGAATTCACCACAAGGGTGCCGGTTTCTGCGATCCCGGCATCCACCAGTGTGATCCCTGCATCAAACCCGCCTGGAAAACGGCGCAGTCTTTCCCTGACAACTCTGATATGTTTTTCCCTGCAGCATGCATCCAATATTGCATATTCATCAGCACCAAGTCCCGGAGCAGCAAGGATTCTTCGACTGTCACCTGAATCTTCTGCCGGCATGAGCATTTCGCACTCAGGCGCTTTCAGACATATCTCAACGGACTTTACAAGAGCTTCACGTATTCCAGCGGTTTCATGGACAAAAGCAGAAACTTTTAAAGCATTTTTCCTGAATATTGCAGCCAGATTTTTTCCCATGATTGTCACAGTCTCCTTAACCCCGAATAAATCCTATTGCCCGCAGGTAAAAAAGTCAATGTATTGCATGACAATGTTTTTTACTTGACTTCCTGAACCCGCAGGTATTTATTGTGATTCACAGAACAATTCTGCAGATGGATGGCCCATCAACAGCAATGAAATTGTTCAGATTAAAGGAGGTATATTATGCGTAAAAAACTGAGTTATTGTTTGTTTTGTGCTTTTATTGCACTTGTATTCACAGCATCTTCTGCCTGGGCAGGCATGAAAAACGGATTATATATAGGAGCCGGAGCCGGCATGACATTTGCCCCTGATTCTGACTACTCGACCTCGGACGGAACCAGAGGTGTTTTTCAGTTTGACAATGGTTATGCAGTGAATGCAGCCATAGGATACAAATTCGGTATGCCCAGAATCGAAGGGGAAATATCATGGCAGAAAAACGATTTTGACAAACAGATAGAGACAGGCACAACCAGGAACGCTGGCGGAGATCTCTCAGTATCAGCCTTCATGATAAACGGATATCTGGATTTTGAAACCCACACCCGGTTCACCCCTTTTATCACACTTGGAATCGGTTTTGCCAATGTGGATGTAAATGATTTAACAAGTTCCGGTACAAAAGTGCTTGATGACAATGACACTGTGATGGCTTATCAGGCAGGAGCAGGTGTTGCAGTGGATATTGCCGAAAATATTGTTCTGGACTTTAAATACAGGTATTTCATGACACAGGATCAGGATTTTACTGCCATTGACAAAAGCATAATTCACAATGAATTCTCAAGTCATAACCTTTTGATAGGTATAAGATACAGTTTCTGATTCCAATTTCAGGATACCGGATTTTTGCCGGCTGAAAATTCTCAGCCGGCAAAAATTCTAATTTCAGATTATTCCAGGAGAAAATCATGGCAGTTGGATGGGCCAGGGACGGAGCAGTTCAGGAACAGATAGATGCAAGCGTTCAGGATGCTGTAAAAGCTGCAAGAAAAAACCTGCCCCAGGGAAAACAAAAAAGTCTGACACACTGCATGGAATGCAAAGAGATCATACCTGAAGCAAGGCGCAGGGCCATACCAGGAGTCTGTCTGTGTGTGGAATGCCAGGCACAGCTTGAAAGCAGGCAGCATGTATCATGTATATATAACCGCAGGGGCAGCAAGGACAGTCAGTTGAAATGAAACACCTTAAAACAGGTAAAGACATAAGAGACAGAGCCTGCCTGTCAGGAGAAGAGGTTGTACAGCTCAATTTTATCAATGACCATGTTCCGTTTGTTTTCAGAAAATATTATCGTTCCGGGCTCCGATCTCATATTTTTGAAGTCCTCAAGTCAAGCGATCTTGAAAAGGAGACCACAGGAGAAATTACTGACAGCATCAGGATTTTTCCCAGGGCAAAGCCCTTAAAAATGTTCAGAATTTTCCGTAACAGGTTTAACTGTGTTGATCAGGTTTTTAACGAAATAAAAAAATACAGGATACTGCTTAAATTCCTTGGCCCCGGTCTTATTGCAAAATCCGACGAGTTCATTGTGGATTATACCGGAACCGGAACAAACCAGATTGTTCTCTGCGGTCTTCAGGAATATATTGAGGGCGAAATTCTTGATCCATGGCGAATTTTCGGCAGAACCTATCTTGAAGACCTGTTCAGGGCTGCTGTGCCTGAAACTGACAGGCGAAGGGACATTGCAAAAAAAGCAGAGAACCAGATAGCCACATTTGTGAAACGAACAAGAGCCATGATCGCAGATACAGGATATATTCCTGATCTTGCAGGCATAGGCAATCTTGTACTGACCTATAACGGCAGTCTCAAACTTGTGGATATAAACAATATCGTAAAAATTCATAAAGGCAGGGATATACCACTTGATGACAAAGGATACCCGTCCTGTGATGTTTCTGTTCAGGTGCTTGCAATGCTTGAAAAAAAAATACTGCAAGAAAAATCTATAATGGATGACCCGCTTTACTGCTTTTTTCTCAGGCCTGACAGAAAGAAAAGAGTCAGGATCCTTGAAAAACAATTTTACAAAAATCTGTAATTTTATTGTGTTTCAGGCAGTTTCCCCTCTTTGACATTAAACTTGCCAAACTAATTCAGGTTGTGATATTTTTAGCATTCTCTGACTTATTTCAAAAGGATTGAAAACTACACATGAGATTTATACTTCTGCTTACAGCTTTTGCAGCCGGAATGCTGGCTCCTCTGCAGGCAGGCCTTAACGCAAAAATGGGGCGGGCTGTCAATGACCCTGTTTATGCAGCCCTCATTTCATTTGCAGTGGGAACACTGGGGCTTTTATGCTATGGCCTTGGTACTGGAATAAATTTTGCCGATATCCGCTGCGCTGCCGATATTCACTGGACTGTATGGGGGGCAGGACTGCTTGGAGCCTTTTATGTTGCTGCCACCATAATCCTGACTCCCAGGCTGGGTGCAGCCCTCACTTTCGGCCTTGTCGTTGCAGGCCAGCTTTTTATGGCTGTATTCATGGATCATTTCGGGCTCACCGGAATACCTGTACAATCATTTTCATGGCAGCGTTTTACAGGTATCGTCCTGATTACTGCAGGAGTTGTTCTGATAAGGCGGTATTAATTCATGGAAGGTATTTATAAGTTCGGTTCCTGTATTCTGGTTTTCAGCGGTATTATTTTCATGGTTTTAAGCCTTGCAAAATTCCGCGGCAATGTAAAATTAATGAAAGAATTTTATATAAGCGATGACCTGACCCGGCCACGAAGTTTTGCTGCCCACCAGTTCCTGATATGCCTGTTTCTGCTGGGTTATATCATGGTTCTCATCCTTTTCAGTTTTAATATAAATTTTGCATCCGAGCTTATCACAGGAGCAATTTTCTTTTTTGGTGCATTGTTTGTATATATTGAAAACAACCTGCATCAGAAAATAGTTGCAGCCATAAAAAAAAATTATGACAAAACCCTTCAGATAACCAATGCCCTTGAAGAAGAACGGGAAAAACTGCTTTCCCTCAACCGTCAGCTGACTCAGACAGAAGATGTCACTATATTTGCACTGGCATACCAGGCAGAGCTTCGTGACAGTGTCACAGGCAATCATATTGCACGTACAGCAAAATATGTTCAGCTTCTCACAGGCGATCTGATGAAAACAGACAAGTATAAAAACTATATTACAAATGAATACTATACTGAAATTGTAAAATCAGCCCCCCTCCATGATATAGGCAAGGTTGCAATACCTGACCGTATTCTTCAGAAACATGGCAGATTCACTGATGAAGAATTTGAGATAATGAAAAAACATTGCGAATTCGGAGCTGACATGATCCATAAGGCCATGCAGAAACTGAATTTCAAATCATTTCTTCAGATCGCAGAACAGCTCACCATGTCCCACCATGAAAAATGGGACGGCACAGGCTATCCAAAAGGACTTGCAGGTGAAGAGATTCCATTGTCCGCCAGGATCATGGCAGTTGCAGACGTTTATGATGCACTGCGCTCTGAAAGGCCGTACAAGAAGGGCTTTTCCCATGAAAAAACCTGTGAGATCATCATCAGCGACAGTGGAAAACATTTTGATCCTGACATCATAGAGTCATTCATAAGGCTTTCAGACCAATTCAAAAAAATATCAGAAGAGCTTGCTGACTGAACGAAATTATCTTGCAATACCGGTTTGTTATAAATATAATAAAAACATTGCACAGATAATTTAAACTCACCATGGGTATTGCATGATGAATATTTCCTCTGCCACATACACCAGGTTTCAACCTGCAGCGGTTCAGCCCCGTGTTTCCCTGCGCCCTGAGGATCGCCACCCGGCTTCTGACCAGGCCAATGTCTCAGATTCACAGGCAGACAATAAAGATACTTCCAGGACAGATGCTTCTGCTTCCGGTGCAAGCGCAAAGGCTGCAGGAGATCAGGCCCTGACCAGAGCTGAAATGCGGGTTATAGAACAGCTGAAGCAGACAGATGCAAAAGTCAGGCGGCATGAAATGGCTCATATTGCAGCGGGCGGCAGATATATCACCTCAGGTGCCAATTTTACCTACAAACGAGGGCCTGACGGAAAAAATTATGCTGTGGGCGGAGAAGTCCACATAGACACATCTGAAGTGCCGGGAGACCCGCAGGCAACGCTGAAAAAAATGAACCAGGTCAGAAATGCCGCCCTTGCTCCTGCTGATCCATCTGCCCAGGATCTCAAGGTGGCATCCCAGGCAAGTGCCCAGGCTGCAAAAGCACTTGCCGATCTTATGGTGTCACGGACAAAACACCAGGCACAGGCAGATAAAAAACAGGCTTTCGGCAATGTTGAACAGGCAGCACAGGCATATGTAAAAACAGGTGCCCTACCTGAAGAATCCACATCCTCATTTGGCATAACAGCATGAGAATTCACCCTGTTTTTTATTTATTTGATCAACCTGATTATCTGTTTAAATCTGTCGCCACGGGCTTCTTTGAGCAGTTCAAACAATATCATTTCAACACAGGTCACACTGCCGCCTTCCTGCACAATCCGTTCAATTCCGATTCTTTTATTTTCAAGAGTTCTGGATGAGACACAATCAGCAACAACCTGAACCTCACACCCCTGTGCTATCAGATCGCGCCCGGTCTGAAAAACGCAGATATGGGTTTCAATTCCCGTTAAAAGCACCTGTTTTCTTCCAAAACTGTCAAATTTTTCCTTAAAGCCTAAGTCATTGCAGCATGAAAACGAAAATTTTTCTATAGGTGTCATCCCTGTCAGATGCCTTGAAACGGACTCAGTGGTGGAACCCAGGTTTTCCGGAACCTGTTCCATCCAGATAATTGGGATTTCAAGAATTTTCATGGCCTGAACCATGATTTCAAGTGATCTGAATAATTCATCCTTTTCATGCATGAGCTGTGCAAGCCTGCCCTGCACATCAATCAGCAGCATAATTGTCTTGCCTGTTTCAAACATTGATCTTCCTTTCAGGTTTTTATGGAATTGACATTTTCATCTGTTTCCCATACCTTTTAAGTATGATTATTGCAAGAAAACTCTTTAAAGTCTATTTTTTAAGGAGTAAATTATAATGCAGATTTCAATGCAGGCCGGTCTGACCGCCATGAAAACATTTTCAAAACAGATTGAAACAAGTGCCGGAAACCTTGCCAAAGGTCTGCCTGATGCTGATATTGTAAAGGAATTTGTGGATCAGATGAAAGCTGAGCAGGGATTCAAGGCAAATGCCAAAACAATTAAAACCTATGAAGAAACCATTGGTTCACTGATTGACATCATAGGATGACAAGCAAAGGAGAATATAAAAAATTTTACAAAAAACGGCAGCATATATACTGATATTTGTTATTCTTATCTTTTTTACAGGGTGTGCCACTCTTCAGCCGGGCTACGAAACCCCGTCTGTCAGTATTACCTCTTTTAAACCTGTTCCGGGTAAAGGAAATATTCCAGGATTTGAGATAGGGCTTCACATCATAAACCCGAACCGCACCCCCCTGAAACTTGCAGGAATCTCATATACAATTTCCCTTGAAGGCCATAAAATAATTACCGGAGTAAAAAACAGCCTGCCTCATATCATGCCCTATGGTGAAGCTGATATTGTTCTTAAGGCATCAGTTGATTTTTTCCACAGCCTTGCCTTTTTAAACGATATGATAAGACACAGGCAGCTCGGCAAAATTTCATATACACTAACTGCAAAGCTTGATGCAGGCATTGTTTATCCTGTAATCAGAGTCACAAGAAAAGGAAAGATCAATCTTTAAATATCCTTGTAAGCAATATAATAATGTTTTATATTCTGCACCATTGATCAAAGAGATTCAGGAGACATGCAGATGCGTAAGGGAATAATACTTGCCGGAGGATCAGGGACCAGGCTTTATCCCCTGACATATTCGGTCAGCAAACAGCTCATGCCGGTATATGACAAGCCAATGATATATTATCCCCTTACAACCCTGATGCTTTCAGGTATAAGACAGATACTTGTGATCACAACCCCCCGTGATCTTGAAAATTTTAAAAAAGTGCTGTCAGACGGGTCTCAATGGGGTATTTCAATTTCATATGCAGTCCAGCCCTCCCCTGACGGTCTTGCCCAGGCCTTTATAATCGGAGAAAATTTCATTGGCAAAGATAGTGTAGCCCTTGTTCTGGGTGACAACGTATTTTATGCAGAAGGGCTTTCCGAAAGGCTTCAGTCCATTGCAGCCAGGACACGGGGAGCCACAATATTCGGATATTATGTAAAAGACCCCCAAAGATACGGAGTAGTGGAATTTGACGTCCACGGCAATGTAACAGGCATAGAGGAAAAACCTGAGCATCCGGCATCCAATTATGCAGTCACAGGCCTTTATTTTTATGACAACGAAGTGGTAAGAATTGCAAAACAGATCAAACCGTCTGCAAGGGGAGAACTTGAAATTTCCGATGTAAACAGAATCTATCTTGAAAAAGGCATCCTGTCTGTGGAATTATTCAGCAGGGGCACGGCATGGCTTGACACGGGAACCCATGAATCCCTGCTTGACGCTGCCATGTTCATCAAGGTTGTGGAAGACAGGCAGGGACTTAAAATCGCATGTCCTGAAGAAATTGCTTACAGAATGGGCCTTATTGACACACACCAGCTTGTAAGGCTTGCCGAACCCATGAAAAAGAATGAATATGGACGATATCTGCTGAATATTGCAGAGAAAGCAAAATGAAATTTCAATGCCTTGAAATACCGGAAGTAATGAAAATTGAACCCCAGGTCTTTGGAGACCACAGGGGTTTTTTCATGGAGACCTGGCGTGATGACAGTTTCAGGCAGAATGTGGCTGATATTTCATTTGTCCAGGATAACCACAGCAAATCTGGCTCCAATGTCTTAAGAGGGCTTCACTATCAGATAGAACAGGCCCAGGGCAAACTTGTAAGAGTTCTGGAAGGAAAAATCTTTGATGTTGCAGTTGATTTAAGAAAATCCTCCCCCACATTCGGAAAATGGGTATCAGCCGTGCTTTCCGATGAAAACAGGCATATGCTCTGGGTTCCTCCCGGATTTGCCCATGGATTTTATGTAATGAGCAATACAGCACAGTTTGTTTATAAATGTACAGATTATTATGCACCTGAACATGAAAGATGCATAAGATGGGATGACCCTGATCTTGATATAAAATGGCCTGTTCCTGCGGGAGGCACCCCTGTTCTGTCAGAAAAGGATAAAAAAGCTCCTTTGTTTGCTGAGGCTGAGGTGTATTCATGAAAATACTTCTGATCGGCAGCACAGGTCAGCTTGGCTGTGAGCTTACAAAAACATGCCCTGAAAATATTGAACTTTCAGAATGTGATTTTCCCGGAATCGATCTTTGCCAGCCCCGGTCCATTGATCAATGCATCAATGCTGTACAGCCTGACTGTATAATCAATGCTGCAGCATACACAGATGTTGACAGGGCAGAAAGTCAAAAAGATACTGCTTTTAAAGTAAATCATATTGCAGTTGACCATATGGCACGCATGGCTGCTGAGTCAGGAATACAACTGATACATATATCAACAGATTTTATTTTTGACGGTAAAACCACCAGGCCCTATCTGCCTTATGACGAGGCAAAGCCTTTGTCTGTTTACGGGGTTTCAAAACTTGAAGGTGAAAAAGCAGTTATAAAACATCTTGGCAACAGGGCTCTGATCATAAGAACGGCATGGCTGTATTCATCACAGGGGAAAAATTTTGTAAAAACCATGATCGCAATGATGAAGAAAAAAAAGCCCCTGTCCGTGATTGACGAGCAGATAGGAACTCCCACATGGGCACGAGGGCTTGCAGAAGCTGTCTGGATATGTGTTGAAAAACAGGTCACAGGCATTCATCACTGGACAGATGCAGGAGTTGCCTCCTGGTATGACTTTGCCTGTGCAATCCGTGAAGAAGCATGCGAGAAAGGGCTGATCCCTGACGATACCCCTCAGGTTATGCCAGTGGCAGCAGACAGGTATCCGACTGCTGGTGCGCGGCCTGCTTTCAGTGTGCTGGATAAAAGATCCATGTGGGAAAAAACAGGGATCTTTCCATTGCACTGGCGCACTCAGCTAAGATCAATGCTTGAGGAATTGGTAAAATGAAAAATATTCTTGTGACAGGAGCTGCTGGATTTATCGGAACAAATTTTGTTTACTACTGGCTTGACAGATATCCTGAAGACAGAATCACAGGCCTTGATGCCCTTACCTATGCAGGCAACAGAGCAAACCTTGAAAAAGCGGATAAAAATCCAAATTTCAGATTTGTGCATGCCAGTATCCTGGATCAGGATCTTGTGGAGACCCTTATTGAAACTGAAAATATAGACACCATTGTCCATTTTGCAGCTGAATCCCATGTTGACAGGTCAATACTCGGGCCTGACCAGTTCATACAGACAAATATCACAGGAACCCATACTCTTTTAAAGGCTGCCAGAAAAATCTGGCTTGACCGGAAAAATACTGATCACAGGTTTCACCATATATCCACAGACGAGGTTTACGGCTCGCTTGGCCCTGATGACCCTGCCTTTACGGAAAAAAACCAGTACCAGCCCAATTCTCCCTATGCTGCAAGCAAGGCTGCATCAGATCACCTTGTACGCGCATATCACAAGACATACGGGCTTGAGACCACAATCACAAACTGCTCCAACAATTACGGCCCGTTTCAATTCCCTGAAAAACTGATTCCCCTGGTTATAATCAATATTCTTAACAACAAACCCCTGCCGGTATACGGAGACGGCAGGCAGATAAGGGACTGGCTTTATGTTGACGACCACAATCTGGGAGTTGACCTTGTTCTTCACAAAGGAGAGCCTGGACGTACCTATAATATAGGTGGAAACAATGAAAAAGCCAATATTGACATTATCCGGCAGATATGCAGGTTTATACATGAAATAATTCTCGAAAACCCGGAACTTGCCAGAGCATTTCCCCTTTCCCCGGCCTCTCAGGGCACTGATCCTGAAGATCTTATCACCCATGTCAAGGACAGGCCCGGCCATGACAGGCGCTATGCCATAAATGCAGACAGAATAACCGATGAACTTGGATTCTGTCCCCGGCATTCCTTTGAAACAGGAATCAAGAAAACCATTAAATGGTATCTTGAAAACAGAGCATGGTGGCAGAGTGTAATGGCCGGAACCTATCGGGACTGGCTCAGGGCCAATTATAAAACCAGAAAATAAATTTTCCTTGCATTACGCAAATTTTATGCTGTATATGCTTAGTTTGTGTTTTCAAGTGTTAAACCGGAATAAAATCGCAAGGAAAAAAAATGACTATTTTCAAAAAACTCATGTTCATGATGATTGTGGCAGCAATTGTAATGGTGACAATTGCAGGATTTCAGATACAGTCAACCCGTATTATGGATGCTTCCATGCAGCATGCAAGGTCAGCAGCCAGAAACCAGTATCTTCTCCAGGTCATAAATTCTCAGTTTGGGTACGGGGGGTTTATCCACAATTTTAAAAATCATGTACTGCGCGGTGCCAAAAAATACCTTGACCGGTTTGAAAAAAACAGAATAAAACTTATGCAGTCTCTGGATGAGCTGAATGCTCATCTTACACAAGCTAAAGACAAAAAAGCTCTGGAAACCATAAGACAGACAGCTCAGCAATATATTGATGCCATTGCTGTATCAGAGCAGATGCACAGGCAGGGGAAAAATTCCAATGAAATTGATGCTGCCGTCAAAATTAATGACAACCCTGCCTTAAAAGCATTGGAAACAATTAATCAGGGGATTGTACAGGCTGGAGAAAAAGCTGTTATTGAAATGCGAAGAGCCCAGAAAAGAAGCATTGTCATATCCATCTGCGGATATATTGTAATTTTTTTATTGTTCGTAATGATATTTGTAATATTCATGCAGATGCTCAAGGATATCAACAGGCTTGTTTCCACAACATCCACACTTGCCAAGGGTGATATAACCACAAGGGCAGATATCAGGAAAAACGATGAAATAGAATGGATTGCCAAAGCAACAAACAAACTTGCAAAACATCTTGACCTGATGCTGTCAAAGGTGAGAGGCAGTTCTTCAACCATTGAACACATCACAGGACTTTTGAACAAAATTACGGACAAATCCCTTCAGTCTGCCCTTGATATGGCGGAAAACTGCAATACAGTTGCTGCGGCAGCAGAAGAGATGAATGCCAACATGTCGGCGATTGCAAGCGCTTCAGAACAGACAGCCTCAAACATGTCCATGGTAACAGCAGCAGCAGAACAGATGAACACAACCATAAACGAAATTGCATCAAACACCCGGAAAGCAAGACAGATAACCCTGGCATCTGTGAAAGAATCGGAAAAAGCAGGCAGAAGTGTTCAGGAGCTTGGAAGTGCAGCAGAACAGATCACAAAGGTAACGGAAACAATAAATACAATTGCCGAACAGACAAACCTGCTGGCCCTGAATGCAACCATAGAAGCTGCAAGGGCAGGAGAAGCAGGCAAAGGATTTGCAGTTGTGGCAAACGAGATAAAAGAACTTGCCCAGCAGACATCTGATGCAACAAAACAGATTAAAACCCAGATAGAAGATGTACAGGCTTCAACAAAGCAGACAATTGATGTCATAGATACAATTACAGGAACCATCAGTGAAACAAATGAGATTGTCTCTGTAATGGATGCAGCAATAAAGGAACAGGCCGAAGCCACAGCAGAGATATCATCCAATGTAAACCAGGCATCCACAGGAATTGCCCAGGTCAATGAAAATATTTCCCAGGCATATACTGCAAATTCAGAGGTAACCCGTGAAATTGCAGACATAAAAACCATGGCAGATGAAGTGGTGATCAATACCCTGAACACAAGGGAGCTTGGAAGGGAAATGCATGAAAATTCACAGACCCTTGGTTCACTTGTAAACCAGTTCATATTCAGGCCCAACCATTTTGACATAGGAAAAGTAAAAGCTGCTCACTTCAATGGAAGGTTGCGCCTCACATCTGTTCTCAAGGGTTTTATCCGGCTTGAAGCCGACAAGGTTCCTGACCATCATCAATGTGACTTTGGCCGCTGGCTTGATTCTCCTCCGGATCATCTGAAATCTGAGCCTGTTTTTGACGAAGTTTATGAACTGCACAGACAAAATCATGAAAAATTAAAAGAAATTGTGGGATTATTCAACCAGAGCGAATCTGAAAAAGCCAAGGCAAAGGTTGAGGAATTTGAGAACGTGAGAAAATCCCTGTTTGAAAAACTGGATCAACTATATATTCTTTAAAGGGGATGAAATGGATAACCAGAACAAAAAACCTGCCCCGCCGCGCATGAATCCATATATATTTACAATTCTGCTGGCTGGTTTCGGTTTGTGGTGTTTATGGGACGGGTGGATTACAACTGACCCTGAAATGCTTGAACATGCAACATTCAACAGGGTGTTAAGTGTCATTCTGCTTGTATGGGCAGTTTATGATTTTTTCAAACTCAGGCTCAGGAAGACACAAAAAACAGATAAAAGCCGGTAAAAGCCAAGGCTGATCAACGCTGTCCTGGGTTGTATCCTGATGTGTTCTGTCAGGACGTAATGCCTGCTGCGGAACCTCTTTATCAGTGTCCTGACAATTGGCGAACTTCACAAAGCCTATGCCAGCCATAGATTCTCTCATTGCTGCCACCGCCATAACTCATCACCTAATTGTTGTGACCAGAAACACTTCAGACATGGAAAAAAGTTAGGTCGCACTCCTTAACCCGTGGGAAGATTAAAAGTCCTGGGACAGTTTATTTATAAATACAGCACAAACAGATTCTTACATAAACTTGAACAAGTCAAAATCAGGAGAATAAATTGCCGGGTTTTACATTTTCTTATTGAAAATATAAAAAAATACTGTTAAATTTCTGCCCCTTAAAAATCCTTTAATTGAGGAAATTTTATTTAATGAATCAAGTTGAAACTGACCCCGGCCTGTTAAAGGAGATAAACAAACGCAGAACATTTGCCATTATAAGCCATCCTGATGCCGGAAAAACAACACTGACAGAAAAACTTCTGCTGTTCGGCGGAGCAATAAACCAGGCAGGTGCCGTAAAATCAAGAAAAATTGCAAGGGCTGCCACAAGTGATTTTCTTTCCATTGAACAGGAAAGAGGCATAAGCGTTTCCTCGTCTGTAATGCAGTTTAATTACAGAGGCTATGAAATAAATCTTCTTGACACTCCCGGCCACAAGGACTTTTCAGAAGACACCTACAGGGTGCTTACAGCCGTGGACTGCGCTGTAATGATAATCGACAATGCAAAGGGCGTGGAACCGCAGACACAGAAGCTCATGGAAGTCTGCCGCATGCGCAACACTCCCATCATTACATTCATCAACAAACTGGACAGGGAAGGCCTTGAACCCCTTGATATTTTCGGTGACATAGAAGACAAGCTACAGATAGAATGCATTCCCCTTACCTGGCCGATCGGCATGGGTAAACGCTTCAGGGGTGTGTATAACCTTGAAAAAAAAGAGCTTGGCATTTTCAGGCCTGGATATACACCGGAAGACAATGATGGTATCATTATTGATGATCTTGATGACCCCCGCCTTGACGATCTGATTTCCAGCACACAGGCAGATCAGCTCAGGGAGGACATTGAGCTTATTTCAGGAGCAGCAGAGCCGTTTGACCTTGAACTGTATCTCAGCGGGACCCAGACTCCTGTTTTTTTTGGTTCTGCAATAAACAATTTCGGGGTCAGGGAAATGCTGGATGCATTTGTAAAAATTGCACCGCCTCCTGGAAAGCGTCAGGCAGTAACAAGGACGGTAAGCCCTGATGAAAAGCAGTTCTCAGGATTTACTTTCAAAATTCAGGCAAACATGGATCCTGACCACAGGGACAGAATTGCATTTTTCAGGATATGTTCCGGAAAATTCACCAGGGGCATGAAGGTAAAACACCACAGAATCGGAAAAGAGATAAAAATCTCCAATGCCACAATCTTCATGGCAAGACAGAGAAACAATATTGAAACAGCCTATCCCGGAGATATAATAGGAATACATAATCACGGTACAATCAAGATCGGGGATACTTTCTCCACAAAGGAACCTTTGAAATTTCTTGGAATTCCCAATTTTGCGCCTGAGCATTTCAGGCGGGTGCTGCTGAAGGATCCCATGAAGGCAAAGGCCCTGAACAAGGGCCTTGTCCAGCTTGCAGAAGAAGGCACAATCCAGGTTTTCCGCCCGCTGAACGGCAACATGTATATAATGGGTGCTGTGGGTGTTCTGCAGTTTGAAGTGACCATGGCGCGCCTGAAAGCAGAATATAATGTAAATGCAGGTTATGAAACTGTTGATTTATCTGTTGCAAGATGGGTATTGTGTGAAGATGAAAAACTTCTGCGGGATTTTAAAAAACACAATGAAGCCAATCTTGCAGTGGATTCTGAAGGCTGTCTTACCTTCATGACCACAAGCGAGTATCAGCTTGGATTCACAATGGAAGAATGGCCGGGGATTGAATTTCAGAAAACAAGGGAATATAAATAGGAAAAATCAATGGATGATTACAGGATATTCAATTTTAATGCAGGCCCTGCTGCCATGCCTGTCAAGGTTTTAAAACAGATACAGTCCTCATTTCTGAATTTTCGCGGTTCAGGAATGTCAATCACGGAAATAAGCCACAGGTCTGCCCTGTTTGATGATGTGATAAACGATGCTGTGGAACGCGCAAAAAGGCTTTTGAAACTTGATGACAGGTTCCATGTTCTTTTTCTGCAGGGAGGTGCATCCATGCAGTTTGCCATGATTCCAATGAATTTTCTGGCAGATGAAGACACGGCAGATTATGTGAACACAGGAACATGGTCAACCAAGGCAATCAATGAAGCCCTGATCCAGAAAAAAAACATCAGGGTGGCAGGTTCTTCAGAAGACAGAAACTTCACATATATTCCAGGGAATATTGAATTTTCAAAAAAAGCAAAATTTGTGCACCTTACATCCAACAACACTATCAGAGGCACGCAGTTTCATGAATTTCCAGACACAGGCGGTATTCCCATTGTGTGTGACATGTGCTCTGATATCTTTTCACGGCCCCTTGATATGGACAGGTTTGGAATGATCTATGCCGGAGCCCAGAAAAATCTTGGGCCTTCAGGTACCTGCATGGTGATAATACGCAATGACATGCTTGACATGGAATGTGATAACCTTCCCACCATGCTGAGATATTCAACCTATGCTGAAAAAAATTCCATGTACAACACTCCTCCGTGTTTTGGCATATACACCATCGGCCTTGTGCTGAAATGGCTTGAAGAGGATATGGGAGGACTGGAAAGCATGGAAGAATACAATGCCAGGAAAGCAGCTCTCCTCTATGATTATATTGATTCTGGCAATTTTTACAGGGGAACCGCTGAAAAAAGCTCAAGATCACTTATGAACATCACCTTCAGGCTGCCGGATGAAAACCTTGAAAAAGCCTTTGTTGCCGAAGCTGAAAAAAACGGCCTGGGCGGGTTGAAGGGGCACAGGTCAGTGGGCGGGTGCAGGGCTTCTGTGTACAATGCGACAACCATGGAAGCAGTCAGAGCCCTGATTGAATTCATGCATTCCTTTGAAAAGGAGAACAGATCATGAAAAAAGTACTTGTAAGCGATCCCATTGAACAGGAAGGAATAAGAATATTTCAGGACTGCCCTGACATTGAGGTTGATGTAAAACCTGATCTTTCTTCGGACCAGCTTATCAGTATCATATCTGAATATGATGCGCTTGTTGTTCAGGCACGTACCCAGGTGACAAAAAAAGTGCTTGATGCAGCAGCAAACCTCAAGGTGGTTGCAAGGGCCGGAGCCGGCCTTGACAATGTTGACATTGATGAGGCCACAAGAAAAGGCGTTGCCGTCATGAACACTCCAAAAAGCAATTCCGTGACCACGGCAGAGCATGCCATTGCCATGATGATGGCCCTGACGAGAAAAATTGTATGTGCAAGTGTATCCCTGAAGCAGGGCAGATGGGAAAAAAAATCATTTCAGGGCCGCGAGGTCAGCAACAAGGTTTTCGGTGTAATGGGATTCGGCAACATAGGATCCATTGCAGCCTCCCTTGCAAAGGGCCTTAAAATGAAAGTAATGGTTTACGATCCCAATATTGCGGGCGATCACATTGAAAAGGCCGGATTTGAGCCTGTAAGCCTTGAACAATTGTATGCACACGCAGACTATATTTCAATCCATGTGCCTAAAATGGATTCCACCATTGACCTGCTTGATGCTGAAGCATTTGACAGAATGAAAACAGGGGTCATGGTAATAAACTGCGCAAGCGGCAGCATAATAAACGAGGCTGCCCTTTATGCTGCAATCAAATCAGGAAAGGTGGCAGGAGCGGCTCTTGATGTATTCTCAACCGAGCCTCCAGGCGACAACCCATTGCTGAAACTTGACCAGGTGATTGCCACCCCGCATCTTGGAGCCTTTACAAAGGAAGCCCAGACAAATGTTGCTGTTGCCGCTGCAAATCAGGTGATAGCCTATCTGCTTGAAGATACTGTCATAAATGCAGTTAATGTGCCTTCTGTTTCAGGCGAGGTTTTAAGGCAGCTTGCGCCTTTTCTGTATCTTGCAGAAAAAATGGGCAGCATGCAGGCACAGATCACAAAGGGCGGAATAAAAAAAATAGACATTGAATTTGGCGGCAAATTCCCTGAATTTGATTTAAAACCCCTTACACTTGCGGCAGTCAAGGGACTTTTGTCAAAATTTGTCCATCACAATGTCAATCTTGTAAATGCTGTTTCCCTTGCAAAGGAAATGGGAATAAGAATTTCCGAAACAAGTTCAGGTGAATCAGGCAATTTTTTAAACCTGATACGAATTTCAGTTGAATCTGAAGAACAGACAAATATACTGGAAGGAACCATTTTCGGCAAAGATGATGCACGGATCGTCAGGATCAACAATTTCCGTCTTGAAGTAATTCCGGAAGGCCATCTGGCCCTGATCCACAACCTTGACAGGCCCGGTTCCATAGGGTCAATGGGAGTGACCTTAGGCAAACACAATATAAATATTTCCCGCATGACAGTGGGAAGGGAAGACGCAGGGGACAGAAACATAATTTTTCTTACCACTGACACTCCTGTGCCTGGTGAGGTTGTCAGGGAAATTGAATCTTTGCCGCTTGTCATAAGCATGACAACCTTTGAACTTTAAACATACATGGCAGATTCCATGCGACAGATACCATATAACTACACTTCTGCCGGCGATGACCAGATCATAAGGCATCTTTTCGGGTCTGAAATTGCTGCAACAATACAAAAGCTTGCCCTTGAAACCCGCACAGGCAGATCTGCAAGGCTGCTGTTCCGTTTCATAGGGGATATGTTCATTATACAGAGAAATCCTTTTCTGTTTCAGGAACTTGTGGAACATCCGCTTTTAAGGAAACGCCTGTTTGCAGAGTTTGAAAATGATCTTGCAGCCATAAAGAAAAACGCGGATCAAAAGGATGTAATCCTGGTTCTTGAGGCCCTTGAAAAAGCCCTTAAAAAACTTGTAAAAAAAATCCGCACTGTGCACTCGGACCAGAACAGGATTTTAAAGCACCTTGCCCCCATAATCGGAAAGAACAATATATATTTTGATCCTTTCAACATAACCTCCCATTCAACCGATGCCACGGACTGGCGGCTTTACAACCCTGTTGCCGTGCTGAGGCCTGACCGGGAATCCCAGGTTCCGGCACTGGTGAAGAGAATAAAAAAACTGGGGCTGAATATTATTCCACGCGGTGCAGGAACAGGGCTTACAGGCGGGGCCACTCCCCTTACCTCGACCTGCATCATGATCAACACTGAAAAGCTGAACAGAATTTCAGAAATAGAAAAGAAAAAAAATGCACAGGGCAGGACCTATGCCTCAATCAGCCTGGAAGCAGGTGTCATAACCCAGGATGCCATTGAAAAGGCAAAAGAGGCTGGCTATATTTTTGCCACAGACCCCACAAGCGCATGGGCATGCACCATAGGCGGCAATCTTGCTGAAAATGCAGGCGGCAAGACAGCAGTGCTTTACGGAACAGCAATAGACAATGTTCTGTCCTACAATATCACAATGCCGGACGGAGTTGCCTACAGGGTGGTGCGCAAAGATCATCCCCTGCGCAAAACCCTTCCCGAAGACAGGGTGATATTCAATATATACCGCATTGACGGACATTTTATAAAAAGTGTCGAGATAAAAGGAAGTCAGCTCAGAAAAAAAGGCCTTGGCAAGGATGTTACAAACAAGGCTCTTAACGGAGTATTCGGCCTGCAAAAGGAAGGCTGTGACGGCATCATAACCTGTGCCGAGTTTATCCTGTACCCTGAATTTAAATTCAAAAAAACCTTCTGCATTGAATTTTTCGGCAATGACATGAGTCAGGCAGGCCTTGTCATATCAGATATTTCAAAGGCTTTTTCAGGTGCTGACCCGCAAAGAACAGCATCTCTTATTGC